>JAISJW010000009.1 GCA_031261175.1 Lactobacillales bacterium
GAAAAAGGCAAAAAACGCGAAAAGTCCGCAACATTTTTAAATTGTCTTCGTTAAATTGACGATTCCTCGAACAACTTTCCCGTTCAAGAGGTCGATCATCCCTTGCAGTTTCGCGGGTGGCACCATCCCCTCGCTCATCATCGAAAGCGCGCGCAGTGGGTTTTCATTCATCGACGTCTCCATCATTTTGCGCCAGCCGTCGTCTTCCTCGCCCTCTTTTTCGTTCGCCGCGAGCGTCGCCTCGGTCTTGTCCTTCGCCACCTTGTAGACCAATTTCCCGATCAACGTGTGCTGAATGTCGCCGAGCGTCGTGTTCTGCGTGTAAGGCTTCTTGGGCAATTCCGCGGGAATCGGTCGCCCTAACACTGACTCATACGCCGCATCCGAGATATTCAAAATCCCATCCGCTCCGATTTGAGCTTTCAAATCGTCGTAGTCCGTTGACGCAAGTGCGGGCAAGTCAACACCCGTCACAGCTAACTCTACCGATCCTTTAATGTCGCGGCTCGAAGCACCAACCTTGATTTCATAAGTTCCAGCTTCGACTTCCCAAGCTGCATTTTCTACATTGTAAAAAGCAAACGTGCGATCATCGAATACGAAACGAATTTCTTTTGATTCGCCGGGTTCCAAGTAAACTTTATCAAATCCCTTTAGTTCTTGCGCGGCGCGAGATACCTTAGAATCACTAGGTGCGATCACGTAAATTTGCGCAATCTCAGCTCCAGCAACAGTTCCGGCATTAGTAACCGTCACACTTGCCCCGTTTTTATCCGCCTTGAAATTGCTATATTCAAAGTTTGTATAAGACAAGCCGTGACCGAATTCATACGCGACATCTAGTCCCACGGTGTCGTAATAACGGTAGCCAACGAAGATGCTTTCGCGATATTCGACGTTGCGATTTTCGGTTCCGAAATATTTATAAGCCGCTGTATCTTCTAAACGTAAAGGCCAAGTTTCGGCAAGTTTCCCTGACGGAGTGACGTTCCCGACTAAGAGGTCAGCGATAGCAGAGCCTCCGGCTTGACCGCCAAGATAGGCTAACAAAATCCCTTTGACGTCAGCAGACCAAGGCATCACAACTGGTGAGCCCGTTTGGAGAACAACAACCGTATTTTTGTTTGCTGCACTTGCCGCAACAATCATCGCGTTGTGATTTTCCGGCATCGCAAGCGTTTCGCGGTCAAAACCTTCGCTTTCGTAATCGTCAGTAAGCCCTGCAAAAGCGATCACTATGTCGCTCGTTTCAGCCAACATTTTGACTTCGTTCAAGTCATTCCCATCAGCGTAAGTTACATCCAAACCTAGAGAAACCAACGCGTCAAACGGATTGTCGAGCATCAACGGATTTGTGCGACTACTACCTGCTCCTTGATAACGAGGTTTCTTCGCAAACTCGCCGATGACCGCAATTTTCGCGCCATTTTTCAAAGGTAAAATATTATCTTCGTTTTTCAAAAGAACAGCTGATTCAGTCGCTATTTTACGTGAGATCGCGTTGTGTTCTTCAACGTCAAAAGTTTTTTCAACGATGTTCGCAGCTGATTTTAAAGCAAGTTCAACTAAACGCTGAACACACGCATCAAGCGCCACTTCTTCCAACTCACCATTTCTAACAGCTCGCGCTACGATTTTATCTAAGAAATTTCCTGAATTCGGCATTTCCAAATCCAGACCTGCGCGAACACCTTCTACGCGGTCGTTTACCGCAGTCCAGTCACTGATAACAACGCCATCAAATCCCCATTCGTCGCGCAGAATTTCAGTCAACAAGCGATGACTTTCAGTTGTATATTCTCCGTTTAATTTATTGTAGCTTGACATCACTGTCCAAGGATTTGCCTCTTTAACGACCTTCTCAAACGCGCTTAAATAAATCTCGCGCAAAGCCCGTTCATCGATAATCGAGTCCGATACAAATCGATATTTTTCTTGCGAATTAGCCGCAAAGTGTTTTAGCGAAACGCCAATCCCTTTGCTCTGCATTCCCGCCGTATAAACCGATCCTAACTCACCCGCGACAAATGGATCTTCCGAGAAATACTCGAAGTTGCGTCCCCCAAGTGGCGAGCGTTTGATATTAATTCCAGGTCCAAGAACGACCGAAACCTTTTCAGCTTGCGCTTCTTCTCCTAAAGTTTCAGCGAGCAATCGCACAAGCGAGCGGTCGAAGCTACTTGCCGAAGTTACCGCTGGCGGAAACGCCGTTGCTGGCAAACTGTCGTTGACCCCTAAGTTGTCCGCCGCCCCGTTTTGTTTGCGCAAGCCGTGCGGCCCATCGGTCATCATCAAAGACGCAATCCCTAAACGGTCGATCGATTCGGTGTCCCAAGTCGTTTTCCCGCTGAGCATTGACGTTTTCTCCTCGAGCGTCATTTGCCCGACTAATTCAGCTGCTTTTTGTTTGTAATCCATTCCAAATCTCCTTATTTAATCTTCGAATCGGCAAGTAATTCTTCGGCTTCTTCGCGCGAGATGTTCCCCACGTTCGCCTCGGTCATTATTTGCACGTATTTATCTCGCAATTTATATTTGTATAAAAACGGTATCGAAAGCAGTGCTCCGACCGCTGGAATCAGCAAGTAAACCGCCCAAAGCTGTTCGCTAAATCCGGCGTGCTGCATCGCACCTTCGCCGACGACAAAGCCGATAATTCCTAGACAGGCAGCAGCTGCTGCCGTTGAAATTGCCGAGTTGATTTTTGAAGCGAAAGTTTGTAAAGCGAATGAGATACCCGGTGCGGAAATTCCCGTTTTGTAATGCCCGTATTCGGCACAATCCGGCGTGAACATAAACATCGAAACCGTCATGAACCCGACCGGAATTCCTTTGATAGCTGAGAATGTATAAAGTAAAATGATGTTGTCATAGCCGACGAAATAGGCGATCACACTCAAGATAACCGTCGCAACTGTCGCCCAGAAAAAGATGTAATATTTATCGATTTTTTTCGTGATAACTGGCATCAAGGCGCCCGCGGCAATTGCCGGAATCGCTGTTAATAACGCTAAAGGCGCCATTAAACCTTCGTCGCCGAGGTTGAAGCGGGCGACGTACATGTGAAGCATTTGTGCGACGTTTAGGCTGCCCGAGATAGTGAACGCGGCGTAGAATAATAATAAGTAACGGTTTTTTTTCACGAATGAAACCATTTGTTTCACGGTGATGTCTTCGGCGTCTTTGTCAGGTCTGATGCGCTCTTTCGCGGTGAAACAAATCGGTGCCATAAAGATCAGCGCTGCGACGGAGAGGATAATTGCGCATGGTAGCCAGCCGCCAATTGCCTCGCGAACTAACGGGATGACGACGTAAACTGCTAGGGTTGCGATCATCGCGAAGATGCGACCAAGCGAAATTAATGATGTGCGCTCGTTTTGTGAATCGGTCATCGTTGTGACTAGGCCGAAAATTGGAACGTCACAGATTGTGTACGACGTGTTCCACAGCATGTACATGATACTCGCCATTGCGATTTTCACGCCGACCGGGATGCCCGACGGAATCGCGAATAATAAAATTGTCGTGATGGGAATTGCCAGTAGTGAGATTCTTAGCCACGGGAGGAACTTGCCGCCCGATTTCCATTTCACTTTGTCGACGACTCCGCCGAAGATCGCGTCGATGATGGCGTCGGCGACTTTGACGACGAGGGTGATGACTGTGACCGCCGCGACCGGGATGCCGATGTCGGTGAAGTACGTCAGCAGGTACGTCAGCAGCAAGAAGTAGAAGATGTTTTGGCCCATGAAATACAGGCCGTAGGTGAAGCTCTCGATTCCCGAGGTGCGTTTTTGTGTGTTCATGATAGTCCCTTTCGATTTTCATATTTTGTAAACGTTTTATCTATGCTTGTATTATATGATATCGCCGGGATTTTTCAAAATTATTTGCTCAGAGATGCCTAGGCAAGTCAAAACCGCCCCAGATGACAAGATTTTCGAATTTTTGGCCTTATTTTGGCAATTGGGGGCGGGTATAAAATCTATACCCGCCCCCAATTGCCAAAATAAGGCCTTTTTTCGAAAAATCTTGTCATTAAGGGCGGAAAACTGCTTTTAAAGTGCTTAAAATAAATCCGATAGCTAGAACTAATACAACTTCGATTGTTCCGGTGATGATAATGAAAGTTGCGATGATCGAAATCCAGTTGGTGATGAACGGATTGAATTGCGGGATGAATTGAATTGTTGTGATGATTAGGACTGCGATGATCCAGACCGGGAAGCCTTTGGATGCGACATCGAAGTCGGCGCGGCTTAGGGTCAAGCCGCTTCCGATGAAGACAAATATTACTATATAAATTGCTAGCATTTTTGGGTCGTATGGGAGTTGAACGATTTTTGTCAGTATGCTAGTGATGCGAGTTACGATATCAGTCCCTGCGGTCGCTTGATATTCTGCGATAATCGCGACCATGTTATCACGAAACATCAAAGCATAAATCCCTGTCAAGAGTGGCGAAATAACAAGGACCGGCGCAAACGCAGAAACCATCCGCGCGATTTTGTGACGAATAGAATTGTTATAGTAGGCAGAAACATAACCGAGCGTGCCGTTTTGCGGTTTGAACACAACGAGCTTGTCGACTTTGACGCCAAATATAACGTCGCCTAGATAATGGCTCAACTCGTGGATGATTGTTCCGGGTGCCAGAAACCATTTAAAACTCCCGAAATTAATTACGTTCTGCAGCCACGTCCCCGCATACCTAATCACCGCAAGCATTGCGAGCGGCAGCACAAATAAACTCAGCTCATTAAGAGCAAATATTTTCACTGTGTTCAAAATATTTTCTTTCAAATTATCACATCTCCATTAATTTCCCAATATTTTATAAAAAAATAGCGACTATGCACGTTCTTTGATTTTAACGTTGCGTTAACTCGCTCCTTTTTAACATGATTTTCGAAAAAAAGGCCATTTTTGTTAAAAAAGAGCGAGCAAATTTTCTAATAGAAATTTCAGTCGCTCTTTTTTCACAAAAACAGGGAAAAATTTCTAAATCTTGTTAAAAAGGAGCGGGTTAGAGTTAAACCTTCTGATAAGCAATCCGCAGCGTACCGTCGGCGACGCAAATTACGTCCCAATAGCTAACTCCTGAGTTCATCAAAGTCCAACGTAGCAAATAGCGCACTCGCGACGTCCTTTAATCTCAATAACTTTTGTTTGCTATATTATACTATTTTTTGTTATAATATAAAAGAAGCAGATGAAGTCTCACCTTCACCTGCCCCTAGTGAACCGTTTAAAAGACGGTGCGGTTTTTCAAAGACAAAGCCTCCGCTTAACCTGCAAAGTTTAAGGGCGGGGGCTATTGTCTATTTATCACGTTTTTTATCATTTAATTTAATAATCGCAATGATTACTAAAAGTAAATTTAGCAACTGACTTATAGTCAACTTGGCTAACACCTTTCCAGAAACACGATACCCATAGGCATCACCCTCTTTCTAGTTATTAGCACCGTCCATTAACTTTTCACTATAAATATTATATCACAAAAAGACCTGGTTCACAAATCGTGAACTAGGTCTTAATCTTTTATGAATTCAATAAAACGTTGATCGTGTTGGCAAGTTCTTCGACGCGGACCTCGATATTTTCGTCGGCGCCCTGTTTGCGGACTTCGACGATTCCTTCGGCAGCTTTTTTACCAATCGTGATGCGGATTGGACAACCGATCAGCTCCGAATCAGTAAATTTCACGCCGGCGCGTTCGTTGCGGTCGTCGACCAAAACTTCGTAACCAGCAGAAGCCAAATCAGCTTCTATGGAATTCGTCAAGGCGGTTTGCTCGTCGTCGTTCATCTTCATTTGAATCACGTGAACATCAAACGGGGCAAGTGCGCGCGGCCATAAGAATCCGCGGTCATTGGCGTGTTGTTCAGCTATTGCGCTAAGTAAACGGCTAACTCCGATACCATAGCAACCCATCAAAATAGGTTTAGCACGGCCGTTTTCATCTAGGATAGTTGCATTCATTGCATCAGCCGCAGTGTAGCGCGTGCCAAGTTTGAAGATGTGACCGATTTCAATCCCGCGCGTAAACACAAGCGAACCGTTACCATCGGGCGATTTATCGCCCTCTTTAACTTCACGGAAATCTTCATATTTCGCGCCCGGGAAATCGCGTTTCGGGTTCACATTTTTATAGTGAACGCCGTCAACATTAGCACCAGCAATCGTATTCGCTAAATCTTGAACGTAGCGGTCAGCATAGATTTCAACATCCACTCCAACCGGGCCAAGCGAGCCGAATCCAGCTCCCAACGCAGAACGAACGTCTTCTTCGTAAGCCGCTTCAAACGAATCAGCCCCGACAAAATTCTTAACCTTAACTTCGTTGACTTCATCGCCACCGCGAACTAACACCAACACAATACGGTCATCGGCTTTATAAGCGACCGTTTTAATCACAGCATTTTCATCAACACCGAAAAACGCAGCAACTTCGGCAATTGTCTTCGCGTCCGGAGTTTCAACCTTTTCCAAGTCGTTCTCAGCCGCAGCGCTCATCGACGGCTCATACAAATCAGTCGCCATCTCAAGATTCGCGAAGTAATCACTCGAATCCGAGTAAACAATTGTATCCTCACCGATTGGGGCAAGTGCCATAAATTCCTGCGAACCGCTACCACCCATCGCTCCGGCATCCCCGATGATACCGCGGAAATCTAAGCCGCAACGCTCAAAAATCTTAGCGTAAGCCGATTCCATATCGCGGTAAGTTTTATCCAAAGATTCTTCCGTATCGTGGAACGAGTAAGCATCCTTCATCACGAATTCGCGTCCGCGCAACAAGCCGTAACGTGGGCGTTTTTCGTCGCGATATTTCGGTTGAATTTGGAATACCGACAAAGGCAATTTTTTATACGACGCAACTTCCTTAGCGACAACGTGCGTGAACGTTTCTTCGTGGGTTGGCCCCATGATGAAGTCGCGTCCGTCGCGGTTTTTCAACTTGACTAAGTCCGGACCGTAAGTTTCGTAGCGGCCTGATTCTTGCCATAATTCGGCTGGAATTTGCGCTGGCATCAACATTTCGACTGAGCCGATCGCTTCCATTTCTTCGCGAATGATCGTTTCGATCTTGCGCAAAACGCGCGTAGCGAGTGGCAAGTACGAGTAGATCCCCGCAGTGACTTGCCTAATGTAGCCGGCGCGGAGCATGATTTTGTGGCTTAGAGCTTCGGCGTCGCTTGGGGCTTCGCGCAAAGTTGGGATGAACATAATTGACTGTTTCATTTTAAAATAACCTCATAATATCGTTAAATGTGACTGACACCATCAAAATTACGATGATGACAACGCCGACCAAAGTGACGGCAAGTTCAACCTTCTGGCTGAGCGGTTTACGGCGGATTTTTTCGAGGATGTTCAAGATGATTTTTCCACCATCGAACGCCGGAATCGGAATCAAATTGATGATTCCAAGGTTCATCGAAAGCATCGCCATCAAATATAGAACGGCGGCGACACCCATTTTGCTCGCGTCGCTCGACATCTGGAAGATGGCAACTGGCCCGCCCAACTTGTTCAAGTTAGGGTGCGTAATCAGTGAGCCCAAAGCGCGGAAGATTGCTAAACTTTGATCCCAAGCCGTTGTGAAACCGCTCGTGATTTTTTCAAGGGTCGAAAGTTTCTTGGAATAAACGCCCACCCCGATTGCACCGAACGATTCACCTTTTTCCGTGTGTTTCATCGGAACGATTACGATGTCGCCCTTACCTTTGACATCAAAGGTCAAGGCCTTACCGGCCTTAGGCTGAACGATTGAAGAGATGTCCGAGAAGCTCTCGATCTTCTTCCCATCGATTGAAATAATCCGGTCGCCCTCGCGAATTCCCGCTTTGTAGGCCGGCATATCGTGCTCAACAGCTCCGACTTGGTTCGTGTTGTAAACCGGCGTCGTCCCGGTCATAAAGGCTAAGATGATAAATAGGACAATTCCTAAAATAAAGTTTCCGACCGGTCCAGCGATATTCGTTGTGAATTTCCCGAAAAATGACGCGCTATCGTACATCACTTCGCGTGGTGCATTCAAGAGTTCATCGCCGTTCAATTCAACGATATAGCACTCGCGCGCGACCTTATACGTCACCGTCTCGTCCGGGTTAGCCGGCGAATACCCGCGCACTTCCAAAGCGTCAACCAAGTCGAAGTCGACCACCGTAAACGGCAGCGCATCAACAATCACGCGTTCAGGGTTCAGGTTGATCTTAACGACCTCGCCCGACTCACCAAGCACCAAAGAAATCTGCTGCCCTTTTTCTAAAGGAGCTTCCTCGGCTAGCCCTGCCATCCGTACGTAGCCGCCCAACGGCAGGATTCGCACGTTATACAAAGTCCCCGTTTTATCGCGCATGCTGAAGATTTTTGGCCCCATCCCGATTGAGAATTCGCGGACTAAAATTCCAGCGCGTTTTGCTAATATTAAATGTCCCGCCTCGTGCACGAGCACTAGCACCCCGAACACGATGATGAACACGATAATTCCTACTAAATTCATTCAAATTCCTTACTAGAAATCAACCTTAATGATGTTGTCTCCGTTTTTATTATTTATTTCGTTGTACGCTTCGAGGTCGAAACTGAAAGTATCATAGGGCAGAACCTCTTCGGCAATTGGCGTCGCTGGCGCGGACGCCGCTGAAAGATTTTCAAGCGAGAAGGCATCCGGCGTAACTTCCGCCGGCGCGTCGCTCATAAGTTCCTTCAGATTAAGTTCGTCCGATTGCTCAAAAGTCCCGCTGATAGTGTCTTCTAAGTCGATTTCTTCTTCTGGTTCTGGCGCTATTTCAGGTTCTTGGTCAAAGTGCAAATGGTTGATATCGTCAGCAAATAAGACTAAAGCATCAACCCAACTTTGAACTAACTCACGCGTTAAACGGTCGACTTCTAAAATTGTTTCAAGCGTCACTTCGCGGTTGTAATTGTTGTTGACCGTGACATTGATTTGCACGATTTGTGCGCGACTTTTAACCGCTCTTAAAACGAAGTCTTCGATATCTAAATATTCGATTTTTCCTTTTAGGAAAGCTTCGACTGCAACTTCGTTGGCCGCATTGAAGACCGCTGGCATTTCACCGCCCATGCGCCCTACTTTAAAGGCTAAGGCTAACATTGGGAATCTCATCAAGTCGACTGCTTCAAAACTCAAACTACCCATTTCAGCTAAGTCGAAATATTTTTCATCGATTAATTCCGAGCGTTCAGGATAAGTAAGCGCATATTGAATTGGCTCACGCATGTCACTTGGCCCAAGTTGAGCTAGGAGCGCTCCGTCGACCGTTGTAATCAGCGAGTGAACGACTGATTCACGGTGCAACAAGACTTTGATATTATCGTAATCGATATTGAACAAGTGATGAGCCTCGATAACTTCAAGCCCTTTGTTGACCATTGTGCTCGAGTCAACTGTAATCTTAGGCCCCATTTGCCAGTTCGGATGATTTAACGCATCGCTCACTGTCACGTGTTTTAAATCTTCGCGCGATAAGTCGCGGAACGAGCCGCCACTTGCCGTGATTGTGATCTCGCGAAGTTCTTTGCCGTCGTGGAGCGCTTCTAAACATTGGAATATGGCGCTGTGTTCGCTGTCGACGGGCAGGATTTTAACGTTGTGGTTTTGGGCTGCATTCATGACGAATTCGCCAGCCATAACTAACGTTTCCTTATTGGCAAGGGCAATGTCTTTGCCGGCTTGAATTGCCTCGATGGTCGGTTTTAAGCCGATTGAGCCGCTGACCGCGGTTAGGACGACGTCGATTTGCGGCATTTTGACCGCTTCGATCATCCCCGCTTCGCCGTAGCTGAAACGTGTTTCGGGGAATTCTTCGTTCAAGACTTTGACCGCTTCAAACGAGCCGCAGCAGACGAAGTCTGGGTGCAGGATGTCGATAAGTTTTCGAGCACGGTCGATATTTGAGTTGAAGCTGAAACTCGTGATATTGAATTTTTCTGGATTTTTGACGACGACGTCAACGGTTGACATTCCGATTGAGCCGGTCGCCCCTAGTAAACAAATATTTTTCATATTCGCCACCTTAGAACAAGTTGAAGATGTGCATTAGCGGGAAGATGAATAATAGTGAATCCATTCTGTCTAGTACGCCGCCGTGGCCTGGTAATAGGTTCGATGAATCTTTAACTTTGAAATAGCGTTTCATGCCTGATTCGAACAGGTCGCCGAATTGACCGACGAACGATAGAATTACGACATAAATAATTAATTGAATTAAGTCGCGGTTGAAGGCGTAGACTGGTTGGATGAAGATGTTCATGATCAAAACAACAACAAGCGCTAAAATGATACCGCCAATTGCCCCCACGATGGTTTTGTTCGGGCTGATTTTCGGAGCCATTTTTGCTGGGAATGTTTTCCCTAGAATCGAGCCCGCGAAGAACGCGCCGGTATCGGTTGCGACTGCGACGACGATACCGAAGACGATGATGATTGGATATTCGGCGCGACTTGCCACCATTGCTGACAGGCCGGTGCCGACGTAGTAGACGATTAGCGTTAAGAAGCCGGCGTGGATGACGTTGAATTCGTCACTTGCCACGACTGTGAAGGCGAAGATTCCTAAAAGGGCGAAATAGAAGACGCTTGCGCCTGTTAGGGTTGCCAACGGGCCGAAGTTTTGCCAGAACGGCCAGATCATTGCGATGACCGCGATTGAGCTTAGGATACCTTCGATGCTTAGGACTGGTTTTTTCGCCATGTTAAGCAATTCTTTGACGCAGAGAACGCCGATGATGCAGCCTAGAATTTCGACTGCGATGCCCCCGAACGAGATGACCGGGATGACAATCGCTAGTAAAACTAGGGCTGTGATGATGCGGATTAATAATTTTTGGTTCATTTTTTAACTCCCCCGTAACGACGGTCGCGTTTTTGGTAGTCGGCAAGTGCGACTTCTAAATCTTTTTCGGTGAATGATGGCCAGTGCATTTCTGGGAAGTAGAACTCCGCGTAGCTGCATTGCCACATTAGGAAATTGCTCAGGCGTTGTTCGCCGCTGGTTCTGATGACGTAGTCGACCTTGCGAAGTTCCGGTGCGAATTGACCGGTAAATAGGTTTTCGTCGACCAGATTTTCGGTGATGTCGCCTAGCGTGATTTCGTTATTTTGTAATTTCACGCCGATTTCTTTAATCGCGTGGACGATTTCAGGTTGACTGCCGTAGTTGAAGCAAAGGTTGAGAATCATGCCCTTACAGTCTTTGGTTTCATCAATCCCGCGCTGAACTTCAGCCAGCGTGTGCCCCGGAACGTGTTCCGTAAAGCCCGAATGGGCGATTTTGATATCGTATTTCAGGAAGTCGCCGATATAATTATCGAAGAATTTTCCGGGAAGCCCCATCAAATAATCGACTTCATCTTTATCGCGTTTCCAGTTTTCCGTCGAGAAAACGTAAACACTCATGATTTTAACGCCGAGTTTCGAGGCGTGAATTGCCACGTCGCGCACTTTGTCGATTCCGACTTTGTGCCCCGCACTGCGCGGAAGCCCACGTTTTTGCGCCCAACGGCCGTTTCCGTCCATGATTACGCCGATGTGGCTCGGAATTAGGCCGCTTGGATCGAACTCACTTGCCACCTTTTTTTTACTGAATAAATTGAACATTTTTTCTACCTCACAATTAGAGATATTATACCAAAATTTGCGCCAACTTTCTATATAGTGTATAATAAACAAAAAATTATTTGAGGTAAATCATGCTATTAACATTGATATTAATCGTTTTCGCCTACTTATTGGGGTCAATCCCGACCGGATTGTGGATCGGACTGGTGTTTTTCAAAAAAGACCTTAGGCAAGTCGGCAGCGGCAACACCGGCACGACCAACACTTTCCGCGTTTTGGGGAAAGGCGCCGGAACCGTTACTTTCATAATCGACGCAGGCAAAGGAGCCGTGCCCGTAATGGTTGCTGCAGCGTTGCACCCTGAGGTGTTCGGATTCCACTTGAACCCACTGTTCATCGGTGTGTTCGCGGTCATCGGTCACGTCTTCCCCGTCTTTGCTAAGTTCAAAGGCGGTAAAGCTGTAGCAACCTCGGTCGGGCTGTTACTCGGCTACGCGCCAGGCTTCTTCGTTTTGGCGATGGTCTTGTTCTTCATTTTCTTGTTGATCACGAGCTACGTCAGCTTCGCTTCAATCGCAACGTGTGTAATCTCGGTCGTGTTCACGATTTTGATCCCGTTGTTCCACTTAGCGTTGATTCCAACGTTCGATCCAGTGTTGACCGTGATTACGTTGGCTCTGTCGGTGTTCATCATCGTCCGCCACAAGGAAAACATCGCGCGCTTGCGTGCCGGCACCGAAAACATCGTCCCCTTCGGCCTAAACTACTGGTCACAACCTAAGTAAAATACAAAAAGTCGGGATTTCGGCAAATTTTTTAATTTTTTGTTCTAAAAATTAAAAAATTTGCCGAAATCCGACTTTTTATTTTCTATGCCGCCTGAGGGAATCGAACCCCCATCGCAAGAATCGGAATCTTGCATGATATCCATTACACTAAGGCGACTTGCTTTATCTATTATAAAGCAACCCCGCCTAGTTTTCAAGCGAGCGGTATAAAATAATTATGCGAATAACAGAAAACGCGGACTGGTTTTTCAACCAATCCGCATTTTATTTTAAATTTTTACCAAGCAGGTGCGCCCGTTTCAATCAGGCTATCAATATCCTCATAAGCATTCTCTAAACGCTCAATGTGGTACATCTCATACATGCTATAAACGAATTCAGTCAAATTCTTCTCATCAAGCAACTTAACAACATCACCAGCAGTTATGCCCTTATATTCAGCATAGTTTTCAATCAAATAGATAAAGAAATTGGCTTCTTTACTCATCGTCATCACCCCTCAAATACTGCGAATTACGCGGATCGCCTGTAACCCTCTCGCTCTCCCACATGTCAAAAATAATTAGCGGACTCACAAGATAAAGCTCCAATGCAGGCTGACTAAGCATATCATAGGTTTCCGACGTGACAAACGAGCGAATTGCCTCTAACTCGGCAAAACCATATTTTTCAATAATCAACTTCGTCACCTGACGGTCAACGAAATCTTTAGTTCTCGTCATCGTACTACTCATAACAATTCACTCCTTTCAAACGCCAACAAGCCTATAGCTTTTTCGGTCAACAAAGCATATTGATCAGTCAAATTTTGAGGCAATAATTCTTCGACAGCCTTCTTCTTATCGTAAATCCCATCAATATACAAATTGATTACCGGCAAAGTAGAATCGTTAGCAACTGGGCCAATAACTAAGTCGTATGGATTTTCAACCAACGTACCTTTTCGATTTGCTACAACAAAGTCCAACCATTCATCGCTAGCGACTTCAAAATTCAATATATTCAGTTCACCTAGCAGATCATCGGAAACGCCATAGACATTCAACGTTGCTTGCCCCGCTCTTTTTCTTTCCGTCACAATCTTAGCCCATCGTATAGCTTGGGATTCACTAGATGTTAAATAGAAGCCGGCGCCAAAATCTAAGGCCCTCAAATTACGCCGTACTTTCGGAACTTTAACTTTCATATTGCTACCGTGATATAATTTCATATAACACTCCTCTACTACCGTTCTTCATAGATAATTATATCACGTTTGCCGGCTAACTTAAAGAATAAATAAGTCATACCAAACGCATCGCTCAACTTTCGGTCTTACCGACCAAAATTTATCCAACTTAAAATCAAAAGGTGTTCGTCACAATGACAAACACCTTTTTCTTTTGTTTTGGATTAACCCCTAAAGTTTTCGTTCAGACTCACGAGCGATATAGACTACTGGCTTTTTGAATGGGCGAATTGCCGTAACAATTATTCCTAATATTCCCAGACAGAATCCCCAGGCAAATCCGCCATCGTAGCCTTTATCGTTGTTGATTTGCAGTGAAATGAGACCGCAAATTATGGATGGAATTAACAATGCAACTAGCACTAATATCGCGTACAAACCTATCAAATAACTATTCATATAGAACCTCCATAGTTTTTTTATGTCATTATTTAATGTTCAACAGAATCACTAATTATCGTGTCAAGTCCAGCCTGACTGTCGGGCTTCGAAATTTTTTTATCCGATGCGTTAGATGTTTCTAGCCCTTTAGATACTATAAATTTCACGGTTGAACCACGTTTAACCTTTACCCCTTTAATCGGATCAGATGAGATAATGCATCCAAAATTCACTGTACTATACTGATCTGTCTTGTTAGCTAGCAACCCGTTTTCGTTACAAAATTTTTGACCTTCGCTATAGTTCATATTTGAGAAATCGACCATCTCAACATATTCGCTACCTGTACTAACATAAAACGTAATTTCGCCTTTATCCGGATCAATCTTTTCGTTCGCTTCAGGATATTGCTTGATAATCTTTCCGCTATCTACATTTTCATTATATTCTTTCAAAATATTAATTGTACCTTTGAACCCTAACGAATTCATAGTAGATTTTGCCTCGCTAATTGTTATACCAGTAAAGTTAGGAAGCGTAATTTTTTCTTTTCCTATCGAAATATAAATCTTGATTTTCCCAGTCGCTACATCTATTTTATATCCACTTTTTGGATTTTGTTTCACAATAATTCCTGCCGTAATTTTATCATCAATCGTATCGATATACTCAATGTTTTCTTCTTTTATTCCTTTAAGTTTTAAGTCATTACTAGCATATTCTGGATTATGTCCAATATAATCACCTATAGCAATTTGACTAACCCCTTTACTAACATACAAGGTGACTCGCGAATTCTCTTTTACTGTCGAACCTTTTTTAGGATCTGTTTTAAAAACTTTCCCTTTTTCGTTTTTATCATCTTCAACCTCTAGGATCTTGTATGTTAAAGCTAACTTACTTAACTTCGCTTCTGCCGCAACCTTATCCATTCCAATCACATCCGGAACTTCTACTTCACTGCTTCTTTTTATAGTATCGTACTCTTCTTTTTTGGCCGTATTTGAATAGACTGGCGAAGTTAATTCGCTTTTGTTAGGATTTGATGCGCTACTTATACATACAATTATAAGCATTATCATCAAAATTACACCGATAATTGACAATAGCGCTGCAATAACTGGGTGTTTTTTTGATAGCGCAAACAACCCTATCAGGCTCAACGTCCCAGCTTTCATAATTCCAGATTCATTAGGTGAAGCTATATATTTAACAACCTCCGCAACCTCTGCCCCTGAAACATAAAGATCGCTTTCTTCGACTTCTGTTAAGTCATCATGGTGGTCATTAATATTTAGATTTGTTTGAGAACTTTCACTGGCCTGCCATTCGCTATCTACGAAATAAATTTTCATATCAGCTTGAAAATCATAGTCAACATAAAATATTTTTAAATCTGCTTGAAAATCATAATCAACGAAATACCATTTATTATCAACGTCAGCTTGGAAATCATATTTAACTTTTTGAACTTTGTAGTCAGCCTGAAAGTCATAATCAACCACAAAAACTTTTTTATCAGCCAAAAAATCATGATATACTTCAAATACTTTCATCACTAAGCTTCCCCCTTTTTTCGTAAAAATGTTTAATCATTAGTCAATTTGATTATTTCATCACGTGTTTTTGATAGTTTTTCGCTAACAGAATCCCCGCTATCAACAAAAATAATCCCTGCGTCATCACTGATTTTAAAATGTTCATCTTCATATCTAACTTGATATCGCTTATCTGCAAACGTTGCAACAAAATCTTCTCCCTGTCCATTATGATAAGCCACATCCAAAGGTGTTATTTCTTTTATAACGCGTTCTAAAACTACAAGTTGCAATTGCCACTTGCTACCATTTATATAAGTCTTTTGTCCTTTGAGAATATAATCTCTATGAGCGCCCCACCATGTTTCTTTAAAAGACTGGTACTCATTTAAAATTTCAGGAGCTGCCATAAACCACTCTCTGTAATTATGAAAATCGTCTATCAAATTCTCGACAACATTATATTCGAAACCACCATCAATTAAATCTCTTATCGCAGTACCAGCACTATCCAGATGCAAATAGCTCCACCATGAATATTTTTCACTGTGTGCGGCCGCGCCATTAGCTATTTTTATTCCGTTCCGGACACCTGCATCGTAACTCCATAGTTTTGCAGTCATAGTCACGTCTCGAATTCCGTCAACAGTAAATATCGAATTCTCCGAGTACAATGTCTTATTTAAGATTTTTTCAGCTTTAGAAAACTCAGCCACAGAGGCATCAATCAACCATTTTGCAGTTCCGGCGGACAACGGATGCTTCTCAGCTTTATAAATTAACGATTCCCAAGCCACATCACCCAAAAGCCTATGACTAATTTTATCTTCTTCAGGTAACGCACCTAGCCCTTCATCGATAATAGCTTTTAATTTAACAATATTCTTGGTATTGCTGTCTTCATCTGGCCGATGATTCCTATCAATCAAATTTTGCGCTATTCTTATTATTTGTTTCAATTCATCGATTTTTACATCGTTTAAGCCGACAGGATCATTAGCTTCTGCAAATAAAAAATATGCAGCAAATAAGGTTAAATCGTTCCAAGTAATATCTTGCCTATTTGAATCTGCCAAACTCGACAATAAATCTGGCAATCGCAGTCCTTGTTCTGAAAAACGTTCAAAATCAATTGATCTAATAATCTCATCGTTTTTGATTAAAAAACGCCAAAACTTTTGGGCCGAGGCTCTATTATCACCTTCATCACCAATAATATCACCAAGCCTTTTTATAGTGTTAAATAATTTGTAAAGCGACTTCTCTGTATTTACCTGTGGTTCATTATCTTTATTGATTTTCCAAAAATAATCTAGTAACTCGCCGTCAACCTCTTTCTTGAATTGCTTGGAATCTGCATTTTCAAATAGTTTTGCTTTATAATTATCCCAATCATTAAGCGCTTTTCCGCGTGCGTTCATTTTCAAATATAACTCTTCAGATTGACCTAAATCTTCAATAGGTAAAAAGGAAAAAGTTATTCTATTCAAATGTGAAATTTCAATTTTCGAATATTCATTTTGTTCATGTCTAAATATTTCATGTATGGTGTGCAACATTGCTACCATACCTGTAATAGTAGGGTCGAAGCGCCATGAATTAAAGAACCATTTTTGCTCAAAGAAAACATCTTGATATTTTACGCTCAAATCTCTATCAAGTAATCTTTCATCCCATGATTCTACAAGAAGAGCGTTACAAAATTCCTTCGAACTTGTTCTAGTATCATAGCTAAATCTACTTAGAATATTTGAAAAGGAAGTATCTGCATGGCCAAGACCCGTTCTATCCATGTAAACTGCAATAAGCCATAGAGTTGTAATTCTCTGCTGTCCATCTAACATAACCATTATTCCATCTGCTTCTTGTCCATAGACAAAATCAAGATGCAACCCTTTGTCGTCAAGCAAGCCTTTCAATAGATTCTCCACAAAAGACTCACGCTTTTGCTTTGCCTCTTTTCTTCCAAAAGCAAAGTCTCGTTGAATGGCTGGTATTTCAACTTTGAAATCAATAAGTAATTGTTTTAGATTATATCGCGTGCTCATTTGACTCTCCTTTCGCAAATGCTAATAGACTTTCCTTAATGGCCGTTTCATATGCGTCGGCATCTTTGCTATCCCAAGTAAAGTTATTGATATTCAAGCCAGAGTAATATTTCAAGAATACGTTTTTGGTTGTTGGTAAAATATATTCTTTATTTTGCTGATCAGCTTCGACCTTCATAACAGTCTGTGCTTTGATCGGAAAGGGTTTGTTTCCATAACTTCGGTTAGTAGTGGCATCCAATAAGCATAAATTCCCAATACTATCTATAACCCCTTCCTCATCACCCAAACGCTCATTATCAGCCAAATCTGCATATAAATCATTAAATGCTGCATCATCAGAAATATCTATATCCAGATTCTTTTCAGCATACAATCCACACTCCTTCACCTCTTCTAACCAAAGTTTTCTATCATTAATATATAGATTATCAAAACCGGCATGTGGTGAAATATGCTCTATATCATATTTATTAAGAATATAACTATCAAATCTGAAGCGGTTTTTCGTTTCTATACAAGTCAAAACATTAAACAAAAACAGTGTTTTTTCGACATCCTTGCTATTTTCATAAGACAGGTCATCAAACTTTTCTAACAATGATTGAACTCCTGTTGCAACTGCTAAATCCAGAGTATCATCAATGTAATGATTGTAATAATCAACTATACTATCACTGTACTTGTTGATAAATCCTATCAAATGATAAATCCGCAGATCATCATACCAATCCTCGAAAGTCATGAAGCATTTCTTGATTTCTAACCACAACGATTTAACATCATCTCCGCCATTGGCTAATTCATTATTAAAATAAGCGTAAAAATCTTTATTACCAGCGACCACCGATAACACGAAGTCAATTCGTGGCGCATCGGTCTCCTTTTGCCCTAGCCAAGACCAGAAATTTTTATCACGAAGACGTTTTTCTATTCTATCCCATTCGGTTGAGATTTCGATAATTTCATTTTGCATTTTTAGATCATCAAAGTTTGATTTCCTTAAAAATAATCCCTTGACAAGCTCTGATGCAGTTAGAGGTATTTTCCCTGCATTCAAACCAGTAAAAACAGACTCAGACGAGCGTTTATCTCCCGCCTGAGTTGCGTTATAAACTATGAAAAAAGCTTCGTTCAAGTATTGCAGCCAACGCTCACTATCATGGTCGGATTGTTCAAAAAAATCCAACGCCATTTTATACGTTTGTGTGAAATAAAAATAGTCTATATTCTCTGAAACCCCATTTGCATTTTGACTTATATTACGTAAAAAATCCGCACTTCCATCACGTGTTTCATAATTCAAAGTGAAATTTGGATTTTTACCCGCTGCTTTGATAATAAGATAGATAGTCGTTAAGCGTTGTTGCCCATCTACTAAGTCATAATCAAAACTCTCATCATCGGATTTTTTCAAAACAATGGGTTGAAGCGAGTATTTGCCTTTAGTTTCACTATTCAGTCCCCAAGACCAAATATCATTCAACAAATCATCTACTTGTTTTTTCTCCCACCGATAACCTCTTTGATATGCCGGCACAAGAAAATCAGTTGCTCTATTTATTATTTCTTCTACACTTTCTATCCGAATTGGTTCATTAGGTACTAGTTGCCCAATCAATTCGCCGCCCTTAAATAAATCTATCACATTCGTTATTTCGGGCCACTCAGTAATATCTTCTATATTTAATCGCTCCATATAATAAAACCTCCTACTATCTAGTATTGTTTCTTCATGTTAGTGAAGAAACAATGCCTTTTGCCCTAGGGCAATCATCATTTTTTTTACTTATAAATTAATTATATACCTGTATTAATTTTTATACAAATTATTTCCCAAATCCCAAAATAGGAAATTCAGAAAACCCAACTCAACTAGGTCGCTAGCAAGTTTTATCACTGCGTTGAGAAAACTTTCTAATTTAGATGTTTTTGTCTTTTTGTCAACGCATTGATTTTTTCAGTAAAAAAACAAATCACCTGCATCCTGTATGTTTTTGAAACGCCATTTTTACGCAAAAGTAAAATGCACTTACACAATTGCATAAAAAATACAAAAAGAGCGCAGCAATCGCCACACTCTCAAATACTAAATATTAAACTTCGGCAATAACTTCAATTTCGACTAAAACGTCCTTAGGCAGGCGGGCCACTTCGACGGCGCTGCGCGCTGGGAAGGGCGATTTGAAGAATTCGCCGTAGACTTCGTTAAATGGCACGAAGTCGTTCATGTCGTTCAAGAAGCAAGTCGTTTTCACAACCTTAGTCAAGTCGGTGCCGGCTGCTTCCAGTAACGCATCGATGTTTAACAACACTTGCGTTGTTTGGGCTTTGATTTCCGCTCCGACGATTTCGCCGGTCGCAGGGTCCAACGGGATTTGCCCCGAGCAGAACACTAGTCCACCCACGATTTGCGCTTGTGAGTACGTCCCGATTGCTGCGGGCGCTTTGTCTGTCGCGATTGTTTTCATAAAAATTTCCTCCGATATATTTTCCATAATTCTAGCACAAACCAGTTTCGTTTGCATCCAAAAATTTATTCTTTTATATTTATTTTTGCTATCAACTCTAATAAACTATCCCTAACAACCGAATAAGCGAGATTATTTTCAATTGCAAGTTCTGGTTGAATATATTCGTAATCTTCTTCAAAGAAATCATTTTCTAGTAAATCTTTTATATTACCTAAAATATCGAACCCAGGCGCAGCAGATGGATTCCACTCAAGGTCATCAGACAATTGCTCTTTCACTTCGCAAAAAAGATTAGCAAATTCCTGCGACGAAATATCAATTAATCCCGACTGTGCAATTTCATATAGGTCAAAAATATGCCTAGAATTTCGTTTAGCACGATTTCCAATGTATTGATCACTAATCGCAAATAGTTTATCGATAAACGTTCGTTCTAAACTTTGCACCTGCATCTTAAAAGGCTTTAATTCTACGAATTCATCTGCCACTTCTGGCGTACCGTTTTCAACTAAAAAATCATAAATATAATTTGAAATTTCCAATTCAACCGCAGGGTAAGATATGTTAAACAGATAGATTTCAACCTGCAAATCTTCTTTTAGAAAACTTGCTTTTGCAGTTTCTGGCATCTGTACCAACAACTTATTGTGTTGGCGCCGGCTTCTAAAACTATCTGTATTCCTTATCGCAATACCAGTTGCTTCAATTGTTTCTTTAATGCTTTTGTTGAAACGTTTTCGCTGCCCTTGCGATGGCAATTCATAACTACCGATATTATAGCCTAGATCAATATCTTCCGAAAATCTATCTATAATTTTAAATCCTTTAGATAGCGCTGTTCCTCCTTTGAATACGACACCTTCCGTCTCTTTTGAAATTTGCCCCAATACCAAAGATACAAAGTAATCTTTCACTAATATTGGCAAAGTAATGTTTTTGACCTCAACAACCTCGTTGAGCAGTTCTTCAAAACTTTCCTGATTTTTAAATAAGTACATTTTACACCTCCGGCAACAGGCTTTCGAATTTCGGATCTAAAAACCGCAAAATTAAATTTTTAGAATAATCGCGCATAATATTGATTAGCTCGCTTCTGCTCAGCATTTTACGGGCACTTTCTAAGTAAATTGATAAATTTGAAATAACGGTCTTCTCATCAACTTCTGCATAGTCGTAGTAATTTTCCAAAAAATCAAACACTTGTAAATACCTGTAATTTTCGCTTGTAACCGTTGCTTTTGGAGGCAAAACGGTTGGTTTCCATGCTGCAGACAACTCAATTTTTTTCTTGCGAGTCACGCCATTTAGCACAAATATATAGTTTTGAGGAACTTGCGTCGTTAACCCTATATCGTTTAGAAAAGACAATCCCGTTTTGTATCCATTAATCTTTCCATCTTTTTCAAGATAACATTTTATAAATACTGATTCAGATGGCAAAGAAAGCTCTTTTTTCAGCATTTGACTATATTTAGGCAAATAATATACGCCTTTGCGAAAACGACGTAATTCGCCAGTACTCACTAGTCTCTCTAGTGCTTTTTGGATGCCTGCCTTCGTAGTTTCAAACTCTTTGTAGTCAATTTCATCAACCAATATCGGTGTTAATTTTTTATAGCGTTGCTCTAAAGCAAGCTTCAAATCCGTCTTTTGCATGCTCCACACTAGACCCTTTCGTGTAATATATGTATATTATACTTTTTTGTCGATTGTTTTGCAATAGTTATGTTTATAAAACGACAAATATACCACCGCAAGTCAAAAGGCGACCCAAAGGCCGCCTAAATCATCTTAATTATCCAAATCTTCAGGCTCAGAATCCTGTGTCAATGCATCTTGCGTGATGCTAAGCGTCAACGTCGCCGTTTTCTTCTCGCCATTGCGGTAATACGTCACTTCGACCTTCGAATCCATCTTCTTGGTGAACAGAATCGCGCGCAATTCCGTTCCACTCGTGATCTTCTTGCCATCGAACTCTGTAATCACGTCATATTTTTTCAGACCAGCTTTTTGCGCCGGGCTGACCGCTTGAATGCCTACCAAGACCACGCCGTCAGTCACGTCATCCGGTAATTTCAGAATGTTTTTGCGAGATTCAGCCGAAACCGTACTCAAATCGCGCATCGAAATTCCAATCGCTGGGCGAATGACCTTACCGTCTTTTTCAATTTGATTCACAATCGATACCACCGAATTCGACGGAATCGCATACCCAAGCCCCTCAGCACTCACGCCTTCGCCACTTGACGAAATCTTCATCACGTTAATTCCGATAATTTGCCCCGAAATATTTACTAGTGGCCCACCCGAATTCCCCGGGTTAATCGACGCATCGGTCTGAATCGCCTCAAACGTCGATCCGTTCGGCTCAGTCACCTCGCGGTTCGTCGCCGACACAATCCCCTTCGTCACCGAATTCGCGTTCTCACTTCCAAGAGGAGAACCTAGGGCAATTGCCGTCTCGCCGACTTTGACATCTTCGCTGTTGGCAAATTCCGCCACCTGCTCAACCTTGTCTGATGAAATTTTCAAAACCGCAAGGTCAGTCGTTGCATCTTTCCCGACAAGCTCGGCATCGACTTTTGTTCCATCATAAAGCTGAACTTGCAGCTTTTCCGCGCCATCGACCACGTGATTATTCGTCACGATATACGCCGTTTTTCCGTCCTTCTTATAAATCGCGCCGCTACCTTCACTGGCAAGTTGCGGCTCGTTCGCTGAATCGCTTGAATCAGTCGTCGATCCACCGCCGAAATATTTCTTATAGAAATCGCTAGCCGCAGATTCTTTAACTGTTTGTAAATTAAACACGGTAACAACTGATTTCTTAACGCCATCAACTGCGATAACCGTTTGCTCATCTTTAGAATTAACCGTGCTCTTAACCGTTTTAGTCGTCGACGAGTTGTTCGCAACAGGTGCCGACGAACTTGGATTAAAGAAAGTTAACGCTCCCCCGACTAGCACTGCGCCGATGATCCCACCGACGACGCCGCTGATTACGACCGGGGCGGCAGAGCCGCCTGACTTGCCCGGCTTTTTCGGTTCTTGAGGCGTCGGAATTTCCGTGAATTCCGCCGGCTGGATCTCGTCCTCGTGGCCGTAATTGTCAAAGAAGTTTTCTACTGAATTATTTTCTGTCATATCAATTTTTCCTCCAAATTACATTTTCTTAATTATATCACAGTTAGCTTAAAAAGAACTTAAAATGTGGTATAATATGTGTATGCGACGGGTCGAGCGCTCACTCATCTGAGCAATTGAAACGCGAGTCGAACAAAAGTGGCCGGATTGCCACGTTCGACGAAACAAGGGAATAAAGGTTGTGGAACCTCCCTTTTTTTTTGAGTTCTAAGTTCGCAAAGCGAGGAGAAAATATAAATGAAAAAAATTAAATTAACGGCGCTAAGCCTGATGTCACTTGCCATGCTTTTCAGCCTGAGCGGCTGTATTCAGTACGATAAGGCGCACAATCCCAAAGGGCCTGTGTGGGACTGGCTGGGGCTGCCGATGAGTCACCTGATTGACTGGATTCACTCGACGCTGCATGTCAACTACGGTTGGGCGATTATTATTATCACGTTTATCGTGCGTCTGGTGATTATGCCGATCAACATTAGCACGTCGAAGCTGACGATGTACGAAGCTGAGAAAACGCAATACTTGAAACCTTACGTTGAACCGCTGCAAGCTAAGATGAAAGGTAACAAGGATCAAGCCGAAACGATGCGCATTCACCAAGAGATTCAAGCGTTCTACAAAGCTAACGGCGTGAGCCAAATGGCTGCGATGGGTAAAGGTTGTCTGCCGATGCTGATTCAGATGCCTGTGTGGTCGGCGTTGTACGCTGCGACAAGTGCTGATGCGAACATCAAAAAAGACGCCTTCTTCGGGTTCTCACTGGGTTCACCGCAAATCGTCTTCGTGATTATCATCGGAGCTTTATACCTGTTCCAATCATTCCTAACAACTCTCGACATCCCGGATGAACAAAAATCGCAAAGCCGCATGATGATGATCATGATGCCCGTGATGATGGTCTTCATCTCGATGGCCGCCCCCGGCGGTTTGGCGCTCTATTGGGTCGCCGGCGGAGTCATGATGGTCCTTCAAACCGTCATCACCCACATCATCATGAAACCGCGCCTAAAAGCGCAAGTCGCCCGCGAATTCGAAGGCAAAGAAATCATCAAACCTTCGGAGGCAAGTGCTTCTCCGGCAGCTAGTGCTACTGCATCACCAGCGGGTCGCAAAGATGTTACCAACTCTGTACCTTCTGCACCTAGCGAAGGTCGTAACGCTGGAAAACAACGTCCAAGAGATTAATAAATACAAAAAAATCGAGCCATTAAGGTTCGATTTTTTTGTATATTTTAATCGTAATCGCATCAGAGCCGTTTTTTAACTAATTCGAGGCTTGAATTAGTTAAAAAACGGCTCTGATGCGATTAGCATTTTTATGCTTGAATTTTGTTTTCTTCGTAGTCGCCGTTCGGGCAGATTACTTGCGAGTCTTTGCGCGTAACCTTTTCGACTAAGAAATGATTACACTCAGGACAGTCGCGGCCGACCGGTTTGTCCCACGAGACGAAGTCGCATTCAGGGTAGCGGTTACAACCGAAGAACAAGCGTCCGCGTTTTGCGCCGCGTTTTTCAACGACATCACCCTCGTGACATTTCGGACATTTAACACCGATTTTATTTTCGATGTTGCGCACGTAACGACACGCCGGGAAGTTTGAACAACCGATGAAACGACCATTCTTCGACAAGCGGTAAACCAAAGGATGGCCACAGTCAGGACAATCTTCGCCAACTGGTTCATCTTTGATTTGAATCTTCTCGATTTTTTCTTCCGCATCGATCAACTCTTGTTCGAACGGACGGTAGAAACTATCGACAACTTTTTTCCACTCCATCTCACCTGTCGCAATTTCATCGAGCTCTTCTTCCATACGAGCAGTGAAGTCCAAGTTGACGACGTTCGTGAAATGATTTTCCAATAGTTCATTCACGATTTCACCGAGCTCGGTCGGAACGAATTTCTTCTGATCGAGCTTGATATAGAATTTTTGAATGTTTTGAATCGTCGGCGCGTATGTAGACGGGCGACCGATTCCGTTTTCTTCTAGCGCCTTAACTAAAGAGCTTTCCGTATAGCGCCCGGGCGGCTGCGTGAATTTTTGCTCCGGCGTAATTTCTAAAGCCGTTACTTTATCCCCAACTTCCAACACTGGCAATTTCTTGTCGTCATCTTTAGTTTCGTCATAAACAGCCGTGAAACCTTTAAACTTAACAGTTTGACCGTTAGCGACGAATTTCACTCCGTTATTAACTAGTTCAACGCGCGTTGTGTCATACACTGCATCAGCCATCAGGCTAGCTAAGAAACGATTGTAAATCAGCGTGTAAAGTTTCAGCTGATCCTTATCGAGATAGCGCTCAACCGAAGCTGGCGTGTTGTGAATGCTCGTCGGACGAATTGCCTCGTGGGCATCTTGCGCGCCTTTAGCCGTTCCTTTTTTCGGAACCCCACTGGCAAATTCTGCACCGTACGTTTCCGTGATGAATTCTAAAGCCTCGTTTTTAGCGAGGTCGCTAATGCGGGTCGAATCCGTACGCATATACGTAATCAAACCGACTGTGCCCTTTTTACCAAGAGCAATCCCTTGATATAATAATTGAGCGACGCTCATCGTTTTACCTGTACGGAAACGCAATTTAGAAGAAGCCGATTGTTGCAAAGTCGAAGTCGTAAAGGCTGGTGTCGCTTTGCGGCGACGTTCCTTTTTATCGACGTTCTCAACGACAAACTCGTCGCCTTTTATAGCCGCGATAACCGCATCAGTCTCTTCACCGTTCTTCAATTTCTCGGCGTAGTTAGCGCTGAATTTAGAACGATCTTTTTTGAACAAACCGGGAATCACCCAGTATTCTTCAGGCGTAAATGCCCGAATTTCGCGTTCGCGTTCAATGATCATCTTAACGGTTGACGACTGCACACGCCCTGCCGAAAGCTTACCTTTAATTTTTTTCCACAAAATTGGCGAAATCGAATAGCCGATCAAACGGTCCAAAACGCGGCGCGCTTGTTGTGCATTCACCAAGTCCATATCGATCGCCCGCGGATTTTTGAACGCATCTTTGACCGCGTCCTTCGTGATTTCGTTGAACACCACGCGGTTTTTCTCCGCCGTGTCCAAGCCCAAAATGAACGCTAAGTGCCACGCAATCGATTCACCCTCTCGGTCCGGATCGGATGCGAGATAGATTTTGTCGGCGCCCTTCGCCTCTTTTTTCAAGCCCTTGATCAGGTCGCCCTTGCCGCGCACGTTCAGATAATCGATCTTGTAATCTTCGTCCGGGGTCACGCCCATCCGACTCTTCGGCAAGTCCCGAAAGTGCCCAACCGACGCCACAACCTTATAATTTTTTCCTAGATATTTCTCAATGGTTTTCGCCTTCGCCGGCGATTCCACAATCACTAAATTTTTCGTCATTGAATTACCATCCTTTTTTCTACTATATAATAGAATCTGAAAAGTTGCAAGAATTTACTCCCAACGATTAAAGATAATACACTAAATACCTTAGGCAAGTCAACAAAAAGAACTCAAAACGTTAATACTTGCCCCAATTGCCCAAAGAAAAAAGCTTGAAGGATTAACCTTCAAGCTCATCTAAATCAAAAACGTTTAATCGAACACGTTTTTCGTGCTCAGTGCGAACCGAGTAGACGATGTTGCGGATAGTTCCGACGATACGCCCACGCTTACCGATAACATAGCCAGCGTCGTTGTGCGTCAAGTAAAGATTGTATTCCATAAAATCTTTTCCTTCTTCAATCACAAGCTTAGCTTTATCGTGATCTTCAATTAAAGGATTTATGATATCAAAAATCAGTGCTTCAACATTAGTTGTCATTACGGCACCCTCCTTTATTTGATTTATTTAGCGATTTTAGAGTCGTGGAATTTTTTAAGAACTCCAGCTTTCGAAAGAATATTTTTGATTGTATCTGTTGGTTGAGCTCCGTTGCCTAACCAGTTCAAGATAGATTCTTCTTTCAAAGTGATTGTTGCAGGGTTTGTAAGTGGGTTGTAAGTACCTACGATTTCGATGAAACGACCATCACGAGGGCTGCGAGAATCTGCAACTACGATACGGTAGATAGGTTTTTTCTTAGTACCACCACGGTTTAAACGAATTTTAACTGACATTATGTGTGTCCTCCAATAATTTAATTTACTCTTGCAATTATACTAAAAGAAATTAACCCTGTCAAGAAAAAATCTTTACAGGGTTAAAATTCTTAATATTTAGGCAAGTCAGCCCGCTGGGCGGCTAGATTACAGGCCTTTACGAGTTAAGTCGATGCGACCTTTTTCGTCGATTTTGATAACTTTAACAAGGATTTCGTCGCCAAGTTTGATTTCATCTTCAACTTTTTCAACGCGTTTTTCCGCAAGTTGTGAGATGTGAACCATACCGTCAGTGTTACCGAACAGGTTAACGAATGCGCCAAATTTTTCGATGCGGACAACTTTACCAAGGAAAGTTTCGCCAACGTTAGCGCGTTTTGTAAGCGTCGCGATAGTTTCTTTCGCCGCGTCAATTGCCGCCTGGTCTTGTGAGTAGATGCTCACGAAGCCATCTTCGTTGATGTCGATTTTAACGCCGGTTTCGTCGATGATTTTGTTGATCGTTTCGCCGCCTTTACCGATGACGACTTTGATCATGTCGACTGGGATGTTCATCGATTGGATCTTCGGTGCGTAAGCTGAAAGCTCTTTGCGTGGTTCAGCGATGACGTCCGTGATGACTTGAAGGATTTGCATACGAGCGACTTTCGCTTGAGCTAGGGCTTCGCGCAAGATTTGCTCGTTGATTCCTTCGATTTTGATGTCCATTTGAAGGGCTGTGATCCCGTCTTTTGTTCCGGCAACTTTGAAGTCCATATCGCCGAAGTGGTCTTCAAGACCTTGGATGTCAGTCAGGATTGTGTAGTTCGTGCCGTCTGAGACAAGACCCATAGCAATACCCGCAACTGGGGCTTTGATCGGCACGCCTGCCGCCATCATGGCAAGTGTACCCGCACAGATTGATGCTTGTGAAGATGAACCGTTAGATTCTAAAACTTCAGCAACTAAACGGATAACATATGGGAATTCTTCTTCAGTTGGAAGAACTTGTTTAAGCGCGCGTTCGCCGAGCGCTCCGTGTCCTAATTCACGACGGCCTGGGCTCATCGCGCGTCCAGTTTCACCAACTGAATAGTTAGGGAAATTATAGTGGTGAAGGAAACGTTTTTGCGTTTCAGTCGTAAGGTCATCGATGCGTTGGAATTCGCTAAGTGGCGCAAGGGTACAAGCAGATAACGCTTGCGTTTGACCACGTGTGAAGAGACCAGTTCCGTGAACGCGCGGAAGGATATCGATTTCAGCGTCTAGTTTACGGATTTCATCAGTGCGACGTCCATCAGGGCGGATTTTTTCTTCCGTGATTAAACGACGAACTTCTTCAGATTCTAATAATTCTAAGATTTCGTTGACTTGTTTAAGTGTTTCAGCAGCGTCTTCTGCTTCAGCCGTTTTTTCTTCGAAGTAGGCGATTGCTTCTTCTTTGACCGCTTGCGTATTAGCTTCGCGGCTAAGTTTGTCGTTGTCGTTAATTGCCGTAGCTAGTTTTGCGTAGAATTTGTCTTTCAGCTCAGCTTTGATTTCTTCGTCGAAGGCTAATAGTTCAACTTCAACTTTTTCTTTTCCGACTGCTGCTACGATTTCTTCTTGGAAAGCGACTAATTTTTTGATGTTTTCGTGACCGAATAACAACGCTTCAAGCATTTTCGCTTCGTCAAGTTCAGATGCGCTCGACTCAACCATGTTGATGGCGTGTTTAGTTCCGGCTACGCTCAATTCCAATAATGATTTTTCCGATTGTTCGTTGTTCGGGTTCAAGACTAATTCGCCGTCAACCAAACCAACTTCAACGCCTGCGATTGGGCCGTTGAAAGGAATATCAGAAACGCATAATGCTAGCGAGCTACCAAACATCGCAACGAATTGCGCTGAGTTGTTAGTATCAACTGACATTACTGTGTTCGTGATTTGGACTTCGTTACGGAAGCCATCAGCGAACATCGGACGAATCGGACGGTCGATCAAACGAGCCGTAAGTGTTGCGTTAAGACCAGGACGGCCTTCGCGTTTCATGAATCCGCCAGGGACAGCCCCTTTGGCATACATTTTTTCTTCATAGTTAACCGTTAGCGGGAAGAAGTCGCCGCCTTTTGGTTTTTTACCCATTACGGCAGCCGTCAAGACTACCGTGTCGCCGAAGCGAACCAATACCGCGCCGTTGGCTTGTTTTGCCAATTGCCCGATTTCAACTGTCAATTCGCGTCCGGCGAATTCCGTTGTGAAAACTTTTTTACACATGTGTGTGCTCCTTAAATTGAATTTACGCTTTTCTACTAAACTAATTTCGAAGTGCGAGCCGACTCGCGCGCCCAAATTAATTTAGTAGATAGAATAAGCGCATACAAGCTATATTATACCACAAAAAAACGCTTCCCCGCAACGCAAGGAACCGTTTTCATTTTTGTGTAAAATGCTGATTTGCGGACTTTTGGCGATTTGTGGTCATTTTGAGCGAAAAATGACCACAAATCGCGAAAAGTCCGCAAAATTCAAATCTACTAGTCGCAATAATCGTAATCGACGTCATCATCATAGCGATTTCGGCGATATGATGGCAGTAATTCATCGCCGCGCAAGAACGAGCGAAGTGACGTCACGAACACCGCAAGACCTACCAACACGAAGACGCCTAAGCCGCCAATCATTCCGAAGCCGGCTTTGTCCTTGACGACCGCCTCGTCTGGATATTTCTTGTTGTATTTCACGGTCATTTCGCGCCCGATTCCCGGCACGCTAGACGAGCCCATGTTGTCGCGGACTTCGTATTGTTTGCCTTTGACATCGTATTCCACGATTGGATATTTCACATATCTATCCGAGCTGTTTTGACTGATGTCGTAACTCACGACGTGTCCTTGCGCCTCCACGTAGTCTGATCCGTTGTATCTTAAATTCGACGCCAGGAAAATCACGCCCATAAAAAGCGGTAATGCCATGAACAACACTCCAAAAAGCATCCCTCCGACTGGTGTTTTTACTTGGTTTCCAGTGTTTCTTCCGAAATTTGTTTGCATATTTTTTCTCCAAATTTTTATTTTACACGCTCATTATATCAGAAAAAATCTGGGCAAGTGGGCGCCGCTAACGCGGCGGGTTTACCCTTATTTGGGCTGAAATGGATTTTTACGGGAAAGGCAAAAAAAATCCAATTATTTTGCGTAAAAGTATGCCCTAGGGCTCGTTTTTCCGCGAAATAATTGGAAAGATAATTTTTAATTTTCTTGTAAATTGTCCTTAAATATTTGTTTTAGTTTAGTAAATTCCGTGTCGATTTCAGCGGCCGTTTCCGCATTTCGTGATAGCTGTTTAACCGGAGTTCCCGTGTTATCATATAAAAACGTCGCAATCTCGTTCGCGCCATCAAACTCAACATCAATTTTAGGATTGTAACTTTTTTCGCCACAATAACCTGGAGCGAGCTGAGCGAGCTCATACTTGCCCGCACTTAATTCTTTCACGCGAAGCCAGCGACCAGCCTTCGTCCAGACAAGTTCACCCAAAGTATAATTTTTCAAAATTTCATCCATTTAAAACCATCCTATCAGCATCAAAAAATGCCGTCCGAAAATTATCACACCAACAATCGCAGCCATCAGCGAAGTCAGCAATACCGCACCAGCCGCTACATCCTTTGCGACTTTCGCCAGTTCGTACCAATGCCCATCAGTCACGAGATCGACGATGTTTTCGGCGACCGTGTTAAGCATTTCGACGATGAACACGAGAAAAACGCAGATGATAATAATCAGCCATTCGTAATAATCGAGCTGAAATAAAAAGCCAAAAATCAGAACAAGAGCCGCTACAGCCATGTGTTTTTTCATGTTGCGCTCATCCTTGAACGCCGACACTAAGCCTGTCCAAGCGAACTCAAAACTCGAAATAAAATCACGATTTTTTGTCACTTTACGCGTCGAATAAGTCTTAGCCAGTTTCCTTTTGCGCGAAATCCCGCGCGGTTTATCGAGTAAGCCCATAGTCTTCTAACAACTCCTTTTGAAGTTCAAACATCTCGCGCTCGTCAGCCTCTTCCATGTGGTCGTAGCCCAGTAAATGCAGTAAGCCGTGAATTGCCAAAAAACCGAGTTCTCGCTCCCGCGAATGGTCGAATTCCTTAGCCTGCTCATAGGCCTTTTCCCAGCTGATATAAATATCGCCAAAGTCCAGCGCCAACTCAGCCGAAAGCTCCGCATCCATTTCCGCAAAATCATCCGGATCATCATGCGCCGCAAAACTAATCACATCCGTCGCCCGGTCGATATCCCGATACTCTTTGTTGATTCTATGAATTTCCTCGTTATCAACGATAATCACCGACATCGCCGCATCCTCATCGACCTGCAACTTGCTGGCGGCAAATGCCAAAACGTCCTGAACTTTCAGCGCCTCGTCATCAGTCAAATAGTGCGACTCATCCTCAAAATATACATACATAACGACACCTCTCTTAATTAATTATAACGCATAAATCGAACTTAGGCAATTTTTGCTATAATATTTCTTATGGAAGCTATAATTCACTCACTTGCCTTCGTGATTGTCATCCTGCTCGCGTACTTTTTCAAGGCGCGCGGCCTGATGAAAAGCGAAGATGGATTCACCCTGACGAAAATCGTCTACAACATCACGCTACCCGCGACACTGCTCAGCTCCGTTCGCCACTTCAAAATCGACGCCGTCTTCTTCACCTTCATCGCGATCGGTTTTCTCCTGAACGTCATCTTCGCAAGCGTCGCCCTCTTTCTGACGCGCAAAAGGCCCGAAACGACCCGCGCCTTCGCCATCTACAGCCTAAGCGGCTACAACATAGGGAATTTCGCAATTCCCTTTGTGGCAAGTGTCCTCCCTGCTGCGGTGCCATTTATCGGCTTATTTGATATGGGTAACGCAATTATGGTAACCGGTGGAACGACGATTTTGCTCGACCGAGCGATTGCGACTGAACCGCCCAAAATCAGCTCTATTTTCAAAAAACTTTTAAAAGCGCCACCGTTTCTTACCTATATATTATGCATCATTTTGAGTTTGCTTCATTTAAGCCTGCCTAGCTTCGTCGAGTTTCCTTTGAGCTTTTTAAGTTCAGCCAATTCGTTCTTATCTATGTTCATCATCGGTTTGTTCCTGAAATTCAATCTCGATAAAAACTATCTGAAATTAGCGTTAAACACATTGAGTTGGCGTTACCTACTTAGCACCTTAGCCGCGCTCGCAGCTTGGTTCTTCTTGCCATTCCCAACACCGGTTAAAATCGCCTTATTATTTGCGATCTTAGCACCGGTCGGAAACCTCGGCGTGATGAACGCAACCGAGTTCGGCTCAAACGAAGGAAAAGTCGGCTTCACCAGCTCCCTTTCCATCCTGATTTCACTAGTTATAATGTGTCTTCTTCTATTATTAACTTAGCCTAATCGCATTTAAGCCGTTTTTGTTGCAATTCGAGCCTCGAATTGCAACAAAAACGGCTTAAATGCGATTAGAAAATTTTAACCAAGCAAAAAGGCTCTTTCTATCAAACTAGAAAGGGCCTTTTATGGTGCGGTGCTGATTGTCCAAATCAAATTCATTTCGAACCAACCTTGACGCGGGTTCGGCACGTTCATCTTGACGCGCGAAGTTGTCGGAACCTCAGCTACACTGGCTGGGTAACAGTTGCTGACCCACTCTTCATAGCGCGGTTCGCCCGGTGCTCCGTTGAGCGACACTTGAACATTCGAAGGCAATTCCCCACGAGTCACAACATCTTGGCCAAACGGAATCGAAACTATTTTTTGCGCAGTTTTATAAGATTGCTCTCCACCTGCATCATCAAACGCTCCATCGTTAGTCGTATTTTGGTAAACAACTCCAGTGTCATTACTAGTTGCGCTAAGCACGATGCTTGCATTAGCATTATTAAATAGATTTTTGTATGCCTCGTTAGCATCCTCAGAAGTTGATGCTCCGGTTAAGTCCATTAGGGCATTGGTGCTTCCATTAACTCGATGGGTCAAATAATTCAAAAGACTGTATGCTTCGCTCGATGATCCAGGCGATGTCGCAACGGCCGATGGATTTACGAGTTCTAGCGTCGCATCGTCTAAAAGAGCATCATCCGCCCTATTGTGCCATCCTAGTGCGTCCGTCCCAACCGTCAAGCGGTAAGGTATATCAGAAGACATGTAGTCAATAATTTGGGCGAACGGTAACGTATAAGCTTGAACAACTCCGGTTTTAACGCCTTGGTCATTCGGTGCATAAAGTTTTTCATACTTAGCGTAAGCCGTGAACGATGTTCCTGTTTCATAGTAGATTGTTCCAAATGAGAAATCCGGAACGTGTTGCAACCATAAACCGGTGATTTTCGATCCCTCTTCGGATTCAAGGTGAGCAACCGACGTGTGGTCTGGGAAAATTGCCCCCGTCGAGTCTCCCAGCTTAGTACCGGGCAAGTAAGTGAAGGGATCGGGATAGTCAAGCATCACGTGAGTCGAAGTCGAGTCTTCGTCCATCGTTTCCCAGCCATTACTCGCAACGTACGAATCGGCGTAAGCTTCTACGTAAAAATTCGCAATTGGAACAACCGCGTATAGTCCCGCGTAAACTAACGAAGGGAGAACGACTAAAATTAACGCGATACTATATAAAAAACTTTTTAGATATTGTTTCATTTTAGCTCCCCCTTTCTTTTTTATATTCCGACTGTAAACGTCCAAAGCAAGTCTGCTCTAAAGCGACCCGGTTTAGGCGATGGAATTCTCAAATAAACCCCATCTGTTGTTGGCACCTTGAAATTAGCTTCGCTCACAAGTTTAACATTGGAAACTTTGCGGTTTAAATCCGGCATCGTGTGGGTTCCTGAATCAATAACTGTATCAAACCAAGTTCCATCTGTCCTGCCGGAAACACTGTCATAGGTCCTCGCAAGAGCATCGGTGGTCGAGTCTCCAGATTGCGGCAAGTCGCTGCGCTTCACGTAAGATGCTACGTATTCTTTTTGATTTGCCCCAACGTGATACCCTGCACCGACTTGGGCGGCTTCCGGATATCCTCCGAAAGGAATGCTGTATTGATAAGCTTCTTGATCTATAACGGCAACTGAATGTCCATTATTTCCCATATTATTAATTAATACTAGTGGCGACTCAGACGTGGATGGAATTACTAGATCTTCCATCGGACTTCCATCCCCCATTATTACATTCCCAGGAATAAACATCTCATTAATGTAGGTCGTCATATTTCCGGGTGCCCAACCAAACACGTTACCATTATCGCCAGCTATTTGACTTAAGGCTTTAAGCGATTTAGGGTTTCGAATGAAAATATTAGCATTAGCGAGCGTTTCACCATCAATAATTTTGTTAAAATTGTTATCGACTTCGTAGAAACCAGAATCATCCATCTGGACTGACAACTTGAAACCGACATCATACTTCGATGGCAAGGAACGCGCTACTTGAACAAACGGCGGTGTATAAGCCACCGGATTTCCAACAACTTCATAAGTCGAGGCCTTATTCACATTGACCGCAGGTGGAATCGAGTCTGTTCCTGCCCCGGTATCATTGAATCCACTTGCCTGCGTTGTCGCTGCTCCACCGACGGTTTTCACTTGCCCGTAGAGCGGTTCCCAATGGACGTTGACGTAAAGCGGATTGTCCGCGCTGTGAACGCCTTTTTTGTATTTCACGCGCCCGAATTCGAGTTTCGGCACGTGTTGGAGATTTATCGAGCCGGCAATTTCATCCGCCTCGAATTGGTAAGCTTCCAGATTCCCGTTTTCAGGGTAAATCCGGAATGGGTCATCAAAATAGGTTCCAGGCAAGCGAATCGGAATGACCGAGAGCGGTTTTAAAATCGCATCGGCAGTTGTGTTAGCCGTGCCGTCTTCGGCACTTGCCTGAATTGTTAAGCCCGAAAAGAGGGTCGCCGAGGCAAGTAAGCCGCATAAATATCTTTTCATTCCCGTTCGCCTCCTTTCACGTATAATATCCTACATTTATTTTACAACTTATATGTAAATCTTTCAAGAATTTATATCTTAATAAGTCCTTAAAAAAGCCGTTTTATAGCGATTTCGCACTATAAAACGGTTTTATTCTTTATTTAATGATTTTATCGGTAACGACTTGCCCTTTTTTGATGACAACTGGGTTACCTTCGGTACCTTTGACGATGACGCCTTCTTCGATGATTGCTGCTTTATCGACGATGGCACATTCGACAATTGCCCCCGCTTTCACGGTCGCACCTGGCATGATGATGGCGTTTGTGACGATGGCTTCCGATTCGACTTCGACGCCACGACCCACGATTGAGTTAGTGACTGTTCCGTCGATGATGCAGCCCGTCGCGATCATTGCTGTTTGCACGTTCGAGTTTGGCGAGTAGTAAGTTGGAGCTTCGTCTTTGATCTTCGTGAAGATTTTTTGGTTGTTGAATAACAACTGACGGAATTTCTCCGGATCAAGCATGTCCATGTTGGCTTCGAAATACGAGCGGTTATCAACGATGTTGTTAAGGTAGCCTTTGTATTCGTAGTCGCCAGTGATGGCTTGACCGTGGTTGATGTGGTAGTTCAAGACTTCTTGAATGTTACGCATCGAGCTCTTGTCGATTTGCAAGCCTAACGCATCAGCGTTATCGTACTCTTCAAGGCGGTCGATCAACCACTGCGTATCAACGATGAAAGTATCCAAGCTCAAGTTTTCAACTTCATCATAATTAGTTTTAATGAATTTTTTCGAGATGAACAGACGGCTGTCTTCACCTTTAACGATAACTGAGTTGGCCGGTGCAACGTTGTGCGAGCCAGTGCGTTTGAATGCGACAGTTACTTCGTTTTTATTTTCTTTGTGCACGCGCAACATATCTTTAAAATCGATATTGAACACGGCGTTACTATCCATGAAAATCGTGTAAGGAGCATTCGATTTTTTCAGGAAGTTGATCCGAGCTTCGAATAAGCCCTTACCTTTTTGTTGATTTTTGATGAAGTCTTCGTAAACGTAAACGAAGAAGCGACGACCAAACGCATCGAGATCCCACTCTTTACCACCACCTAAGTGGTCATAAACTGACTGAGTTTCACCTTCTGAGAAAGTTAGAAAAACTGAATCAACGTTCGCATTAACAACGTTTGAAAGTTGGAAGTCCATGATGCGGTATTTACTTGCGTAAGGAAGCATCGCCCACGGGCGGCTTTCCGTCAAATCGCGAAGCGTGTCAAATTTTTTGATGTTACCAATTAAGGCGCATAAACCATTCGTCTTCATTAGTTAATCCCTCCAACAACTTCTTTGTGGCCCACTAAGGCAATTTCTTCGTCGCCGATGATTGACTCACCGTCGCCGACAATCGCGTTTTCACCGACAATTGCCCGCGTGATAACTGCGTTTTTACCGATTTTTGAACCGCTCATAATAATACTATCTTTGATGATTGTTCCCTCGCCGACTTCAACGTTTGTCGAAAGCACCGAGTGGTCTATTGTTCCTGCGATGAAACAGCCGTCAGTCACTAACGAGTCGTTGACACTTGCCGTTTCTGAAATGATGTGAGCTGGAGCGATTTCGTTTTTCGAACGGATGCGCCACGATTTATCGTGGATATCAAGTTCGTGCGTTGGGTCGATGAATTCCATGTTCGCTTCCCACAAGCTGTCAACCGTACCAACGTCTTTCCAGTAGCCTTTGAAGCGGTAAGCGAAGACGTTTTCGGCTCCGTCAAGGTATTGGGGAATTACGTTCTCCCCGAAGTCTAACATTCCTTCTTGGGTTGTCAGAATTTCGCGAAGTTTTTTCCAACTGAAGATATAGATACCCATCGAAGCTAGGTTGCTCTTAGGATTTTCCGGTTTTTCTTCAAATTCCACGATGCGATCGTTTTCGCCCGTGTTCATAATTCCGAAGCGACTTGCCTCATGAAGCGGCACTTCTAAAACGGCTACCGTCAAAGCTGCGTCGCGTTCCTTGTGGCTTGCTAGCATCGCTTCGTAGTCCATTTTGTAGATGTGGTCACCTGACAAAATCAGTACGTATTCGGGATCGTATTCGTCAATATATTCGATGTTTTGCGAAATTGCGTGAGCCGTTCCTTGGAACCACTTTTCGCCATCACTTGCCGAATATGGTTGCAGAATTGTCACTCCGCTGTTCAGGCCGTCAAGCCCCCAGCTCGCTCCGTTTCCAACGTGCGCGTTCAAGGCAAGTGGGCGGTACTGCGTGATTACGCCGACGTTGCGGATTCCTGAGTTGGCACAGTTGCTCAATGGGAAATCGATGATGCGGTAACGTCCGCCGAATTCAACTGCTGGTTTTGCGATTGATTGAGTCAGTTTTTTCAGGCGAGTTCCTTGTCCACCTGCTAAAATCAACCCTAACATTTCTGTATTTTGCATGTTATGTTAGCTCCCTACGACTATTTTTTTCAATGTTTACATTATAACATAAAACGTGATTTTTTCGATACTTTTTTTGGCAATTAAAGGCAAATTAAATGATTTCGTTTTCATTTTTGATTGGTTGCAAATCGCTAATCGTTTTTAAGGCGTTTTTGTTGCATTTCAGAGGTCGAAATGCAACAAAAACGCCTTAAATGCGATTAGGATTATTTTAAGGTTGGGAACAGAAGGACGTCACGGATTGATTGAACGTCCGTTAACAGCATAACTAGACGGTCGATACCGATACCTAGGCCGCCTGTTGGTGGCATACCGTATTCAAGAGCTTCAACAAAATCGTCATCGATGCCGCACGCTTCGTCGTCGCCTAATTCTTTTTGTTTCGCTTGAGCCTCAAAACGTTCGCGTTGATCGATTGGGTCGTTCAATTCTGTGAAGGCATTGGCGAATTCTTTACCAACGATGAACAATTCAAAACGATCAGTGAAACGAGGGTCTTCAGCATTTTTCTTAGCCAAAGGTGAAATCGCAACTGGGTGTCCGTAAACGAAAGTCGGTTGGATTAATTTATCTTCGACGAAAGTTTCAAAGAATTCGTTGATGATGTGGCCTACTTCAGTTAAGTGAGCAGGGACTTCAACGTTGTTTTCGGCAGCTAATGCTTTAGCTTCTTCGAAAGTCATTTCTTCCCAGAAGTCAACGCCACTGTGTTCTTTAATCGCGTCAACCATGTGGACGCGAGCGAACTTGCCTAAGTGGATTGGCGTGCCGTCGTAAGAAATATCAAGGGTGCCAAGCGCTGTTTGCGCGGCGTGGTTGATGATGCCCTCGGTCAAGTCCATCACGTCTTCGTAGTCAGTGTAGGCAGTGTAGGCCTCAAGCATCGTGAACTCAGGATTGTGAGTTGTGTCGATCCCCTCGTTTCGGAAAACGCGCGAAATTTCGTAGACTTTTTCCATGCCGCCGACGATTAGGCGTTTCAGGTGAAGTTCCAAAGCGATACGCAAAACTAAGTCTTTTCCTAGCGCGTTATGGTGCGTGATGAACGGACGAGCCGCAGCGCCACCAGCTTCGTTATGCAATACCGGCGTTTCAACTTCAAGGTAGCCTTGAGCGTCAAGGAAACGACGAATTTCCGAGATGATTTTCGAGCGAGTAACAAAGCGATTGAAGCTTTCAGGGTTCGAGATCAAGTCCAAATGACGTTTGCGGTAACGCGTTTCAACGTCAGTCAGGCCGTGATATTTTTCCGGTAGTGGACGCAAAGCCTTGCTCAACAATACAAGTTTCGTAGCTTTGACAGTCAACTCGCCCATGTTTGTTTTCATAATTTCGCCGTGAACCCCGTAGAAATCTCCAAGGTCAGCATGTTTGAACAAATCGTACGCTTCTTCACCAACTTCATCCTGACGCACGTAAATTTGGATTTGCCCTTCGCGGTCTTGCAAGTGAGCGAAGGTCGTTTTCCCTTTTCCACGTTTTGTCATAATGCGTCCCGCGATCGTCGTCGTCAAGGCTAAGTCGTGCAATTCTTCTTTTTCTTTATCCGCATAGTTTTCACGGATGTCGGCGCTCGAATGTTCGCGCTCGAAGCGTTGTCCGAACGGGTCTAAGCCTAATTCTCTAATATGGTCCAATTTTTCACGACGCACGCGCATTTGATCGTTTAATTCCTCGTGCGTTACTACATTATTTTCTTCAGTCATTTTTCGTATCCTTCATCAATTTTTTTACGCCCGGAATCTTTCCGGGAATTTTGGCAAATGCCGCCGGCAAGCTCAGAATCGTCTTCTTCTCGCCGAATTTATAATTTTTGTAATCCACTATCGTTTCTTTGTAGAACTGCTCAACGCGCGCTCCGAAATTGGTTGTCGAAATCTCAAATAGCTTGTCACCGAGGACATCCGCGTCCATCTTGATTCCGCTATCGATGTAATCCAAGGTCGTTTGAGCAATTTGGTCATCGCTGTAAAATAGCGAACCAAGGCTCGGATCATCGATCAAGTCTTCGAGGTAATCATTCCCGTGGGCAATTACCTGCAAGCTTGATGCCATCGCCTCGCTATAAGTCAAACCTTGCGTTTCACTAGTCGATGCGTTAACAAAATAATCTGCCGCATAATAATAATGATTCACTTCATCGTTGTTAATCATCCCGACAAATTCGACATAATCTTCAACACCTAAATCACTTGCCAAATTGGCTAAATCCTCGTGATACGGACCTTCGCCAACAATGAGCAATCTAATTTCAGGCTTTGCGACCACCATATCGGGGAGAGCTGAAATGACAGCTTGAATATTTTTCTCGTAAGAAAGTCGTCCAAGGCTCAGCAACACGATGTTTTCGTCAGTATATCCGTGTTTCTCGCGAATATCGCAACGGTATTTATCCGCCTCTAAAGCGTCATCTTGAGTAAACTTATTAATGTCAATCCCGGTCGGTATAACCCTCAGTGGCAGCTTGTCAATCCCGTAAGATCGGACCTCTTTTTCCACCCGTCGACTCGGACAAATACACCCGTAAACGTCGGCCAAAAACATCTTGAAAAGCAATTTCACGTGAATAGGCTTCAGTAACTTGCCATTCATTACGTAGTGGAGATACTCGCGGTAAAGCGTGTGGTAGGTGTGCAACACCGGAATCTTGTTCGTGTGCGCCGTCACCTTCCCGAGCACTCCCATCCCAAACTCCGTCTGCGTGTGAATGATATCGAGCTTGTACTTCTTGGCAAGTTGTTGCGCCTTAGCGGCGCCGCGCATACTGATGCGTCGATCCGTGAAACTGATGAATGGAATCGAGCCAAATCTAATGATGCACTCGTCTTCATCAACTTTATTTTTAAGCCCAGCCGAAGTTGTAGTGAAAATATAAACGTTGTGCCCGCGCATTTCAAGTTCATCACGAAGCGTCCTGATCGACGTTGCGACTCCTGAAACCTCAGGGAAATATGTGTCGGTGAAAATACCAATATTTAAACTTTGATGCTCGATGTCAGCGACTTTACGATAAACCTCTTCAAGCTCTTTGCCGATTGAGTTGATACTGCAACTTTGCGCCGTTTTATAACCTTCGCCGCTAAGATCAGGTAGTTTTTTCTCAACGATACCTTCGAGTTTTTCAACGAACCCATCGACATCATTCGCCATATAACAGTTCTTGTTATCTTCGAGCAATCCTTCATAGGCCGGGATGTCACGAACTAATATGTTTTGTTTACTTGCCAACGCTTCTAGGACTACGTCACCTTCGGTTTCCTCGAAACTCGGAAATAAAAAACAGTCAGCGGCGCTATATGCACCTTCGATGACATCGCCTTTAAAGCCGGCAGCGAATTCAACGTTTTTCGGATGATTCTTCTTGATGGCATCGCGATTTTTCTTCGGAAGCGAGGCAAGTGAAGTTTCGCCAAACCAGATGAAGCGGTAGTTAGGTAGTCTTTCGGCGACCTCGATAAAGTCAAACAAACCTTTACATGTGAGACAGTGACCCTCGCTGATGACAACTTTTTCATCTGCTTTTATTTCGAACTGTTCGTGAAAAGCTTTTTCCTTCGACCCTCGCGGAACATATTTATCGAGATCAATTCCGTTTGGAACTGCTGAAATAGGCGTTTCAACTCCGTAGCTCGAAATCAATTTTTTGGAATATTCAGTCGGTGCGATAATGTAATCTGCCATCTTGTAAAGCGTTGTCAGATACATCTTGGCAAGTGGCGCAATTTGCTTCGATAACAGGAAAGAATTTTTGAAATCCTCTTCAGTCGAATGTCCGTGGTAAATGACCTTTTTACCTTTTGAGTGAGCCTTGCGAACTGCCGCGATACTTTTTGGTCCGTAGGTATTGATGTGAAGGATGTCGTAGTCTTTGCAATTTTCATCAGTCGTCCACTCGATACCAACGCTATCTAAAGCGCGTTGTTGGTTCGCAATGACTTGCCCGATGCCGCTTTTAGCTAGAGATTTTTCTCCTTCGAAATATAATAAAATTTTCACGTTATTCACCAAAAGCGTGTTTTTCTAGGGCTGCCCACGCTTCTTCCATACCTTGCTTGGTTTCACTCGAAAAGAGGATGAAATCATCCGTCGAATCAAACTGCAATTTTTTCTTGATGGCGTTGATGTGTTTATTCCATTTTCCCGGGGCAATTTTGTCTGCCTTCGTCGCGACGACGATAACCGGAATATTGTAATATTTCAGATATTCGTACATTTGAACATCTTCGACACTCGGGTCATGTCTAAGGTCAACGAGGCTCACGACCGCTTTCAATTCTTTGCGCGTCGTCATATATTCCTCGATCATCTTACCCCATTTAGCCTGTTCAGATTTGCTGACCTTCGCGTAGCCATAACCCGGAACGTCGACAAACAAAAGCTTATCTTCGATATTGAAGAAATTTAAGGTTTGCGTTTTACCCGGTTTACTTGAAGTTCGAGCCATATTTTTACGTCTGATCAACGTGTTGATGAAGCTCGACTTGCCCACGTTTGAGCGCCCTGCTAGAGCAATCTCAGGCAGGCCAGTTTCTGGGTATTGCGCGGGTGAAACCGCACTAATTATGATATCTACATTATTTACTTTCATAACTTTTAATTATATCAAAATATGGCGAAAAAGGGGGAATTCCCTTTAAATATCAATCCCCGCTAACATATTTTTAATTTCTTGCTCACGCTTCGCCCCCGTTTTGCGTTTCACACTCGTTTTCACGCGCCCATCCGCCTCGGTTTTCTCGATAGTGTAAAGGTTTTTCGCAACGCTCGCCACCTGCGGCAAGTGCGTAATTACTAGCACCTGCTTGTTCTCGCCCATCTCAAGCATCTTTTGGGCAATTTTCTGCGCTACGCGTCCGCTCACACCGGTGTCGATTTCATCAAAGACGAAGGTGTCAATCGTATTGACGCTCTCGAAAGCGAGTTTGATCGCAAGCATAATGCGCGAACGCTCCCCCCCACTAGCGGTTTTGATTAACGGCTTGGCCTTTTCACCGAGGTTCGCCGAAAGGTAGAATTCAATTTCGTCGAAGCCGTTATTTCCTGGTTTTTCTAAAGTTTGGAAAACGACCTCGAATTTAGCATTCGGCATCAAAAGATCAGCTAAATTAGCATTAATTTTCGTCTCGATTTCTCCCGCAACTTTTCTTCTGATGGCACTCAGATTTTGGGCTAACTCGATTACGTGCGCACGTTTTTTGAGTAGCTTTTCTCTTGTTTCTGATAAGTCGTCGTTGTAGAAAGCAAACTCATCAAGAATCGCTTTTATTTCACCTTGATAAGTTAAAAGATCATTGAAACTGCGATCGTATTTATTTTTTAATTTTTCGATTAACGCTAGACGCTCGTTGACATAGTTGTAGCGTTCTTCGTTAAATTCAAGTGCATCTTTTTCATTTTGAATATTTCTTTTTGTTTCGATAATGTTAAAATATAATTCATCTATATCGGTTGCAATATCTTTGTAATCGCTTGAAATATCGAGCATTTTATCGCCATTAGTTTTCAGTTTAGTTAAAGTTGTTTCCAAGCCAAAACGCTCCTCTTCAATCATCAAAAGAGAATGTTCCATAAGTTGTGAAATTTCTTCAACGCTCGAAAGTTTATTCAACTCGCCTTCAAGTTTCGACTCTTCATCCGGCTCAAAATCGGCCATTTCTAATTCCTTTAAATCTTTAGCATATTTTTCGAGTTTCGTTTTTCTCTCACTCGATGTATTTTTTAGTTCATCATATTTTTTGAAATCAGCGCGGTATCCGGCTAATTCTTTTTTATATTCACTACTGATTTTGAAATAATCTGCTCCTGCAAAATCTTCTAATAAATGCAAGTGTTCATCACGTTTCATCAAACGATTATTTTCGTGCTGCGAATGAATATCGATCAATTCCGATCCAATTTCTTTTAACGTCGAAACTGTCACGATATTTGAGTTGATTCGACAGATACTCTTTCCAGCTGAATTAATTTCGCGTTTTAAAATTAATAAATCATCCTCAAAATCAATTCCCAAATCATTTAATTTTGCGATTAATGGTTGATTTAATAATGCTTCAATTCTGAATGCACCTTCAACACTCGCTTTTTCTTCACCTTCGCGAATCCATTCTTGAGATGCGCGCGCACCAACGAGCACGTTCAAGGCATCCATCAGGATTGACTTGCCCGCCCCGCTCTCGCCGATCAAGGCGCTAAGACCCTTGGTAAAATCGACCTCGACCTCAGAAATAATCGCAAAGTTTTTGACGTATAATTTTTCTAACATGCGCGCACCTCTCTTACTTTCTTTAATTTTATCACAAAACGTGAAGTTGTGTCAAGTGCGAACGCGAACCTTAAAGAAATGTGAACAATCTGTGAACTCACCAAAAAGTTTGTTCTTTTTTTCACTTGCCCGCCCTGTTTTTCTAGCTCCGCGGAGCGTGAGTTTGTTAATTAAAGAACTTATGCGATTCGCTTGAAAACGTTTTAAAAACGTATATAATAGTGATATAAAAAAAATTAAGGAGAACAAAATTATGACATGGAGAAATGATTTACACATCGACGACTGGGCTAACGAATGGAACTCAAGCACGAAAATCAGCTTGAACGATTCGCAAGACATCAACGACTGGCCTAGCGACTTCTAACCCCAAAATCAAAAAGCCGTCATCCCTTAGCTGTGGTGACGGCTTTTCGTATGAATAAAAATCAAACACGCTCCTTTTCAACAAAAATTACGAGTTTTCCGCGATTTTTGTTAAAGATGAGCGTGTTTAAAATCTACACGGACTCAAACTGTCCAAAATCACATCGTTTTCACAAGTTTTTGGTCATTTGGAGCCATTTTCAATTTCACTTCGTCTTCGAGCTTAGCTTTCTCTTCGTAATATCCTTTTGCAAACGCTGGATCTTCCAACCGTTTAGCCAGGTAATCTTCAAATTTAACGTTACTCATCGTTCCATTATCTCCTTCAAAAAAAGATTGTAGGTTTCAGGAATGCTATCCCAGTAAAGTCCAGTCAAGGGGTCTTGCAAAAGTTGATACGTATTCGACAAATAGAAACGCATCGCTGCTTCCAAAAGTGGTAATTCAAAGTCCTCTGCGTATTGAGCAATGATAAAACCAATAATACCATCTGTTGCGCTACTAATAATTTCATCAGTCAATTGCATAACGATATACCTCCTTATGGATTAAGTTTTTTATCGATTTCTCCGTGCCGAAAAAAACTTGATTATCTAGCTTAGAAGATTTCAGGAGTCTAATTGCCGTTTCTTTAGCCTCTATAGAAGAGGTATCGCCGTAAGTTCCTATAATCAACTGATTCAGAACCAACCCGACAGCATCATCAGCAACCGGTCCAATTACTATGTCGAATTTTTCGTCCCTTCCACCCGGCTTTTGTAACTTGCGATTTTCCAAAACAAAATCAAGCCACTCCATTGTAGGCTCTCCATAACGCTTAATTTTCAGATCACTATAATCTGGCAAAGTAAATACGCTCACGTATCCTTCGTCCAAATGCTCACGATGAGCTTTTGTTCCAACAAATTTCTCTGCCTGCTCCTTTGATGAAGTAGTATAAAAACCTTTACCAAAATCTTTTTTATATGCGCCTTTGCTCAGATCAATTTCTATTACACCAACTGTTGAACCATGAAATAAATCGCTAGCTAGCTCTGGATAATTCATTCAAGCTACCTCCTCGTTCTGCAATATATTTCATCACATCTTCCGTTATAAAGTCGTTATCATAATAATGCAGGTATTCATAATTATCAATCAAGAACGCGAGCAAATCGTATTCTTTCACTAATTCAGTTACACCTTCGTTAGAAAGTTGATAGCGTTTCGCCGTAGCGCTAATCATAAATGCCACCCACGTTGCTATCACTTGTTCCTTACTCATATCGCCACACCTCGCTTTCACGTTACTATAATTATATCACTTTTCCAACAGGACTTAAAGAACTAACTCAAATGCGGGCAAGTAAAAAAACAAACACGCTCATCTTTAACAAAAACTGCGAGTTTTCCGCGATTTTTGTTAAAAATGAGCGTGTTTACTAAATTCTAATACAAATCTTCAAGTGAATAAGGAGCTGGTTTGCTATCAACTTCTTTTTGCTTGCGCCTTCCAATTGCCGGAATATAATCATAAGAATCGTCCTCATCAACTTCTTCTACTGTTTCCTGTGATTTCACAAGATCATCTCCATTAATCTCTTTATGCTCTTATATCTTTTCTGCGAAAAATTTGTCGCTTATAGGCGATTGATTTAGCGAGTCTTCATCACTATCAACTATAATCTTATCAAAGCCAACGTTAAGCCTCTCAACAATATTTCTCCCCGCACCGCCAATACCTATTATTAAATTTTTCATTTTATTCTCCACTACACTATATCCCTAAATTCAGTTGATCTTCCCCGCTATTAGAACGGTCGTCCAAAGTTTCTTTTGTATCGAACTGTTTTTCTTCTGCTTTCAATATTTTCTCGAAAGTTCTAAACGTAAGTTCATCCATTTGCTCTTTGATATAAAACTCTAAATCGTCAATAGCCCTCAACTCAAAATGAGAAAATTCATCCCAATTTTCATTTTTATAATACAATTCAACTGGTTTTTTTCTTAATAGTAATTGAACCATATTTCTTAGGCTTCCAGAACTGACCGATTTCTTCTTAAATCTAGGATGGATATAAGTATCTTGCCAAATTACTAAACCGTAATCTGCGACATCCCCCATAGCCCTGTCTTTGAAGGTTTCAGCTTCTTTCCCATTTTTAGAAGTTTCAGGAACTATAAGATTAGTATCCCATTCTTTTAACTCAATATCCTTTACTCTACTAGGATTATGAATTGTATATATTGTTACGTCAGGATATCGCCTAGATGCAAAATCTTTAATTATCAATGCATCAACGCCTTTTTCGGAGTCACCAACAACTACCTCCAAATTAGCAGAAATAATATTATCAATTCTTTCTGAAACCGTTTCTGGCAAGTGATTTATATTTCTTGAACCACTAATAAATACCTTTTTCACTTATTTCTCCTTTTTATATAATATTAAATGCCGAAATTTATCCAAGCGGATTATAGCCACCAACCGATGGAGTATAAGAGTTAGCCACCCACGTATTACCAAGCGGGTTGAATCGTCGTTGCATCGGAGAAACTTTATTGCCTCTTAGTCCGCCCCCAAGATTTCTGCACAAAGAAATAAAATATATTTCATTTGCTCCATATTTTTTCAATGCTTTTATCGCCGCTCTTAAACTCTTTCCGTTTCCATAAGTATCATCGATCAAAACTACATTTCTTCCTGTAAAATTATATAAAGAAACAAATTCATCGTTCGAGAATTCTTGATTAGTTGCTAAAAATTTGGCCTCTGTGCTAGATGTCTTCTTTAATCCTTCAAGATATTGATTTTTTCTATCTTTGGCTATATTTTTCGCTATTTCGTTCACATGTTGTACATCTCTGAAATTAGATGAAGGCATAGGCATTACTATCGTTTTTTCATCCCAAAAAGGAAAAGTTAATTTTTCTTTTATATAATCATTTATCAAACTTATTACAATTAATTTTTGCTCTTTGTTTAAAGGCTGTATTTTTAACCAATCTGGATGTTTTAAATAATTGATACATTCAGCCAAGTAACTCTCCTTACCAGTAGTCCCATATCTCATTAAGGCTCTTCCGAAATTCAAACCTTCTTCCTCTATAATTATATCAAAATCTTCCCTACAATTACGACACCACTGACTATAATTATTATAGCGTGATTTCAATGTATTATTAGATCCACACCACGTACATTGCTTACTATTATTCATTCCATCTCCTCTTAGGTTTGTACTTCTATGTCAAATAGAAGTACAAGATTTAATATACTTAGTATATTTTAGCCGCAAAAAAATACCTACGAATTATAATTTCGTAGGCATTTTTTGTTTTTCTTGCAAAAAAAACACGCTCATCTTTAACAAAATTAGCGAATTTTTCGCGGTTTTTGTTAAAGATGAGCGAGTTCTATTTAAAACTAACTCGTAACCGATACTTCCCTAGCTCACTGTCGAGCGACTTTAAGCGATAGTCGATTTCGATGCAGGCGGAGAATTCGGGGGCGCGGACGATGCGGACGTCGACGCGCTCGGCGGCGCACCATAAATTCATAACACCGTAAATCGTAGCGATTTGGCTTTCGACCTCAGCACCCGAAACAAAGCGCAGCTTCGTTTTGTGCTCGCCTTGGCGGGTCAAGTCGACCTCGCCACTGCCACCTATTTTCAAGACGACCGAGGCGCCTTCTTTTTCGTGGTAGCGCAGATAAAAGTTTCCGCCGGTTTCGATCAAATCGCCGACGCTTTCGTGCAAGTGGCTTTCGACCGCGCCCTCCGTATCAACGATTTCGGTACACATTCTAACATTTACTTTCATAGTTCGCGGACCTTCTCAACAATTCTTTCAACGTCGGGAATCACGAATTTTTCGTGCTTTTCGCCCGCTGGAATCGGCGCAAACCGTCCGCCTAAGCGAGCAATCTTAACGTCTTTTCCGCTCTCGTAAATACAAATCGCAATCTCCGCCGATACGCCAAATTGGTTCGGCGACTCAGTCACGATCAGCACTTTATCGCCGTCACTCACAGCAGCCTGAATATCATTTTTCGAGAACGGTAAAATATTTTTAATATCGACAACGCGCGCGCCACCTAAAATCTCAGCAGCCTTCAAGCACGTATCAATCATATTCCCCATCGAAAACAACACGACATTGCTATCAGAATCGTCGCGGCGCAATGTCGCCTTGACGTTCAATTTCGTCGCGTAATTCGCCAAATTCCCATCAAGCTCGACGCGCCCCGTCATATTATACAGCACCTTGTGCTCTAAAAAGACGACCGGATTATTATCGCGATACGCTTCAATTAGGCAAGTATAGGCATCCTGCGGCGAATTCGGCATCACAATCTTCAGCCCTGGAATATTGGCAAACCAACCTTCAATCGACTGAGAATGTTGAGAAGCCGCCCCAAACCCAGCTCCGTAGGCAGCCCGAATCACAATCGGTGCTTTCGTCATACCCGCGTGAATAAAGTGCGTCTTAGCTGCTTGGTTTACAATCTGATCAAACGCAACACTCGCGAAATCTGCAAACTGCAATTCAACAATCGGACGTTTTCCAACCATACTTGAGCCAATCGCGCAACCTAAAATAGCACTCTCCGAAATCGGTGTCGCAACGACGCGCGACTTGCCATATTTTTCGACTAAGCCCGACACGACGTCGAAGCCGCCGCCGTGAACGCCGATGTCCTCGCCAATCAGATAAGCAGCCTTATCATAAGCCAAAATGTGGTCCATCGCCTGGCGAATCGCCTCTTTATAGGTCAACTCGGCGACGTGGTGTCCACCGCGCTTAGCGCCAATACCCGGCTCGTCGCACGCAGCGTAAACCAGATCCAAAACTTCTTCATTAGACAACTCATCATCAAGCTCAGCCGACGCAGCCATCGCATCCATCCGAGCCCAAGACTCATCAATATATTCCAAGATAGACGACTCGCTCAAAACGCCATCTTCAATCAGATAGCGCGCCAACCGCTGAATCGGATCATAAGTCGCATAATTCGCTTCGACCTCGCTGTGGTCGCGATATTTCATCTTGTCACTGCGCGAGTGCCCGCAATAGCGATACGTCATCATCTCGATCAAGACCGGCCCTTTGCGTTCACGCACCGAACGAACCGCATCATTCATCGTGTCGATCACTTCAAAAATATTGTTCCCATCGATCGACAAACCGCGAATCCCGTAAGATGCCGCACGCTCGCTCAACAGCTCAATATTTACCATATCATTAATGGGTGAGCTCATCGCGTAATGATTGTTTTCAATCACAAAAATCACCGGCAGATTCCAAATCGACGCCATATTCAGCGCCTCGTGGAACGTCCCCTGATTCGTCGACCCGTCGCCCGCAAAACACACGACGACGCGCTCATTCTTATCCTGCTTATTGGCAAGTGCAACCCCGTTAGCGATCACATAATTTGCTCCAACAATCCCGTTCCCACCGATATTTCCGCACTCGAGGTCGGCGATGTGCATACTGCCGCCAATCCCCATATTTGTCCCAGTCCGCTTGTTCAGCATCTCCGCAAACATCGCGCGCATATCCGTCCCCTTCGCAATCGAATGGGCGTGATTTCGGTGGGTCGAAGTAATATAATCTTCGCGGTTCAAAACATGACAAACCCCCGCGGCAATTGCCTCCTCCCCGATTGAAAGGTGCATTGTGCCGTGGAATTTCCCATCTTGATACATCTCGTAGCACTTCTCCTCGAAGTTGCGGATGTCGATCATTTCGTGCAGGAGGTCAACCAGATCGCCCGTATTGTGGGCGTTCTGCGGAAAAATGCGTTCGACTTCTCGGTAGTCAAACTCCATATTTTTCGACGTCATTTGCCTCCTCCTTTCCTGAATGTAATAATATCTCTATTTTACCACTTTTCGCCCGTTTTTTCCACTAGACATAAGAAAAAGGCGCCTTTAGGCACCTTTTAGCAAAAGAACAAGAACAAAAAAGCAAATCGTGGCAAGTAGGGCGACCACATCGACTCGGGCGAAATTGAGCTGGCGGTACTTCGTCCTGCCATCTCCGCCCCTGTAACCACGGGCCTCCATAGCTATCGCTAAATCTTCCGCCCGATTAAATCCGGAAATAAATAACGGAATTAAAAGGGGAATTATCGCTTTGACTTTTTGAATTATTGAGCCGTTTGCAAAATCCATTCCGCGACTTTTTTGGGCGTCCATAATTTTTTGCGTTTCTTCAATTAAGGTTGGCACAAACCTTAATGCAATCGCAAGCATCATCGAGATTTCGTGGGCTGGAAAGCGGAATTTCGCGAGTGGTTTCATAAACCATTCTAGTGCGTCAGCGAGACTTAGTGGCATCGTCGTTAAAGTCAGCAAAGTCGAAAGCATAATGACTAACACGAACCTTAAAAACATAAACACGGCTTTTTCCATGCTATAATCGCTGATTGCAAAGACGCCCCAACTCCAGAAAATATGGCCTTTACTGACATCGGTATAAAGCATCTGCGTTACCACCGTTATTAAAATTAAAAATAATAACGGCTTGATGCTATCGACAAATAACTTGAATTTTATTTCGCTAAATTTAATTAGAACGAGCGTTAAAATGATGAATAATAAATAACCAATTCGATCCATCGGCGGAATCGCAAACAATAAAATAATTAACGCAAAACACAGTGCTAATTTAGTTCGCGGATCCATTTTATGAATAAAGGAGTCGCCTGGAATGTAGCGGCCGAACATAATTTTATCCATTTTCGACCACCCCCTTAATTTCGCGAGCAAGCCCTTCAATGCTCAGGCGTGGCTCATAAATTGGCATCCCCATCTCCTTCAATTCCTTATAGAATTTAAGCGTAAAGGGAAGTTCCAAAGAGTGCGTTCTCAGCTCCTCTTCGCGCTCGATTAAATTGATCGTTTCATCGTGGAACAGCACCCGCGCCTGGCTCATCGCAACGACCGTATCGGCGTAGTTTGCGACATCATCCATATTATGCGTAACCATAATGATTCCGATGCCCTTTTCTTTGTGAAGACGCATAAACATTTCCATCACTTCGCGTTGTCCGCGCGGATCAAGTCCCGCCGTTGGCTCATCGAGCACGAGCAACTTAGGCTCCATCGCAAGAACGCCCGCAATCGCGACGCGGCGCTTTTCCCCACCTGATAAATCAAACGGCGATTTTTCTAAATAACTTTCATCAAGACCAACCGCTAAAATAACTTCGCGCGCAATCTTCTTAGCCTCTTCAACCGAAACACCGAAATTTTTCGGCCCAAACATAATATCTTTTTCGACTGTTTGTTCAAACAATTGTGCTTCCGGAAATTGGAAAACAACTCCGATATTTTTGCGCAATGCGCTAACTTCTTTTTCTTTTGACTTCGGCGTAATCACCAAATCACCTATTTTAAGCTCTCCTGCCGTCGGGATGCTTAGCGCATTTAGATGTCTCAACAAAGTCGATTTCCCGGAACCCGTATGTCCGATGATAGCCGTGACTTGCCCGCCGTTTATTTCGAGCGAGACGTCGTCGAGCGCAGTCGTTTCAAAGGGCGAACCGACCTGGTAGGTGTAGCTTACGTTCTTGAATATAATGTCCATAGGCTCTCCTTTAAGGCGTTTTCGCTCAGCTCTTTGCACGAGATGTCGACACCCGAGTCGCGCAAGGCTTTGATCAATTTTTCACTATTTGGGAGATCTAATCCCATTTCGTCTAGCAAATCGGTCTGGCAGAACAGCTCGCTAGGTGTCGTATCCGTGTAGATTTCGCCCTGTTTCAAGACAATGGCGCGGTCGGCTTCTTTCGCTTCTTCGAGGTCGTGCGTGATCGAAATCACGGTCAGATTTTCGATTTCCTTGATTTTGCGGATGCAGCTCAAAACCTCGCGCTTTCCTTCCGGGTCAAGCATACTCGTCGCTTCATCGAGAATTAATAATTTGGGATTTCGCGCTAAGACGCTCGCAATCGCAACGCGCTGCTTTTGACCACCCGATAAACTCGATGGCTCGCGGGTCATAAACTCAGTCATTTTAACGAGCTCTAAAGCGTGGCGGACTTTCATCACCATAACCTCGTGTTCGACCCCGTTGTTTTCCAAGCCAAAAGCGACGTCATCTTCAACGGTGGCGCCGACAAATTGATTTTCGGGATTTTGGAAAACCATCCCGACCGTCGCTCGGATGTCCCAAAGGTTTTCTTCAGTGATTTCATCGCCTAAAACTTTGATCGAGCCGGCCGTTTTTTCTTCGAGGCCGTTGATCAGCTTAGCGAGGGTTGACTTGCCCGATCCGTTCGCCCCGAGGATTGCTACCCAGGAATTTTTCTCGATTTCGAGGTTGATGTTTTTGAGAAGCAGAGCCTCGTCGTCCTCGTGATACTTGAAATCGAGGTCGGTAATTTTTAGAATTTGCGTCATTTGCGCTCCTATAAAAACAAGCGAAGGGGGCCTTCGCTAGTCTAAATTTCCATATTTTTGATTGTCATGATAGCCTAAGCCGCGTTCGTAACGCTTCTGACCAAGCTCATCGGTGTGCTCGATATATTTCAGCAATTCGACTTCGACTTCAGCAATTTTATCTTTATTTTTCTTGGGATTTTTATTCAGTTTTTTCAGCTTTTTATTAGCCTTCAAAGTGTATTTCGTCAAGCGTTCTTCAAGCTTTTCGTCGATGTAAACCGTCGGCATCAGCGCTTTTGGGATCACAAGTTCTGGATAGATGCGCAGGATTATCAAAATCACGAGCGCTGCCATCGTAAACGTCAAGAGCATTTCTTCGAGATTCGTTATAAGCGAGTAAACAAACGGGCTCACGTTGAGCCAAGTTTCCGGCGTGTAATACAGCCAACGCACGATGAAGTGCACGAATCCTCTTAAAACGAAACCTAGCGCTAACGCCTTAATTACAACGAGCGAAGCCCTGTGGGCCTGATGCAAGCCGCGGTTAAGTGCTTCTTCCACATATTCATCGCCTTGCGTTTCAGCCGTGTCGCCAATAATCGCTTCACATTCGACAACGTATTTGAAATACGCTAGAATGCGCGGTGCGCCTAATCCGACGAAGGCGAACATTCCGAAGCCGACAAAGTAGTCGAGGAAGGCCTGCCAAGGGCTTGTATAGTATGAAAGCGATGGAACGAATGGGAGCAAGTCACTTGCCACCAAAAGTCCCCCGTAGATCCACATTGAGATCAAGCTCGGCAGAAATCCGCGGCGCAGCGCGAAAATTGCCAAAGGGATCGAAGCCAGTTGCGGTCCGCCCTGCAGGTGCGAGAACGGGAAGGCCCGAATTATCATTACGATGACGAGTGTGATCGCCATTTCTTTGAACGTGCGTTTCCAGTCGATTTTTTTCTGTGGCATAATGTCCACCCCGCTTTTTCTTTATACTTCTATTTTATCAGTAAATCGCGAGGTTGTAAAAGAATTATCGGCTAATTAAAATTTTCGGGTTGATTTTGGCGATTCCGAGGATAATTATCACTGCTCCAACGAGCGTGGCAAGTCCCTCCGCCCCATTATAGACGGTCGTGAATGCCCACGGACCCCAGCCATCCCAAGCGTCGCTCGAGAAATACATGAAGCCAGCTAGCCAGTGCCAGAAGTAGGCGGCGATAACGCCGACCGTCAAGCTAAGCGTGATGAATAAGCTCGCTTGAACGTTTAGCTTGTAGTCGTTGTCGGTGATTAGCGTGCGGATTTTTTTCGCGAAGAGCGCTAGTAACGCTAGGCTCATGAGTGCAACGATGTACTCCATCACGAATTGAACGGGTGTCACGATCCACGCCATCCCGAACATCCATTCAAGCAGCCCCATAACTGGGAAGGCTACGACTGCGACTCCGAATCCGCGACGGATTCCTAGGACGGCTAGTGGAACGTATGGTAAGTTTGGTCCCATCGGTAAGTGCGTGACTGGGATGAAGGCGATAGCGACGGCGATGGCGACGCAAATTGCCGATTCGATCAGAATTTTCGTGTTTTTATTCTTCATTATTAGGCTCCAATGTTATTTAGTCGCCTTATTATAAAGCATCGGTCACAAATTGTTCAAACTTGCACTTAACACTCCTAAACTGTGTGAATTTTTTGTGAATACATTCTGGTTTTGCGGACTTTTCGCGTTTTTTCCGTATTTTCGAGCTAAAATACGGAAAAATCGCCAAAAGTCCCCCTTAGAAGTGAAAGTCCCTGAACCATTTAGCTAATTTATTATTCTTCCACTCTTTTCTACGATGAATTCCTGCCTTTATTAGCCTCTCTTCGAGTTTTCCGTTCGCTAGCTCGCGCCACATCACTCTTACAACTTCATATCCCGCGTCGCGCAAATCCCACTCACGAGTTTGTTGCTTATAATATGCGTCCTTATTGTTGACCAGCTCAACCTTTCCTAATCCGTCGCTTTCCAAAACTAATTTCTTATCCACCCAAATCATATCTACACGCGCGATGAACCTTCCGAATCCCCTGATTTCTACCTGCTGCGACGGCAATTCAAATCCGAGCGCCATTATCATCAAGATAACTAAGGTCTCAAATGGCGATTCGCAATTCGCATTGAAAAACTTTCGATATTTCCGCAGCTTCGTTCCCAATAACTCCGCCCGCGTCACCCAACCCTTGTACAAGCAGTGGTTGATGCTAGCGATCACCGACAGTGGGCAATTCACTCGGTCCAACTCCAACAGCGTGTCCACATGAGACGCAATATAAAATCCGCTATGCTCAATAACTCGCATTTTATCTTCGTTTTTTCTTTGCACAAAATGACAGTGCTGTGCCGAATGGTGGCTAACACCATCGACAACTATTACCTTGTAATCATTCAGCCTATCCAAAATCGGAATTCTCCACAACGCAGCAGCACTCGTCGAAATTATCACCCTATTTCCAATTTCATCTCTGTACCTTTCTACCATTCTCCGCATAACCTGATCGTCGTACAATAATTTCCCTGTGTATTCATCATAATACTGTCCGTTATTTTTTATCATTTTTTTACCCCCTTACTATATATATACGTAAAAAAATGAGTTTTGTTACATAAATCGCAAAAAAAATCGGACTTTTTTCGATTTATGGTCATTTTTCGGTAAAAATGACCACAAAACGCGAAAAGTCCGCAATATTTTATTTAGGGAAGTAAAATCGTTCTAAAATATAAAGTTCACCATTAAAACTATCAATCAGCGGGCTCACCTCGTTCAAATTCACGAGCGCACCATTCTTATCAATCAGCTTAATCGGCTCCGTCTTCGCCTCGTCGGCCGCGTATGGCATATTCAGCGCCGAACTCTCCCGCGTGTAATAACGCGGATCCAAACCTTGGGCAAGTAGCGACGCCTTGACGGCGTCGACATCGACTTCGTCGATTGAAGCTCCGACAAAGTGCTTGCGGTTCAAGTAACGCTGACTTAAATCACGCAAAATTTCATCTTCGGAGTTCTGCCATTTTATGAAATAAGCATTAAGCACACCATCGTCTAAATTCAGGTAATCGCTAACTGAAACGTCGCGGTAAAAAATCGGCGCGAGCAAACTAGCGTGACGCTCAATCTCCTCAGGATGCGAATCGAAATAATCGCGAGCGCGTTTTAACAAATTAATTAAAACCATTTCACAACCAACAATCGTCGGATGGAAATAAACTTGGACATACATCTGATAACGACTGATAACATAGTCTTCCACGGCATGCATCGTCGACTTCGAGAACACAATGCCGGTCTTGTGCGGGCGAATCGCGCGCAAAATCCGCGTCAAATCAAACACGCCATAACCAGTTCCGGTAAAGTAAGAATCGCGCAATAAATAGTCCATCCGGTCAGCATCAATCTGACTAGAAATCATCTGCACGAGCTGCTTATTAGGGTGGCGATGGCTGATAACACTCGCTACTTCCAGTGGAAAATCAGCTGAAACCTTCCGCAAAACTTGGTTGACTTCCGTCGTTTCATCCAAGATAATTCGGTTCGTCATCTCTTCGTGATTCGTCTCAAAAATATGCTCGAACGTATGCGAATACGGACCGTGCCCCACATCATGTAATAATGCAGCACACAATGCCGTCAAACGATTAGCCTTGTCCCATCCGTCCGGATAACCGCTCTCAAGCGAAAACTCAGCCTCGAAAACATCACAAATTTTACGCGTAATCTCATACACCCCAACACTGTGCGAAAACCTCGAATGTTCGCCGCCGGGAAACACGAAAAACGTCGTCCCAAGCTGCTTAATCCGCCGCATCCGCTGCATCTCTTTCGTGTCGATCAAATCCAAAATCAACTGATCGTCAATTTCGATAAAATTGTGAACCGGGTCCCGCAGAACTTGCGCCCGACTCAATTTTTCATAATATTCCGGCATCAGCACGCCCCCTCAATCATCAGGTGAATAATTTCTTTATCCGTCTCGCGCATCCCAATCCGGCCAAGCTCGCCGACGTTATCAATCACATTCTCAACGCCCTTAGCGACAATCCCCTCGCCGCTCCTAAACTGCTGGTGATTCTCATACATGGCAAGTCCTAAAAGCCCAGCATCGACACTCGCGGCAATTTTCGCCGCACAACTCGGCTTCGCGCCGTCGCAAATAATCCCACTCGTAATCGCCACCGCATTCACAAGCGTGTGGGCGATTTCGTCTCGTCCACCACCCTTAAGATAGGCTATTGAGCATCCTGCGCCGGCTCCAGCGGAAACCGCTCCGCAGTAGGCGCTCAAACGACCGATTTTATTTTTTTGGTGCACGGTTGTTAAGTTTGAAATTAATAACGCACGCAATAATTTATCGTGTTCGATATCGTTAATTCGCGCAAATTCGATAACGGGAACACTCGCTGTAATTCCTTGGTTTCCGCTTCCGGCAACAATCACAACCGGAAGTTCGCATCCGCTCATTCGTGCATCGCTTCCCGCAGCCGCACAAGCTTTGCATCGGTTATTCGTTTCGTCACCATAAGTGTTAAGTAAAACCGAACCGATATTTGCACCCCAGTCATTACGCAATCCCTCTTCAGAAATTGCCGTATTATAGGAAATTTGTTTTTCTAATAAATCGCGAACTTTGTCTAAATCAACGTCATTAGCGAAATCAATAATTCCTTGAATCGACATAAACTCGCGGTAATTTTCATCTGCTGCTTTAACCGTGATTTCTTTATCAAAAAGAACTTCACCATCCATTTCAATATGAACGATATTCAAGTGAGAATCAGCGATTCGAACCACCACGCGGTCATCTAACGTGATCCGGAAATCTAATACGTTAGGCGTATCCATCGAAACAACTTCGATTTCATTCTCAGCTAAAAACGCTGCTATTTCAGCCTTCTGCTCATCAGACACAACCGAAATAACTTCTAAATTTTTATCACTAATACCCGCGATCAACCCGACCACAACTGCCGCTCCAACCCCGCGCAACCCGCCCGTATTCGGAACGACTACACCTTTAACGTTTTTCAGGATGTTTCCGCTGACTTCGACGTAAACTTTGCGCGGCAACTTGCCCAAAAGTTCTCGTCCCTTAGCCGCCCCAAAAGCAAGTGCAATCGGCTCGGTGCACCCCATCGCAACGATCATTTCTTCTTCTAAAACCTGTAAATATTTCTCTTCATTTTTCATATTTTTCATAATTTAATTATACTATAAAAAGGCAACTATTTCTAGTTACCTTTGTTTTTGAGCCAGATTGGCAGTAATTTTTCAAATGGCGCAAAACTTGCCTTTGAATTTTTTTTCGTGTAATAATAACGGCGTTGGCCTAGCGATTTCGGCTCTTCGACCAAAGAACGAACACTTAAAATCAATTGTTCTTTTTCGTAGTCGATGTCGATAACTTGGACCTTGATCGTTTCTCCCACCTTGTAAAGACTGTTTAAATCCTTAACGAAGTGGCTTGCGACTTCCGATATGTGGACTAGTCCCGGTATTTTATCAATAAAGACGAACACGCCGAATTGCCCGATGTTGTCGATTTTCGCATCCAACACATCGCCGATTTCAAATTTTTCTATTTCTTTCATCTCGACCTCATCATTCCGTGGCTCTCAAGGTCCACACGAGGTCAATCTTGTATTTGTCCGCTTTGATAAACCCAGTTGACGCTGCCGGGATGCGCAGCTGAATGCCGTTTGTCGTCGGAATCGGATCTGATTCGCTAGATTGAGTCGTCAAAATCGAATCGCCGGCAAATGACTCTGCTCGAGCAGTTAAATCCTTGCCAAAAACATAAGAAATATAGCGTCCACGCGTATCGAAAATCCCATCGTTGTCAATCAAAGCAATCAGCTCATTATCTACAGTGTCGGTCGCAGCATAAGCCGCCGTATCCAAATCACCAAAAACCTCTGGAACCGAGGCAATTGCCGTCGTAAAGCTCGGATTTGCTCCAACGAGAGCACCCGTCAAAACTTTCGTTCCTAAGTCCCCTGCATAAAAGCTCGCATAGCTCGAGTCACCGGTTGCGCTGACGCCAAACCCGCGAAACTCAATCGAAACGTTTGGAATCTTATCAGCTACATCATCTTTGCGATATACACCGTTTTCACCCATCTCAACCGAGAATGAGTAGTCTCCGCTGTCGCGCCGTGTATCAGCGATTTGGAAAAATGGAAGCACGTATCCAAGCAACTCCTGACCATCATCCGCCGTATCATAAACTGGTTCGTACAGGACATCGAGAAGCATCTCGTGCCCACGTGTTACATCGTGCTCACCGAAATCGATTTTCGGCACGTGACTCACCGCCAAAAATCCATTAGCGCTATCCCCAATTATCGGCAGACCGCCTTTGGCGTTATAATTGCCATCTTTATTGAAGAAGGCTTTCACGCCCGCCTCATTAGTACCGCCGGCAAGTGGAGTGCCCGGGTAATAGGCGTCGTAGAGCTCGCCGAGGATCGTTACATCCCCGATTGTGGTCGTCGAACTATCGTTCGAAGTCGCTGGTGCATCATACGTTGACATATCATCTTCAGCCCAAAGTTCAACCGTGTTTGTAAGCAACATCGCAATAAGCGAGGCTGCCGTAATGAATTTTAATTTATTCATAGACTACCTCCTTATATTGAAATGCTGACGGTCCAAGTTAACTCGGCCGTGTAGTGTCCAGGGACAAAGGCGATACCTTTGTTCCACCAAATCCACGCTCCGCCTGACAGGCGAGGTGGTTCGGCAACTGAGCTGGCAAGTACATTGTTTTGCACATTCGTTGTGTCTCCAACAACTTTACCAACTTCAGGTGTTGCTAATGAATCACGTCGCGTCCAACCGCTCGTTGGCTCGTTCCCGTTAGAACCGCTCGAAAACGGATAAATCAAATATTTTCCGCGTGCATCTTGATTTGTTGCCCCCGTATTATTGAAAAACACCAATTCGTTAGTCGTCGAAATATGCGGGTTCTCCGTGCCTTTTAATGCCGATCCTAGATTGTTATACCACAAATTAAATTCGCCGGTATCAACACCAAACACTCGATGGTTTAATGGATTATTAATAAAATTAGTTAGGTAGTTATTATATTGAGACGCCGTTTCAACGGCTTCATTATTTTCCCAACGTTGGATAGTAAACCAAGGATTAATTTGAATTTGCGAATCCTCGTCAAGCCTCCAGTTCTTCGTCATTATGACCTTCAATTGCCAAGGGGTTGTCGCTTCGTCGCGCCCATCGAAAACTTCGATAAACGGTGGAATGTAGCTGAGCAAGTGATTTTGATCTCCGATATTAGCCAGCGAATCATAGACCGGCTCGTACTGCGCATAGGTCGTCTTATCACTGTCAGAATCTGCCTGTACAGTTCCAAAATGAAAATCCGGAACGTGAAACAAGCTGATGAAACCAAACATATTGTCATCGTTGACCGCATTGTCCGGCGTCGTCAACGTGTTGTTCGGATAGATATGGAAAGGATCGGTGTAGGTCGTACCCGGCAAGTGCAAATAAGGGTCGATCACAGTCAGCCCAACTTCGCCAGTCCGATTAGTGTTGACATCAGGGAATTCAGGGGCTGTAGGATCGTCATCTGCAAAGGCGATCAAATTAGTATTCAGAGCTAGCACGGCAATTGCCGCAAGCCACATTTTTTTCTTAATCATGCGTGCGTCCCCCTTTCCACAAAGTTCCATACTTCTATTTTATCGCAAATTTTCAGTTTTCACAACGAATTATACGTATTTGAGCAAATCTTCTTCCGTCAAGACCGGAATACCGAGCTCAGAGGCTTTGGCAAGTTTAGAACCGGCCGACTCCCCGGCTACGACAAAGTCAGTTTTCTTAGTGACGCTCGACGTGACTTTGGCTCCTAGGGATTCGAGAAGTTCCTTCGCCGAGTCACGCGTGAAGGTCGTCAGTTTTCCGGTTAGGACGACCGTTTTGCTTGTGAATTCACTTTCGCGGGTTTCGATGTCATTGAGATATTCGGTGTTGACGCCTGAATTTTTTAGCTCTTCAAGGAGTTCTAGCGACTCATTGTGATTGAAGTAAGTTTTGAGTGTTGTCGCGTGGACTTCGCCTATGCCGTCGATGGCTGCGAAATCTTCCTCGGTAGCTTTTGTTATGGTGTCGATATTTTTGAAATGAGCTAGCAAGGTTTTTGCGACCACGGCGCCAATTCCCGGAATTCCGATGCCAGCTAGCAATCGCTCCGCCGAATTTTGTTTGGAATTGTTGATTTGCGTTATAACATTGTTCGCCGTTTTTTCTTGAACGCCGTCAAGTTCTAATAGTTCTTGTTCAGTCAATTTATATAGGTCAGCAACATCTTTGATTTTTTTTGTTTCGATTAGTGAGGCGATCAAGGCTGGGCCGACTCCGTCGATGTTCATCGCTGGACGACTGACAAAATAAGCTAGCGCTTCCTGCATTTTTGCCGGGCATTTAGGGTTGATACAACGGATGTTTACGTCATCTTCAAGTTGGACCAATTCGCTGTCGCAGCTCGGGCAATGCGTTGGTAGTTCTAGCGGTTTCGAGTCTTGCGGACGTTTTGCTAAAACAACTTTTTCAATTTTGGGAATGATGTCGCCGGCTTTGAAGACAGTTACGGTATCATTAATTCTGACATCGAGCTCCTTGATGAACTGTGCGTTGTGAAGAGTTGCGCGACTGACCGACGTTCCGGCTAGGCGGATTTTTTCCATTACCGCTGTCGGTACAACGACCCCGCTACGCCCGATGCTCCACTCGATTTCTTTTACAACTGTATCCTTTTTCTCAGGTGGGAATTTATAGGCGACCGCCCATTTTGGAACTTTGACCGTGAAGCCTAGTTCATCTTGAAGGTCGAAATCGTTGACCTTGATTACAACGCCGTCGATGTCGTATTCTAATTTATCACGTAAATTTGTCATCTCTTCGATGAATTTTACAACTTCGTCGATATTTTTCGCGATTATTCTATTTGGATTAACCGTGAATCCTAGCTCGACTAATTTTTCTAAAAACGCTTCTTGTGTTGCGACGCTTAGACCGGCGATTTCGCCTGGAGCATAAATAAAAGTATCCAGCTCCTTAATCGTTTCATCCTTATCGACTTTTTGACGTAAAATTCCAGCTGCCGCATTACGCGGGTTAACGTATTGTTTCCCCTCGCGCGCTGCGTTTATTTTTCCGAAATTTTCGATTGGCAGATAACATTCCCCGCGAACTTCGCACGTTAATGGCTCGCTCAAAGTTTGCGGAATACTTTTTATTAATTTAACATTTTCGGTGATGTTTTCACCAACTACCCCGTCACCACGCGTCGCAGCCGTTACTAACCGACCGTTTTCGTAGGTAAGCGAAATAGCCAAACCATCAATTTTTAGTTCGGCTACATATTCATATTTATCGTCAACAGCGCGCGCGACCTGGGCATCGAACGCTCGCACCTCATCGACATCGAAGGCGTCCGCTAAAGAATACATCTTGTTCGCGTGCGTGATTTTCCCTAAACCACTCGCGTCAATGCTTCCGCCGACGACCTTCGTAATCGAGTCTGCGCTTGCGTATTCGGGGTATTCGCGTTCTAAATCTTCGAGCTCGCGGTACTTCAAATCGTACTCTCGGTCGCTGACAGTCGGTGCATCTTTCTCGTAATATTCGCGCGCGTAGCGTTTCAACTCCGCGTCTAATTCTTCAATTCTATTTTTGATTTCCATATTTTTATTCGAAAATTGGATTAACTACAAACTTATTGTCGTCAATTTGGTAAATTTTCTTATTCCCTTTATAATTAAAATCCGTCTGTTTCAGCTTCTTAAACTGAACTTTGATCGGCTTCATATTTTTCGCCCGCAGCTTGTAATTCGCCGCTGGCACTTCTTTCAAGGCAAGTCGCCCGCTCTCATCGGGTGTCAAAACGACTTCTTTTCCATCGCGGCGCAGCGGTTTTTTACTTGCCGAATGGGTTAAAGTGAACGCTAGTGAACTTGGGATGTCATTGTATTTGTCCATCACGAAGAGTTCGAGGTCGATGTGTCTGCGGCGGAGAATTGCCTTTCTGATTGTTGCGAAGGTCATGTAGATGATGAAGGCGATGATGGCGATGCTGCCGATGAGAACTGCGATGAGCCACAGGTAGCGGTTGTTGTCGGAGCGTTTCATCATGCGTTCCATCGAGGCGGTGTACGGGATGCGGTGACCGCGGACGAGCAGGCGGTGCGAGTTGATCATGTACGGCGTGCAGGTCAGAAGCGTTGCGTAGTCTTTGTTGTCGGTGATGCGGATTTTTGAGTTGTCCGATGGCTCGACGATGGAGATTTTGTCGACTTGGTAAGCGAGATGGTCGCCCATGACTTCGAGGATGAAGACGTCGCCGTTTTTCAGGTCGTCGATGTCGGTGAAGAGGCGCGCTGTCGGCAGCCCCCGGTGAGCCGAGATGACGGTGTGGGTGCCGAGGCCGCCCACCGGATAGCTCGATCCTTCGACGAGGCCTGCCCCTTTATCGAGGAAGGTTGAAATTGCCATGTCAAAGATCGGCAGGCGGACGTTGATTTTCGGGATGTGGACGATTCCGACCGTGTGTTTCGCGTAGAACGTTTCGAGCGGTCGTTCGACGGGGATTGTTTCCTTTTCTTTGAATGGGTCAACTCCCGGTGCGATGCCTTTTTCTCTTAGCTCCTTGTTGCGCGCGTCGATTTCTTGTCTTAAGGTCTGAATCTCCGTGACGTCTTTCGCCTTTTGCTCGTTCTGATACATCTTAATCACTGCATCGTCGAGCAGTGTGTTGATTCCGTCGGTGACAAACGGGTACATGAAAATCGCTGCGCCCGCGATAAACAGGAACAGGATGCCGAAATTATTGAAAAAGCGCTTGATCCGCTTCGATAATTTAACCTTTTCAAACTTAGCCATTTTTCACCTCGTAATGCTTGTAATTATACTACATTTCGCGCGGGTTTTAAAGGTTTTGAACCTATTTGGGGCGCTCCGGGCAAGTCAAAAACGCCCTACTGCTTTTTAAGGGCATTTTTAGACTAACTATATGAAGTCAATATAAAAATATAACAATTAAAAAAATAAAAATATAACAAAAAAGAGCGCACAAAAGCTAGGACTCTGATTAGAATCTACCTCTTTAAATTGAAAACTCTATATTGAATTTGGATTTTGTTTTTAATAAATGAAAAATAACTCTAACTAATTTTTTCGCAACGTGACTAATCGCGACGAAATAATGTTTATTCTCTTTTATCTTTTTATTCAAATAAGATCCGAATGTTAAACAATGACTAGATACACTTTTCGCAGCTTCAAATAACGCCCATCTTAGGTTCTTTGATCCACGTTTTACCATTTTGCCTTTTCCTACGAATTGACCAGATTCGTTAATGGAAGGTTCTAATCCAGCAAAAGCTAGAATTTGATTCGGATTTTGGAAGTTATCTATATCTTTAAGTTCTGATATTATTACACTTGCTAGATTATAAGAAATTCCAGGAATTGACATTATAGGACAATCTAATTCGTCTACTATTCCTTTTATGTATAATTCTATTTTGTTAATTTCCTCTTGAATGTTTTCAATTTGGTTAATAATTGATATAGTTTCAATGGTTAAACTTTTTGAAACGATACCGATTGATGACTTAGCTGCATCTCTGATGCGTAGCGCGGTTTCCTGGCTATGAGACCCTCGTGACGCTTTGCTAAGCACGTTAGAAAGTTTTGTTAAATGCGCCTTTGAGAGTTCTTCTTTATTGGAAAACGCTTTTATAAGTGCGTAGATATACTTACAGTGTATATTCTTAACGATACCTTCTAATTCTGGAAACGTTCGATAGTTTAGCCTTTTTAGTTGCACTTTTAAATAGGCCAAATGTTGCTTAGAGCGAAGTCTGAAACGAGTAGCTTCTCGAAGCTCAAACATGGTGTTTTCGAAATTGCCTAAAGGCTTATTTGAACTACTACGCGCTACTTTTGCAATAACTAGGGCATCTGCCTTATCCGTTTTGGTTTTGCGCAGAGTTTGGGCTTTAACTGCAAGTTTTATAGCTAACGGGTTAAAAACAATGACATCGTAGTTTTGAGCTTTCATAAAAAATGTTATGCCTTCGCTGTAATGTCCGGTTGCTTCGAGACCTACTCTAACAAGGTGGTCATCCTCGATAAAATGATCTATACTTTCGATTAATTCATTGAAACCTTTTCGACTGTTTGCTATTCGAATTCCTTGTTCGAGAATTTCTCCTTTAGAATCTAGAATGCAACAATCATGTTTGCTTTTCGCTACATCAATACCCACCGTAATCATTAAATTACCTCCTTAAACTTTTCGGATTAACGCCGCCTTAATTACCACGCACTCATTGTTATGTATCCTTGTTCTAAATAAAACGTCTAGCGTTATCTAACTAATTAACAATAAAACAATGAGCTGTGGCTATTGCCTAAAAATACCGGTAAGAGAAGTCTTCCGTAGGAATAAAAAATAGTCCACAGCGTCATAATTATTTATAAAACTATATTTCAAAAAATAAAAATATAGTCACAGATATTAAAAAAATATCTGTGACTATATTATACAAGGAGTTTCGAGGGGCGAAAGTACTAAAAAACGCGTTAAAAAACAGTAAGCGATTTTATCTAAACAAAAAGGCTACCAAATTGGTAGCCTTTCGTAATAATTTTTAATTTTTAGATCCGATATTCAGCCATTCTTTAATTAATTTCCAACCCGCCCCATCTTTAACCCAGAAATAGTACAACGCAAGCAATATGAATAAGATACCTATAACGTTTGCGCTACTTTCATCTGGAAAGCTTTCTTTTAAAAGTTCTACCAAAGTTCCTGCGATTAAAAACAAACTACCGATTAATGAATTCATAACATCCTCCTTGTATTATCTAGAATTATATAACACGTGGTTAACGTTGTGAAGAGGTTCCGCCCCGAATGACTAGATTTTTGATTTTTTGGCCTTATTTTGGCATAAAAGGGCGGGTATAGAATCTATACCCGCCCCCAACTGCCAAAAATCGACCTTTTTTTCGGAAATCTTGTCATTCGGGGCGGTTTTTAATTATTTGATTACTAATTCACTGAAGTCAGCGTAGTGTTTCGCGATATCAGCGATAACTTTAAGCTGAGCATAACGATTTTCTTTGATTTTAGCGTCATCGTCATTGACCATCGTATTATCGAAGTAGTCAGTGATGACAGGTTTTAAAGCGATTAACGTCGTAAACGCAGCCGCTTTGTCGGCATTCAAAAATTCGCCAGCTAGCGCGTAAGTTGCGTCATACAAAGCTTTTTCGCTATCGTTTTGGAACAACGATGGCGTTACACGAGCGAAGTCGCCTTCGTGTTTTGCAACGATGTTCAAGATCCGCGTGATTGCTTGCATCGCTTCAGCGTCACTAGTCGAAGCTTCAACTAATTTTGCATTAGCGACAACGTCTCCGATGTTAGCGGCACTTGAGTTGATCACGGCTGCGCGCACATCGACGCGAGTTCCGTTCAATTTCAAGACTTGATCGATGCGGGCTTTGACGAAGTCGATGACAGCGTCAACGTTAGCGTACTTCGTTCCGAAGTCTCCGGCGTTCACTTCTCCGTAAACCTCATTCAAGAATTTCGCGAAGTCCAAATCGTAGCCCTTAGCTAAGATTAGGCGCACCACGGCATACGCTGCGCGGCGCAACGCGAATGGGTCGTTCGATCCGGTTGGCACTAAGTCAACGCTGAAGAAACTGATGACCGATTCCAATTTGTCGGCGAAAGCTAAAACCGATCCTAAAACCGATTCTGGCAAGTCGCTCTCGGCCCCTAGCGGCAAGTAATGCTCGACGATTGCGCGTGCAACATCGACATCTTCACCTTGAATCAACGCGTATTTTTCACCGATGATTCCTTGCAATTCGTCGAATTCGCCAACCATATTTGTGACTAAATCGAATTTGTAGATGTCGGCAGCGCGACCTAATTTCAAAAGGTCAGAATCCGATAATTCCAAAGCACGGCCTAATGCTAATGCTATGATTTTCGTGCGTGCCATTTTTTCCGACAGCGTTCCGATTTTTTCGTGGAACGTTACGTGCGACAATTTCGAAACGCAAGTTTCAATTGTTAATTTTTGGTCTTCAGCCCAGAAGAATTCGGCATCCTCAAGACGTGCGACCAAAACTTTTTCGTTCCCGCGCTTCACGTTTTCGAGTCCGTGCTCGTTCCCGTTGCGCACCGTGATAAAATGATTCACCAAATTTCCATCCGCGTCGTAGACCTCGAAGTAGCGTTGATGTTCCTTCATCGACGTGATCAAAACCTCGCTAGGCAAGTCAAGATAGCCAGCTTCGAAATCTCCGACAAAAGCAGTCGGCCACTCGACGATATTATTGACCTCTTCGAGCAATTTAGCATCGATATCAACGACGAAGCCGTTGCCAGTTGCTAGTTTGTTGATTTGATCAGTAATGATTTGTTTACGTTCATCAAGTGACGCGATAACGAAAACTTCATTCAATTTAGCTTCGTAATTGTCGGCGTGGTCAATTTCGATATCATGCCCTAAGAAACGGTGTCCGCGAGTCGTGCGACCGCTTTTCACGCCCAAGAATTCAACGTCGACAACTTCACTGTCAAGCAAAGCGACAAACCAGTGAATCGGACGAATATAGGCGAAATCGTTATCCGCCCACGTCATACTAACTGGGAAAGTCAGACTTTTTGCTACATCGATAATGCCGCCAGCTAAAACTTCGGCTGCCGTTTTACCTGCGACAAAGTTGTTCAGATAAGCATATTCTTTTCCGCCAACTTCACGGTATTCGATGTCCTCAACTGCCAAACCGAATTTCTTCGCAAATCCGATTCCAGCTCCGGGATTTTTTTCGATGATTTCACGCGCAGGACCTTTTTCTTCGATCGAAACGTCCGCTTGTTTGTCACTCAAACCATTGACCCGAACAGCCAAACGGCGAGGTGTCGCAAAGACGTCGATGTCTGCGAAATCTAAATTGTTTTCCGCTAAAAATTTAGCGAATTTTTCTCTTAATTGGTAGGCTGAAGGCGAGACAACGTGCGCCGGTAGCTCTTCTAGCCCGATTTCAAATAGGAAATTACTCATTAATTTCGCCCTCCTTTTTTAGCAATGGGAAACTTAATTTTTCACGCTCTGCGACAAAAATCTTGGCAATTGACTTCGCCATATTCCGCACGCGCGCCAAATATCCTGCGCGCTCGGTAACCGAAACAGCACCGCGAGCATCTAGTAAATTAAACGTGTGTGAACACTGCAAGATATAATCATAAGCCGGGTGAACTAAGTTCTCCGCAATACAACGTTTTGCTTCTGCTTCATAACGATCAAAGTTCCCCAATAATAAATCTTGGTCGCTCACTTCAAACGAATATTTTGAATGTTCAAACTCAGGTTGAACGAAAATTTCACCGTATTTAACATCGTCATTCCACTGTAAATCGTAGACCGATTCAACTTCTTGGATATAACTTGCCAGGCGCTCCAAACCGTACGTGATTTCACTTGTTACCGGTTTGCAAGTCAGCCCGCCAACTTGTTGGAAATATGTGAATTGCGTGATTTCCATCCCGTTCAGCCAAACTTCCCAGCCCAGGCCGGCGCAACCCATCGACGGGTTCGCCCAGTTATCTTCGACGAAGCGAATGTCGTGTTCTAACGGGTCAATTCCTAATAATTTCAACGATTCCAAATACAATTCTTGGATGTTGTCAGGCGACGGTTTCATCACGACTTGGAATTGGTGGTGTTGGTACAAACGGTTCGGGTTTTCACCATAACGCCCATCCGCCGGACGACGTGAAGGTTCAACGTACGCCGCATTCCACGGCTCCGGCCCAATTGCCCGCAAGAAGGTGTAAGGCGACATCGTGCCCGCCCCCTTTTGCGTGTCGTAGGCTTGCATCAGCATGCAACCCTGCTCGCTCCAGAATTTCTGCAGCGTCAAAATCATTTCTTGAACGGTTAATTTTTTGCTCATTTTTGTCCCTTTCTAATCAAAAAATCCCCGGCAAGTAAAACGCTCCTATAAAGAGGTCTTAATTGCCAGGGACGAATTTCTCCGCGGTTCCACCCTGTTTCTCACTGACGTGAGCAACTTTTATTCAGTTACGCATGTAACTTAGGATGCCAACCTAACGCGTTTTTCTTAATTATATCAAACCTCGCGATGCAAGGTCAAATTACTTTTAAATGTTTTGCTCTTCGACGGGTTCTTCCGGTTTAGCTTCGTAACCTTTGTCAAGCAAGTTTTTCGCTTCTTCAAAACTCAAAGGAGCTTCGACACCGTCTTCGTCTGCGACGAATTCAGCCGGCATTTCACCAGTTTCCCAAAGCGCTTTGATCGTGCGTTCATCAAGCGTTTCAAGTTCGAGTAATTTCTCAGCGATCAACGTGTGTTTATCGCGATTTGCCTCGATGATTTCACGGGCTTTGAAGTGCGCTTCGTTTAAGATGCGACGAACTTCCATGTCGATTTCGTACGAAACGTTTTCCGAGAAGGCCTTTTGCTGCTGGTAGCCTTGACCGACGAACACGCCGTGTTGACCTTCGTATTGAACCGGTCCGATTTTGTCGCTCATTCCGTATTCAGTGACCATCGAGCGGGCAATTTGACTTGCCTTCATGAAGTCGTTTGAAGCGCCAGTTGATTGGACGTTGAAGACGATTTCTTCAGCGACGCGACCACCTAGGAGCGAAACGATTTGTTCGATCATGTCAGTTTTGGTGATGAGGAATTGATCCTCTTTTGGAAGGGCTAGCATGTAACCGCCGGCGCGTCCGCGTGGAACGATTGTAACTTTATGAACTGTGTTTGCGTTGTCTAGCACCAAACCGATGATAGTGTGTCCTGCTTCGTGGAAAGCGACCATTTTGCGTTCGCGTTCAGACATAGCACGGTTTTTCTTAGCCGGGCCGGCGATAACGCGGTCTTGCGCTTCGTCCATGTCGCTTGCATCGATCGCTTCTTTGTTGCGACGAGCAGCGATTAGAGCTGCTTCGTTCAAGACGTTTTCGAGGTCGGCACCAACGTAACCAGGGGTTTGTTTAGCGACGGCTTTCAGGTCGATGTCTTGAGCTAAAGGTTTATTTTTCGAATGAACGCGCAGGATCGCTTCGCGACCTTTAACGTCCGGACGACCAACAAGAATTTGACGGTCAAAACGGCCAGCACGTAGTAAGGCTGGATCTAAAACGTCGACACGGTTAGTCGCAGCCATAACGATTACGCCTTCGTTTCCAGCGAATCCGTCCATTTCAACAAGCAACTGATTCAGCGTTTGCTCACGTTCATCGTGGCCTCCGCCCATTCCGCTTCCGCGTTTACGACCAATCGCATCAATTTCATCGATGAAGATGATTGACGGCGCAGTTTTCTTAGCTTTTTCGAACAGATCGCGGACACGACTTGCCCCGACCCCAACGAACATTTCCATGAAGTCCGAACCGCTCATCGAATAGAACGGCACGCCTGCTTCGCCGGCAACGGCTTTCGCAAGCAAGGTTTTACCAGTCCCTGGAGGTCCTTCGAGAAGGACACCCGCTGGAATTCGCGCTCCGAGCTTGGTGAATTTATCAGGTGATTTCAGGAATTCCACGATTTCGACAAGTTCTTGTTTCTCCTCATCAGCCCCCGCAACTTCTTCAAAACGAACTTTTTTAGCGCTGTCGTCTTGCTGTTTAGTCTTCGCTTTCGCAAAGCTCATCGGGTTACCGCCCCCGCCACCTTTAGCGCCAGAGAACATCATGAAGAAGAACACGATGAACAGAATCGTCGGACCAACGTAAATCAAGATGTTGAACCACATATTCGAGTTCGATTCCTTCTTCACGCTATATTTTTTGATGTGGTAATCTTGAGCGATTTTTTGAATCGCCGGCGAGTCGTTCACCAAAGCCAAAGTCGAGAATTTCTTCGTTTTAGCGTTAGTTTTCTTCCCGAACAGTCCAGTCGTTTCTCCTTTAACTGTCACGGTTTTCGTCAACTCACCCGTGATTTCAACGGTTACGCCATCAGTTGCCGGTTGCAGTGCGTAGCTTTTAACTTCGCCTTTTTCCGCGTATTGAACGAACGTTGAATAGTTGATTTTTTTAACTGCGGTTTCCGAATCTTTCGCCGCGTTACTTGCCCCGCTTCCGCTCCCTTGGGTCAGGAAGAAGACGACAAGCACCATCCCGATGATGCTGAAAACGTAATATAGTGACGTGCGCAAAGGGCTTTGCGGTTTTTTCGTCGGTTTTTGTTGTGCCATATAATACTCGCTTTTTCTTTTTATTTAAGTCAACATTATACCACAGCCGGCTCGGAATTTCCACAATCTCGGCATTACTTTAATGCGAAAACCTCTCGGCAAGTAAAACCCGCTCCAAATGCCGCAATTTTTGATTTTTTGCCCCGTTTTTGTCCGTTTGGAGCGGGTATAGATTTTATACAGGCCCTTTTGTGCCAAAATAAGGCCGTTTTTCCTGAAATCGTGTCATTCGGGGCCTATATAAAATCACAAAATTCCTTTTTATGCGTATTTGGGGCAATTCGAGGTTCGAAATGTCCCAAATACGCATAAAAAGGAATTTATTATTTTAGAACCCGCCCAAATCAGTCGCTTTGTATTCAGGGCGTATGCCTTCGGATTTCAAAAACGTAGCGAAAGGAATCAAATCGTAGGCATCGTAGCGTTTGCGGAACGCCTCGATTGCGTCAGCCGAGTGGATTTCCGGGTCAAGTTCAAGGATTTCAACAGGAATCGGCCGGTCGCCTGATATTTTCGCATCAATCAAAACCGGATAGCCTTTTTCGATGTCAGCTAAGGCGCTATCAAACACCGAAGCGGCCCCATCGATACTCGTAATCGTATAACCTTTCGCCCCCATCGCCGTCGCGATCAAAGCGTAATCGACACCTTTAAATTCCACGCCGAAATAGCCGTCATTGGTATCTTCCTGCTCGTCCTTGATGAAACCGAACTGGTCGTTGCTAAAAATCACATTGATTATCGGCAGCTTGTACTGCACCGCCGTCGCAAGGTCCTGCATCACCATATTGAACGCCCCATCGCCGGCCAAATTCCAGACCTGACGCGTCGGAAAATCAAACTTCGCGGCAAGTGCCCCCGGCAAACCGATTCCCATCGTCGCAAACAAATTCGATGTCCGCCATAATTGCTGCGGATTCAAATGCAAATGGCGTACTGACGTTAAGGTCACATCACCAACATCAATTGAGAAAATCGCATCATCATTCGCATGCTCATTAATCTGTTTATAGATTTGATAAAGTTGCAACTCGCCATCTGTTTTGTTTTCAAGTCGCGTCAGATATTCGCGCCAATTTTTAATATTCGCGAGATTAGCGCGCCACCACGGCGACTCATCCTTCTCATCCACCCGACTAAGCAAAGCCTGCACGCCATCGAACGCATCGCCTAAAATCGTGACATCATTGTGATGACGCTTACCTAAATTAGCCGGGTTAATTTCGATTTGGATAAAATTCTTCACGTTTTCAAAAACGTTGGTCACTTCAGCAAACGGATAATTATTTCCGATAAATAACACCGTATCCGCATTAGGAAATGCCTCATTAGCTGGCTTCCAAGCGACCCGGTTCGCTGAGCCGAGCAACCCTTCGAAGTCGCCCGAAAACTCATCAAACGCAACCCCAGTTACAGCAACGGGTGCCTTGATTTTGCGAGATAATTCCTCAACCACTGACCCTGCCCCGCGAGCCCCGATTCCGGCATAAATAATTGTTTTCTCAGATGAATTTAAAATTTCGACCGCAGCCGCCAAGTCCTCGTCATTCAACGCAGGATTCGGCATCAACCGATGCGCATTTGCCGCCGAATAAGATTCCATCACCGGTATTTCCAAAGTTCCTAAATCAACCGGCAGCTCAACGACCGCCACCCCATTCTTCGCATAAGCCTGGCGAATCGCCTCATCAATAATATGTGGCAGTTGCGCAGCCGTCGTCACCGTGCGATTATACACCGCGACATCCGCATAAATCGGATTTTCGTTCATCTCTTGAAACGTGTCCATGTTCATTCCGCTCGTCGCGAATTGCCCAACGATGGCAAGTACCGGCACGTGATCTTCGCGCGCGTCATACAGACCGTTCAATAAATGCGTGCCGCCTGGCCCTGCCGAGCCGAAAGCGACCCCGATGTGACCGGTAAACTTGGCGTGCATCGAAGCCGCCATCGCCCCGACCTCTTCGTGGCGCACTTGGATGTAATCAATCTGCTCCGTTTCCGTCAAAAGAGCGTCCATCAGCGAATTAATCGAACCGCCCGGGATTCCAAAAATATGCTTAACGCCCCATTCTTCTAGAACTTTGACCGCCGCTGTCGACGCCTTAATCGTTTCACTCATCTTCCTACCTCACTATCCTGTATTCACCCGGCTTCAAATCACCGATAAAATATTCACCTATATGTGTCCGAATTAAGCGCAAAGTCGGCGCACCAACAGCCGCAGTCATCCTGCGGACTTGTCGGTTACGCCCTTCGCGAATCGAAATTTGAATAAACGACGTCGGAATGTTCTCGCGCTTTCTAATCGGTGGTGTGCGTTCCCACAGCCACTTCGGATACGGAATTTTCTTGACCTTCGCTGGTAGCGTCAGCCCATCCTTCAAAACAACCCCGCGCTCGAGTTCCTTAATCTGCTTATTCGTAATCGCGCCCTCGACCTGCACAACGTAAGTCTTAAACTCCTTCGTTTTCGGGTCGGTCAGGCGGTTGTTCAACTTGCCATTGTCGGTCAGCACCAAAAGCCCCTCGCTGTCCTTGTCGAGCCTTCCCGCGGCGTAGACCCCCGGGACGTCGATAAACTGGGCAAGTGTCGGCCGCCCCTCGGCGTCCGTGAACTTCGTCAAAATGCCATACGGCTTATTAAATAGTAATATCATCACGCGCTCCTAATGTTCTTGCGGCAGGCGCAACTCTTTACCGAGGTGCAACGTGTGGACGTACATCAAGTACCAAATCACCGCGAACACAGCCGCAAACGCAAGCTCAATCAGCATAAACGTCCAAACCGGACCGCCGATTGAAATCGTGTTCCGCAAGCCTAAAACGCCATACGTCATCGGCATAAACGGATTAATCGCTTGGTAGAACGGCGACGCAAGCTCAATCGGATACGTGCCTCCAGCCGTTGAAAGTTGGATGAACATAAAGATCAAGGCAAGTAAAGTCCCAAAGTCGCCAAGCCACGCTTTAAGCGCTGCAATAATCGAGACGAACGCCATACTTGTCACGATCAACACGCCGACCGTTGCAAACGGATGAACCGTTTTGAAATTCCAAACAAGAGTCAACATCGCATACATTCCAACTGATTGGACAATCGAAATCGGAAGCAACACCAAAACTTTCGAGAATAACATTTGATGGGCATTCTTAATTTCGTCGCGTTTTTTGCGCACGTCGAACAACGTCGTCGACACAATCGAGCCGACCCACATCGCCACAATCATCATATACGGCGCCATCGCAGTCCCGTTATTAGGAACCTCAGCCGTTTCGTCCTGTTTTGTTCCGACCGGATCCGCAATCAGCGCTTCATTTTTCGAGTTCGAATCAAGCTGACTCAAATCACTAGCCCCCTTGCTTAGTGAACTATCCAAGGTCGCAATCCCTGTGGCAAGTGTCGTCGAACCGCTATCGAGTGCTGCAGCTCCTGTCAAAAGTTGGGGCGATTTCGCGTTTAGCGTATTGGCGCCATCGTTAAGTTTTGTCACGCCGTCTACAAGTTGAGTCACGCCGTCATTGACTTGCCCGATGCCGCCCTTGACCGCTACGAGGCCGTTCGACGCCTTCAAGTTTCCTTGGTAAAGCGTGTCGTAGCTCGTTGCGAGTTGCGAAATACTTTGAGCGATCGGTGCAAGCGGCGGAAGTTTAACCGCCAAGGCGCTCGCTGTTTGATTTAATTTGTCGAGCCCCGCTTTAAACTGCTCGTTTCCGGCATTTAAAGTATCGAGTTGCGAAGTGTCGACTGAGTTATTTAGGGTGTTGATTCCCGTTTGAAGCGTTCCAACTTTTGCGTTTAGTTCGTTGATTCCTTTCGTCAACTGCGCCACGCCGTCCGTATATTGCTTAAGACCGACGTCGAGTTGCGTCGCCCCATCACTGAAGGCTAACGCTCCGTTCAAGAGTTCAGTCGTTCCTGAATCGGCCGCCGACATTCCGGCCTGCGTTTTACCAAGCGCGGTGAACAAGACCTTAACATACATCTGAGTTACACTTTGTGAAACCTTGTCGCGCAAGGTCGACATCGCAGTTGTTCCCATTTTTTCAGCGATGTAACTGCGCCCGGCCGCCGTTTGGAAATCGAGTTTCATTTCCTTAGGCTTATCACCTAAAAGTGTCACCGCGTTCTCACTAAAGTTTTCCGGAATCGTAATCTGCATCACGTATTTTTCCGAGTTGAATTTTTCGTCTTTAATAAAGTGGTAGTCGAGCGCCTTGTCCTTTTTGAGTTCCTTGACTAGGTTTTCGCCAATTGCCACCTTTTGCCCTTCGAATTCAGTCGGTTTGTCGAGATTGACGACCGCCACAGGGAGTCTGTCGACGTGCCCATAGGGATCCCACATCGAGCCGATGAAGGTCACCGCGTAAATCGCCGGCAAAAACGAAACGAGAATCACACCCGCTAACAAATATTTGCTTTTTAAAATTTTGCGCCATTCAATTGTAATCATTGTTTTTTACCTCGCTTCGCGTAATTTCCTAAGAGTTGAATCATTGTTTTTATCAGTTCGTCGTAACTGTAATCAGGGCTGACCTCGTCGATATGGTAGTGCCCGTCGAGCTCGCAGAACCCTTTAATGCTCGCGTAATAAAGCCTAATAAAAGTGACCTCATCCTCGTTTTTCAAGTTTAGCGGCTCAAGAATCTGCTTGAACAGCACCGCAAGATGCTCGATGTTTTCGTGCTTCGGGTCACCATTCATCACCTTAAAAAGCATCAGATGCTCCTTAGCAAGTAACCGGTATTTTATAGCGATATCGCAAACGGCCTCGTAGCTATCTTTACCAGCTGCAGCTTCGTTCATTCCCTGAGCGACAAATTTGAGGACGAATTTTTTGACGCCTGAACGGATGTCATCCATTCCCTTGACGTGGTTGTAGAGCGAAGGAGTCTTGACACCTAGTCTACTCGAAATCTCGTGAACACTGAGATTTTCCATCCCTTTTTCTTCGACAAGCTCAGTCGCCGTTTGGATGATTTCATCATAAGTTAATTTTCTCTTCATGTTTTTTTACCTCATACTATTAATTCTAAACTAATACTGTTAGTCTGTAAACTAATTATGTTAGTTTAAAGATAATATTAAGATTTATTATTTAACAAACTTCGATAATTCCTGTATAAATAGTTGCATTTTAACAACTATTTTCCGATAAATATCGGTTTTATATTAATTTTATATATAAAAATCGCAAAAACGCAACTATTAAGAGCAAAAATATGGTTTAATATACCTAGCACCAATTAAAATAAACCAAAAGGAAAAACACTATGAAAAAATTTGCACTTGCAGCTGTTGCTGCTCTAACGTTACTATCAATTGCCGGTTGTGGCTCTTCTTCGAAAGACGCGAAAGGCGACGTTGAAGTTTACATCACTCGCTTGTCGGACAAACCGAACGACAAGGGCGCGCGTTTTACTTACAACTCGAAACAATACCCGACTCTTATCGACGGGCTTCGTTCTAAGTTTGACGTTAAAGAAAAAGATGGACAAATCGTTTCAATCAACGGTTACCACGTTTCTAAACACTGGAAAGTCGACGAATACGGCGGCAACATCAACGCCTCAATCGAAGACTTGATCATCGAACCGGGCGACAACTTCGTCATTTCACCTAGCTAAATCTTCTTTTTAGGGCAGCCTCGCGGCTGCTCTTTTTCGTATTTGAATTTTTGCGAGTGTAAACTCGAGAAAACGAACGCGAAACAGCTTAAAAAAGCAGAGTTTATACTCGCAAAATAAAAAACACCAACAAAAAGCTGATGTCTTGAAAATTTATTTAGTATAAACAGGAATGAGCACTTGATCGACGAGATTCTCAATCCATTCGTCAGTAAGCGGCTTATGCATAACTATCGTCTGATAGCGGATGGTTTCAAACGGCAGAACCTTGACATCATCAGAAACTTCGTTAATCTCTTCGCCACGGTTGCGAGCTTGGTCGAGAATGCGGTCGATTAGATCGACATTGAGTTCACGCGTGCCATCGAACATTTTGGTTATTTTGTAATTCCCTTGCCCGATTTCCAAAATCATGGCAAGTGCGAATTGCTTACCCATAATTTCCGATGAATTCTTCAAATGCGTAAAAATTTTGATAAAATCTCCGCGCAACGACCCTGTATCAAGGCTTTCAGAACTGGCTAAGCCCCCCTGAATCGCCATTGTTTTAGAACGCGCGGCATCAAACACCATATCAAACGGCGTGTCCCAACGACGATATAAAGACGGACGATTGCTCCCTGCTTCAACGGCAATTCGCGAAAACGTCACGGCTGCCATACCTTCTGAATTCAACACTCGAAGGGTCGCATCATAAATTGCATTTAATAATTCATCTCCACGTTTGCGTGTTTGCGTCGCCATATTTGTATCCTCCACTTGTTTATTATAAAGATTATTATATATCAATAAGATACAATTTGCAACTAAACCTAAAAGTATAAAAAAACAAGCCCGTGCGCGTAGCGCACAGGACTTGCCTAAAAGATTTTTATTTAACGTTAACGCCAGCGCCAGCTTCTTCAAGAGCAGCTTTAAGAGCATCAGCTTCGTCTTTAGAGATTCCTTCTTTGATAACAGATGGAGCGTTATCAACTAATTCTTTAGCTTCTTTAAGACCTAAGCCAGTAGCTTCGCGGACAGCTTTGATTGCAGCAACTTTTTTGTCGCCTGCTGAAGTTAATTCAACTGTGAATTCAGTTTGTTCAGCAGCTCCACCAGCAGCAGCTGGTCCAGCAACAGCAACAGCTGCAGCAGCAGTTACTTCAAATTTTTCTTCGATTGCTTTTACTAAGTCGTTTAGTTCTAAGATTGTTGCTGTTTCTAATTCAGCAATAATGTTTTCAATGTTTAATGCCATGATTAAATTCTCCTTAAATTTTAAATTAATATGTAGTTTGGTTTGGGCTGACTTGCCCGGGTTTTTAAGCGGCTCGCGTAATTACGCAGCAGCTTCTTGTTTCTCTGCAACTGCTTTGATAGCAACGGCAGTTTGACGAATCGGTGCTTGAAGAGTAGATAGTAGCATAGAAAGTAGACCGTCGCGGCTTGGCAATTTAGCAAGAGCGATGATGTCTTCAGTCGATGAAACTTTACCTTCGATTACCCCACCTTTGATTTCAAGTGCTTCAGCATCGAAACCTTCTAGGATCTTAGCAGGCGCTACAACGTCTTCGTTTGAGAAGGCGATGGCAGTCGGTCCAGTAAAGACTTCGTCTAAACCTTCAAGACCAGCTTTAGTAGCAGCACGTCCAAGAATTGAGTTTTTCGCTACAACGTAATCCACGCCAGCATCACGCAATTGTTTACGTAGGTTTGTGTCTTGTTCAACAGTAAGACCACGGTAATCTACGACAACGATTGAGGCAGCAGCTTCGAATTTTGCAGTGTAAACGTCAACTAGTTCGGCTTTTTTAGCAATGATTGTTTCACTCATGTATGTTTCTCCTTTCGTAAAGTTGGAGGAATTAAAAAAATCCTCACACCTATAGACGTAAGAGATTATTGGCAGTTTTGTATGCAAATAATTTCCTCGGTAGGACGTTTACGGCTCGGCGGCCCCCTACTGTCTTCGGCTGTTATCTTTGATAACTTAGTTATTATACCTCATCGGGCAAGTCAGGTGCAAATAAAAAGGCTAAAATCTTAAATTCTTAGGTTATTTTTGCGAAATCGGGCAAGTCAAAATCCCTTACTGTTTTTTAAGGCCTTTTTTAGGGGTTTCGAGGGCTGAAACCGCTAAAAAAGGGCTTAAAAAACAGTAGACACTTTTAATCCCCGGAAAAATAAAGTATAATAGATGAAATTGGAGGGATTTGATGAGTAATTACAATAATAGAAACGCGGGATGTGCGGGTTGCATCTTGGGACCGATTATCGCAATATTTAGTTGTCCGTTAGGGCTGATTTATTTTCTACTTAGACGCGTCGGCGGTTCGGGCGATGGCAAGGGTTGCGCTGGGTGCATCCTAGCACCAATTATCGCCATTTTCAACATCCCTGTCGCTCTGTTCTATCTGATTTTCCGTCGCACTTAAAAAGGTGAGCCTCGTCATAAAGGCTCACCTTTTTTTATTGCAATCCGTTGACTAAGCTCCATGTGATTACGCCTGAGTAATTTCCGATCAACATATCGTTCGAAACTAACGGGTTGATGCCCGTCGTTGGCACAAATGTATTAGGGTCGGCACTCGACAAGACGTTGTAATTTGAGCTGTCGTTCAGTGCCACCACTTTCGAGCCGTTCACAAACACGAACGGCACCACGACATTCGGAACTGTCGCGCCAGTCGCTGCGTTCAAAACGTTGTGGCTCGAGACGCTCGCCTGCAGGGTCCACGTCGGAGTCGCGTTAACGTTGTCGCGAATGTCGATTTCGTAGCCTGTTGAAGACGTCCCTGTCGTCGTTACGTAATTGGGCACGTTCGTGAACAGGCCGTCGCCGTCCAAATCCTTGATGAAGCCGTAGTCATACGAACGCATCGCAGTCGTCACTGAGTTCCACGGCAGCAAATTCCCGGTCCCAAACGTACCGATGTCGCCCGCCCACGAAAAGCTCGTCGGCAGCTGCATCATTTCAAAATCGGGCAATTGAATCCACGTCAAACGCTGTGAATTCGTTATCGCGGTCAAATCGCTCGAAGAAAAATTGCTCGCGTTGGTTCCGCTAACCGTCCAAGTCGCGGCAGCCGAATCGGCCAGCGTATAAATACCTTTCGCCTTTACCAGACTCGGACTAGCCGCGTTATGCGTCGCATAAGTCCGTAAAATATCTGTCGACGTATTCATCACAACACTAGCCGGCGACATATTCGCCTGCAGTTTGTTAGCCGACGTAATCCAATCGACAAAAGCCGGATTGTTGAACGTAATCGTCGACCCTGCCCCCGGAATATAGGCGTACTGCCCACCGGTCGCGTAAGCCGAATCATTGAACAGAAAATCCGTTCCCTGACTAACGTCGTAAACCCAGACCGCATTGCTTCCGACCGTCATATTAAATTTTCCGAAAACATCCCAGTCCTGCGAATTCCCAAATTTACAATTAAAAATACTCGAAGGCGCTAAAGTTATCGTGCTAGTGCTGAAATCGAGCGCACTCGCTGGAGCTCCGTTCGCCGCAAAAGGTGAACCGACATTCCCGGCGTTCGTGCTCTGATATTGCAGAACCGCCCCGGTATCAAGCGCAAACGAGAAGTTCGAAACCGCCTGCCCATTCGCAAATAGATCCTGCGTTGTCTTGACGTTGACCGTCGCATTTTGACCAATCTCAACCGCGTTGTTATTCGCCGCACTCGCCTGTCGCCACTGTACGACCGGACTTGAATCCCCTGTCTTCGTGATCACAACTGTCGCATTCGCGAGAACTGAAAGACTACCAATCTCGGCAAGTGGCCCGCTGGACGCTCCCGGACTCTGAATATTAACCGCGCCCGCAAGTTCTAGCTTACCATTATAATTATAAGCTAGTTTACCGTAAGTTCCGCCGTAAAAATTAAAGTTTTCAAGGTGGATTGTCGTGTTCGGCATACCTTGTGCGACCTTAACAATTCCGTAAGTGTCGTTTGCCCCATCGACATTTTGATTCAAAGTCGAAGGCGATCCCACGCTGATATTATTGAAAGAAATCGTTATATTATTCGCATTACATTGGAGCTGGCTATTCCCACTATTGTTTTTATAATTATAGTGATACAAGCCCTGCCCATCAAAAGTAATGTTTTTTGAAATCGCAGGTGGCGCCGTCGTTACATCGATATCGCTATCAAAATAAATAGTATTAGCCGTGTCCGACCCGTTATTAATCGTCGTAATCGCCGTGTTCAAAGTCGCAAGCGAGCTGACGTGAATCGTCTGCGCCTCAGCATCACTTGCACCGATATAAAGAAAAGATAGCACGAAGGCTATCAAAATCAAAGGATTTTTCGCTTTCATACTATCACCTCTTTTCCTATGTTACTTGCGTTTCAACAGCACAACGACCGCCGTCGCTAGAACGAAGACCAAAATCCCAACCGCCGCAATCGCGACAATCACTAAAGGATTAGTTTTCTTCTTCAAATTGAAGCTGCTCGCTTTGCGCGCTTCTTTAATTTCTTTGTTTGTTACCTTGAAATCCTCATCGAATTTCCATTCGTTATCCGCATTCTTGATCGTAATCGCGAGGTTGTAATTGCCCGCTTTCAGGTCGTCGTTCGGATAACGCAGGTTGATATTGAAGTTCGTATTCGGGGCAATTCCGTGGTTCTCCGTCGAATCGCTCTTCACGACCTTCCCAGTTTTCACGTCCTTAAGCTCATAAGCGAAAGTCGCTTTGCTGATGTTGGTCGCCGTCGGATTCTGAATGTTCGCTACAATCGTAACTAAATTCGCCACGCTCTGAACGTCGATTTTCTTAAAGACCAAATCCGGCTTGACCTCTTTGTCGTTCTCGCGAATCGTCACGCCGTACACATATGAATACTGGTTCGTGTAACCGCTCTTGTTCGTGTTCGCCGCATCAAGCTCCTTGATCACGTAAATCCCGCCAATCACCAGCCCGTCAAATTCCTTATCGGGCAATTTAAGATCAACGCTGATAATTTTCGTTTCACCCGCGTTCAAAGTAACTTTGCTCTCTTTTATAGAAGCAATCTTCTCAAATGCCACCCTCAAACTCGAATCCGTCTTCACGTCATGGCGCGAATAATCGATAATTCCATTGTCATTCGTCGTCGCATTATTTAAGCTCACATCAAACGTCGCCGTCGTGTCACTCGTGTTTTGAACCGAAACTTTAAGTTCCGTCTGTTTTCCCGCCGAAATCAAAAGATCAAAATAAGATTTGCTCGCGTCCGCCTGATACTCGTTCTTCAACATCTGAACGCTGAATCCGATGCCGTTGTCGTCGGCACTTGCCTGCACTGCGAGCCCCAATAGGGCAAGTAAAAACGCCCCCGTAATCAATAATCGTTTTCTCATCTTGACCTCCTCAAATCAAAATTTATCCTACTGCTGATACAAATGTGTAAATCAGCGAGCCTGTGTAATCGCCCGCTTCTGCTGCGTTTCCGGTGAATTGGAGAAGTGCAGTTGGCGTGCCAGTTGTATTGTCGCCGTACGCATCTTCGTTGACGCTTGTTGTTGCCGCATTGTCCGCGCTACCTTGGAAAATAATTCCTCCTATTTGATAAACAGATGCATTAGCGCTACCTGTCAAAGTCGCATTGGTGTTGGCTTTAGTTCCGCCAGTCACGTCAAAACTTACTAAGAAATCAGTCACTGGAAGCGTTTGGCTGCTCGCATTAGTCAACGCGCTTGCCGTAAGTTGCACGGTCCAACCCGAGCCACTTGCCGAAAGGTCGCGCACCCCAAGGGCTACGTCGCCGGTCGCTGTCGCTTCTTGCGCGCCAGTCAGGATTGCGTTCGTTCCGAAAGCGAAGTTCGGTGCGCTTGTGATTGTCACTGGCGATCCTGTGATCGTGATGCTCGAATTAGATTGGGTGTCGGCAATTGCTAGCGCGGGCGAAATTGCCGCTACTGCAAAACCGACTGTGATGAATGGTAATAATTTTTTCATGGCTTGTGCCCTCCTAAATTATATAAGAAAAAAGTTGTAATGTATATGTTTTGTGGTTATTTTAGTTCCCAGTGCGTCGTGAGCGAGTAATTCGCGTTCGGCAGCAAGTCATTGCACAGAAGCAGAACAATGCCGCCCGGCTCAAAAGTCACGATGTAATCCGCCGTCGATTCGCCCTCCGCGACTTCGAGGATGCTTTCCCAATCCTCGCTGTCAGCGACCGAGGAATAATTGCTTTGGGCAAGTGGCGTGACCGCCGTCTTCGCTCCCGTCGTGTGGTCGATTCGTTGGATTTGCGTTAAGTTTATGTCGATTTTGTAATCGGACAAATGGCAAACCTGCCCGTTATCACCCGTTACCGGGTCGGCTTTAAGGGCCAACGTCCACTGTTTGACCGGCTTGTCTGCCTGGTCACTGATGGTTATTGAAATCGGACTTTCGTTTTGCATCGTATGGCCTAGTGCCGACATATCGTGAATACCGAAGTCGAGATCCGCACCTGTTATTGATGTTATCTCCGGCCCTTCAACTAGGCTGATGCTGCTTTGGGTCGTCAGCGCGTAGGCTGAAATCGGGATTAAAAGCAACAGCGCCGCCCCCGTGAGGAGCATCGCGATTTTTTTTCTTAAGAGAAAAAAGATGCACCCGATGACGAGCAGGGCTCCGAGGATTAATGCTAAGATGGTCAGGTGCTCGCCGAAACTTGCCAACACTGCCGCTGTCTTATTTTCCTGGAGCGAAAATTTGGTCGTCGAGGTGACTTCCGCGCTTGCTTTTAGAGGGGTTAAAAAAAGGCCTGCTAAAAACATTGAAATGAATTTCTTTGATTTCACGGCACATCACTCCCCACTATAACCTTACTATAACTTAATTGTAAACGTTTTCTTGGAAACGGTCAAAAAATTACTATTAATTCTTAAGCATTTCGAGCCTAATCGCTTTTAGTGCGTTTTCGGGACAATTCGCGACCCGAAATGCGACAAAAACGCCCTAAAAATGATTAGGGAAATCCGGGCAAGTAAAACGACCACCTAACGGTGATCGTACAGACTGTAGACAAACCGCTAAATTCCAATCGGAATTTAGCGGTTTGTCTACAGTCTGTCTTAAAATTCATAATCGCACCTAGTCAGAAAATTTAGCTAGTAACCTAATTTAATTATATTATAGATGTAAAGTTTTAACAAGAATTTATACAACAAAACACTAGTCTTCAAGCAACTTTAATAATTCGGCACACACCGTGTGCCGAATTGGATTTTTAGAATATACACTATAAAATTGCCGCATATTTTTCAAAATTCTAACAGAATACCCTCTTCCGAATTTTCTGGTCAGATGTTCCGATAATTTCTCGATTAATTTTTCACCATAACCTCCTCTTTCTTCTCCTTTCTGTTCGACTTCGACGATGCGGCGACCGATTTCGTAGTAGGTTACGACCATTGTTGAGTTGACCGTTTTGACTAAATGACCTCGCGCATCATTGATTAACGAAACGACATTTTCGAAAAATTCCTTTTCGTTTGATTTGATTTCTTGCATAATTGTATTCCTCCTTTAATTTTTTATGCCTATACTATATATATACGTATTTTTTCGAGTTTTGTTTCATTTTCAGGCAAAATAATTTGAATTTTCTTAATTTCGTGGGTTTTTTGTTTTTAATTGCCGAAAAAAGATTTATAATATAGGGAGTATATTTTAGGGGGCAGTTTATGTATAATTTTGATGAGGTTATCGAGCGACGTAATACGAATTGCGACAAGTGGGACAAGGCGCCTGAGGGCGTGATTCCGATGTCGATTGCGGATATGGACTTTGCGCTCGCACCGTTTTTGCGCGATCACGTGACGAAGGCTTTTGCGAACAATCCGGTGCTCGGCTACGGCAATTATGATGCGGAGTCTGATTGCATCAATAAGGCGGTGCGCGCGTGGCAAAAAGAGCGCTACAACGTGGATGTGCCGGCTGAGTCGGTGAGCTTTGCGATTGGCGTGGTGCCAGCGATGGTGATGGCAATTGAGGCGTTCACTAAAGAGGGGGACGCGATTTTGATCAACCAACCTGTCTACCCACCGTTTGCTGACGTTGTCGTCAATAATAATCGCGATTTAATCGTCAATAATTTAATCGAGGTTGACGGACGATATGAAGTCGACTTCCATCAATTCGAGGCCGACATTACGTCGAACAATGTCAAACTCTACTTCCTTTGCAACCCGCACAATCCGGGCGGGCGCGTTTGGACGGAAACCGAATTGTGCAAAATCGGCTTGATCTGCAAACGCCACAACGTCTTGGTATTTAGCGACGAAATCTGGCGCGATATCGTGTTCGCTCCGGCTAAATTCACCTCGTTTTTAGCAGTTGACCCGTCGCACGCCGACTTCTCAATCGTGGCAAGTGCCGCGACGAAGACGTTCAATATCGCGGCTTCGAAAACGTCGTTTACGATTATTCCAAACCCTAAATTAAATGCAATTTATTTGAAGAAACGCTCAGCTACAAAATTATATGAAATCAATATTTTAAACGCTTTAAGCGATTTGACTCGCGTCGCATACGAAGAAGGCGCGGACTATCTCGACGAATTGGTTAAATATTTACAGGCCAACCGCGACTTTGCGATTCGCTTTTTCAAAGACTTCCTGCCGCACGTAAAAGTACAAGTTCCCGAAGGTACTTACCTGATGTGGCTTGACTTCAGTTATTACAAAATTGATGACAAGGCTTTGCAATCGCGTTTAAGCGAAGAAGCGCGCGTGATGCTAAATCCTGGTCCGACTTTTGGTAAAGTTGGCGCAAACCACGCTCGCCTTAACTTCGCGTGTCCTCGCTCGGTTCTCGAAGAGGCTCTACACCGCCTTAAAGAAGCATTTTAAATAGTAAACCCCTAAACTTGTTTGTTGACTTGCCTAGGGGTTTTTAGGTATAATTTAGGAACTTATTCTATATAATAGGAGAAAATATGGCTGCGATTTCGATGGTTACGTGTTACGACTACACGAGTGCAAAAATTTTAGATGCGGCAGGGATCGACTACGTTCTGGTCGGCGACTCGTTAGGGATGACGATGCTCGGCTACGACTCGACTTTGCGTGTTACGATGGCTGACATGATCAGCCACTCAGCTGCCGTTTCACGCGGAATTAAAAGCGCGAAAATCATCGTCGACATGCCGTTTATGAGCTACCACACTTCGACTGATGAGGCTGTACACAACGCTGGACGCCTGATGCAAGAAGGTTTCGCCGATATGGTCAAACTCGAAGGCGGCGTTGAATTCGCTCCCGTGATTAAGGCAATTGTGCGCGCATCCATTCCTGTCTGCGCCCACATCGGCTTGACGCCTCAATCGGTCAAAGCTTTTGGCGGATTCAAGGTGCAAGGAAAAGACATCGAGAGCGCTGAAAAAATCATCGCCGATGCGCTGGCGGTTCAAGAAGCCGGAGCGACGATGGTTGTACTTGAAGGCATTCCGACTCGTCTTGCTAAAATCATCACTGACTTACTTACGATTCCGACAATCGGAATCGGCGCTGGAAACGTGACCGACGGGCAAGTCTTAGTCTGGCAAGATCTGCTTGGCTTGAACACGGACTTCCGTCCTAAATTCGTCAAACAATATCTGAACGCGGCCGAGTTAATCGATGGCGCTCTGAAATTATACGCCGACGAAATCAACACGCGCTCGTTCCCAAGCGACGAATACGCGTTTTCAATCAACGATGAAATCATCGCTACTTTGGAGAAAAAATATGTTAACGATTTATAAAATCGAAGATTTAAAAGCGGCAATTCCGGCTGGTGTCGAAATCGGATTCGTTCCGACGATGGGCGCTTTGCACGAAGGTCACGCCTCTTTGATTGCTCGCAGTGTGAGCGAAAATAAATTTACGATTGTTTCAACTTTCGTCAACCCGACGCAATTTGCGCCCGGCGAAGATTTTGAAAGCTATCCGCGTGACGAACATCACGACCGCACGATTTGCGAAGAAGCTGGTGCGGACATTATGTTCTTTCCCTCATCTGAGGAAATGTATCCGGAAGGCTTTAACACTTACGTAAACGCCTACGGTGTCTCGGAAGTTATGGAAGGCGTTAAGCGCCCTACCCACTTCCGCGGTGTGACGACAGTCCTAGCTAAATTATTTAATTTAACCTGCGCTAAGCGCGTTTATATGGGAGCAAAAGATGCTCAGCAAGTTTCAGTCGTTGAACAAATGGTTCGCGATTTGAACTTTGATTTAAAAATCGTTCGTTGCCCTATCATCAGGGAAGCTAGCGGTTTAGCTAAAAGTAGCCGAAATAAATATTTAAACGAAACAGAAAAATCTAGCGCTTTGGTTTTAATCGGCTCGCTCGAACTCGCTAAGAGTTTGATCGAGTCGGGCGTTACCTCAGTTGCCGAGATTCGAGCGGAGATGACGAAGTTCATCGAGCGCGAGCCACTTGCCCGCATTGATTCTATCGACTTTGTCGACTTTCAGACTTTGCAGGAAGTCGAGACGGTTGAGCGCGAGGTGCTGATTCCGATCGCGGTTTACATCGGGAAGACGCGGCTGATTGATAATATTGTGATTTAAATTCAGGAGAAAAAATGTTAGTAGAATTGTTGAAATGTAAGATTCACCGGGCGACGATCACGCAGGCCGAGTTGCAGTATGTCGGCAGCATCACGATCGATGAGGATTTGATGGATGATGCCGGGTTGATCGAGTATGAAAAAGTGCAGATTGCGGACGTTGAGAATGGCGAACGTTTTGAGACTTATGTCATCGCAGGCCCTCGTGGGTCTGGCGTGATTTGTGTCAATGGAGCGGCGGCGCGCAAGGTTAGCGTTGGCGACAAGTTGATTATTATGGCGTATGCGCAAATCGAGGCGGTCGATGCTCGCGAGCACAAACCGACGGTTGTTATGGTGGATGCGGATAACAAAAAGACGGGTGTTTTTCAGTATGAAAAGCACGGCGAACTTGCCTAGTTAAGGAGGCTTTCAAGATGAAAAAAGTTTTAATTACGAGCGGCGGGACGAGCGAGAAGGTCGATCAGGTTCGGTCGATCACAAACCGTTCGAGCGGTTTCTTGGGCAAGTTGATCGCCCAAAAGTTTCTGGCTAACGGGCACTTCGTGACCTATGTGACGACTCCAAAATCGGCACGTCCGAAGGATGAACGTAACTTGGAAATCATCGAGCTTGATTCTGTTTCGGCTTTGCTTGAAACGATGAAGACTTTGTTGGTTGATGGCGAATACGATTACGTGATTCACTCGATGGCAGTCAGCGACTATACGGCGTATGCGAGTATGTCGGCCGAGGAAGTAGCAGCGGCGGTTGTTGGTTTGTCTGAGGCTGAGATTGTTTCAGTGTTGGAAAATGTTTCGACACCGAATTTGGAGTCGAAGATTTCTTCTGAGTCTTCGCACTTGCTGACCTTTATGAAGCGCACGCCGAAGGTTATCAGCTATATTAAAGAGTTCGCGCCTGATGTTAAGTTGGTCGGCTTTAAGTTGATGGTTGATGCAAGCTTTGAAGATTTGCGTGATGCAAGTGCTAAATCTTTTGCGGCTAACGGATGTGATCTCCTTGTGGCAAATGACTTGCGCGAAGTTGGTCACGAAAATCATCACGCTTACTTGTTCGATGCTGATTTGGAATTTACGGAAGCTTACACGAAACACGAAATTTCTGACGGAATTTACGACGCTCTTTTAGGCGATGAAATTGAGGACTAATAATTATGTCGAAAAAAGTTGTAATCGGAGTTTGCGGCGGGATCGCTGCCTATAAGATGTGCGACGTTGTCTTCGGCTTGCGCCGGCTAGGTGTTGAAGTCGAAGTTTTGATGACTAAGACGGCTTGTTCGTTTGTCGGACCGCTGACCTTTCGGGTTTTGTCCGGCAATGATGTCCGCATTGCTGTTGTCGGTGACGGCCTGTCGCACTTAGAAGCTCGTCGCGATGCTGATTTATTATTAATCGCCCCTGCGACGGCTAATATGATTGGCAAAATTGCAAACGGAATTGCCGACGATATCGTTTCAACGGTCGCAATGAGTTTCTCGGTCGATACTCCGCGCTTAATTGCTCCGGCTATGAATACCGATATGTATAACAACCCGGCTGTTCAACGAAATTTGGCGACGGTTGCGAGTGACGGATATGAGATCATCGCACCGCGCGTGAGCCTACTTGCCTGTGGCGACGAAGGAAACGGCGCTCTAGCTAACGTTGACACAATAATTAATACAGTAAAAGAAAAACTCAGCCTATAAAAGGTTGAGTTTTCTTTTGGATTATTTTAATTTGCCGAACGATTTGTAAGCTCCAACGATTAACGCTGCGACTGAAAGCATTGCTCCGATAAGCGTTAAACTAGTGTTTACCATTTCGCCCGTGTGTGGAAGATCAGTAGCTTTAGCCGAATCTGCGACTTCCGTCACTGGTGCGTTAACTAAATCGGTTACAATATTGGCAACCGCACTCGGTGTTGCTACCGGAGTAACTTCTGCCGCTGGGCCACTTGCCAAGAGTGTTGAAATTCCGAATTCACTGAACTCTTCGGTTTCGAAACTCAACGTTTGGTTGACGTCATCGAAAGTGATAGCTAAGTCTTCGAACGTGCCGTGGTCGTGATGCAATTTCAGATCTTTTTCGTCAGACAAGTCTACGTTTTTCAAAGTGACTTTTTCAAGTGCGTGCGGTTCAACTTCGTTGTCGCCATCTAACAAGTCGATCAAGTGGATATCGAATAATTCATCCAATTTTTCGCCGGTCAATTTAGCTAAGAAATCTGTGAATCGAGTATCGTCCTCGCCGATTTTTTCAGTGACTAAGCGGTAGTTCCATGGCAAGTCTTGTCCTGCAATCGAGGCATCCGCCGTTTCGTGATTGACCACCCCTGCTTCGTTTTGGAACTCAGCAATTTCTTCTTTTACATCTGCAATTTTGTATTCAACTTCGTCTTTTTCAGCGTTGCTTAATTCCAACCAATCATTTGTCAACACAACAACTTTATCGACGTCATCATAATTTTTGATTTCTGCCGGAGTTGCATCTAAATCTGTATAAAATTTATTCATTTTAGCGGTCGGCGCAATCGTTAATTTCGCTTGCGAGAAGTTTTCAACTTTATAATTAGTCAAATTCATCCCTAGCGAATCTTGCTTAATTGCATATTCGCCAACGTGCTCGCCCGCTTCGCGGGTTAACTTGCCCGTTACTGCATCTCCAGCAAGCAGACCATCTACCGTATAAGTCAATTCTGGATCCGCATCGCCAAAAGTTTTCTGCGCACTATTAACATTAATATTCAGATTGCGAGGCGTAATAGTTACATGTCCCGCTTTCGGATTCATTCCAGGCTGAGGAGCATACTCAATCCAAACATAGTAAGTATTTATATCCTTGACTACCGGCTCAGTCGACGACCATGCTGCTACGACCCTATTAGCGGTCATTGCAATTCCATAAGTTAAATTAGAGGCTCCGTCTTGATCGTTAATTATTTTATGAAATTTTCCATCATATTCGGCAGTCGTATTCAATTTGTAAGGATCGCCGAAAGTGTCATCCGCATGCACAAGCGTTGTAGACCCTAGGCAAGTCGGCGCTGCTAATGCAGCTAAAATCGCTAATTTTGATAATTTTTTTGTGATTTTCATTTTCTTTTCCTCAAGTTTTATTTTTTGTCCCGTTCGACAATTATAATTTTAACTTATTGAAGCTTAGCAAACAACGCTGGTTTTTTGTAATTTTACAACAAAAAAAGAATTTATGGGAAATTTATCTCCCACAAATCTTTTTTTGTTTTGAAATTGGAATGTTTATCATTTTGCAAACGCTTTTCATCTATTGAAAAAGGTTTTTCATTTATTAAGCAATTCTTATTTAATGCTTAAGCTTTACGCAAAATGAATATTAGCGGAGCAAGCGCAATGGATTCCGCACAACGGGCAGTCGTAGCCTTTTGCGAGACTATCATCTGTCCAGTAATTCTCGACGTTGTAGCCAAATGGTATTCCGTTCTTTTCAAGGATGTTACCGAGGTTAGATTTGGTTTCGTTCGCCGGTACCCAAGCGACTGAAGCGAATTCTTTAATCCCCTTTTGCTTCAATTCGCTAATCAGCTTTTCAACGATGTTTGAACCGATCCCTAATCCCTTTTTATCTTCCTTTATAGCTACGTTGTCAATTAGACCTATCCTGCCTGCAAATTCCGGAAGTTGCTCTGAACCTTTTAGCAATTTAGCTCTCAACTCTGGACCCGTCAAAATCGAAGCCAAGCCAAATCCGCTGACCTTTACGCCCTTAATTGCCACGAGTACGATTTTTGATTTGTCGTTGATTACTTTCGCTAAATATTCAGCCGCTAAATAATTTTCGCCCAATTCAGCATCCGCAATTTTTAGTAATTCCGGAATATGTGCCTCTTCCAAGGGAACAAATTTCATTTTGGATTCTCTTTTCATTAAAAATCCACCTACAAGAGGTGGATTTGTTTAGTCGCGAGCATAAAGGTCGCGAGTATAGACTTTATCTTGAACGTCTTTCAGGGCGTCTTCTAAGCGGTTAGCCACAATAACGTCGCTGACCTTTTTAAACTCGTCGAAATCGTTGATAACGCGCGAATTAAAGAATTCAGATTCTTTCAAAGTTGGCTCGTAAACGACAACTTCAATCCCTTTAGCTTTAATGCGTTTCATAATCCCTTGAATCGAGCTGTAGCGGAAGTTATCCGAATTCGCCTTCATCGTCAAGCGGTAAATTCCGACAACTTTCGGATTTCGTTTCACAATCTGCGAAGCCACGAAATCTTTACGAGTCGTGTTGGCGTCCACAATTGCCTCAATCAGGTTTTGCGGGACGTCGCGGTAATTTGCCAGGAGCTGTTTCGTGTCTTTTGGCAGGCAGTAGCCCCCGTAGCCGAATGATGGATTGTTGTAATGCGAGCCAATGCGCGGGTCCAGGCCGACGCCGTCGATGATTTGGCGCGTGTTCAGGCCGTGCGTTTCCGCGTACGTGTCAAGCTCGTTGAAGTAGCTCACGCGAAGAGCCAAATAAGTGTTAGCGAACAGCTTGATCGCCTCAGCTTCCTTGTCAGCGACAAGTAAAACCGGCGCGTTTTTCTCAACCGTGTTGCGCAAGAACATTTGGGCAAGTTCCGCTCCGCGGTCGCTATTTTCGCCGATGATGATGCGGCTTGGGTAAAGGTTATCGTATAACGCTTTACCTTCGCGCAAGAATTCAGGTGAGAAGATTATGTTTTCAGTGCCGAATTTCGCTTTCGCGCTATCGACGTAACCAACTGGAATCGTTGATTTGATGATGAAGTTAGCATCGGGTTTGATCGCTAAAGCGCGTTCGATGACGTTTTCAACTGTCGACGTATCGAAGAAATTTTCTTCCGAATTGTAGTCAGTCGGAGTCGCGATGATTAAGTAATCTGCGAAATTGACCGCTGCTTCGAAATCTTGTGTCCACGTAATGTTAAGGTCGTCGCGCGATAAAAACTCGCTGACTTCACTGTCAACTAACGGTGAAATTTTGTTGTTCAACATCTCGATTTTAGCATCGACGATGTCATAAGCCATAACTTCTTCGTTTTGACCTAACAATAATGCGTTTGCTAGGCCCACGTAGCCTAGACCAAAAACTGAAATTTTCATTTTGTGCACCTCTTTTTAATTAAAAAATGGCAAGTCGCACTGGACTTGCCTAAGTTGTCGAAATACGACAGGAGGGATTCGAACCCCCGACCGCTCGCTTAGAAGGCGAGTGCTCTATCCAACTGAGCTACTATCGCAAAACCTTGAATATTATACCAAAGTTTTGCGGGTGTAGTCAACTAGGAGGTTTATGAAAACTTTGCTTTAGGCTATAGGTAAAATGAAAAGTTAAGTGCAACCCCTGAGTATTCACTATAGGCATTTCAGCCATCGGATTGCAAAAAAAGGCCTAAAAAAAACATTAGTGATTTTATCTTTCAAACACTTCGCGTTTTTCTGGATGTTTATACCTTTCTTCACGTTCAATTTTTTCATAAGTTTCGCTTTCTTTATATTTCGCAACTTCTTCTCTTGCTTTTTTCTCCTCTTCACTTGGAAACAAATTATATTTCTGGATTCTCACGGTTCTTATATAACGATAATCATCGCTATAAATATCTATACTTTCATCACCAAGCAACCTAAGAGCAAAGATAAATATGATTATCGTTATTAATACAAAAAAAACGATAATAACACTTTTAAATATAATAGGTAATTTAGTAAAGATAGCTTCCTTTTTTCCATCGTCCCGCTTCCAAAAAAGCGGGAACAAAACCCAAAGCACCGGTTGCACCGCAAATAAAACGGCCATATAAATGCCAAATACTGAATCAACAGAATTTCCCATATTTCCACCCTTTTCTTATGACCGTTTCTGTATTAAGTCATATTATTCACTATTAGTTTTTATCGAATCAATTCTAAATTCCATTTATATTTTGTATCTTTTCAAAATCATCTAAAAATAATTTATTATCCTCAAAGAGTATACTATCAAAAAAATGGTGTTTTGAATTCCATAATTTGGAAATTTGATATTTACTCTTTTGACAATTGTTTTTATAGTAATATCCCATTTCCCAAGCACACCACTGCCTTATTTGTTTATTTTTCTCTTTTGCTTCTCTATTTTTTAAAAATCTTGCTTCAGTATTCAATTCGCTATTCATAGTTCTTAAAAACAGTATTTTATCAGCGTTGTCTAATGCATAACTTAAATTTCTTTTTAGTTCGTATACATCATCAGCTTCGTCGGTCATCATCCAATCAACGAACAGATATTTCCCCATTCTATTAGCTACTATATAAAGGCCTAATGAATAAAATCTATCCTTGAACGAATATGACAAAAATATCATCTCTTCACCAATATTCATGCTATCTCGCAATTTATTATTTAGATTCTTTCTCGCAAGTGTTTTTATTATTTTTTTTGGCTTATTATTAAACTCATCACCCCTAATTCGCTTGTTAATAAAATAATAAGATACAGTGCTTATTATCGGATCAAAATAGCTTGACAAATATAACGTGAATATTTCGTAAAATATACTGTATAATTGATGTATGCCATCGCTTTTATTCCTTATTTTTTCTGAAAAAACTTTACTTAAAACTGAATGAATAAAAACTGGTATGCGCCTATAATCATCTTCAAAAACATTCATTACCAATTCAAGTTGCTGTTGTATATTCCTATACTGAATGGTTTCTATATTATTGTTATAATCACTGTTAATTATGTTTAAAAATTCTTCATCCATTTGTTGAAACAGTTCCACAATTTTTATAAATTCATCGAGTGATTTGTCAAACGGTATTGGCTCTCGATAATTATTGTTTAAGACTATCGAAGGATCTGGCAAATTAATCCAATTATCTTGATCGATAAAATATTTCTTTTTAAACTTTTCATCTATATATTCAATCCACTTATCAAAGTTATCTTGATAAACGCTCTGCAATTCGTGTGTTTCTGACCGCTTAATTCCCTTCAACTCGCTAATCATTATTTCTATAACTGAATTATCTTTGCTCATATAGATCACCTTATTTCATTGCACACGAGCTTCCTAGCGGAAATAAATTATTTTTATTTGGATCCCCTCAAATGCATTCCTCCAACACGTAATCTCTTTGTCTGCAGTCTGAGGATAATGCAATTTCACCATTTTGTAATTAATCTTCAATTCTTAATGTTTCTGTGATTTCATCCATTAATTTTTGATTTTTACTATACTCGGAAGATATTGCAACTTGTTGCATCATATAATATCTTTCCGATGCTTTAAATACTATACATTTACTTTTGTACATGTCTCCGTTTTCACACGTACCATCGTATGTTATCCCTTTCGATTTATACCCGCTAATTTTACTATCAATTATCTCTGATACATTGCTAAACTCCGGATCATTTTTAAACGATTCATTGAACAAATCACTCGCAAAATCCTGAAGCGGAAATTCTGCATCGTCACCTTCGCAAATGATACTTACACATATACTTAAACTATTATTTTTATTTGCAACCGATATTAAATCGCCTTCCTCTTTAGTTTCATCGATATTCCAAGTTTTCGGGATTCTAATCATCACAGAACCGTCTTCAGATTCAACTGTTTTATACCATTCCATAACATCTGATCTATCATCTTGAACAGTATATTGATCATTAATCTTTGAATAATCGATTCCGATAAACAACGTTAGCGCAAATAAGATTGTAGTAATCAACGTAGTAAATCTCGAATATAAAACAGGATTACGATACTTAAATTCTGATAATTTATTCTTGGGCGAAAAAATACCCTCTTGGTCTGGTATTACAGTGCTTTTAAATCCCAATAATATTAAATCTATAACTATCACAAAAAAAGCTATGGTTCCTAATGTGTCAGTAATAAAATTATGTAAATTCGCAATTTCAATTATAGAACAAATTATTAAACTCACCGCTAACCGCCATAATTTCAAACCAATGCTCCGTCCGCGGCGTACTATAACATTCGAAACAACATAAAACGTCCAAATCAAAAAGGGAATAAAGACCAAAACGTTATGTATTAAATTCTCAGAAATGGAATAACCTAATGAAAATATCGCTAAACCTGCTACTAGTCCAAACCAATACTCACTTCTTGTTGCAAATGGAGGTTTTTTGGAAAAATAGGGCCGAAAGAAATTAAGGACTCGCACGTCATATCGTTGCTCTAATTTGCTCTGAGATAATTTGTCTTCATCTTCTTGTATCGTTTCTTCTGCTACCGAATTTCGCCCATCGATGTGCCACTTGCCATCAATTCCCAAAAATACCTTATCGCTTTTTTGAGGAACAAATGCAAATTGCGAATTATAGACTTTTTCAGTATCATTATCATCGGTTAACACGAATATAACATTTTCTGATATCGCTATTACCTTGCCGATTAAAATTTTTTCGTTCATTTTTTTCCTCCTATCTAATCCAGCATTTTTGATTCTTAACCAATTTTATATTTTATACTTATTTTTAACTAATTCAAATATCTTCTCTAGTTGCTTCAGTATATTATCTGAAAATCGTCTTGTCTTATAGATATTCATAGCGAATTCATTTTGTGCTTTTTTACACTCTTTTTCTAATACTTTGTAGCAATTTCTTTTCTCACAATATCCACAATTAAATTCTTGCATTCCATAATATAATTCATCATTAAATTCAACTTCTTCTAAATAAATTTCGTTTGCTTCTTCAATTTTTACAATTATATCATTAAATATATTATCCAAATTACTATTTGAAACCCTTAACAAATCGATTTGCATATTCTTTGTTTCTTCTAAAAATTCTTCTCCGTAAATAATCATTGGGTTATGTTGTAATTCGATAATCATTCGACTAATTGTTTTTAATTGCGGAGAAATTTTTTCATATTCTCTTAATTTAAAATCGTGTTTTCGTGATTGCATACCACTGCGATACACAAAAATAATAGATAATAAAGGAATTACAGTCGATATACATCCTCTAAATATTTCAAATTTATCCATAACAACCATCCCCCTAACCTTCTCTTTGTCAAAGACAAAGAGATTTTTTAAGCCTATACTATTAGTATAGGCTCGCGAATTGCCCAAAGCTTTTGAAATAAAAAAACTCCCCGCTAGCGAACTAGCGAGAAGTTTTAAAATGGATTTAAATTGCTTTCATATTTAGCGATGTATAGATTTGCAGCTTCTGCTACAAGGAACATATCCGCACCGCCGTCGACAATTGCATCTTCAATCATCGAAAAGCCATAACTTTCATACGCAACAATTGCATCATCTTTAGCTTCAAGACAAATTATTTCGGTGTCTGGGTAATTTGCTAATATCGTTTTTAGCGCGTGATACATTAGGTGTTTACCGTAGCCTGGGTGATTTGGTGCGTAATGATATTTTTGATCGACGCCAAACCAATCGATTTTCACATAAGAAAAATCTTTTACAAATTCATAACCTTTAGCGAGTTCGAATTCAGTTGATTTTGAAATGCTGAAAAATCCGATTATTACACTGCCTGCATTAGGTATCAAACAATACGATTCGTAATTCGGATTGGTCAGCAAGTTGTAATATAGAGCAGTATGAAATGTATGATTAACTAAAATATTGCCAGAATCAAAATGCTCAAATTCACGCTTGTCAACCAACTTATAGTTGACTAGAACTAAGTCCTTTGGATTATATTCGTTATGCGCCATCTATTTAGCCCCAAAAAATTTTTTATATTCTTCCTGAGCTTTTTCTTTTTGTTCCTGAATTTTTTCTAAAAATTTATCAGCTCCTTTTGCATCTAGCTTGATTGGAACCGACTTCAAAAGTTTGCTTTTTTCATCATATACTAACATAAGGAACCTCCTTTTTCTTTATTATAATTATAACATAATTGAATAAATATTGCATAAATAGATTTCTAGTAGTACAAAAAGGCCATCTATGTATTATTTGCGTAAAAGTAAAATATCAGATTAGCTACTTGAATAGCTAATCTGATATTTATTTATGCCTTCCAGTTCGGAAGGAAATCTTCCATTAGGAATGAGGTGTCGTAGTCGCCCGATATGACGGCGTCCGACTGGATCAAGTCCATTTGGAACGCGACATTTGTGATAACTCCTTCGGTTTCGAATTCGTATAACGCGCGTTGCATTTTCAGCAAAGCGTCGAAACGGTCTTCGCCGTGCACGATGACTTTTGCGATCATTGAATCGTAGTAAGGCGGGATCGAATAGCCAGGATACATCGCTGAATCGACGCGTAGACCAGGACCTCCACTTGGAAGTAACAAGTTCGTAATTTTACCTGGGCTTGGCGCGAAGTTGAACGCTGGATTTTCAGCGTTGATGCGACACTCGATCGAGTGACCTTTAACTTCAACGTCATCTTGCGTGATTGTCAGCGTTTCGCCAGCTGCCACGCGGAATTGTTCTTTAATCAAGTCAACGCCCGTGATCGCTTCCGTAATCGGATGCTCAACCTGAATCCGCGTATTCATTTCCATAAAGTAAAATTCTTTAGTGTCCGGATCCATCAGGAACTCAATCGTTCCGGCATTTTGATAGCCAACGTATTGAGCGGCGCGAACAGCTGCCCCACCTAGCTCGGCACGTTTTGCATGACTTACGGCAATTGATGGCGCTTCCTCTAAAACTTTTTGGTTGTTACGTTGAAGCGAGCAATCACGTTCGTTCAAGTGAACAACGTTACCGTGGTTGTCGGCTAGAATTTGCACTTCGATGTGACGCGCAGGATAAACAACTTTTTCAACGTACATATCGCCGTTACCGAAGTTAGCGATGGCTTCTTGTTGTGCGTTGTCGAACAATGTCGCTAAGTCGTCAGGCGTGTCAACTTTACGGATACCTTTACCGCCGCCGCCGGCACTTGCCTTAAGCATTAGTGGGTAGCCGACACGGTCGCCGATTTCTTTGGCTTCGTCGACGGTGTTGATGACGCCGTCGCTGCCCGGGATTACCGGAACGCCAGCTTCGATCATCAAACGACGAGCGTTGATTTTGTTCCCCATCGCGTCGATTGTTTCGCCACGAGGGCCGATGAATGTGATATTGCATTCCGCACACATTTGCGAGAATTGCGAGTTTTCCGAAAGGAAACCGAATCCGGGGTGAATTGCCTGAGCGCCAGTAACTTCGGCTGCCGAGATAATTGCCTGGATGTTTAGGTACGATTGGGCGCTACGCGCTGGGCCGATGCAGATTGCTTCGTCGGCGAGCAATGTGTGGAGCGCGTCTTTGTCGGCTTCCGAGTAGACAGCGACTGTTTTGATGCCCATTTCGCGAGCTGCGCGGATGATGCGAACTGCGATTTCGCCACGGTTGGCGATTAGAATTTTTTTGAACATTTTGGGATTATCCTCCGAAACCGAATGTTAGCGTGCCTTTAGCGGCAACTTTTCCATCAACTTCAGCGACCGCTTCAACAACAGCGATCGATCCGCGACGTTTGATAAATTTAGCTTTAAGAATTAATTGGTCGCCCGGAACGACTTGTTTCTTGAATTTAACGTTATCCATGCCGGCGTAGAAGACCAACTTGCCTTTGTTTTCGCCTTTTGAAAGTTCAAGAACGCCCGCAGCTTGCGCCAACGCTTCCATGATCAACACGCCCGGCATTACTGGGTAGCCCGGGAAGTGGCCTTGGAAAAACGGCTCGTTGATCGTCACGTTTTTGAGTGCGACAACCTCGTCGTCCGAGACCTCAAGAATGCGGTCAACCAGTAGGAACGGGTAGCGGTGCGGCAGTGCTTCCATAATTTCTTTGATATCCATAATAAATCTCCGTTTCTAAATATTTGCAATATTAAAATTATACCATAAATGCGGTGGGGTTTGCATTTCGGGGCTAAAAAGCTAAACAACGGGCAAGTGAGCTCGCCGATCCGCTCTTTTTTAACACGATTTTGAAATTTTAGGCTGTTTTGTGAAGAAGGAGCGGGTGTAAATTTTATACTCGCTCTTTTTTCACAAAAAACGGCCATTTCTCGAAAAACTTGTTAAAAAGGAGCGGGTTTAGTTTCCTATCTCGTCATCCTCGTTTTTGAGCGAGTAAACTTTTTCGACTTCGTTAGGATTGAAGAGAATCGCGTGGAAAGTTCCGCCGTAGATTCCGCCGCCGTCCATGCCGATTTTGTTATCATGCATCCAGACACTATCATCCTTCTTACCGCTCAACGAATGAAGGAAGCCTCGCGAAATCAGGTAGGTTGGCGTGTGGCCAAACACGATTGTGCGACCCGTCGCGTTTTTCGCTTCGATGAACGACGACCGACTCCACAAATAATCATCAGGCGTCGAGTAATTCCACTCTTTTTTGTGACCCAAGTTAACACCCGCGTGGACAAAGAGGTATTTGCCCCATTCGTAGAAATAAGGCAATCGGCCGATAAACTCAATCAGCGGACCAAACTTCTCAATCAGCAACTTGCCGATATCGATGTCGTCCATTTTCAGACGGATATCTTCGCCGAGGAAGCTCTCCAAAGTCTCCGTTCCGCCATTGCGGATATAGCCATCGGCGCTGTAATTCGCCAAATCGTAAATGTAATTCAGAAACATCTGCTCGTGATTCCCGCGCAGATAAATCGCGCCATATTCTTCGACGAGCTTCTTCGCAAGCATCATGCACTCCTTCGACTGCGGCCCTCGGTCGCACAAATCGCCCATGATAACCAGCTGATGCTCCTCGGGATTCCAACTTTTAAGCAGCTCAAGCATCGCCTCGTAATCGCCGTGAATGTCGGTAATCGCAAAAACTTTTTCTTTCATTTTCGCTAAATCTCCCCTCGCAAATTTTTAATCGTTTCAATAAACAGCACCGGCAATTCGCTATCGAACTCCATCCACTCGTCCGTCGTCGGGTGCTTAAACCCAAGCGTCTTCGCGTGCAAAAATTGCCCAGCGTTCGGCTCGATCGTGTTGCGCGGCCCGTAAAGCGGGTCACCGGCAAGTGGGTGCTCGATGTATTTCATGTGGATGCGAATTTGGTGCGTGCGCCCCGTTTCTAAAATACATTTGGCAAGTGAAAACCCGTCAAAGCGCTCCATCACTTCAAAGTGCGTCACCGCGTCGCGGCCGTTTCCGACAATCGCTTGGCGCTGACGGTGTTTAGGATCGCGACCAATTGGGGCGATAATTTCACCTTTGTTCGGCTCGATTTCGCCGTGAACGAGCGCGATATATTCGCGTTTCGTCGTTTTAGCGCGTAGTTGTTCGCTCAAATTTTCGTGCGCTTTATCATTTTTAGCGACCATCAAAAGTCCTGATGTATCCTTGTCGATACGATGCACGATACCCGGCCGATACTCGCCGTTAATTCCGCTTAGGTTTTTGAGGTGGAACAATAAGGCGTTGACTAGGGTTCCGTCACCATGCCCAGCGCTCGGATGAACGACCATCCCTTGGGGCTTGTAGACCACCGCCACATCATCATCTTCATAGACGATATCAAGCGGAATATCTTGGGCAATTAAATGAGTTTCCTTAATTTCCGGAATTTCGATTTCGATAATGTCGCCAATTTTCACCTTGTGATTCGGTTTAATTATCGCGCCATTTGCCGTAACTAGGCCGTCTTTAAGCCAGCTTGAAATGATACTGCGCGAGTAGTCGGCGATTTGACTTGCCAAGATTTTGTCGGCTCTGCCGGCTTCTTTTACTGTGATTTTCATGATTTTTCTTTCTCGATAAAGATGTAGTAGACGAAGAGGACGGCGACTCCGACGACGAGTAGGACGTCGGCGAAGTTGAAGACCGGAAATTCGAAGAATTTGACTTGGAACATGTCGATGACCTCGCCGAAGCGGACGCGGTCGATTGCGTTGCCGATGCCGCCTGCGATGATCATGGCTAGGGCGACGTTATAGAGCGGCCATTCGACTTGGTTTTTGACGAGGAAGAACGTTGCGACCACGACGACAATTAGGGCCATCAGGGTGAAAAACCACGTTTCGCCCGGCATGATGCTCCACGCACCTCCGATGTTTTGGAGGTGAGTGAGGCTTAAGATGAACGGGATGAACGGGTGTTCAGTGCCGAGGTCGATGTATTCGACGACGAGCCATTTAATCAGCTGGTCGATGATGACGAGCAGCGGGATCACGATGGCGAAATATTGTTTTTTCATAGAATTTCCTTAAGCGTGTTTTTTAGTTGGGCCTGTGTTTGGGCTTCTAGGCCGGTTGTGTCGATGACGTAATCGGCCTTTGCGGCTTTTGTTGCGAGCGGCAATTGCCGGTTGATGATATCTTGCGCTTGTTTTTTGGTGATATTATCGCGCTGTTTAATCCGGGTGATTTGGGTCTTTTCGTCCGTTGATAGGACGATTATTTTGTCGAACTCTTTTTCATAATTCATTTCGAATAACAGCGGAATATCGACAAAAATAATTTTATTTTTTTTGCCCTCTTGGATTTGCGTTTGTTTTTCTTTTGCAATTTCTTCGAGGATAGTTTTTCTGATTAATGGTTGAGTTATCGCGTTTAATTTGGCGATTTCTTTTTCGCTAACAAAGGCAATTGCGCCGAGTTTTTTGCGATCTATTAGGCCTTGTTCTGTTAGAATCGTTGGGCCGAACGATTGTTCTAGGCGCTCGATAATCTCAGGTAGTTCCAGAATTTGGTGCGCGATTTTGTCTGCGTCGATGACTGTGTAACCTTGACTTGTTAGGTAAAGTGATGCAGTTGACTTGCCGGTTGCTATGCCACCAGTGATGCCTATTACGCTGACTTTGTAGTCAGGGAGCGGCTGGCACTTCGGACAGAAATGGGTCGAGCGACCGGCTAGTTTATATTTATCGATTGGCGTTTTGCAGCGCGGACACGGCTGGCCTTTTTGACCGTAGACGTTCAGGTGATTTTGATGTTCACCCGTCTGACCATCAGCATTGATATAGCTACGGATGGTTGTTCCGCCGTGTTGGATCGCCTCTTCAAGCGTTTCGATTGTCGCTTTATGGAGCGTGTTCGAATGACGGCGATCGATGTCGCTAGCTTTAAGCGACGGATTGATTTTCGACTTCCATAACACCTCGTCGACGTAGATATTGCCAAGGCCGACGACGATTTTTTGATTTAATAATAACGGTTTGATGACCGCGTGGTTCTTGTGGAGCTCATTGTAAAAAGTAGTAGCATCAAAGGTTTCTGGCGTTGGTTCCGGACCGAGTTGGATGATGCCTTTGTATGTGTGCAGAGCGGTATCGCGCGGAAGCAACATCATCCTACCGAACTTGCGTACGTCCTGATATTGAAGAGATTTTCCGCTTTCAAACTCAAAGACGACGTGGACGTGTTTGTTCTGCGGATCAACACCATCAACCAACGCATACTTACCTTCCATGCGCAGATGGCTGACTAAATCGTAATGATCTGTTTGGAAAATTAAAAATTTCCCGCGGCGCAGCACATTTTGGAACACTTCGCCCTCAAGGTCGGCCGCAAACTTGCCCTTGTCGGCGTTTTCGACGATTTTATCGTAATACAAACTGACTTTCGCGATTTCCTCGCCGATAATCAGCTTCATCAGTCCGCGGCGGACCGTTTCAACCTCTGGAAGTTCTGGCATTTTGCTCACCTACTTTTTCCTAATCGCTTTTAACGCGTTTTTTAGGCATTTCAGACCTCGAAATGCCTAAAAAACGGCTTAAAAACGATTAGACCGATTTATAGTTCAATAAACGACTTACTTCTTTCTTGCTCAGCTTGCGATATTCGCCGATGCGCAGACCAGTCAGGTCCAAATCGCCAAATTTATCGCGTTTCAGCGTTTTGACCGGCAGACCGACCGCTTCAAACATCTTTTTAACCTGATGATTGCGACCCTCGTGGATGCGCAGCTCAACAATGCTCGAATCGTTCTCCGGATTCACGCTAATAATATTATAGCGAGCCGGCGCCGTTATGCGACCGTCAATTTTAACCCCAAGCGTCAGTGGACGCAGATTAATCTTATCCGCCAGACCCTTAACCTTAGCCGTATAGACCTTGTCAATCTCGTGTTTCGGGTGCATCATCGCATTCGCGAAATCCCCATCGTTCGTCATCAAAAGCAGACCCGACGTATCCCAATCGAGACGCCCAACCGGATAAATCCGCTCAGGTTCGCCCTTGAAATAATCCGTCACAACCGCGCGCCCTTTTTCGTCACTAACCGACGAAATCACGCCCTTCGGCTTGAAGAACAGGAAATAAACCGGCTCTTCTTTGTCGAGAGCGACCCCGCGCACTTCGACCTTGTCCGAACCCGAAACCTTCGTCCCAAGCTCCGTCACAACAACGCCGTTCACTTTCACAACGCCTTCTTTAATCAGCTCTTCAGCTTTGCGGCGACTCGTAACTCCTGCGTTCGCGATGACTTTTTGTAGTCTTTCCATTATTCTGTCCCGGCTTCCTCGTCATCAATGACGTACTGCGCATCTACTTCCACTTCCTGAATCTCGAACTCCTCGCTGTAGCGGCTCGAGAACAAATCAATCGCGTCGTCCGTGGCATACTCGTCTTCGACGGCTTTAATATCGGGCAATTCAGCGAGATCTGCTAAGCCGAAATGATTCATAAAGACATCAGTCGTGCGATACAACTTCGGCCGACCTGGCGTCTCTAAACGCCCTGCGACCTCAATCAACCCAAAACTCAAGAGCTTTTGGACCGCATTGCTCGAACCAACTCCGCGAATCGCATCGACGATCGAGCGCGTCACCGGTTGCTTGTAGGCAATTATCGACAACGTCTCTAAAACCGCGTTGCTCAAAGTTCCGCTAATTGGGCTCTTCGCATATTCTTTCAAAATCTCAGCGTAAATCGGTTTCGTCGAAATGTTGAACTTGCCTGCAATTTCGATAACCTTCAAAGCCGAGCTTTCGTCGTTTTCATATTTTTCTTGAAGCCCTTCGGTCGATTGACGGGCTGCGGGTGCATCGATTTCGAGTAAAATCCCGATCTCTTCAGCGCTCAATCCGTCGTCGCCAGCCACAAATAATAGGGCTTCAACTTTCGCAACAATATTACTCATTAATTATTTCCTTTTCTTTTTTAAAGACGTAAATATCTTCAAAAATCCCCTTTTGTTCGATGAAAATATCCTGCGTTTTAATCAGCTCAAGAAGCGCCATAAACGTCGTAATAATCTCCGGTTTCGACTGTTCATCCTCGAACAGCTCGTCGAACTTCATCCCGTCTTTAATGCTGATTCGGTCCAAACGGCGAATAATTTTGGCAATTTTATCTTCGATTGTCGACTCATCATTTTCGATGGTCGTAACCATCCGCGTGCGTTTTTTCTTTTTCTCAAGCATCTTGTTGAACGCGAGGAATAAGTCAATCGCTGAATTTTTCGTTTCATCTAAAACTAATTCTTCGCTGCGGTATTCCTCGACATTAGTCGGGTCCTTTCCGAAGTGCTCAGCGCGGTAGGTTTCCTTGTCCTTCAACATCGCCGCTGCGTATTTGAACTTGCGATATTCTAAGAGCTGCTCGACTAACGCCTCGCGCGGGTCGATTCCGTCCTCGTCGCCCCCTTCAAACAATTCGCCCTCTTCGAGTTCAAGCTCTTGTTTGGGCAGAAGCAGTTTGGCTTTAATCGACATCAAAGTCGCCGCCATTACGAAATAATCGCCGATCACATCGAGATCCAAAACCTTCATCGCATTGATGTAGGCGATAAATTGGTCCGTGATTTCCTTGATTGGAATGTCGTAAATATCTACTTCTAATTTTCGAATCAGATGAAGCAAGAGGTCTAACGGCCCCTCGAACACATCCAATTTAAATTTTAATTCATCCATTAAAGGTTTCCTTAATTATCTTTGTCCTCGAATGCTTTGTCATAAACTTTCGACAAATGTTCGCGGCTTATATTGGTGTAAATTTGAGTCGTCGAAATATCGCTATGGCCTAAAAGTTCCTGCACAACCCTGAGGTCGGCTCCGCATTCCAAGAGGTGCGTGGCAAATGAATGGCGCAACGTGTGCGGGGTCACATTTTTTTCGATACCCGCTTTTTCAACGTGGATTTTGAGATTATTCCAGATTCCTTGACGCGTTAATTTGCGCCCGTGATGATTGAGGAATAATTCATCCGTATGATTTTTTTTAAGTAATTTCGTGCGAGCCTGCATCATGTATCGTTTGATCCAATACTTCGCCTCGTCACCAATCGGTAAGATTCGCTCTTTGTCGCGCTTCCCTAAGGTCTTCAAGATATTCATCTCTAAGTGCATATCTTCGAGGCGCAAGTTGACGACTTCGCTAACCCTGAGGCCACTAGAATACATCAGCTCCAAAATCGCTCGGTCGCGCAAACCCAACTCCGTTGTAATGTCAGGCGCTTCGAGCAAAAGTTCAATCTCATGAATACTCATCACGCTCGGTAAAGGTTGCGCTGACTTCGGTGCAAAAATCGTCTGCATACAGTCGCGTTCGATTAAATTGTGCGTTTTTAAATATTTAAAAAACACCTTCAAAGATGAAATCATCCGGCTAACCGATTTGCGCGCTCGTTTTTTTTCGTGCAATTCTTTTAAAAATAAAGTGATCACATCGTTATTCACTTGATTAAAATCAGTGATTTTTTGCGCTGTTAAAAACTCGCAAAACTCGTCGAGATCGAAGCGATAACTTGCGATCGTATTTGTACTTAGCCCTCGCTCAACGCGCAGAAAGTGCACATAATCATTTAAGATTTCATTCATACATTTTTGATAATTCCAAGAATTACCTCAACAACCTTATTCAAAGTTTCAACGCTCAGGAACTCGAATTGCCCGTGGAAATTTTCTCCGCCGGCAAATAAGTTCGGCGTCGGAATTCCCATAAACGTGATTTTCGATCCGTCCGTTCCACCGCGGATTGGGTGAATCGCAGGCTTGATGCCAAGCTCTTCCATCGCTTGTTGCGCGACTTCAATCGGAGTCATATCTTTAGAGATAACTTCGCCCATATTGTAATAAGAATCACTGATTTCAACGATAGCGCGTCCGTTAAACGTGTCTGCGATTTTTTGAATCGTCGCTTTGCGCTCTTCGAATTTAGCGCGGTCGTGATCACGGATGATGTATTGCGATTTTGCGCTAGCTAAGTCGCCGTTGATCGCTTGAAGCATGAAGAAGCCTTCACGACCTTCGGTGTTTTCGGGACGCTCATCAGCTGGTAAAGCGTTGTGGAACTCAACCGCTAACTGTAGCGCGTTGACCATCACGTCTTTCGCACTTCCTGGGTGGACGCTCTTACCCGTAAATGTAATCGATGCCGCTGCCGCATTGAAGCTTTCCCATTCCAACTCGCCTAAAGGTCCGCCGTCGACAGTATAAGCGAATTCAACCGGAAAATCGTTAACGTCGAACTTGTCCGCACCCACACCGATTTCTTCATCTGGCCCAAAGCCAATATAAACGTCGCCGTGTTTAACTTCGGGATGCGCAATCAAGAATTCAATCGCCGTCATAATCGCAGCGATTCCGCCCTTGTCGTCCGCTCCTAAAAGCGTCGTTCCGTCAGTCGTCACTAAAGTTTGACCGACGTAGTTTTTCAAATTCGGGAATTCAGCTGGATCTAAAACGAACCCTGATCCACCCAGAGCGATAACTCCGCCGTCGTAGTTTTCGACGATTTGCGGGTTGACGTTTTCGCTGTTGTAGTCAGCTGTGTCCATGTGGGCGATGAAGCCGATAGCCTTGTGGCCGGGCTCACTTGCCGGTAGTTTTGCGATGACGAATCCGTTCGTCTCGTTGTAGCGAACTTCGCTCACGCCGATTTCTTTTAATTCTGTGATTAAATCTTGCGCGAAGTCGACTTGCGCCTGGGTTGATGGCGTCGTCTGCGAGCTTTCGTCGCTGCGCGTGTTGACTTTTGCGTACCGGATGAAACGTTCAAATGCACTCATGATTTTATTTTTCGAAAGGGTATGTATTGACCTTCGAAACCTCTCCACCTATTTTTTCTTTAATTATTTTAGTAAAAAACTCGTGTTCTGCGTGATGCCCGATATCGATCGTGAAAAGGTCACTATCTTTGATGTCGAGCGCATCGTGATACTTGATATCACCCGTTATAAAGGCGTCAGCACCTTGGGCAATTGCGTCCTCGTAGAACTCGGCCGCGGAACCAAGAACAATCGCGATTTTTTTGACTGATTTTTTCGGGTTAATTAATTTACTTGGATAATCTTTTATTATTTTATTTAATTTTTCATCGTCAATTTCGGCGATAGTTAAATAATCTTTTTTTTGCGAATTTAATTCGTATTTTTTTGCGAAGGCTTCACCCATCGCAACTCGGTCGAAGTTAGTGTGCGCGCTAATTACCGCAATTTTATTTCCAATTAATTTCAGTAATTTAGGCTGGGTTATTTGTTTTAAATCTTCAAAGATTGGCGGGTGATGTGCGATAATTAAATCGATGTTTTTATTTATCGCTTCATCGACTACCGCGTTCGTTACGTCGAGCGTTACGAGGACGTTGTTGACCGTCGCTTGCGGGTCACCGATTTGCAGACCGCTGTAGTCCCAGCTTTCAGCTAATTCAAACGGAAATAAATCATTTAATTTATTATAATAATCAATTACTTTCATAGGATTTCTCTTATTTTCTTGATTTGATTTTCGAATTGTTTTATTTTTTCAATATTTTTTACGTTTTTTAAATTGGCTAAAACGCGTTCATTTTTGATTATTTCGTGTTCGTATTTTTTAATAAATATTTTATTTTTTTCTTGTAATAAAAATGGGCCGAACTCGATTTCTTTTTCGCTTAATTTTTGCTCTCCGCATTCAGCAACAATTATCTCATAAATTTTTTCATTTTCTTCGAGAATATCTTCAGCTATTATTTTATAGTTATTTTGATTTAACCACGTTCTAACATTTTCACCAGCCACGTTCGGTTGCAGGATAAGTCTTGCTTTATTCGGGTCACCAGCTGCTAAAATTTCAGCGATCAATGTCCCACCCATCCCACAGATAGTGATTGTGTTGATTTCATCTTGAGGCTCAATTGCCGCGAGGCCACTTGCCAGACGCACTGTGATTTTTTCCGACAAGCCGTTTAACGCGACGTTTTTGCGTGCGCTTTCGAACGGGCCTTTTACCACTTCGCCAGCGACGGCGAATTCAATTTTTTCTTCGAGCATTAACGCAACGGGTAGATAGGCGTGATCGCTTCCGATGTCGGCTAAACGAGCGTTAATAGGTACGAAATCAGCGACGCGCGCGAGACGTTTTGATAAATTCATAGGCCACCTTTTTATTGTTCAATAGTCCCTCAATTATACCACATAAGGCCCCTATTTTTCAACGTTTGTTGATCATAGGGACCTTGATTTTGCTATAATTTTTCTTCAAGTTTTTTAACTGCATTTTTTATTCGTTGTTCATCCGAAATAATTTCGTGTTGCCCGCGGGCGAACGGTTTGATAAACGGATTAACCGACTCTATCGGGCGCGGAACCGGTTTGAATTTAACCTTGTGCGCCGACTTATCGTTGAGTGCGTAAATGATGAAAGGTAGGACTAAAACGATGAGCGTTCCGACGATTAGCATAATGTGATATTCACCTATTTCTGATCCTTTGAGAACAGCTGGCGATTGGAACGAAATAAACATTACGAATAATGTCACGATAAGCCCTGATAACGCGATAATTCTTTGGCCGATTTTTCCACCTGGAACCTTGTAGCCAGGCGTTAATTTCTTGTTTTGCCCGAACGTATATTTGAGATATCCACTCAAGAAAAGCAGATACATAAGTCCGTAAATGACCGCCATCAGCGACAGCGCCGCTTGAAAAGAAACGTTATCGCCACCGCCGAACATCGTTAGGGCAATTGCCCAAATCGAAACGATTGCGCCCTGTAATAAAACGAGCGGAATTGGCACGTTAGACTTGTTGACCTTCCTGAATTTTGGAGGCAATAAACCTTTTTGCGCCGCCATATAAAGGCCGCGGACAGGACCGACAACCCATGATGATATTTCGCCGAAGATCCCAAACGCTACTAAAAAGGCGATGATTTTAAGCACTATTCCTGCCGAAATGTGGAAGTGCGCTAAATAAGAATCAAATGCCTGCAAGACCCCGCTACTTAAATTAAGTTTATCAAGTGGCACGACCGCACCGATTGAAAGTCCACCAATCGCGTTGATAACTACTGCGAAAATCACGAGCAAAAACATCGCTAAGGGATAATTTCTTTTTGGATTATCGAGTTCGTTGACGTAGCCGGCACTTGCCTCAACGCCCATGTAACTTAAGATGAACGAGGCGAACACAACGAGCATCGAGACGTTTTTGAAGTCGGGAACGAGGTTCATTTGCGCCGCGGTGAATTCGAAACGACCGCCGCTGAGTAAATATAAAACCATACATACTAATAATAAAATCGCAGGAAGGACGACGCCGAGCGAGAAGGTGAAGTTCACCAAACGGTTGGTGAAGCCGATTCCGCGGAGTTGACTTGCCGTAATGAGCCAGAAGATCACGAGCACTGCGAGTGTTTTCGCTAAGGGGTTCGTTGAGACGATGCCGAGGTCGACCACTTTTGCGAGCGCTGATAATAAGAAATAAATCATCGTGACGAAGCCGACGGTGATTTGGATCCACTGGAAGAAAACGGCGGCAAAACCGAAGCGCTCACCCCATGTTTCGCTGACCCAAGTAAAGACTCCACCCTGTTCCCACTCGGGCACGGTCGCCATTTCAGCCGCGCATAATGCTGCCGGGAAGAACCATAACAATCCGCCCACAACGAGGAAAAATAAGAGGTTGAGCCCACTCGTTGAGAACGACGGATATTCGTAAACGTCCAAAACCATCGTCGCTGTTAGGGCGAAGAAGCCTAGTAAACTTAACTTGCCCGCTAATTTCTTTTTCATATCACACACTCCTTGTTACGCTTATAATATCACAAAAAACGCAAAAAAGAAAGACGTGCCCTGGAATAGACACGCCTTATAAGGAGATAAAAATATGAAAATCTTGTTCACCTTTAGGGAATGGGTAAACATGTTGAGAGATATCTCTCCCAACAAAGATTATTATATATGATAACGTGCGCACGGTCAAAAATATTGCCTATACAAAAAATTTAAAAGACCGTTTGCATGAATCTACATAAATATTGTCTAGAATTGCCCCTTTTCTACCGGATTCATGTCATATAAATTGTAAGATGCATGAATTTGGTAGAAATCACCCGATTTCACACGAAATTTATGTAGATTCATGCAAATCATCCATCTTTTTTATATGTAAAGAAAAACACAAAAAAAACAAAAAAAAGGGATTCCGTGCTATAATTAAAGCATAGAAAATTTTGAAATGATGCGCTCCCTAGTCAATAGCGCTTATTTTCTCAAAATTAGAATTGATCTTGATAACTGGTGTGTGATT
>JAISJW010000004.1 GCA_031261175.1 Lactobacillales bacterium
AAGTTCGAACCGGGCAAGTGAAACGGATGCTTATAATTCATTATCAAAATTACGTAAACCGCCGAGATTGTGCTGTATTCGCCATCGTATTGATCGCTGAAATTGGTAGCTCCGTAGATCTGCGCTCGGCGCAAGAAGGTTTTCTGTTTCGCATTTTGCATTTCGACAATCACTATTTCGCCCGATTCAAGTTCAACTTTGATGTCGACAGCTGATGCGATAACTTTGTTCCTCTGATGAGCTTCTTTAGCTTTGCGGTACTCGTGGATATTGTACGGATTCATTATCCGCAATATCTTCTTCACCGGAAGGCCGGTAATCTCCCTAATCATCCCCTCCAGAACATTTTTACTTTTCTTGCTTCCAAAGACTTGCTTGAAAATCAAATCATATTTCGGAATCAAGGGTACTTCTTTTGTTTTCATTTATTGCTCCTTTCCGGGCTAAAATTTTTACCCCTATACTATATATATACGTATTTTTTTGCGGTTTGTTACATTTTTGGGCAAAATAATTTAATTATTTTTTCGAGGTTGCTTTTTGGTTGCGCAAAATAGTAAAATAACTAATAATAAAGTTTACAAAGAGGAGCGCAAAGTGAATAGAGCGGAAATAATCGAAATATTAGAAAATCCAAGTCCAGAAATTATTGAGAGGGCATATCAACTAAGAAAACAAACGCACGGTAAGAAAGTTAGTGTGCAAATTTTGAGCAACGCCAGGAGCGGCGACTGTTCGCAGGACTGCGCCTATTGTGCGCAGTCGCATAAAGCGGAAACAGGAATCGACAGATATAAGATGATCGCAAAAGAAAAACTTTTAGAAGATGGAAATATCATCAAAGAAAAAGGTTTAGCGCGGCATTGTATTGGACTTAGCGGAATCAGATTTCAAGACAAAGAAATCGAAGAATTCGCCGGATATATCAAAGAATTAAAACAACAAAACGATACTTCAATCTGTTGCTCAATCGGCTTTTTAACAAAACCCCAAGCAATCAAACTAAAAGAAGCGGGCGTGAACCGCATCAACCACAACTTAAATACGAGCGAAAAATATTACGAAGAAATTTGCTCAACGCACACGTGGCGCGAACGTTTCGACAATATTAAAATGCTTCAAGACTTAGGTTTTGAAATCTGTTCGGGCGGCATCATCGGCCTTGGCGAAAAGAAAGAGGACATCGCTGATCTTCTATTATCATTCCAAGAGATTAAACCGAATTCAATTCCAATCAATTTCTTAATTCCGATCGAAGGCACAAGAAAAGAAAAGAACGACGTTTCGCACTTAACCCCGGAATACTGCCTGACAGTGCTTGCACTTACAAGAATCCTAAATCCAACCTCAGACATCAGAGCTGCTGCCGGTCGCGAAATCTACCTTAAAGGGCACGAAGCAGAACTGTTCAAAGTGGTGGACTCAATCTTCGCCTCGGGCTATTTAACGACAAAAGGTGCAGGAATCGACGAAACGAAACAACTCATCGAAGCCACGGGGTACGAATGCATTGTCGAGTAGAATAGCAAACCGTAGCCGTGCGGAGCACGACTTGCCCGCATCTCCAAAAAAATCTTTAAATTCGCCTTTAAAAATTAACGAATTAAACAGATTTCCTTGATAAAAATTTGGCGATATGATATTATTATCACATACATTTTGAAAACACTTTCAAAAAACAAAAAAAGGAGTCCATTAAAATGGCAATTACAAAAGAATTTAAAGTTATCGAAGAAACTGGGATTCACGCTCGTCCGGCTACATTGTTGGTTCAAGCAGCGTCTAAGTACACTTCAGACATCACTTTGGCTTACAACGGAAAATCTGTAAACCTTAAATCAATCATGGGTGTTATGAGTTTAGGTGTTGGCGTTGGTGCTGATATCGCTATCACTGTTGATGGTGCTGATGAAGCGGCTGCAATCGAAGGATTGGTTGCTACACTTAAAGAACAAGGTTTAGCTGAAGAAGCTTAATTCGAAACGAATAGGGGGAGGCCTTCCATAAGACTTCCCCTTTTTTTATGAAAATACTAATATAAAGGAATAAATAAAATGACAGAGAAAATTTTAGGTATTGCGGCAAGTGACGGTGTCGCTGTTGCACCAGTCTACAAACTAGTTCAACCAGATTTAAGTTTCGACCGTAAAGAAGTTGCTGACACAGCTCTAGAAATCGAACGTTTGGACAAAGCGTTGGAAGTTTCTAAAGGCGAACTTCAACAAATCCGCGACAAAGCTGCTACTTCATTGGGAGAAGAAGAAGCGAAAGTCTTTGACGCTCACATGCTTGTTTTGGAAGATCCAGAAATGGTTGGGCAAATCAAATCAGCCATCACAGACACTCGGATCAACGCTGAAGCAGCTCTAACTGACGTTTCTGATATGTTCATCGGAATCTTCGAAACGATGGAAGATGCGTACATGAAAGAGCGTGCTGCGGACATCCGCGACGTAGCTAAACGCGTGTTGGCCCACCTAGTCGGTGTCGGCCTACCTAACCCTTCAATGATCAACGAAGAAGTTATCGTTGTCGCTCACGACTTGACTCCGTCAGACACAGCACAACTTGACCGCAACTTCGTCAAAGGTTTCATCACAAACATCGGCGGACGCACGTCTCACTCGGCTATCATGGCTCGTTCGCTTGAAATCCCGGCAATTGTCGGTACAAACAACGTCGTAGAAAAAGTTGAAAACGGAACTGTCTTAGCCTTGAACGGTATGACTGGTGAAGCTATCTCTAACCCGACTGATGAACAAATCGCTGAGTTCAAAGCTGCGGGCGAAAAATACGCTGCTCAAAAAGCTGAATGGGCTCGTCTGAAAGACGCTAAAACTGTTACCGCTGATGGCGTGCACTTCGAACTTGCCGCTAATATCGGTACTCCAAAAGACGTCGAAGGCGTGTTGAACAACGGCGGAGAAGCTGTTGGTCTTTACCGCACGGAATTCCTTTACATGGATTCGCCAAGCTTCCCAACTGAAGAAGATCAATACCAAGCTTACAAAAAAGTTCTTGTTGACATGGGCGACCGCCCAGTCGTTGTCCGCACGATGGATATCGGTGGCGACAAAGAGCTTCCATACTTGCAATTGCCGCACGAAATGAATCCGTTCCTAGGCTACCGCGCAATCCGCGTCTGCCTGCACGAAACTGATATGTTCCGCACGCAATTACGCGCTTTGCTTCGCGCTTCAGTGCACGGGCAATTGCGCATCATGTTCCCGATGATCGCGACTCTTGGTGAGTTCCGCGATGCGAAAGCGATCTTCAAAGACGAAGAAGCTAAATTGCGCGCTGAAGGCGTTGCGGTATCTGATTCGATCGAATTAGGTATCATGATCGAAATCCCAGCTGCAGCTGTTTTGGCTGATAAATTCGCGAAGGAAGTCGACTTCTTCTCAATCGGAACGAACGACTTGATCCAATACACAATGGCCGCTGACCGCATGAGCGAGCGCGTTTCTTACCTATACCAACCTTACAACCCTTCAATCTTGCGTTTGATCGACAACGTCATCAAAGCAGCACATGCCGAAGGCAAGTGGGCGGGTATGTGTGGCGAAATGGCAGGGGACCAAACTGCTGTGCCATTACTTGTCGGAATGGGTCTTGATGAGTTCTCAATGAGCGCAACTTCAATTCTGAAAACTCGTAGCTTAATGGCTAAAATCGACACGACTAAGATGAAAGAATTGGCTGAAAAAGCCCTTGATTCTTGCACTTGTGCCGAAGTTGAAGAACTAGTAAAACAATACGTAGGCGAATAATCGCTGCGCGCCGGACTTGCCTAGCGGGTCCGGTTTTTACTTGCCTAAAAAAGTTTGTTAATTCTTTAACAAACTAGCTTTTAAAAAGCTAAAAATATGGTATAATAAGTGTATATTTTTACGGAGGTGCACAATGGCACATATTACATTTGACTATTCAAAAGCAACTAAATTCATTAACGAAAATGAACTTTCATACATGAAGCCGCAAGTGACGTCTGCTCACACTTTGTTGGCCGAAAAAACTGGCCCAGGTAGCGACTACCTAGGGTGGTTGGACTTGCCAGTGGACTACGATAAAGCGGAATTCGCGCGCATCAAAGAAGCGGCTGCGAAAATCCAAGGCGACTCAGAAGTCTTAATCGTAATCGGAATCGGCGGAAGCTATTTGGGAGCTAAGGCGGCCATCGACTTCTTGAACAACAACTTCTACAACTTGCAATCAGCTGCAGAGCGCAAAGCGCCACAAATCTTATACGCTGGGAACTCGATTTCGTCGAGCTACTTGCACGATTTGGTTGAGCTTGTGAAGGACAAAGATTTCTCGGTTAACGTGATTTCAAAATCGGGAACGACGACTGAACCCGCAATCGCATTCCGTGTCTTCAAAGAATTATTGATCAAAAAATACGGCGTTGAAGGCGCAAACGAGCGCATCTACGCAACGACTGACAAAGCTCGCGGAGCAGTTAAAGTCGAAGCAGACGCGCAAAAATGGGACACATTCGTAATCCCTGACGACGTTGGCGGACGCTTCTCAGTCTTGACAGCTGTTGGATTACTTCCAATCGCAGCAAGCGGAGCGGACATCGATGCGTTGATGGAAGGTGCTGCCGCCGGGCGCGCCGACTTCTCTAGCGACGATTTGGATTCGAACTTAGCTTACCAATACGCTGCTTTGCGCAACGTTTTATACCGCAAAGGAAAAGCGACTGAAATCTTAGTCAACTACGAACCATCGCTTCAATATTTGTCGGAATGGTGGAAACAGTTGGCTGGCGAATCAGAAGGTAAAGATCAAAAAGGTATTTACCCGTCAAGCGCTAATTTCTCGACTGACTTGCACTCGCTTGGACAATTCATCCAAGAAGGGTCACGCAACATTTTCGAAACAGTTATCAAAATCGCTAAACCTAACTTCGATATCGCGATTCCTGAGTTGGATGAAGATTTGGACGGACTTGGCTACTTGCAAGGAAAAGGCGTTGATTTCGTTAACACTAAAGCCTTCCAAGGTGTCTTGTTGGCCCACACTGATGGCGACGTTCCAAACTTCGTGATCACACTTCCTGACCAAAGCGCCTTCACGTTAGGCTACTTGATCTACTTCTTCGAAAAAGCAATCGCCATCTCTGGCCACTTGAACGCAATCAATCCGTTCGATCAACCAGGCGTTGAAGCGTATAAGAAAAATATGTTCGCGTTGCTAGGGAAACCTGGTTTCGAGGACTTAGCTAAAGAATTAAACGCACGTCTATAATAAAAAATCCCTCAACCTTGTTGATTAGGTTGAGGGGTTTTTCTTTGGACTGACTCCAAATGCCCGTTTTCTTCTAAAAATGCCATAGTTTTGGACAATTTGAGTACATATAAAATCTATATGTACTCAAATTGTCCAAAATAGTGATGAAATTCGAAATTATCGGTCATTTGGAGTCACTTTTAAATTAGACTAAATTTTTGTTAGCCCATTCGAGCAATTTGTGTTGATCTCCATTAATAGTATTCGATACACTAGCCGGAATTCTGAAAGTAATCAGGTCGCCGTAGCTTGTCAACACGCGGGCATTGATAAAGGCAGCGTGCGGCTCATGTTCAGCGATATCGAGTTCAGCGATATTAGCTTTTAGCCAAACGTTTGCGATTTCGATTTTCGCCCGACGGTAATCGCCAGGCGCTGTTTCACGACTTTCCGGATGGATTGAAGCGTTGCGAATAACTTTCTGAATCAGCATCCACTCGTAATCCGAAAACAGATGTAACACCTTCGGCATAACTTCTTGCGGAAGCGGGATCACGCCGTCCTTGAACAATTGCCAAGTGTGATCGTCAAGACCTAATTGCACCTTGTAAAAGTCCGCCGCATCGTCATATTTCTCGGCGACGGTTGCGAGAATGATATCGATTAAAATTTTGTCCATTATTTGCTCCTCAACTTCGTAATCACCTCGACGCGCGCCGTGTTCGGAAACATATCGACGACCTGCATCGACTCGACTTCATAGGCGTTCTCTAGAAGCTTCAAATCGCGGGCAAGTGTCGCGGGGTTGCACGAGATGTAAACGAGATTTTTTATTCTATTATTAATTATAGCGGAAATGAATTTTTTGTCAAGCCCCACGCGGGCCGGATCGACAATCCCAGCATCAAAAGAAGGGAACTTGGCAATTAAATCCTCAGCCGCGGCTGCCATATAATTAGCGTTCGTGATGTGATTAATTTTCGCATTTAATTTCGCATCTTGAACAGCCTCGGGAATGATTTCAACCCCGAATACTTTTTTGACTTTTTTAGCAACGAGGAGCCCGAGCGTTCCGATTCCTGAGTAGGCATCGAGGAAGGTCATATCAGGACTAAGTTTAAGTGCGTTGATAGCTAGATTATAGGTGTGCTCAGCCATTTTGGTATTAAGTTGGAAGAAGGCTCGCGGGCTGAGTTTGAACTCCATATCATTCAAGTGTTCCGTGATATAGCCGTCACCGTAAAGGATTTTAGTTTCAGCGCCGAGCACGAGCGAAGTTCTTTGGTTGTTGATGTTTTGGGCGATTGATTTAATTTCCGGGAATTTATTTTTTAATTTTTCAATTAAAATATCGCGCGACGGAAAGTCCTTGTTTGCGGTCACAAAGATGACTTGTGTTTCGTTAGTCGTGTGCGAACTGCGGACGACAAGCGAGCGGAAAGTACCGCTGTGCGTGCGCTCATCATAAATTCGCAAATTTAATTCCGTCATTATTTCAGTCGTATATTCGATAATCGAGTTGATCAAAGGCGTCTGAATCGGGCAGTCGTGCAAATCGATTAAATTATGAGAATTCAGCGCATATAAACCCGCGATAACTTTTTCGTCGCGAAAACCAAGCTGATATTGCGCCTTATTTCGATAATTAAAACGGTCATCCATCCCGATAGTTGGCTTAAATTTGCGCGCATCGAGATTGACCTTGAACTTATTCAAAGACTGCTTAACGAGGTCAAGTTTGAAATCGAGCGTGGCTGGATATTTTGAATGCAAAAGGCTGCACCCGCCGCAACTTGCATAGTGGGGGCACTCGGGGTTGATCCGATCAGAAGAGCGCTTCAGAATTTTCTTCGTCCGGGCAAATCCCATCCGGTCGCTAACTTGCGTCACAACCGCGATGACTTCTTCGCCGACTAAAGCGCCTTCGACGAACACGATGACCTTTTTGAAATAGCCGATCCCTTCGGCGTTGATGCCGAGCCGGTTGATTTTAAGGCGAATTTCATCGCCGGTTTTCATTAATTCACTTGCTTTTAATTTTGTTGAGTTCATACCGATATTATACCACGAAAAAAGCCGACTTTCGTCAGCTTCTTATAATTAAATATTCAAACTAGCTTTCAACGCGTCGGCTTTGTCGAGGTGTTCCCAAGGCAAGTCAACGTCCGTCCGGCCAAAGTGACCGTAAGCCGCAGTTTGTTTGTAGATTGGGCGACGAAGATCAAGCATTTCGATGATGCCGTCCGGACGCAAGTCGAAGTTCGCACGAATTGCAGCGATTAAATCTGCGTCGGAAACGCTAGAATTGCCGTAAGTGTTGACCGAAATCGAAATCGGATGAGCGACCCCGATGGCGTATGAAAGTTGGATTTCAACCTTCGGCGCGATGCCGGCCGCCACGATATTTTTGGCGATATAGCGAGCCGCGTAAGATGCGCTGCGGTCAACTTTCGTCGCGTCTTTTCCGCTGAAAGCTCCGCCGCCGTGACGCGCGTAACCGCCGTAAGTATCGACGATAATTTTGCGACCAGTCAGACCGGAATCGCCTTGCGGTCCGCCGATAACGAACTTGCCGCTTGGGTTGATGAAGTATTTCGTTTCATCGTCGAGCAACTCAGCAGGAACGACTTTTTTGATAACGGCGTCGATCAAATCAGCCTTGATAATGTCTTGGACTTTTTTGTTGTCCGTGATATCGCCAATCGACGGATCGTGCTGCGTCGAAATGACCACGGTGTCGACGCGCTTGATGCTGCCGTCCTCGTTGTACTCGACGGTCACCTGGCTCTTCGCGTCCGGGCGCAGGTATGGTAACTCTTTATTCTTGCGAAGTTCGGCAAGTTTACGAACGATGCGGTGGCTCAAAGCAATCGGAAGCGGCATAAACTCAGGCGTTTCGTCGCAGGCAAATCCGAACATCAGACCTTGGTCGCCTGCTCCAGTTTCTTGTTTTTCCGAACCGTCACGCGCTTCAAGCGCCGTATCAACTCCGCCAGCGATGTCCGGACTTTGCTCGATAATCGACGGATGAACGCCGACCGTTTCTGCATCGAATCCGTATTTCGCACGGTTGTAGCCGATTTCGTTAATCGTTTCGCGCACCACTTTGTCGATGTTGACATAGCTCGTTGTCGAAATTTCGCCGAACACGTGAACGCTTCCTGTGTAAACAGCCGTTTCACACGCCACGCGCGCCTGTGGATCCTCAGTCAGAATCGCATCCAAAATCGCATCGCTAATTTGGTCTGCGATCTTGTCCGGATGCCCCTCCGACACGCTTTCGCTCGTAAATAAAATCTTTTCTTTTGTCATGTTGTTTTCCCCCATTAAATTATTCGGTTACAAGGCAGCCTCGCATGACGGCGAGTCCTATCGGGAACCACCGCTATTATACCACATCTGGGCAAGTCAGTTCAAGGGCGACTTGCTTGCACAATCTTGAAAAGAGTGCTATAATTTACACATAAATCTTAAAGGTGTGGTTGGTCTTAACGATTGAGCGAAGCGAAGAGTTTAGACCTATCCCATACGTAACGAAGTGAAGGAGAAGTAATTGAACATGAAAGAATTAAATGCAGAAAATTTTGCAGCTACAACAACTGAAGGCTTAGTCTTAGTCGATTTCTGGGCACCTTGGTGTGGTCCTTGTATGGCGCAAGGCCCAATCTTAGAAGACCTAGACGCTGGAACTGATGTTCCCGAATTATCAATTGCCAAAGTCAACGTTGACGACAACCAAGACCTAGCTCGCGAACACGGTGTGATGTCGATTCCGACTTTGATCTGGTTCAAAGACGGTAAAGAAGTTGAGCGTTCGGTCGGCACGCAAACAAAACGCGCGCTAACTGACAAATACGCAGAACTAGCATAATTTACGTAAAGGACGAACTCGCTTCGTTCTTTTTGCTTGCTTCAAATCGCTTGTTCGCTTTTAATGCGATTTTTACGCAATCCAGCCCTTGAAATGCATAAAAAAAGCCTTAAAAGTGATTAGGGAAAATAAAAACAACAAAAAAGGCCGACTACTAACAAAATAGTCGACCTTTGCTTTTATTTAGTTAAACGGTACAAGCTTTCTGCGTAGATTGCAGTGGCTTTGAGTAGTCCTTCGACCGAGCAGTGTTCGTTTGCTTGGTGCATCGTGTCTTCGTCGCCTGGGAAGGCCATTCCGAATGCCACGCCGCGTTCCATGATTTTCGCGTACGTTCCGCCGCCGATGACTGTTTCGTAGCCTTTAAGGCCGGTGTGTTTTTCGTAAACGTCGAGCAATGTCGAAACCAACGGGTCATCAAGTCCCACGTAGTGGGGAACCGTGTCGGGTCCGGGTTTGACCGCTGTGACTAAACCTGCGAACAAGTCCGTCCAGATTGCGGCGATTGTGTCCGGGCCGGTTCCTTGCGGGTAGCGGATGTTGACAGTGACAGAAGCGGGCAAGTCACCGGTCGCATCATACGCGACAACGCCCGGATTCAGCGACAAGTCGCCCATTTTTTCGTCGTGATGATTAATTTTAACCAATTCACCGTCGTGCGCTTTATGTAGAGCAGCTAAAACTTCGATAAATTTAGCGCCTTCAGTACCTAGAGCATCTTTGTGACCGGCTAAATAAGTAGCCAAATAAGTCGCGCTATTTAGGCCTAATTCAGGGTGAGCACCGTGAGCAGATTTTCCGATTAAAGTGACAACCGTATTTCCATCAACCGATTCAACTGAACCGGTAACTCCGTTAGCGCTAACAAAATCAGCGAAATCGCTAGCGTCAAACGAACCTTCAATAACAGCTTCAGCGCTTTCGGGAACCATATTGACACGGATTCCTGATTTGAACGAAAGCAGACCGCTAGTGCCTTTAGCGAATTCTAAAACGACGTTGACCATCCCTTTTTCACCGTTGATGATCGGGAATTCCGCATCCGGTGAGAAACCGAAATCAGGAGTCGGGTAGCGTTCGAAATATTTTGCAACATCGAAATCAGCCCAACCGCTTTCTTCGTCCGTTCCGATGATGAAGCGGATTTTTTTCGTGGGCTCAAATCCTAAGTCTTTCAGAATTTTCAAACCGTAATAACAAGCGATAACGGGACCCTTGTCATCACTCGAACCGCGAGCGTATAATTTCCCGTCGCGAATTTCAGGTTCATACGGATTGCTATCCCAACCGCTTCCGGCAGGAACCACGTCCATGTGACCTAAAACACCTAAAGTTTCAGCACCTGAACCAAAGTCAAAATGTCCGACAACGTTGTCGACGTTTTCACTTGGGAAACCATCGCGTTCAGCAATTTCGAGCATTTTCAAAAGTGCATCACGAGGACCGGGACCAAACGGTGCATCGGCAGTCGCTTTGTCATCCTCGCGTTCACTTGGAATTCTTAGTAAGGTAAATAGATCTGCAAGTAATTCGTCTTTGCGTTTTTCGACTTCACTTGCCCAATTGATTTCTGTCATTTTTCGCTCCTTAAAAATATAATATAAAAATTATACCACAAAACGGCGCGTAATATTAACAAGAAGCCTTAAAAACATTGAAGAAATGCCTATTCTTTGATATAATAACGAGATAAAACACAAAAAAATTCAAGAGGTTTTCCAATGGCTTATAATCATCACGAAATCGAGAAGAAGTGGCAGAAATACTGGCACGCACACAACGTTTTTAACACGCAAGACCGCGAGGGGCACAAAAAGTTCTATGCGCTAGATATGTTTCCTTATCCGTCGGGAGTGGGGCTTCACGTGGGGCATCCGGAAGGTTACACGGCGACCGACATTTTATCGCGTCTGAAACGGGCGCAGGACTACGACGTTCTTCATCCGATGGGGTGGGATGCGTTCGGTTTGCCGGCTGAGCAGTACGCGATGGACACGGGGAATGACCCGGCTGAGTTCACGCTGAAGAACATCCAGACTTTCAAAGGCCAAATCAACGCGCTTGGTTTGAGCTACGATTGGAATCGCGAGGTCAACACGATTTCGCCTGAATATTACAAGTGGACGCAGTGGATTTTCACGAAATTATACGAGAAGGGCCTAGCCTACGAGGATGAGGTCGCAGTTAACTGGGTGCCTGAGCTGGGCACGGTTATCGCCAACGAAGAAGTGATCGATGGCAAGTCAGAGCGCGGCGGCTACGACGTTGTCCGCAAGCCGATGCGCCAGTGGGTGCTGAAAATCACCGCTTACGCTGAGCGCCTGCTCGAAGACTTGGAAGATTTGGATTGGCCTGAGTCGATCAAAGCGATGCAAAGAAACTGGATCGGCAAGTCAACCGGCGCTAAAGTCGGCTTCAACATCGCCGGCACAGATTCTAGCTTCACCGTGTTTACGACTCGCCCAGATACATTGTTCGGCGCGACTTACTGCGTGCTAGCACCAGAGCACAAATTAGTTGATGCGATCGTAACTGACGAACAACGTGCCGAGGTCGAAGCTTACCAAAGAACAGCGAGCTTAAAATCAGATTTAGATAGAACTGATTTAGCCAAAGATAAAACCGGTGTCTTTACCGGTGCTTACGCCATCAATCCGGTCAACGGAAAAGAAATCCCAATCTGGGTTGCTGACTACGTTTTGATCAGCTACGGAACGGGTGCGATTATGGCGGTTCCAGCCCACGATACTCGTGACTGGGAATTCGCTAAACAATTCGATTTAGAAATCATCCCCGTTTTAGAAGGTGGGAACGTTGAAGAGGCTGCCTACACAGAAGATGGCATCCACATCAACTCTGACTTCCTAAATGGAATGGATAAGGATGACGCAATTGCCCAAGTTATTGAATGGCTTGAAGAGCGCGGTATCGGTAAAAAAGAAATCAACTACCGCCTGCGCGACTGGTTGTTCTCGCGTCAACGTTATTGGGGTGAGCCGATTCCGATTATTCATTGGGAAGACGGCACGATGACGACAGTTCCGGAATCTGAACTGCCGCTTGTGCTACCTAAAATGACCGACATCAAACCGAGCGGAACGGGCGAGTCGCCACTTGCCAACAATGAAGAGTGGTTGAACGTGGTCGATCCTGTGACTGGCCTGAAAGGTCGCCGCGAAACGAACACAATGCCGCAATGGGCGGGTTCGAGCTGGTACTACCTGCGATACATCGATCCGCACAACAAGCAAATGCTTGCAGATCCGGCGAAACTTGAAAAATGGCTGCCTGTCGATATTTATATCGGTGGAGCAGAGCACGCGGTGCTTCACCTGTTATACGCGCGCTTCTGGCACAAATTCTTGTACGATATCGGCGTGGTTCCGACGAAAGAGCCGTTCCAAAAACTGTTCAACCAAGGGATGATCCTCGGCGAAGGCAATGAGAAAATGTCGAAATCGAAAGGTAACGTTGTCAATCCGGACGACGTGATTGCAGAGTTCGGTGCCGACACGCTTCGCTTATACGAAATGTTTATGGGCCCGCTTGAGGCTTCAATCGCTTGGAGCGAGGACGGACTTGAAGGTTCGCGCCGCTTCCTTGACCGCGTTTGGCGTCTGATTCTCGACGACGAAGATAAACTTCACGATCGGATTACGACAATCAACGATGAGAGCCTGACGAAGGTTTATCACGAAACGGTCAAAAAGGTCACTGACGACCTTGAAAATCTGCGCTTCAACACTGCGATTTCGCAGTTGATGGTCTTCGTCAACGCTGCCTACAAGGCGCCGACGCTGAACTACGACTACATCAAAGGCTTCGTGCAGCTCCTTGCGCCGATTGCGCCGCACATCGCCGAAGAGCTTTGGGGCAAGTTAGTTCCGACCTTCGAAGATACAAAAGGTATTAGCTTAGTTGCTTGGCCGGAATATGACGAGGCGGCTCTCGTCGAAGATTCGATCGAAATCGTCTTCAACGTCAACGGTAAACCGCGTGCGAAAGCCGTTGTTGCAATCGACGTTGAGAAGGATGAACTTGAGAAACTTGCCTTAGAAAACGAACGGGTTTTAGAGTTTATCGATGGTAAGGAAATTGTAAAAGTAATTGTTGTTCCTAAAAAATTAGTGAACATCGTCGTGAAAGGATAAAATAAAAATGATTTTAGTAACTGGAGCCAACGGGCAATTAGGTCGCGAATTGGTTGAAAAACTTGAAAAAACAGGGATGAAATATATCGCAACAGACTACGATACATTAGACATTACCGATGAAGATGCCGTTTTCAACTTCTTTGAAAACCACAAACCGATTTTGACTTTCCACTGCGCAGCTTACACTGCCGTTGATAAAGCCGAAGATGAAGGCAAAGAAGACGACTATTTAGTAAACGTTGTGGGCACAAAAAATATCGCCCGCGCCGTGCAAAAAAACTACGGAACTTTAGTGTTCATCTCGACTGACTACGTCTTCGATGGCGAACTTCCTGAAGGCGAAGAATACACACCGACTGCTCTAACTAATCCGTTGAGCGAATACGGTCGCACAAAAGCCGAAGCTGAAAAAATGGTCGAAACGACTGTTTCTAACTACTACATCATCCGCACTTCTTGGGTGTTCGGTCAATACGGTAAAAACTTCGTTAAAACGATGTTGAACCTGGCTTCGACGCGCGACGAGTTAACAGTCGTAGCCGATGAAATCGGACGTCCAACTTGGACGGATACACTTGCCGACTTTATGATTCACTTGATCCGCGTTCGCGCTCCGCACGGCGTTTATCACTTGTCGAATGAAGGAATTGCTTCGTGGTATGACTTCGCGGCGTATATTCTTGAAGATAAGGATGTTACGGTAAGCCCGGTGACGGCTGAAGAATTCTACGGCGATCGTCCACACGCAGTGCGTCCTAAGCGTTCAGTGATGGATCTTACCAAAGCGAAAGAAACTGGATTCAAAATTCCGAACTGGAAACGCGCGACAACAGAAATGATCAAACAAATCGAAATCGACTAATTTGGAGACAAGCTTTTATGAACGAAGTTAAAGCAACCTTTGTGATTTTTGGGGCAAGTGGCGACCTTGCGAAACGCAAGCTCTATCCTGCGCTGTTTAGACTGTATAAAAAAGGCGTTCTCGGCGAGCATTTCGCGGTCATCGGGACTGCGCGCCGTCCGTGGAGCGATGAGTACTATCAAGAAATTGCCCGCGAGTCGGTTAAGGATTTGACTTCGGATTTTGAAGTTGTGAAGGCTTTTGCGAAGCATTTCTTTTATCAAAGTCACGACGTTCAGGACACTGAGCACTATGTGGCGCTGAAGAAGTTGGCGGATGCGAAGGATTCCGAGTTTGGCTGCGAGGGAAATCAGATGTTCTATCTGTCGATGTCGCCGCAATTTTTCGGGGTTATCGTTGGCAATTTGAAATCGCAAAACGTTGTGAATCCAGCGGGGTGGAGTCGCGTTATCGTTGAGAAACCTTTCGGTTACGACTACGCGACGGCGCTTGAACTCAATGAAAATATCACGAGCGTTTTCGAGGAAAATGAGATTTATCGCATCGATCATTATCTTGGAAAAGAGATGATTCAAAACATCAACGCTGTTCGATTTGCGAACGGGATTTTCGAAGCGTTGTGGAATTCGCGTCATATCGATAATATTCAAATTACTTTCGCTGAAAGTTTAGGTGTCGAGGAACGTGGCGGTTACTATGAAACGAGTGGGGCGCTGAAAGATATGGTGCAAAACCACTTGCTGCAAGTCGTTGCTCTCTTGACGATGGATCCGCCGGCTACGTTGGCAGACGAGGATATTCGCAACGAAAAAATCAAAGCGCTTGAAGCTTTGAAGATTTATACTCCTTCGGAAGTGGCAACGAATATTGTTCGTGGTCAGTACGGCGAGGGCGGAATCGACGGTCGTCGCTACAATTCGTATCGCGCCGAAGATAATGTCAATCCGCATTCTGACGTCGAAACCTTTGTGGCGGGGCGTTTATCAGTCGAGACTGCGCGTTTCGATGGGGTGCCGATTTATTTCCGCACCGGTAAATCGATGACGGAAAAAGGAACGCGAATCAACGTCGTTTTCAAAAATTCTGAGCTCGGTTTGTATGATAGTTGTGTGGTTGGTAAATATACTGCGCCGTTGCAACCAAATGTTTTGACAATTTACATTCAACCGACCGAAGGTGTTTCGATTACCATTAATGGTAAAAATCTCGAAGATAATTTAGCGACTGATATTTTCCCGCTAGGTTACCGTCGTCCCGAAATTGAAATAGAGCAAGCACCGGAAGCTTATGAAAAACTAATTCAAGATGCTTTATACGGCGATTCGTCTAACTTCTCTCACTGGAAAGAAGTGGCGGCATCTTGGAAAGTCGTTGATGCGATCAAGTCGGCGTGGACTGACCAAAGCGTTGACTTCCCTAACTATCAAGCTGGAACGATGGGGCCTAAAGCTGCCTTTGATTTGCTTGAACAGGACGGAAATGAATGGGTTTGGAAGCCGGATGTTTGGTATCGCGAACGCAATTTAATTAAGAAATAAAACAGGTAAATAATGTTAAAAAAAATAGATCGAGCGGACAATTTTCTTGCGTTACATAGCGTGTTTAATTGCCCGCTTTGTCATAAAAATCTTAATGCTGTCGGGCGCTCGCTCGCATGCGAAAACCGGCACCGCTTTGATTTGAGTAAAAAAGGTACGCTGTATTTTTTGAAAAAAGAAATCAAAAGCGAGTATGACCACGAGATGTTCGAAGCGCGCCGCGAGCTGATTTTGGCTGGGTTGTATGAACCTTTGCTGAATGAATTGCGTTCGCATTGTAAAGATAAATTCGTTTTAGATGTTGGCTGTGGCGAGGGCACGATGTTATCCCTTGTCGGGCTGGGTGTCGGATTTGACATCTCAAAAGATGGCGTGATGATGGCGAGCGACTATGTTTCTGACGGTTTAGAATTCGTCGTCGCCGATTTGACCAATTTACCGTTTCGCGATAACTCGGTCGATGTTATTTTAAACATCTTTTCGCCAAGTCACTATGACGAATTTGCGCGAGTGTTGAAACCAGGCGGTAAGCTAATTAAGGTTATCCCAAACAGTGATTATCTGCTTGAGTTGCGCCTAGCTCTCTATGGTGAAGCCAACTATTCGAACGAAGATGTTAAAATTCGTTTAGCCGAAAAGGTAAATATTCTTGAAGAAAAAGCGGTGCGATACGTATTTGACCTTCCAGTCGCGCTTCGGGCTAAGCTCGTCAAGATGACGCCACTAGAATGGGGAGCTGACGAAGCTGCTAAGCTGAAATTGGCTGGAAATCCGCTCGAAAAAATTACGGTTGACGTCACGATGTTTGTTTGTGAATTGTAAATGTAGCCCGAGTGACGAAAAAAACGCCAAAAACGCTCTTTTTTCGTCACAAAGACTACATTTGAATTATAATAAGGAATTTAAATGGAATTAACGCAAGATTTTAAAAGTGCTTTGTGGGTGCTTGAAAAGTTAGAAAATAATGGCTTCGAGGCTTATTTTGTGGGCGGAAGCGTGCGCGATTTACTTTTGGGTAAGCCGTCGAACGATATCGACATCACAACAAGTGCGACACCACTTGAGGTCAAAGATATTTTCAAAAAGACGATAGATATCGGAATCGAGCACGGAACGGTGCTCGTTTTAGGGCGCGAAGAAAACTATGAAGTGACGACGTTTAGAACGGATGGAACTTACAGTGATCACAGACGGCCTGAAAAAGTCGAGTTCGTTAGAAGTTTGAAAGAAGACTTAAGACGGCGCGACTTTACGATTAATGCGTTTGCGCTGAGTGCTAACGGCGAAATTGTCGATATGTTTGACGGTTTGAGTGACCTTAAAAATAAAATTCTGCGTACGGTCGAAAATCCGTTTGAGCGCTTTGATGAAGATGCGCTAAGGATTATGCGTTTGTCGCGCTTTGTCAGCCAACTTGGATTTGAGGTGGAGCCGAAAACTTTTGAGGCGGCGCGCGAGTTGTCAGGGCATCTTGAGCATATTTCGATTGAGCGAAAACTCGTTGAAATCGAAAAATTATTCTTAGGTGATTATAAAGCGCAGGGAATCGATGTTTTAATTGAAACGCGTAGCGATGAATATTGTCCTGGATTTAAAGAATTAAAATTAAAAGAATTTTCTGAAATTGAAGAGAAAAATATCGTCCTAGCTTGGTCTAAATTGCTTTGGATTTCGGATGTAGAAGATGCTAAGGCTATTTTGAAACCTTGGAAGGCGTCGAACCAGATGATTAAGGATGTTCAAAGCGTTTTGAAGTGGTTTGAGATTGCAGACGAGCGCGCGCTGAACGATTATGAGCTTTATAAGTTCGGCTTAAAATATGTCGAATTAATCGATGAAAATTACTTAGAAAAATATGAAAATTTAATCATAAAATCACGTGATGATATCAATATCGATGGAAAAATTTTAATGGAAGAATTAAAACGCAAACCAGGCGTTTGGCTTAAAATTGCTCTTAATTTAATCGAAAAAAATATTGTCGAAAAAAAATTAGCCAACAAAAAAGAGGAAATTATTGAATGGATAAGTTCGCAATCGTTGATCTAGAGATGACGAGTTCCGACCTCGAAATCGGAAAAATTATTCAAATCGGTTGCGTCTTTATCGAAGACGGCGAGATCACTCACCGCTATAAAACTAACGTCAATCCCGAAATGCCGATTCCGCGCGAAATTACGCGGCTGACGAAAATTAAGGATGCCGATGTTCGCCAAGCTCCAACCTTTGGGCAAATCGGGCAATTCCTGCGCCAAAAATTAGACGGTTATACCTTTGTTGCGCATAACGTCGATTTTGATTATAATGCGTTAAATAAATCGTTCGAAAAATATCGGATAAAAAAATTACGGGAAAAAGCGATTGACACGGTAACCTTAGCGCAAATTTTCTTCCCGACAGCGACTAAGTATAAACTTTCGACAATTTCGCGCGAGTTTGGAATTTCGCTTGAACACGCCCACTCAGCGGATGGAGATGCGGAAGCGACCGCAAAACTGTTCTGGAAAATCTATCAAAAAATGCACGACATTCCAGTTCAAACTTTAAATCAAGTATTTGAAGTAGCAGTAAATCTACCAATCGATACTAGAGAATTTATCGGTTCAGTCGTAAAAAAACGCAAGAAAAAAACACAGGTAAATAATTTAGTTAAATATCGAAATTTATTCCTAGCGCCACCAGCTCCTCACGATGAGGATTTTGCTTACGAAAAAGATGAGCGGATAATGATTGCCACGAGCGACGAATTATATGAAGACGAGCTAGAAGTTATCGGGGCTAGTGTATTAAGCAGCGAAATAACGCCGACGATTTTGAAGACCCCAAATCATTATTTAAACCTCGCTAAATTTGTCAGAGATGGCGCGTATTTTAATACGAACCGTCATTTCCAAATAATAAAAGCGCGAGTTTTAATTTGGCTTTTAGAAACTCAGGATGGCGACGTAAGTGAGCTCTCGATGGGGAACGCGAAACAATTAATTCAGCAAGGATTTACCTACGAAAATAACTATAAAAAAATAGATAAAAATCCGCTCGACTTTCTGCAACGAGCGATTGTAAAATGTAACGCCGCTAATTTAATTCAAGTAACAACGAGCGAATTAGCCCAACTAGTTTTCGCGCCAAATAATTATCTTCCCGAAGTCGGCAGCCTAGTTATCGACTCGCAAGAACGCTTTAACCGCGAGGTCGAAGCCTTGTCGGCTGAAGAAACTTCGATTGAAACGACGATTAAAAAAGTTCATTCCCTAAACGGAACGATCGATTTCTTCCTAAAAAATTACGAACGCGAGGCTAAAAAATTCAAATTAAATAACCTAATTAATACTAGAGAAAAATTAGTCGCTTACGCTCGTGAATTAGACTTCCTAATTCCGGAAATCGACGAAATTTATAACGTGAATTATCACAGCGGATTTAATTACGAATTTAATATGACCGGCTTCAACCAAAAATACGAAAAAAAATTCGGTAAAATATTAGATGATTTCCTAAATGTCAGCAACGAGGCCCGCGAGGCGGTCAAGAAAAATCTTGGCGAAGTCGAACTTGCGATGACTAAAATTTACGGGAATCCCGAGCGCGAACTTGCCCGCGTGGTTTCAAGAATGCAGGATGTCTTGTCTGCGACGAAGATGCTGAGCCGCTACCTCGTTCAAGAAGGTGACGCGAAAGTGCTCAAAAAAATGTCGGTCGACACGCAAAACAACGTCCACGCGATCAAATTTATCGACGCGCGAATTGCCAACGTCAATAATTCGCAGTGGTTTAATAGCATCGGGATGGTCAATTATTTCGAGATGTAAAGGAGGGGCAGATGAACGATTTAATCAAAAATAAACTAGCGATTCTGCCTGATCAGCCGGGCTGTTACCTGATGAAAAACCGATTTGGCGACATCATTTATGTGGGCAAGGCGAAGGTTCTGAAGAACCGGGTGCGCAGTTATTTTCACGGCACGCACAACACGAAAACACAGCTTCTCGTCAGTGAAATAGCCGATTTCGAGATCATTGTGACTGGCTCGAACGTCGAGGCGCTCTTGCTCGAAATCAACCTGATTCAAAAAAATATGCCGAAATATAATATTGATTTGAAGGACGACAAGAGCTATCCTTTCATCAAAATTACGGACGAAAAATTCCCGCGGCTGATGATCACCCGCAAGGTCGTGAAAAATTCGGGCAAGTACTTCGGGCCATACCCCGAAGTTGGGGCGGCGAACGATACCAAGCGGATGCTCGACAAATTATTTCCGCTGAGAAAATGTAATAAATTACCAAAAAAAGTTTGTTTATATTATCATATCGGGCAGTGTTTGGCGCCTTGTGTCAATCCGGTTGACCCGAATACCTATAAAGAAATGTCAGCAGAAATCGAAAAATTCCTGAACGGAAAATACGATTCGATTTTGAAAGAATTAGAAAAACAAATGAACGAAGCGGCCGCCGAAATGAAGTTTGAACTTGCTGCTAAATTCCGCGATAATATCCGCTCAATCGAAACGATTGCGACCAAACAACGAATTACCAACTCCGAAAACATCAACCGTGACGTCTTCGGATACTACGTAGATAAAAGCGTTCTGTGTATTCAGGCGTTCTTCATCAGACAGGGAAAAATCATTGAACGCGACGTCAACTTCGTTGATATGTATGAGGACGATGCCCAAGATTTATTTCTGACTTATCTAGCCCGTTTCTACGAAAATCACTTTATTCCCAAAGAAATAATCGTGCCGGAAAAACTAGAAAATATCGAAGAAATTTTCACCGAAAAATTACCGAAGATAATCGTGCCGCAAAGAGGTGAAAAAAAGGCGCTCTTAGATCTCGCCACGAACAACGCCAAAAATGCCGTCTCGCAAAAGCACCAACTCGTAACGCGAAAAGAAAATAACACGATAATTGCAGTCCAAAACTTAGGGAAAGCCCTAAACATCCCTGACCCAATCCGCATCGAATCGTTCGATAACTCGAACATTCAAGGTTCGGACGCCGTCAGCGCAATGGTCGTTTTCGACTCGGGAATGCCGTTCAAAAAAGAATATCGCAAATTCAAAATCAAAACAGTCGAAGGGGCGAACGACTACGCGACGATGCAAGAAGTCATCTACCGCCGCTATTCAAGGCTTATTAAGGAAAACAAAGCCTTGCCCGATTTGATCTTAATCGACGGCGGAATGCCGCAGGTCAATGCCGCTTTGTCGGTCCTCGATGACCAGCTCGGGATCGACATCCCAATTGCCGGGATGGTTAAGAACGACAAGCACAAGACGAGCGAATTGTTGTATAATGGAAGTATCGTTGACCTAGGGAAATCGACGCCAGAATTCTTTCTGCTCAACCGCGTTCAGGATGAGGTCCACCGTTTCGCCATCGAATTTCACCGCCAGACGCGCTCGAAATCAGCGCTCCAAAGTGAGCTCGACGAGATCGAAGGTGTCGGCCCGAAACGACGAAAACAGTTGATGAAACATTTCAAGAGTTTGAAAAAGATAAAAGAGGCAAGTGTCGAAGAACTCGCAGCGAGCGGGATTCCGGAGCGACTTGCCCAAGAAATTTATAGACATTGGAGATAGATATGCCAGAAAAATTTGATCCAGCGAAGAAGTTTAACACCGGCGAGAATTTTTATTCGCACCATTATTTGGGGTGTCACAAAGAGAAAAAAGGTTTTGTGTTCCGCGTTTGGGCGCCGAATGCGCGCAATGTGTGGTTGGCGGGGGATTTCACCGATTGGGATGAGAACGAAATCCTGATGGAAAAAGACCACGAAAACGGCATCTGGGAACTGTGGACCGATAAAGCGAAACCCGGCGACCTTTACAAGTTCGACGTGGAGCGGGCAAGTGGGCACAAGCTGATGAAGATGGATCCGTTTGCGATTCGAATGGAAAAACGTCCGGGAGTTGCCGGTGTTGTGACGGATGTTGCGGCGAAGAAATGGAAAGATGGACGTTATATCGGGAAACGCAAGAAAACCGATTACTTCCATACGCCGATGAATATTTACGAAATGCACGCGAGCTCGTGGAAACATCACGAGGACGGGACGGCTTATACGATTAAGGAGTTGACAAAAGAGTTGATTCCGTATTTGCTGAAAATGAATTATACGCACGTTGAGTTTATGCCGCTGACGGAACACCCGCTTGGAATGAGCTGGGGTTATCAGGCGACAGGTTACTTCTCGTTGTGCTCTTTATATGGCGAAATCGAGGACTTGCAAGAGTTCGTCGAAGAATGTCACTTGAACAACATTGGAGTGTTTATGGACTGGGTTCCAGGGCACTTCTGTGTCAATGACGACGCGCTTCGTTACTATGACGGAACTCCGACTTTCGAATATCACGACCACGACCGCGCGCACATGCACCGTTGGGGAGCGTTGAATTTCGACCTAGGTAAACCGCAAGTTCAATCGTTCTTGATTTCGAGTGCGATGTTCTGGTTAGACTTCTTCCACATCGACGGAATCAGGGTTGATGCGGTATCGAATATGCTTTACCTCGACTATGATGACGGTGCTTGGACACCGAATCAGTTCGGCGACAACCGCAATCTTGAAGGAATGGAATTCCTGAAAAAATTCAATGCGGTGGTTAAACTTGCCTTCCCGCACGCTATTACGATGGCGGAGGAATCTTCAAGCGGCACGAAGATTACTGGGATGATCGAGATGGGCGGCCTTGGGTTCGACTTTAAGTGGAATATGGGGTGGATGAACGACATTCTGCGTTTCTTCGAGATGGATCCGTTCTTCCGCAAGTATCACATGGACCTTTTGACGTTCTCGATGTGCTACATGTTCGACGAGAATTTTATCCTGCCGATCAGCCACGACGAAGTGGTTCACGGCAAGATGAGCATGCTGCAAAAAGCTTGGCACGGCGACAAAAACAACTGGTTCGACGAATCGTGGGATCAATACCGGCAATTCGCCGAGCTGCGCCTGATGTATGCATATATGATTATGCACCCCGGGAAAAAATTGAATTTCATGGGGAACGATATCGCGCAATATATTGAGTGGCGTTACGATGAAGGGTTGGAATGGTTCGCTTTGGATCAACCGTTCAATGCGAAATTCAACAACTTCGTTTCGAAAATTAACGAATTCTATAAGAGTGAGAAAGCGTTGTCGGCAGGTGATACGAGCTATGACGGCTTCGAATTCATCAACGCGGATGATTCTAAGGCGATCTACGCGTTTATCCGCAAGGGTAAAACGGCTAAAGATAATCTGATTGTTGTCTGCAACTTCGACGGCGAAGAACAGCAGAACTACCCTGTCGGCGTACCGTTCGACGGCGTTTACGAAGAGGTTCTGAACACGGAATCAGAAGACTTCGGCGGAACTTGGGTTCATGCTCAACCTGATGCTAAGTCGGAAGCGAATCCTTACAAACAATTCGCGCAACGCATCAACGTTACGGTGCCAGCCTACGGCGCAACAATCTTCAAACCTAAAAAAATTAAGCTATAAAATAAAAATGTAGCCCTAGTGACGAAAAAACGTAATTTTTTCACGGTTTTTCGTCACTAGGGCTACATTTCAAAAACAGGCTGGTTCTTCACCTACACAGTGAAGAACCAGCTTGTTTTTAGGTTTAAGGGAGGCACGCGGCTTGAGGTTTGATTAGGTGTTTTCAATAATTCAGACAGCGTCTGAACAATTGAGTGAGCTTCATATAATCGCATTCGTCATTCTAAATATTAATTTTCGTGCAATAACATTACAATGAATTGACAATGTAAAACTAAAATGATATTATATAATTATCGAAAAGGAGGTATCATTATGACTACTACAAATTTAAACATTAGGACAGACCAAGAAGTGAAGAAATCAGCTGAACGAATCTTTAGTGAATTAGGCCTTAATATGACAACGGCGATTAACATGTTCTTAAAGCAAACGATAAGAACCAATGGAATTCCGTTTGAATTAAAGTTGAACACACCTAATGCCGCTACCATAAAAGCCATTGAGGAAGGGAGAAGGCTAGCAAACGATCCCGATGCAACGCGATATTCAAATATGGAAGATTTGAGAGCTGCGTTAGAAGTATGAAATATGATGTAACATTCACCAGCAAATTCAAGAAAGATTTGAAAAAAGCTAAAAAGCAAGGCGAGTCAATTGATAAATTATTCGAAGTTATCGACAAACTTGCTAATGGCGAAAAATTAGACGAGCGCTTGCGTGATCATGAACTAACTGGCAATTATCGCGGCACAAGATAATGCCATATCGAACCAGATTGGTTGCTGGTCTATGAAGTGATTGGCGACGTATTAGTTTTAATGCTCCATCGAGTGGGTAGCCACTCTGATTTGTTTTAATAAAAAATAACGGCAAAAGAGCCATCAAACCATTCCCGGATTTGATGGCTCTTTTGCTGTCAAAAATACAATGAAGCACGGGCTGTTTTTGTCTTGACAAAGCAGCGCACCTATCGTATAATTGAATAAAATAATGTAATTATTCATTTATGCTGAGGTGAGACCTATGCGAAAGCCATTATCCGAGCGCGAGCAATCCGCTATCAAAGAAAAACTGCTTGAAAACTGCCGTATCTGCTGGGAACGGTATGGATACAAGAAAACCGGCGTAGCGGAGGTTGCGGCGATGGCCGGAATTTCCACAGGGGCTTTTTATGCGTTCTTTCCGTCAAAGGAGATGTTGTTTGCCGAGACAGCTAATGCCTTTTCAAGAAGGTTGTTCAATATCCTAACCGAAGGTAAACCGGATAACCCGTCAAGAGAAGATTTCGCAGCCGCCGTCAAGCTATGCGCCGATGAATTGTTTGATAATAAATGGGTTTTCTCTCTTAGGGACGATGCCGAGAAAATACTGCGTAAACTTCCTGCTGACTACATGGATGGTGACTTTAAGAGCGACCTGCTCGATGTTACCATAGTGGTAAAGGCATATGGGCTCGTACCAAAAGTCCCAATGGAAGAAATAGTGGCGGTATTACATACGTTGTTGATGTCCATCTACTTAACGGATATCATCGGCACGGCGCACAAACAGGCGCTTTTCTTGTTGACTGATTCTGCCATCGGCAATTTGTTCGAATAAGGAGGATATCCAAATGACAAATACAAGACGCTTCGCAGACCTTTTTCCCGTGGCATTCTATACCGACTTACACCCTGATTTCGGAATAAATTTTCAAATGAATCGCTGCTACAACTTCTCAAATGATGAGGGAATGCTCGCTGAAATGCGAGAGGTCAGTACGCGAATACACGATTACGGCGAGTTTATCACGGAGTTTTACAAGCTCTACGAGAAGTCGCTGGCGGGTGGTCACAAATTACGAGCGGCGCATTACCTACGGACAGCTGAGTTCTATATGACGCTCCATGACCCAAGAAAAGACGAATGCCGCAAGCAGTTTATAACACTAATGAGGGAGCAATTCGGGATTGGCGACGATTTGCATTTCCTTGTGCCATATGAGGGCGGATTCATGTCCGCATACCGTTTCACACCCGAAAACCCCAAAGGCACATTAGTTGTGTTTGGAGGATTTGACAGTTACGTCGAGGAAATGTTCAAGACGATTCTGGCGATGAAAAGCGCGGGATTTGACGTGGTCTTCTTTGATGGACCTGGACAAGGGGCTACGCTTGAGGATTATCATATCCCGATGACCCACGAATGGGAGAAGCCTACCAAGGCTGTTCTAGATTACTTCAAACTTGACGAGGTAACGCTTGTCGGAGTGTCGCTCGGCGGGTGTCTCGCATTACGAGCCGCCGCATATGATCAGCGCGTGAAACGGGTTGTGACAGATGACGTTTGCCCGGACTTCCTTGAAACAGTGCTTGGAAAATTCCCCGAAAAAAGTCGATGGCTTGTGTCGTATTTGGTTACGCACGATAATGCGTTCCACGCAAAAATCGTAAATACGGCTGTTGCGAAATTGTGCAATAAAAGCCTTATGCTCGAATGGGGTGTGGCACAGGGTATGCACGTCATGGGCGCGAAATCGCCGTATGATTTTCTTCGGAAGTGTATGCTGTTTCACACCCGCGACGTTTCGCCACTCGTTACGCAAGACGTACTTTTAATGGCTGGACAGGAAGACCACTATATCCCGCTCCACCAGTTCTACGACCAACAAAAGACGCTGACAAATATCCGTTCGCTGACTGCTCGTCTGTTTACGCGGCACGAGACAGCACAAAATCATTGCCAACTTGGGAATGTTGGTCTTTCAGTGGAAGTTATCGTTGACTGGGTCGAACAAGTGATGTAGGTAGCTTACGCAAAAAAAACGGCTCGTGTCAAAGTGGCACGGGCTGCTTTTTGATCCAAACGGTAATCGTTAAATTTCAGGCGGTTTCGGTGCATTTGTGTTCCGAGCGGTGTATTTTTTCAACATCAAGCATTGTTTACAAAAAACCTTCACCACTGGCTTCTTGAAGAACAAGATGAAAGTCAACGAATGACCTCACGCAACTCAAAAGCTAAAATCTCAGGGTTTACCCAACTTCCTATGGTATCGCCCCAACCGTTCCGAGGGAGGAGCGTACCCGTTCCCGCACAAAGCATAAAAAGTTAAAACTTCCTGAGCAACATAGTCTAAAGTGGGCCCCAAATGACAGGATTTTTGAAAAATGCCCATATTTTGTCACGAAAGGGCTAATATAGATTTTAAACTAGCCCTTTTGTGACAAAAAACATCCTGAATTTCAAAAAGTTGTCGTTCAGGGGCCACTTGCCGGAAAAATCAGCAATATCTGTTAAAAAGCCTTATATTTTAAGGCTTTTTTTGGTATAATTATAAGGATTATTTGGAGGTTTTTGAAAATGAATTTTGAAACAGTTATCGGACTTGAAGTCCATTGTGAATTGAAGACAAATACGAAAATATTCTCGCCCGGCATCGTCGATTTTGGCGCTGCGGCGAACACGAACACGAACGAGATCGACTGGGGCTATCCCGGCGTTCTGCCCGTGTTGAATAAAAAGGCAGTCGACCTTGCGCTGAAGGCGTCACTTGCCCTGGGCTGCGAGATCAACCAGTACAACCGCTTCGACCGGAAGAATTATTTTTACCCGGATAATCCGAAGGCGTACCAGATTTCGCAGTTCGACCACCCGATTGGGGTGAACGGCACGATCGAAATCGAGGTAGATGGCAAGTCAAAAACCATCGGCATCGAGCGCGTCCACATGGAAGAGGATGCGGGAAAAAACTCGCACACGGATTTAGGTTATTCGCTAGTTGACTTGAACCGCCAAGGGACTCCGCTGATCGAAATCGTCTCAGATGCTGATATGCGCTCGCCAGAAGAAGCGGCGGCCTATCTTGAAGCGCTTCGCGAAGTTTTATTATACGCTGGAATTTCAGACGTGAAGATGGAAGAAGGTTCAATGCGTTGCGACGCGAACATTTCGGTCCGTCCTTACGGTCAAGAAAAATTCGGCACGAAGGCTGAACTTAAAAACCTGAACTCGATTTCAAACGTAACGAAAGGGTTGGAACACGAAGAAATTCGCCAAGCCAAAGTTCTAAGAGCCGGCGGTGAAATCCAACAGGAAACACGCCGTTACGACGAAGTTGCGAAAAAGACAATTCTGATGCGCGTCAAAGAGGGGGCAAGTGACTACCGTTACTTCCCGGAACCGGACGTTTCGCCTTTATATATCGACGATGAGCAAATCCGAAAAGCTCGTGCGAGTATTCCAGAAATGCCGAAGGAACGCCGTGCTAAATACGTCAAAGAATTCGGCCTGCCCGAATATGACGCAAAGGTGTTGACACTTAGCAAGACGATGAGCGATTTCTTTGAAAAAGCTGTAACTCTAGCTGATGCGAAACAGGTTTCGAACTGGTTGATGGGTAACGTCAGCGAACACTTGAACGCCCAAGGCGTAACCTTGGAAGAAATCAAACTTACGCCGCTTAACCTAGCTGAGATGATCAATTTGATTCAAGACGGCACGATTTCGTCGAAAATGGCGAAGAAAGTTTTCGTCGAGTTGGCTGAAAACGGTGGCGACGCGATGAGCGTTGTCAAAGCCAAAGGTCTGATCCAAATCAGCGATCCGGCGATCTTAGTTCCAATGGTCGAAGCGCTACTCGAAGCGAATCCGCAAGCCATCGAGGACTTCAAAAACGGTAAGGACCGCGCGATCAAGATGTTCCAGGGCCAAATCATGAAGGAAACGAAGGGCCAAGCGAACCCGCAAGTCGTGACCGACATCATCCTAGCCGAGCTGAAAAAACGATGATTACAGCCTTAGATCTAAAAGACGCCATCCAAAGCGGGCAAGTCTACAAGGACTTCAAGGCGGCGGAAAGCGCAACTCAGGACAACGAAAAGTTGCTCATCCTGAAAAATAAATTCAACGTTATACAAGAAAAAACAACGGATCCGTATCTGCCTGACGAGAAAATTCTCGAATTAAAAAAAGAATTACTCGCGGTCAAAAAGGAATACGAACTCGACCCAGCGATGCAAAATTATCACCTTAAAAAAACGGAACTCGACAACTTGCTCGACGAAATCAGCGAGCGAATTGCCAAGACGATCGACCCAGAAATCAAGGTCGACTACAACAATATTTTGAACAGAAAGGGGCACGACTGCCATGCACACTAACCTATTCAAAAACGACGACATCGACGTCAACACGCTCGAAATCACACCGCGCCGCGCACTGTTCGTCTACTTAAAAAACCTAAAGCGGGCAAGTCTTCTCGCCAACTACGGCAACTTGGAATTCGTTAGCGACCGCAAAGAATACGCGGTAGTTTACGTCAACGAAGACGAAGTTGAAAGCGTTAAAGAAACATTAGAAAACCAAAAATATGTCGACCACGTTGAGATTTCGGTAATGCCTGATATCGAACGCGATTTTGACAAATTACATACGATTGCACCTGACAACAAGGAGTTCGATTAATGCGAATTGTAGCTGGCGAATTCGGCGGCAGACCGCTGAAAAGTCTGGATTCAAATAATACGAGACCAACGACTGATAAGGTTAAAGAATCGATTTTTAGCGCCCTTGGTGGAATGCTTGAAGAGGGGAATGTCCTCGATTTATACGCAGGAAGCGGTGGGCTCGGCATCGAAGCGGTATCAAGAGGTGCGACAACTGGCTATTTAATCGACAACCATCAGGGAGCGATTAATGTAATCAAAGAAAATGTCGCGGTAACGAAGGCGCCCGAAAAATTCAAAGTCATTAAATCCGACGCTAATGCGGCACTTAAAACGTTCGCTACGCAAGGTTTGAAATTCGACTATGTCTTTTTAGATCCGCCTTACGCGCTGCAAAAAATCGAGGAGCAATTAACCTTTTTGAGCGATAACGAAATGTTCGAAAACTGGACGGAAATCGTTGTTGAAACAGCTAAGGAAGTTGACTTGCCCGAAGTAATCGGCGCATTTAGCCGCTACAAAGAAAAGAAATATGGCATCACCAAAATCAGTTTTTACGAGGTGACTCAAAATGACTAAGGCAATTTTTCCCGGAACATTCGATCCGTTTACAATCGGACACGCGGATATTTTAAACCGCGCCGAAAAACTTTTTGACGAAGTGGTGGTCGCGATTTTAGATAATCCAGAAAAAAACGAGCAAACAACTGCTAGCGAGCGAAAAGCAGCAATCGAAAAAATAACGAAATCAAAAGTTATCATCGAGCCGCTTGACCTCGCGGTAAATGTCGCGAAAAAACATGGTGCCGAAGTAATCATCAGATCACTTCGCGACCAAAAAGACTACGAATACGAAAAAAATATTTTCAAATATAATCACGAACTTGCGCCCGAAATCGAAACGGTGTTCCTACTTGCCCAAAGCGAATTTGAACATATCAGCAGCTCGGGTGTCAGGGAAGTGAAAAAATATGGCGGCGACTTTGAGCGCTACTTGCCAAAAGGGGAACTATGAAAAGAGCAAAAGACGGAAAAAAAATCGCGGGTCTAGTCGCGATTCTTGTAGTGTTTATTCTGGCGTTCTTCGTGACGTATCCGTTCTACATCGAGAGTCCGGGCCTGTGTTCGAACCTTAACCAGTATGTGACGGTCGACGGAAAACGCGACTCTTCGAAGGGCGGATTTTACCTGACTGCGGTCGGAGTGAGAGAGGCAAACGGGGTCGCACTGATCCACGCGCTGTTCGACCCGACGGAATCGATTGAGAAAAAAGAGGACGTTGTTGGTAAAGGTGGCGATTTTGAAACGATGCGCCGCGTCAACCAATATTACATGGAAAACAGCGAAAATAACGCGATTGAAGAGTCGTTGAAACTTGCCGGGAAGCCTTATAGTTTCGATTATCTTGGGATTTATATTTTGAGCATCCAGGATAATTCGCCGTTTAAGGATGTGCTGAATATTGGCGACACGATTGTGTCGCTCGATGGGCATGCGTTCCAGACGGCTGACGAGTTCGTGAACTACGTGATGTCGCTTGGTAAGGGTGCGAAGATTACGGTGACCGTCAAAGAAGACGGGAAAGAAAAGAGCTATACGCGCAAACTTGTGAAGCTTAAGCAGGCCGATAAAAAAGCGCCGACGCGCTACGGGATCGGGATTGTCTTGACTGATCACACGAAAATCAAGAGCGAAATTCCAATTGAGATCAATGCCGGCAGTATCGGCGGACCATCGGCTGGCTTTATGTTCACGACTGAAATCTACGAACAAGTGAGCGGCGAGGACCTGCATCACGGCTTAGATATCGCGGGAACGGGCACGATCAACGACAAAGGCGAAATCGGAATCATCGGTGGCGTCGACAAGAAAGTTGTCGCGGCAGCAGATGCCGGAGCGCAGTATTTCTTTGCCCCGACTGAAAAGCCGACCAAAGAAGAGTTGAAAGCTGACCCGACCTTGAAAAGCAATTACGAAGACGCAAAAGCAACGGTTAAAAAATTAAAATTAAAAATAAAAGTCTTGCCGGCGACGAATTTAGAGCAGGCGATTAAATTAATGAAAACTTTAAAATAGGAGAATTTTTCTAATGAGTAAAACAATTGTATTTGGACACCAAAACCCGGACACTGACACAATCACAGCGGCTATCAGCTTAGCTCATCTAATCGGTGCTGAGCCCGTAGCGCTAGGCGCAACTAACGAAGAGACACAATATGCTTTGAAAGAATTCGGCCACGCCGAACTTCCAATCATCAAAAACATCGCTGAAACAGGTGCTGACAGTGTCTGGCTAGTTGACCACAACGAAGCGCAACAAAGTGCAGCTGACATCAAAGATTTTGACGTTGCGGGCGTTGTTGACCACCACCGCATCGCGAACTTTGAAACAGCTAATCCGTTATTCTACCGCGCGGAACCGGTTGGGTGCACGAACACAATCATCCACAAATTATACGTTGAACGTGGCGTTGAAATCCCGGCTAACATCGCAGGCCTTATGCTTAGTGCCATCATCTCGGACACGCTATTATTCAAATCGCCAACAACGACTGAAGAAGACATTAAAGCGGCGCATGCGCTAGCTGCCATCGCTAACGTCAACATCGAACTTTACGGACTTGAACTGCTGAAAGCGGGCACAAACTTAGCGGCTAAAACCGAAAGCGAGCTTCTAAACTCGGACGTTAAGTCGTTCCCAATGGGCGACCAAACAATCCGTATCGGCCAAGTCAACACGGTTTCGATTCCCGAAGTCCTAGACCGTAAAGCGGCTCTAATCGCTGAAATGGAAAAGGAAAATGCGGCGAACGGCTTTGACCAATTCATCCTGATCATCACGGATATTCTTGAAAGCAACTCGGAAGCGATCGTTGTCGGTGGCGACACGAGCAAAATTGAATCGGCCTTCAATACACCGGTGAATGCAGATGTAGTCGTGCTTCCTGGCGTTGTTTCGCGTAAGAAGCAGGTCGTGCCTCAGCTCACAGATGCCTACAATGCGTAACATCATCAATTATAAACTAGACGAGGCGGGCGAGGAATTGCTCGCCCTGTTGCTTGCCTCAAGCGAGCCCCCGACGCTTCGCGAAATCAAAACCCGTTTGGCAATTAAAAACCTCGACCGCAAGCTCGATAAGCTCATCGCGGATGGACTTGTTATCAGGCGCGATCGCCGGTATTATCCTAATATTCCGACTGACGAGGAATACGAAGAGCTAAAACGTACTCCGAAAACGCGCGTTATTGCGAACCTCGAAGTCGATGGTTTTGAGGTCGACGAAGGAAATATCGCGACTTATTTTGAAAAGCTCGACTTAGGTCTTGAACTGACGCCAAAAGAGCAAGCGATTTTCGACCTTATAGGCGACGTCGAACCTAATTTTGCCATCGCAAAAATTACGAAATTTCATAAAAACCCTAGCGAAAAATACGACATCTTTGACGAAGTCGCAAAACTGCTAGACTGGAGTAAAATCTATGAAAAATGAAAAAGTCAGATTGCTAAAAATCGCGCTCTACATTATAGTCTGCGTTTTTAGCCTGGTAATTACCCATTTCATTCCAAACATCGAAATAATTACCGCGATCATTTTAGGCTTAACAGCGTTTTTGCCGCTTCTGGATTGCCTATTTATCGCGGTTGTCAGCCTCTTGATCCAAAGTTTGATTTTTGGCTTGCACATCATGACGATGCCACAAATTATCGCTGAATATGTCGTTATCATCATCGGTTTTTTCGTCTTGCCAAGCTTGAAATGGCTCGGCGCTAAAGCGGTTTACGCCGGATTGGCAGCTCTAATCACTTGCGTCATAATTTCGATGTTCATCGCCAAATCGTTCGGCTACAGCGGTTTTGTCGCTTATGGCCTTGTGAGCTACCCAGGCTACCTCTGGGACGCACTTGCCAATCTCGTCGCCTACCCATTCGTCTGGGCGGCGCTTAACTACATTAGAAAGAAAAACGGAAAACTCTTATGATCAGCTACTTAGTTCCCATAACGCTCTGGACGATCAAAATCCTCTTCATCATTTTTGTCGTCTTCCGCGAAAAGAAAAACGCGGCAACTCTCTGGACGTGGATCTTCGTCATCACCGTCTTCAACTTCTTCGGCTTCATCCTCTACATGTTCCTCGGAAAAAAACTCTCAAAAGACCGCATCTTCAGCATCAAAGCGCAGCAGCGCTTACTTGCCATGGAGAAGTACGAAGAGCAGCAGGCGGCAATTGTCGGGGAAACTTACCCCAACCTGTTTTTCAAAGGGGATAGAGAGGTTGAACAGCTGATTACTCAGCTCAACCACAATCGCGGTGCGCTTTATACGAAGCATAACGAGGCGCTTTTATATACGAACGGTCAAGAGATGTTCGACAAGATGTTCGAGGATATCGACAATGCAAAACATCATATCCATCTCGAATATTATATTTTCAAAACGGATAAAATCGGTCTAGCATTGCTCGACCACTTGCACGCAGCGTTGAAGCGCGGAGTTAAGGTGCGCCTTCTCATCGACTCGCTCGGCGCGCGCGATGCTAATAAAAAAGAAATGAAAAAATTCGTCGAGGCGGGAGGAGAGCTTACTTGGTTCTTCAAACTGTTTTTACCGATGATTAATCCGCGCTTGATTTACCGCTTGCACCGCAAAATCGTGGTCATCGACGGCGAAATCGGCTACACTGGCGGATTTAACGTCGGTGACGAATACTTAGGTTACTCAGAACGCTATAAACAGTGGCGCGATAGCGCTTTACGTGTTCGCGGTGAAATTATTTTAAGTCTCCAAAACCGTTTCTTGAAGGACTGGAATTCGCAGGCAGATCATGCGATAAAGGTCAATGATAGCAACGTTCACGAGTTGTTCAACCCTCAAGAAGATATCGGTCAGATAGAGCTTCAAATGGTCAATAGTGACCCGGTTATCGAAAAACAAAATATTAAATTCGCTTATCTGAAAATGATCAATATGGCGAAAAAAGAAATTTTGATACAGACGCCATATCTGATTCCGGATCAGACAATCTGCGACGCGCTGGTACTTGCCGCCCAAAGTGGGGTTGATGTGACGATTCAGATTCCATCGATTCGCGACCACATCATCGTGTACTGGGCGACGTATTCGTATGCCGCTGAGCTGATGGATGCGGGAGTTAAAATCGAGATTTACGACCGCGGCTTTATGCACTCGAAGGCGATTGTTATCGACCGCGAGATTTCGACGATCGGTTCGTGTAATATGGATTACCGCAGCTTTATGCTCGATTTTGAAGGGAATCTGATAATTTACAACGAAGAATTGTCGCGCGAAGTCGCTCGTAGCATACTAGATGAAAGCCCTAATTGCCACGTGTTGACGCCTGAAGAATATGCGGCTCGCTCGCTGATTGTCAAATTCAAAGAAATTATAGCGCGTCTTGTCGCGCCGATGTTATAAGGGGAAACAATGAAAAAAATCACAAAAATTCTAGGATTATTTATCATCCTAATCAGCTTTGTGGCAAGTGGTGCCGCGGTTTTAGCCGATGATAATGCGACACTTGCACACATTAAAGAAACTGGTAAATTAACAATCGGAATGTCGCCGGATTATCCGCCATTTGAGTTTCACGCAAACATCGACGGCAAGGACAAAATCGTCGGAGCCGATGTTACTTTAGCCGAGCAAATTGCCAAAGATTTAGGGGTTAAACTCGAAATCAAAGCGATGGATTTCGATGCGATTTTGACGGCTCTTTCAAGCGGTCAAGTCGATATCGGGTTGAGCGGATTTACGAAAACGCCTGAGCGCGCGAAGCAATTTGATTTCAGCGACCCTTACTACACTTCGCCTCAAGCGTTGATTGTGCGTAAGGAAGATTTGAAAAAATATTCGACTTTGGAATCTTTGAAAGATGAAAAAGTTGGTGCGCAAAAAGGTTCACTCCAAGAACAAATTTTAAAAGATAATATTCCGAGTGCCTCTAAGGTTTTAATGCCGGATTTAGCTCAATTGGTTTCTGCTTTGAAAACGGGAGCAATCAATGCTTTGGTTATCGAAAAGCCAATCGGCGAAAGTTATTTAGAGCACAACCCGACACTTTCGATGACGGATATCACGTATCCGAATTTGGATCCGGAAGGCTCGAGCAATGTTGTCATGATTAACAAGAACAACCAAGAGTTGGTTGATGATGTCAATGCGACAATTGCCCGGGTAGGAGACAGCATGAGTGCCTATGTCAAGGATGCCAACGACTTAGCCAACTCGCAAGCTGATGAGACCGATACGCACAAAGGTGGCGGACTGAATTTTAGCTTTATCGGGAAATACTTGCCTTATTATTTCGAAGGGGCGCTAGTTACGATTCTCGTTTCGATCGGAGTGGTTATTCTAGGGAGCGTTTTAGGCTTCTTCCTAGCGCTGATGAAACGGGCGAAAAACGTCGTCTTGAAGACGTTTGCGAGCGTTTATATCGCGATTTTTCGCGGAACGCCGATGCTCCTTCAGATTTTAATTGCCTTTGTTTTGATCCAAGTTCACGCGCCGCGAATCGGCTCGGGCATTTTCCAAATCGATTTGTCGCTGTTGATTCCTGGGTTCGTTGCGATTGCGCTGAACTCGGCGGCCTACGTCGCTGAAACAATCCGTGGCGGGATTAATGCGGTCGATGCCGGTCAAATCGAAGCCGCTAAATCGCTTGGTTTGCGCCCGGCGAAGGCGATGATGTATGTTGTCTTGCCTCAGGCGTTGCGCAACGTTTTGCCGGCTATCGGGAATGAAGTTGTCACGATCATCAAGGACTCGAGTTTGCTTTCGACGATTGGTCTAGCCGAGTTGTTATTCGTTACCAAAGACGTGCAAACTTCGACCTATATTCCTTTGGAGCCTCTTTTGGTGGCGGGTCTGTTTTACTTCATCATGACCTTCATCGCAAGTCAGGGTGTGAAATTGCTTGAAAGCAGCATGGAAAAGGGGTATAAATAATGAGCACAGTTTTAGAAATCAAAAATCTCGTTAAAAAATTCGGTGATAAGACCGTCTTGAATGACGTTTCAACTACGATAAATTTAGGCGAAGTGGTCGTTCTAATCGGTCCGTCTGGCTCGGGTAAATCGACTTTGTTGCGCTGTATGAACTTGCTTGAAGAGCCGACGGACGGCGAAGTAATCTTCGAAGGTGTCGATTTGTTGAGTAAGTCTGCCGATGTCTACAAAATGCGCGAAAAAATCGGAATGGTTTTCCAACACTTCAATTTATTCCCGCACATGACGGTTGTCGATAATTTGACGTTGGCGCCCGTGAAGGTTAAAGGTGAATCAAAGGAAGTCGCGAAAAATCGCGCTTTGGAATATTTAGCCAAAGTTGGCTTAAGTGAATTCGCCGATAAGTATCCTGAAAGTTTATCAGGAGGCCAGAAGCAACGGGTTGCAATTGCCCGCGCTCTTTGTATGGAGCCTGATATTATGCTGTTTGATGAGCCGACGTCGGCGCTTGATCCCGAAATGGTCGGCGAAGTGTTGGCGGTTATGAAGGATTTAGCCTCGAACGATATGGGGATGATTATCGTGACGCACGAAATGGGCTTCGCTCGCGAGGTCGCTGACCGCGTGATGTTCCTGAGCGACGGCGTCATCGTCGAAGAGGGCACGCCGGACGAGTTGTTCGGTAATCCTAAGCAAGAACGCACCCAACAATTCCTTAGCAAAATTAAAGCTTAGTAATTTGCGAGTATAAACTTTACTTTTTTTGTCTAAATTAAGACGAAAAAGTGAAGTTTATACTCGCAAAAATTTTAATAGCAAAATTAAGGCGATTTTTTCTTAATTATTGCTAAACTATTTGCCAAGACACCCAAAAGTTTGTTAAAATAATAACAAACTTACAAAAGGAGACAAATTATGTCTAGAAAACCAATCATTGCCGGAAACTGGAAAATGAATAAAACTTTATCAGAAGCTGTTGCTTTTGCTGAAGCTGTTAAAAACGAAATCCCATCAAAAGAATTAGTTGACACTGTCATCGGTTCGCCTGCGCTTTTCCTAGCTCACCTAGCTGAAGCTGCTAAAGGAACTGAATTACAACTTTCAGCTCAAAACTCATACTTCGAAAACGCTGGTGCTTACACTGGTGAAAATTCGCCAGCTGCAATCGCTGACCTTGGTGTTGAATACATCATCATCGGCCACTCTGAACGTCGCGAATACTTCGGCGAAACTGACGAAGACATCAACAAAAAAGCGAAAGCGATTATCGCTAACGGCTTGACTCCAATCGTCTGCTGTGGTGAAAGCCTTGAAACTTACGAAGCTGGCGAAACTGCTACGTGGGTTGAATCGCAAATCACTGGCGCGTTGAAAGACCTTACAGCTGACCAAGTCTCTAACTTGGTAATCGCTTACGAGCCTATCTGGGCGATCGGTACTGGTAAATCTGCCACTGCTGAAACTGCTGACGAAACTTGTGGCGTTGTCCGCGCAACAGTTGAAAAACTTTACGGTAAAAACGTTGCTGACGCAGTCCGCATCCAATACGGCGGTTCAGTTAAACCTGAAAACGTTGCTGAATACATGAGCAAAGAAAACGTCGATGGTGCTTTGGTCGGCGGAGCTTCTCTTGAGCCCGCTTCATTCCTAGCCCTATTAAACTTCGTTAAATAAAAATCTTTAGGCAAGTCACCTCGCTCACGCGAGGTGGCTTTTTAATTGCCAAATTAGCGAGGAAATCAAAAAAAACAAAAAAATTTAAAATATTTTGCCGAAAAATGTAACAAAACGTAAAAAAATACGTATATATATAGTATAGGGTAAAAAAATTCAATAAGAAGAGGGCGAAAAACATGAGCGGATGAAAGTTGAGATGAGTTGGTAACTATGCTATAATTAAGGAAAGGTGGTGATTTGATGAACGAACTAGAAAAACGAGGCCCTATGTATCTCGATGAATTCCAGAAAACTCCTGAATTCAGAGAAATTATGTACTCTAGGATTTATAGATCTGTTGTTCTAAAAGAAACGATTTCTCTAGAAGATGCCATTGAATCGGCACTCAAGAGGATCAGAGAGGATGAACAATTTAGCGCATAAAGAAAATTATGCATTCAAGTTTAATGATATCGCTTATGAAGAAATGTTAGAAGCAGCTTCGCTTTTGGCTAAAAGCACTACGGCTACATATGGTGCGAAATTCATAATTCCGGTTGAAGCGGCGGCATTTCTTGTCCGTGAGAACCCAAATATCGGAAGAAATCTAGATGAAGAACCATTAATCCAGTGGATAAAAGTTCCGAATTACAATTACAAGTTATTCTTTGTAAATATCGAGGAAGAGCTTGAGGTCATCGCAATCGCAGTGCACCATAACAATCGCGATTACCTGAAGTTGCTTCCGAAGCTGATCGCGCGAGCCAAATTAGATGGCCTATTGTAAAATCAAATCCGACAGAGGGTGGCGCAAGCTATCCTTTTTCTTTTTCTCTCAAAACCAAAAACTCGGGCAAGTGAAGTGCCGCTTCGCGGATTTATACTAAGTATAAATCATTTAGTTTTTATTAGACAATAAAAACTATCCTAGGAGGAAAAAAGTATGAAAAAAGCAAAATGGATTGTAGTTTCAGTAATTGCGGTTATTGTAGTTATAATTGCATTGGTAGTAGGAGCAAACGTAATTATGAACGGACAGCACACGTCTAGCTCTGCGGCAGTTGAACCAAAATTAATTGTTGAAGAATTTGAAATTTCATCACTAGAGTATCAATACCAATTGGTTGTTACGAAAACCGAGCAAGAACAACGACATTTTTTGTTCATTACTTTAGATAGTTCATTCAAAGGATATGCTTACCAACTAGATGGAACTATGAAGCTAGGCGTTAACGGAAAAGATATAAAAGTGAAGAAAACTGGTATATCTGATAAAAAAATAACTATTACAATACCTAAAGCACAGATTTTATCCAATGAACCGATGTGGGGGAATTCAGGAAAACCGTTGTTTGATATTCACGTAAATACTAAAGAAGGTTTTTCTGCGACACAAGGTCTAACTGAGTTAAACAAAGTAAAAGGTGAATTAGAAAAGAAAGTCGTTGAAGATAATATTTTGTTGCCGCAAGCTCAAGAATCAGCCAAGAAACAATTAAAATCACTGTTAGAAGCAATTCCTGAAATAAAGGAAAATTATGAGTTGAAATTTATTTTAGAATAATTTAGCTAAAGCGAATCTTTCGAGATTCGCTTTTTTAATCTGCGCACTTATACTTAGTATAAGGCAATATGTTTTTATTGGACAATAAAAACAATGCTAGATGAAACAGAAGCTGACGAATTCGAAAACGTTTTCTTAATTAGTGCATAAAGTTTGCTAATGCATATTAATTCGTAGTAAAATGAAACCTCTTATTACTTCAATGAAAACAAGACTAGGAGAAAATTATGAAAATTGATGTTGCGAAAATTCTGAGCAAATCGGGTAGATTCGATATAGGAGCATTAATTCTAGAAATAATAAAAGAAATTCCGGGAGACTTGTGAATGATATTTAACATCCCTCATATTCCTACGTTGATGGGCTTAGCTGATCAAATAGGAAAGGGCGATTATCCAGATGTTAAAATTTCAGAGATAAAATTTGTCGAAGATGAAAAGGTCTTTGTTGATATCGAATCGTACAATAAGGCGAGCGAGCGAAAAGGAAATGTCGAAATCGCAAGTGATGTGCAAGTATCGATTCCAAAAACTATCGAATACTTCAGCCAAATTGATGCGGGCAAGTATCCGCTCTTAGACATCAAAGAACTAAAAATTGCCGGCGATTACATTCACTTAAAAGCAGTTGTAAAATTCAAATAAATAAGTGCGTAAAATAAAATCACTCTTAAATGGAAGATTCTATTTAGGAGGACGAAATTATGTGGGAAATTATTGTAATTATTGTATTAGGAATCGCAACACGCGGAAATAGAAAAAGAAAATATTGGTAGAGAAGGAGGATGGCATGAAAAATATAGTAAAAACAACAATTGGAGTAGTAGCTACAGTTGCAACGGTAGCGGGAGCAGGACTAGGAGCAATTAACTACATGATGTACGACCATCGAAAAAAGAAAGGATTTAAAAACTAAAAAATGTTAATGGGAATAGCTTTTGTAGTTTCCGTCGTTGCAGAAGGTGCGTGTAACATAGTAAAAGCTCCGTTTGTTGCGGTTGGTGAATTGATAAATCCAACTCCTAAACGGGATGAGGAAGGATACGATAAAGATGGATTTAATGCTCAAGGTTGGAATCGTTACGGAATTAACCGAAGAACCGGAAACGCATATGATCAGTATGGATTCGATCAAAATGGCTGTAACAAAAAGGATGGAGTTCTGTAACCGACATGGAAAAAGCAAAGCGCGAAATGCGCAAGTTATGGCATCCAACCAAAGAAGAATACGAAAAATTCAAACAAAAAAAGGAGCAAGAAAATGGCAATTAAAAACGATACAATAAATCCTAAACTTATTAAGACTCTAGATTTAGCAATTGAAGTTCCTGGTGTGAAAGTTAATAGAACAGCGTTCCTAACAGAAAGATTCAAAGTAACTAAGGAAGATAGAGATAAATTGCTTGATGAAGGTCCGGCGTCTTTGTTTACCGCTGAAGAGTTAGATAAGGCGGCAGAAAAATCAATAAATTATCTTACTAGCGAATCGGCAGCGGCATCGTTTGCGTTGGGGCTGCCAGGTGGATTGGCTATGGCGGCTTCTATTCCTGCTGATATCTTACAAAATATGGCGTTCGCTCTTAGGTTGGCCCAAGAGTTGGGATATATTTACGGATACGAAGATATAATGGATGAAAGTGACAAGTTAACTGACGAAGCGTATGAAATGTTAATGATATTTCTTGGCGTCATGTTCGGCGCACAAGCAGCTGCGTCGTTGCTTAGAGTAGCTGCACAAAATAGTGCAAAATACGCAGCAAAACAAGTTATGACAAAAGCGTTAACGAAAACAGCATGGTATCCGCTATTGAAAAAAATAAGTGCGGTTGTCGCTGCGAAAACTTTAACAAAGCAAGGGCTAGCAAAAGGAGTAGCAAAAATAATTCCAATTATTGGTGGAGTTGCTAGTGGTGCTCTTACGTTTGCCACTATGAAGCCGATGGGAAAAAGATTAAAAAAAGAGCTTGCTAAATTAGTCAATTACACTGAAGAAGATTATCTAAGAGATATAAAAGATGTCACAAATTCGATGGAAGTTGATGAAACCCAAAGTGACGAAGTCGAGGTAGCGAATGGGTAATTTATTCGAAGAGTTAGCAAAAGAAGCAGGAAAACTTGCTAACGGAATCGCGAACGAGGCAGATAAGTTAGTAAAAGGCGTCACGCAACCGCGAAAAAATACAGATTTAGTAACTTTTATGGAACAAAATTTCGATATAAGGTGGAGGCGATTAGGGCGCGAAGAAGAATTAGTAGGTTTCTTCGAAGGCGTATGGCAGAAATCTGCAGAGGAAAAAGCCTGTTTTATAGCTATGGTTGTTGGAAATGAAATGGATGCAGCGTGGGCAGACGCAAATGATGGCGCGCCTATTTTTGATGATGCGGGATTCAAGGAATTATTGCTAGAAATAGTTGGTGATTTGAATCCTAAAACTATCGGAAAAATAAGCAACGAAGATGTAGCCAATCTTATTGAAGAAATGATTGATGGAGCAAAAGCACAAATACCTAAGCCTGGTGGTAAATTATTTGCACTCGAAGACGCAAGGGCAGAATTTGTCGAAGCTGACGAAGAAAATAATCTGATTTTGCAAAGCATAGTCGACGAGTATTACGCTTTGGGTTATAACGACGCGATAGATGGCGTTTGGACTGAGGTAGGAGAGGACTTAGTAGATGTATTTAGCTATCTGCAAAAAGAAGTATATCTCATAGCTTTCAAAGACGGTCGCGAAAGACGCGACCCCAGAAACTTACTTGAATTATAAAATCCAAGGACGAACGCGATTCGTCCTTTTCTATTTTTTAGTTGAAATATTTAGGCGAAGTAAGGTATAATGTAAATAAGAAACGCAGGAGGCGAGCAGATGATTTATTCAATTGATGAAATCAGAGAAAAAGTGGCACCAATTGCCCAGAAATATGAAGTCAAAAAGATCTTTATATTCGGTTCGTATGCCCGCGGTGAAGCGACCGAGAATAGTGATATCGATATTTTGTTTTATTCGAAAGGAACAAAAGCGAAGGGGCTGAAAACGTTTGGGTTTGAATTAGAGCTTCAAGATGCGCTTGGCAAAAAAGTCGAAGTTTTTCCAAAAGAAGATTTTGAGTCGGAAATGTATATCAAACACAACGCAAAATTCATTGATAATGTTTTAGGTGACGAGGTGCTTTTGTATGAGCAAGCAGCTTAGAACGGATAAAGAAATTCTTGAAAAAATGTACGACTACATCCTGCAAATCGAGGAAGCTATATCAATTTTCAAGGATAACGAAAAAGAATTTTTCGACGGACGAGTTTTCTATAATTCGGTATCAATGCCGTTGTTTTACATCACAGAATTAGCCAACAAATTAAGTGATAATTTAAAAGACGATTCCGACGAAATCGAATGGTTATATTTGCGAGGAATGCGCAATAGATTCGCTCACGATTACGCCGGAATGAATCCTGCAATAACTTGGGAAACAATCCACGAAAGTATCCCGCAATTAAAGAAATTTATCGAAACTAAATTAAACTAAAGGACGAATCGCTTCGTTCTTTTTTTGCCTATTGAACTCGGAAACGAAATAAAATCCGGGCAAGCGAAGTGCCGCTTCGCGAGTCGGTAAAAATATTACCTAGAAAATATTAAAAATTTGCAATACTTATGGATCCGTAGTAAAATAAAAGAATATGAAATCTTGCGAGCAAAGGTCCGAATCGTATGAATAATATAAAGGAGATCGTAATGAGTAATGTTTTTGATAAAATATCTAAGGTTGCAAATGTTGCCAAGAATTCAACTAATAATTTTGTTAAAGCATCAGCCAATAACATAGAAAAAGTTCGCTATAATAAGGATATTTCTGATAAGTTGAAAAAGCCTTTAAAGGCAATTAAAACAGAACGACAATTTTTGCTAGCGAATTTTGAGTTCTTAATTAACGGTAACCAATTAGATTGGAAAAGTTTTGCCAAAGAATCTGAAGAGTTTCAAAAAAATATTATCAGGGAAGGTGATAAAGCACTGGAGTTATTGCCGACGCATTTAAATATTGATGAGATAATTGTCGAAAAATTGGAAATTCCAGGCCATCTGGTCATCGAGTTTGTCGATGTAATAACGGCTAATAAACCTAGCAAATCGAAGGCTCTAGCTAAGCAAGTTGTCGCTAATACAGTTGTTAGCAAAACGGGTGATATCATAAATAAAGTTGTGAAAACGACTAGAAAACAATGGAATCCTGTAGCAAAAGTTGGCTCGGTAGTTTTGGAAGCAACTGCTGGCGAAGCTGTAGATCAACTTACGGTAAAACTTGATAATCAACTTGCCGCGAAACGGTTGTTTATTGAATCGGGGCTAGCAGAAGTTTATGATGAAGTACTTGAACAAGTTAAGAAAGAACTAAAAAAATTCGAGGTGCGCATCTCTGAGCAAAACGAAGATCTAGAAATTGAAAATATCGAGAATTTAATTGACGAGATTGAACAAGAAGAAGGCCTAGCGAAAGAAGCGACAAAGGAGAATTAGTAGCGTATGGAAAATGAAGAATTAGATGATTTAATAGTCGAAGTAAAAGAAAATGAAATAGGAGATAAAAAATTAAATCCAGTAAATAAAAAAATAGGATTGCAGTTATTATCTACGATAGGAACGTTAACACCGCAAACAATTGCTTTAATAAAGTCGGGGGATTTATATCAATTAAAAAGCGGAGTTCTTCACAACCTCAAAGATGGTAGTGGCAAAATCACTACCATGTGGAAAGGTGATGGAAAAATTATTGGTCATGCAAAATTGGAAAATGTTAGCGGCTTAGCAAATGCGCAGGCTATTGCTTCAGTAATGCAAATCAGTAGCATGGTTACTGGAATGTATTATATGAGTCAAATTGATTCTTCAATCAAAACAATCGGAAAAACAATAGGGAAAATATATGATGTTCAAATTAGCGAGGTTGAAGGAAAAATTACTACTGTTTATAACGCGATAAAAAATATTGGCGAAATCGTTCGCGAAGGAGAATGTAGTCAAGAAGAATTGGATTTGTATAAAAAGAAAATTCTAGACTATCAAGATCAGTTGACTACATTCATACATCAAGCCAATAGTTTTATAGATAAAGTGCAAAAAAGAGGAACTAGAGATTTATCTGATTTAGCAACAACGTTGCCAGATTTGAGCATGTGGAAGAAAATTCAAAAATTGAGTTTAGAAATGCTTAGATTGAATTCGCAAACTAGATACGATTTAGAAAACAACATCGAAGTTGATGAGGCGAAGTTCTTTAAAGTTTATAATGAAACAGTAGAGTGCGTGGAAAAAGAAAACGAAGATACGAAAATTTATATAGATGAACAAATCGCTAAATATAAAATTAATCAACGCACAAAACGCGAAATAGCCAAAATAGATTTTTTCAGTAAAATGAATGAAAAATTAAAAAATGATATTGTCGGTGGAATTGCAGATGTATTAGATAAAAGCGTTGAAGCAGTCGTTAATGTTGGAAACGAAAAACTAGATTATATAGGTCAACAAGAATTAGCTTGGAATGATAAAAAAATAGAGAAAGAAATGTTGCCGTTAATCGAGGAACTAAAAATTTCGTCTGATATTGAGAAGTTGCGCAAGGATGTTACTCCTGAAGTGTACATCAAGGGTGAAGAAGTTTTCTTGGCCGCGTAGTAACTAAAGAATATTAAGCTCCCCATAAATAATTTGCCAAAACACCCCGAACGGGAGTATAATGACATTGTGTCATATGACGCAGTGTCATTTTTGTTTGGAGGTGAGGAAAGTGCCTAGTGAAACGTTTTTCAATTTACCAGAAGAAAAAAGCTACAAAATTCTAAAAGCCGCCAAGCGAGAATTCTCGCGCGTGCCGATCAGCGAAGCGAAGGTGTCGAACATCGTCGCCGAAGCGGGAATTGCCCGCGGGTCCTTCTACGTCTACTTCGACTCGATCGAAGAGCTGGCGTTTTACATGTTCAAAAAAGCCTTCGACTCGCCAAGAATCGAAATGGAAGAGCAAATCGAGGCAAGTCACGGCGACTTGATCGCGACTTTCAAGAGCGTTTTCAGGAAATACCTGATTGACGTCGTCGAAAGCGGCGACATCGTTTTCTATCGCAACGTGTTCATCGAGCTTCATTCGATCAAGTGCCATACGCACGAAAAGCCGCACGAAAAGCCGCGAAATCAGTTTGATACCGTCTCCGCGAAGACGGACATGACGCTCTATGACTTGCCACCTGAGGATATCGGGTATCTCGGCGACCTTTTGTTCGGCGTGTTTATGTCGATCATCAGGCACCTGTTCATGACGTACCAGACCGACGAAAAGTGGGTTCTGGATAAAATTTTGCACGAATTTGATACAAAAATAGCCATTATCGAAAATGGCGCAAGAAACAAGGAGGAAAAATAATGATTAAGATATTCAAATCGATTAAACCACTCCAGTTTATAATCGCCTTAATCACCATCTCAGCGGCCGTCGGCTGCGATCTGTATTTGCCGACGCTGACCAGCGAAATCATCGACAAAGGGGTCATCGCCCAAGACACGGACTTCGTCATCCGCACCGGCATTCTGATGGTCGGCGTGTCGATCGTCGGCCTGTGCTTCGGGGCAATTAACATCTTCGTCGGCTCGCGTGAATCGCAACGCGTCGGGGAAGTTCTGCGGGGCAAGTTATTCCACAAAGTCGAACACATGAGCCTTGACGAGTTCGACCAATTCGGAACAGCAACCCTTATAACCCGGGCAACTAACGACGTCAACCAAGTCGTGCAGATGCTTATGATGACTTTAAGAATGGTGTTGAGATCACCAATCACCTTAATTATCGCCTTTATTTTGGCCTTTTCTAAGAGCCCAGAATTGTCGGTTGTTTTCGTGGTAGTGCTGCCATTGTTAGCCGTCGTGACAGGAATCGTGATGAAACTTGCGATGCCATTATTTAAAGTTCAACAAGAAAAAATCGATAAATTAAATCTCGTTTTCCGCGAAGGTTTGACCGGTGTTCGGGTAATCCGCGCGTTCGGTAAAGTCGGCACGGAAAAAGAACGCTATGACGACGCCAATCAAGAATATACGGGCGTTGCGATGCGCGTTCAGATGATTTTTGCCGTGATGATGCCAATCGTAACTTTGGCGTTTAGCGGTACAAGCATCGCCATCGTCTGGTTCGGTGGACATCTAGTCAATACGCACTCGATGGACATCGGGAACATGATCGCATTCATGACGTATGCGATGCAAATCTTGATGAGCTTCATCTTCGTTACCATGATCCTAGCGATGTTCCCGCGTGCGGAAGCTTCGGCTAAACGGATCAACGAAGTCCTAGCGGTTGACCACGTCATCAAAGACGATCCGTCGGCCGTTCACTTTGAACGTCTTGGCACGGATGCTACGATCGAATTCAAAAACGTCGGCTACGCCTACAAAGGAGCTGAAAAAGACGCAATTTGCGACATTTCGTTCAGCGCAAAAGCAGGCGAAACTGTGGCAATTATCGGCGGTACCGGCTCAGGTAAAACGACCCTCGTTAACCTGATTCCGCGTTTCTATGATGTAACCGAAGGGCAAATCGTCGTCAATGGTGTCGAAGTCAAAGAGGGCTACCAACGCTCGCTTCGCGACATCTTGAGCCTCGTTCCGCAAAAAGCAGTTCTGTTCATCGGAACAATTCGCGAAAACTTATTATATGCTAAAGCTGACGCGACAGACGAACAAATCTGGAAGGCACTTGAAATTGCCCAAGCCAAAGATTTCGTCGAAGGCCTAGAAGACGGTTTAGACCATCAAGTTGAACAGGGCGGCGGGAACTTCTCCGGCGGTCAACGTCAACGACTTGCCATCGCTCGCGCGATCCTGCGCGATGCTGATTTCTATATCTACGATGACAGCTTCTCAGCGCTCGATTTCCGCACGGACAGCAAACTTCGCGCTGCTCTAAAACGCGAAATGACGCGTGGGGTCAACATCATCGTCGCGCAACGGGTTTCGACCGTTATGGACGCCGACAACATCTTAGTCCTTGACGACGGGGTCTTAGTTGCCCAAGGTAAACACGACGACCTTTACAAAAATTGCGAGGTCTACCAAGAAATTGTCAACAGCCAATTAAGAGAGGAGGACTTGTCAAATGTCTAATAATACTCCTAAAAAAGCTGCTCCTAGACCTGCTGGAATGGGCGGAGGACGTCCACAAGGTGGGCCTCCTGAGAAACCTAAGAGCTTTGTTAAAACCGTTTGGCGCCTTTGCCTCTTCATGAAAAAACGGCTTGTCGCTGTGATTTTGACGCTTTTACTTGCCGCGGGTTCTGTGATTCTGCAGATCCACGTTCCGAAGATTCTCGGAAAAGCGACCACCGAAGTCGTGAACGGGATGATCAAAGGTCTGAAAGAAAAAGCGCCTGAATACCTGGGCAAGTTAGCCCAAACCGACCCGGCGAAAGCTGCAAAGGTCGGAAAACAATTCCAAGATTCGGCGGATTTCTCGCTTAAAAACTTGCCGAAAAATTTCCCGGATTTGGGAATTAATTTCGATAAAATTGCCCACATTATGTTTACGGCGATCAGTATGTATTTGATCGTTGCGTTCCTGCTATTCCTTCAAGGGATTATCATGACGTACGTTTCGCAAAAAACGGTTTACGATTTGCGCTACGCGTTGCAAGACAAGATGGGGCGGGTGCCGATTAAATATTACGACTCACATTCAAACGGTGACATTATGTCGCGCGCGATGAATGACGTCGACAATATCGCGACAACCTTGCAACAAAGTTTGACTCAACTAGTGACAAGTGTCTTGACGATTATCGGCGTGCTTTATATGATGACAACCATCAGTTGGACCTTGACGGGTGTGACCTTGATTGTTATTCCTTTGAGCCTACTTATCGTTGCAGTTATTCTGCCGCGCTCGCAAAAATTATTTGCCGCTCAACAAAAGACTTTGGGTGTCTTGAACGACCAAGTCGAAGAAAACTTCGGGGCGCACGTTGTCGTTAAAGCCTTTAACCACGAACGCGTCGACCAAGAAAAATTCGAAAAAGACAACAAAGAATTGTATAAAGTTGCGTGGAAAGCTCAATTCCTATCGATTTTGATGATGCCTTTGATGCAGCTAATAAACAACCTCGGCTACATTTTCGTTGCAGTTATCGGAACGCTGAAAGTCGCCAACGGCACAATCACCATCGGTAACGTGCAAGCGTTCATGCAATATTCGAACCAATTCTCGCAACCATTGACGCAAATGTCGCAGTTGTTGAATACTCTTCAATCAACCGTGGCAAGTGCCGAACGCGTCTTTGAAATTCTTGACGAAGACGAGATGGAAGACTTGAACGAAAACCGCGAAGTGATCGACACGCCTTACAGCGTCAAGTTCGACCACGTTCAATTCGGTTATTCGGAAGATAAGATTTTGATGCACGACTTCAACCTCGATGTTGAGCCGGGCCATATGGTCGCAATCGTTGGACCGACTGGTGCTGGTAAGACAACGCTCATCAATCTGCTTGAACGTTTCTACGACATCAGCGGCGGCTCGATTCTTTACAAAGGCCGCGATATCCGCGACTACGATCGTGACGATTTACGTTCGAACATGAGTATGGTGCTCCAAGAAACTTGGCTGTTCACCGGAACAATTTTCGACAACATTAAATACGGTCGAGCTGATGCAACTGATGAAGAAATTTACGCTGCTGCTGAAGCTGCCCACGTTGACGAGTTCGTTCGCCGCCTTCCTGACGGCTATAACACGTTATTAAACGAAGAAGCTTCGAACATCTCGGTCGGCCAGCGCCAGCTGGTGACAATTGCCCGCGCTTTCTTAGCCGATCCGGACGTCTTGATTCTCGATGAAGCGACTTCTTCGGTCGACACGAGAACGGAAAAACTGATCCAAAAAGCGATGGATAACCTGATGGACGGGCGCACGTCGTTCGTTGTCGCTCACCGCTTGTCGACGATCACCGATGCCGACAACATCATCGTTATGAACCAGGGTGACATCGTCGAAACTGGTAACCACGACGAGTTGATGCGCAAAGGCGGCGTCTACTCCGACCTTTACCTTTCTCAATTCCTTAATGGGGAAGAAGGCTAAGGTCCGCAATAGCGAATTCACAACCCAAATACAGGCAAGTCACCCTCGCGGTGGCTTGCTTTTTTGCTACAAAAAATAAATACTGTTTTTTAACGCCTTTTTTAGGACTTTCGAGCCTCGAAACCACTAAAAAACCCCGAGCAAGCCGGTGGCTTGCTTAACCCTTTAAGGTAAAAGAGCTAAATCAATGCAAAGTAGTATAATTAAAGTATCAACTACTTTCATTGGAGCCGCGCAAGTTCCTAGTCCTTTATGGTGATTTAATCCCGTCTAAAAAACTGAACGATTTATACTTGTGACAAACCCCCTGTGCTTTGAGCACGTATATAAAA
>JAISJW010000029.1 GCA_031261175.1 Lactobacillales bacterium
TAGGAACTTGCGCGGCTCCAATGAAAGTAGTTGTTACTTTAATTATACTACTTTGCATTGATTTAGCTCTTTTACCTTAAAGGGTTAAGCAAGCCGCCGGCTTGCTCGGGGTTTTTTAGTGCGAAAAACTTGCCGAAAATTTTTTATATGTTATAATAATTTTATCAATTTGAAGAGGTAGTTCGATGGAAAAGAAATTATTTGTGTTTGACATAGATGGGACGCTGCTGCGCGACGACAAATCGTTCAGCCAGGACACGTATGACGCGTTGCAGGAGTTGAAAGAGGCGGGGCACGAAGTGACAATCGCAAGTGGGCGGTCATATCTTTTGGCGCAACACGTGATTGAAGGTCTGGATTTCAATAATTATATTTTATGTAACGGATCGGCCGGCTTTATCAATCACGAACAGTTCCATAAGGAGCTGATCGACGAAGTTGAACTGCGTCGTTTTATGGGGTTGTGCCAACTATTAGATGTGAAATTTGCTTTGCAGTCATTGGATGACGTCGGGATTATTGAAGATTTCTCGATTCCATCAGTCGATGCGTTTATGAAACATTTGGGGTCTAAAGGGTTCATGTTGGACGAGCGCTTCAAGGAAGAAAACGATATTTATCAAGCGTTGCTTTTTGCGCCGGAAAGTATTTTCCGTTTCTTCGGGGAAGGAAATCTATTTAAAAAAATCCGTTTCGCGCGCTTCTTTGATATGGGAGTCGATGTGATTCCAGCCGATGTTTCGAAGGCTTCGGCGATCTTTATGATGGCGGACGAAATGGGCATCGAACGCCACAACATCTACGCGTTCGGCGACGGGGAAAACGACCGCGAAATGTTGTCGCTAGTTCACAATTCAGTCGCGATGGGGAACGCCGAAGGTGATCTGAAAGAAGTTGCGACTCACGTAACCGAAACCAACGAAGAGGACGGCATCGTTCGCTTCCTTGAACGTCAAGGCTTCATTCCAGAGCGCGTTCGAGCGTAAAGTAAAATGCACCGTTTTTATGAGATTTTCAAAGTTTTTGCCTTGTTTTGTGAGGTAACGGTGCGTGTAAAATTTACATGCACCGATACCTAACAAAAAGCGTCGAAAACTTTCTTTTTTACGCTTTTACGGTGCATAAAAGGCCAGCCGACGTGGCTGACCTTTTGTTATTTTCTCGTATTGTAGTAAATTGATGGAGCGATTAAGGAAACGACGAAACATTTCACGAGGTCTAGTGGCACGAACGCACTTGTTGCGATCATCGAGGCTTTGAAACTCATTCCAAGATAGAACATCATTCCGACTCCGCCGAAGAAATCGACCAAGATGGCGCTGATAACGGCTAGTCCTAAAAAGATTCCGAACGCGTAAACGTATTTGTTTTCGTGTTTTTTGATGTGGTGCGCGATTGGGATTTTAATTAATCCGACGATGACTGCTGCGAGGAAATAGCCGATTAGGTAGCCACCCCGAGGTGTCGTGAATAGTCCGAATCCGCCGGTTCCGCCAGTTGCAAAGGGTAGGCCTAGTGCGATTAATAAGAGCCAAGTGAACAAGACGCCGACGAGCCATTCTAAGTCGAGCAACAGAATTGCTAAGATGATTCCGGCGTTTTGAATAGTGATCGGCACTGGTCCGATTGGGATTCCTGGTACGAAGGCGAGCGCGATGATGATTGCGAGGATTACTGCTGATTTGGTTAGGTTGTATGTAGTTTTATTTTTCATATTGTCAATTATACACACGAAAAGTTTACAGAGCAACTCCGCGCTTAATGTGTTATAATATTCCTATGTATGATTTAATTGTAGTGGGAGCCGGCCCTGCCGGCCTAATGAGTGCCCTGGTGGCAAGTGAATACGGCTTTAAAGTGCTCGTTTTGGAGAAAAACGAACGACTTGGAGAAAAAATGCGCCTGAGCGGCGGCGGACGTTGTAATATTTCAAATGACCTTGAACCTGAAGCGTTTTTGAAAAATCTAACGCGCGGGTCGAAATTTCTGCTTAGCGCTTTTTCGACTTTCGATAATTTAACTTTAAATGATTATTTAGAACAACACGGCTTATCGTTGAAAGCCGAAGATCATAATCGTTTGTTTCCGGTTGGCGAAAATGCCAACGAAGTGGTGAGTTGGTTTGAAAATCAATTGGCCGGGAATGATGTTGAAATCCGCACGAACAGCGACGTCGAAAAATTATTAGTTGATGGCGCCGATGTTAAAGGTGTCAGCGTAAATGGTGAAGAAATTTACGCGAAAAAAGTATTTTTAGCTTGCGGCTCGAACGCCTATCCGCAGACGGGTTCGAACGGAAGTGGATATCGTTTAGTTAAACCGTTGGGGCACAAAACGACTGATTTAATGAGCGCTGTCGCACCTCTTTATTATGCGAAAAAATTCCGACCGGTTGACCTGTTAAAGGGGCTTGATTTAAATGACGTTCCAATCAAAGTGATTTCGGAAAATAAAACGGTTTTTGAAATAAAACATGATTTACTATTTACGCATTTTGGCCTATCAGGGCCGGGTCCGATGGCTTGTGCACTGGCAATTAACGAACACGAACACGCACGGATAAGGCTTGATTTAAGTGAGATTTATCCACTAGATTTTGTCGTTGCAGGCCGAATAAAAATCAATAAAGTCTTGACTGCGGTTATGCCGCAACGAATGGCTTGGGCGGTCCTAAATTTAGCGAACGTCGATGAGTCGCTGAAAATTGCCGATATGTATAAAGAAGATTTCGAAGCGATCGAACGAGTGATGCACGGATTTGAAATTCCGATTGGCGGGACTTTTTCGATTGATAAGTCGTTTGTAATCGGCGGGGGAATTGCCCTTGATGAAATCAAACCGAAAAGTTTCGAGAGCAAGAAGGTCAAAAATCTCCACATTCTGGGTGAAACGCTTGATTTGAGCGGGTTTACTGGTGGCTACAATATCGCGATTGCGATGATTTCTGGATATATTGCGGCGACAAGTTTGATTTATTAACGAAAAACGTGTAAAATAGGTGTTATTATGGATGAAAAATTAGCAGAATTAAGACAAAAAATTGACGAAATCGACACGCTACTTGCCCGCGCTTTGGTCGAGCGACTGGATACGGTCGCGCAGGTTGGGATTGTCAAAAAACAAAATGATTTCGAGGTGCTTGACGGCTCGCGCGAGGAGAAGGTTTACGACAACGTGCTCGCGGGGGTGAACGAGGAGCACGAAAAGTTTATCAAGGAAATTTACGATGTGATTCTGTCGACGAGTCGCAAGTTCCAACAAAAAATTATCGAGGAGTAAACTCATGGCGAAAATCGCATTATTAGGACTAGGCGTGGTGGCAAGTGGGGTGCCTGAAATCTTAGCTCACCAATCAGGAAAAATCAAGCAATTAACCGGCAACGTGCCGACAATATCGAAGGCTTTGGTCTATAACGAAGCAGAAGCTGCGGCGAAAGCTGATGTGGCGGAAAAATACGGAATTGATTTAGTTTTAGATATCGCTGAAGTTACGGGCGACGCTGAAATTGACATCGTGGTCGAGTTGATCGGACGCATCGACACAGCTCGCGACTTTATCACGCAGGCCCTGAACGCTGGGAAACACGTGGTTACGGCGAACAAAGATTTGCTTGCAACTTACGGTTCGGAACTTAAAGAAATCGCGCAAAAAAATGGCGTTAATTTATATTACGAGGCAGCTGTCGCGGGCGGAATCCCGATTTTGCGGACACTTGCCAACTCTTTGGATGTCGATTGCGTGACGGAAGTGCTGGGGATTTTGAACGGCACGACGAATTATATGTTGACGCAAATGAAGGCGAACGGTGTGAGTTACGCCGAAGCTTTGAAGGAAGCGCAGGATTTGGGATATGCCGAAAGCGATCCTCGCAACGACGTTGAGGGGATTGATGCCGGCTACAAAGTTGCGATTTTATCTGACTTTGCGTTTGGTGTGCCGCTGACGATTGACGATATCGACTGCCACGGGATTGCGAACGTTACGGCGGGGCACGTTTTGCTCGCTGATGAATTCGGCTACGAAATTAAACTTGTCGGTCGCGCGAAAAAAGTTGGTGGAAATGTTTTTGGAACGGTTCGCCCAGCGTTCGTTTCGAAGCGTCACGTTTTATCGAGCGTCTCGAACGCGATGAACGCCGTCTTCGTCTATAGCGAAAACGTCGGAATGTCGATGTATTACGGCCCGGGCGCCGGTAGTTTGCCGACGGCGAATAGTGTCGTTGCAGATATCGTAAAAATTGCCCAAAATATCGAAAACGGGGTACCAGCTGCACCGTTCAACCGCTATCAAAAAGCGGGCGGGGTGGCAAGTAAAGGCGACGTTAAGAGCGATTTCTACGTCGTGGAAAATCACGCGTTGAAACGTCTCGAAAACATCACTTTTGCCCAAGCTGCCGAATACGCAGTCGCTTACCCGATTATCGATTAATTTAACCGTCGTTATGTAAGTTAGCGCGTTAAGTTACATAATTACTTGCAAAAAAGGTGTTTTTTATGATGGCGTTATGTAAGTTAGGTACCTAAGTTACATAACGATGCGAAATATGTGATTAAGACTGGAGAAATATTAAGGGAAAAGGCGTTTTTTGCGCCTTTTTTTGGTATAATTAGAGGCATATGAAAATTTTTCGAGGAGAAAAAAATGTCTGAAGATAAAAAAGATAAAATTAAAGGTCGCTTCGACGAGATTGTAAACCAAATCGTCAGCGAAAATACTGAAGTAATAAATGATTTGACGCCAGAGGAAGTTGCGGAAGTCGCGAAGAAAACTTCGGAAAAAGTCGAGAAAAAAGTGACGACATCGTCTGTCGACGGCGACACTGTAACGCTTGACACGGTTCCGGTTATCGATCCCGAGGTGGAAGAGGATGCTCCGACAGTGATTATCCCGGTCGCAGAAGCGCCGAAGGAAGCAGTACCTGCGGCTCCGGTCGAAACGCCTGCTGAAACCGAAGAAAGCGCGCCGCGCCGCAAGTTGTCGAACCTTGGCAAAACGGTCGTTGCGGGCGTCATCATTGTGATCGTCCTGATCATCGCGATTTCGTCAATCGCGCTAAACAGCGGTGGCAAGTCAACGAAGTCAGCTGACAGCAAGGATTCAACAGCTAAAAAAGCTGACTCAACATCGAAAAAAGCTGATTCGACTTCGTCTGATTCGAAGAAGGACAGCGAAAAAGAGTCTTCGACAAAAGCGGATTCTGCCGAAACAACTACATCTAGTAGCTCGGTATCAAGCTCATCGGCTGCTGATACAACGCCAGCTGGTGATACAACTACACCGGCAGTTGACACAACGCCGACACCAGCACCGGCGCCAGCTCCGGCAAAACCTGCCGCACCGACAACATCTGCTAAATCTCCGCTAGTGCCAATCAACCCAGCTCAAGTTGCTGATACAAGCAACCCAGCGTGGACGTGGGCTCCAGGAATCAAAGAATTGGTTGTCAACATCTTGAAGGATCGCGGTTACGGCGGCGGAACGTTCTCACCAGCTATGATCTCGGACAAAGGTGCCGGAATCTACAACTACTACGATAAGAGCGGACACTTCCTCTTCATCGTCAACAATAAAACTGCTATGTTCGCCGGAACTGCCGGCAAACGCTCTGTTGCGGAGGTATTACAATAATGACGGGAATCAAAGTTGGAGTCATCATGGGTAGCGCAAGCGACTGGGACACGATGAAACTTGCCTGCGAAATGCTTGAAAAATTCGGCGTATCTTACGAAAAAGCGGTCATCTCGGCGCATCGCATGCCGCGCGAAATGAACGAATACGCGGCGTCGGCCTACGAACGCGGCCTGAAAGTCATCATCGCCGGAGCGGGTGGGGCGGCTCACTTGCCGGGAATGGTGGCAAGTCAAACCATTCTGCCAGTCATCGGCGTGCCGGTTCAAAGCCGAGCTCTTAACGGTCTGGACTCGCTGCTTTCGATCGTGCAAATGCCGGGCGGAATTCCGGTTGCGACGACGGCGATTGGCAATGCCGGAGCGACAAACGCTGGAATCCTAGCGGCTCGCATCTTAGCGACGCACGACGCGTTCATCGCTGAAAAACTGAAAGCTTACGAAGGTGAGCTTCACACATTTGCGAAAAAAGGAAACGAGGCGCTGAAATAATGGCTGAACTTTTCAATCAATATCGCATCGGAATCATCGGGGGCGGGCAATTAGGTCGCATGATGGTTCTGGCTGCGAAATATATGGGGTATCGGGCGACGATTCTCGACCCAACTTTGGATTGTCCGGCGGTGCAAGTTGCGGACGAACACATCGTTGGCGACTACGACGATCCGAAAGCGATTAAACATTTAACTGAATGTAGCGACGTCTTAACTTATGAATTCGAGAACGTTGACGCAGCAGTTCTAGCGCCTTATGAAGACCGACTTCCGCAAGGAACGAAGGCTTTAATCGTCGCGCAAGACCGCATCAACGAAAAAAACTTTTTCGAAGATTTGAACATTCCGATCGCGCCGTGGGCTGAAATCCACTGCGGCGGTTGCTTGAATGCGAACCTTACTGAAATCGGCTATCCGTGCGTTTTAAAAACGGCGCGCGGCGGCTACGACGGAAAAGGGCAGGTCGTGCTAAAATCTGACGAAGATAAAGCGGCAGCTTTAGAATTGATCAACGACTACGACGGAACGTTAGTTCTAGAAGGCTGGGTTCCGTTCGTCAAAGAAATTTCGGTCGTGATTTCCCGCAATAAGCGCGGGGCTTGTAGCATCCAACCAGTAGCAGAAAATATTCATAAAAATAATATTTTACATCTAACAATCGCACCTGCGCGCGTTGCGCAAAACGTCCAAGACGAAGCAAAGAAACTAGCGACGCAAATCGTCGAAGGTTTAGACTATGCCGGGACACTTGCCATCGAAATGTTTTTAAAAGAGGACGGCTCGCTCGTGATTAACGAGATGGCGCCGCGCCCGCACAACTCGGGGCATTTCAGCATCGAGGGGACGCAAAACTCGCAGTTCGATACGCATGTCCGCGGGATTATGAACCTTGCGATGCCAGAAGTTGTCGCGAACGGACAAAGCGTTATGCTTAACCTTTTAGGCGACGAACTTGCCCAAGCGCAAGTGCGCTCGATAGACGAGCCGACTTGGCACGTCCACGATTACGGTAAAGCTGAGGCGAAGCCGGGCCGCAAAATGGGACACCTGACGATTGTGACAAACGACGTTGAAAAAACTTTAGAGAAATTAGGAGAATTTTAAAATGATCGAACGTTATTCAAGAAAAGTAATGCAGGACATCTGGTCGGACGAAAACCGCCTGAAAGCATGGCTCGAAGTCGAAATCCTAACCGACGAAGCGTGGGCTGAATTAGGTCACATCCCGAAAGAAGATGCGGTAGCGATTCGCGAAAACGCCGTCTTCGAAATTGACGACAAATTCATCAACCGCATGCTTGATATCGAAAAAGAAACGAAACACGATGTGGTGGCATTCACCCGCACGGTTTCTGAATACCTTGGCGACGAGCGCAAATGGATCCACTTCGGCCTGACATCGACTGACGTAGTCGACACCGCCTACGGCTACCTTTACAAACAAGCCAACGACATCCTGCGCGACGATTTGAACAAATTCCTTGAAATCATCAAAAACAAGGCAATTGAATACAAACACACGGTCTGCATGGGACGCACACACGGTGTCCACGCAGAGCCGACAACTTTCGGCTTGAAACTTGCCACTTGGTATTCAGAAATGAAACGCAACATCGAACGCTTCGAAGTTGCAGCTAAACAAGTTGAAGCTGGTAAAATTTCGGGAGCGGTTGGAACGTTTGCGAACACGCCGCCATTTGTCGAAGAATTTGTTTGTAAAAATCTAGGAATTCGCCCGCAAGAAATTTCGACACAAGTTTTACCGCGTGATTTGCACGCTGAATACTTCGCTGTTCTTGGACTTATCGCAACTTCAATCGAACGTTTCGCAACTGAAATTCGTGGGCTGCAAAAATCGGAAACACGCGAAGTCGAAGAAGGATTTGCCAAAGGTCAAAAAGGCTCGTCAGCGATGCCTCACAAACGCAACCCAATCGGTTCGGAAAATATGTGCGGCTTGGCGCGTGTAGTTCGCGGTCATATGTTGACAGCTTACGAAGATGTTCCGCTTTGGCACGAACGCGACATTTCGCACTCGTCTGCTGAACGTATCATCACGCCTGATACAACAATTCTGATTGATTACATGCTAAATCGTTTCGGTGGAATCGTTGAAAACTTGACGGTCTTCCCGGAAAATATGCTTCGCAATATGGATCGCACGTTCGGTCTTATCTACTCGCAACGTTTCCTATTGAAACTAGTTGAAGCTGGTCTTCCTCGTGAAGAAGCTTACGATTTGGTTCAACCATACACAGCTCAATCTTGGGACAACCAAATTGAATTCCGTCCGCTAATCGAAGCTGACCCACGAGTTCAAGAGTTGCTTTCGAAAGAAGATATCGACGATGCTTTCGATTACAACTATCACCTAAAACGCGTTGACGAAATCTTCGCCCGCGTAGGTCTATAAAATCCAGGCTCTTTGTCAACTGATGGGGTTTTCCAATTTTTGATAAATAGAGTTAAGCAGCAGAACTCAAATTCGTTGAGACATCGACGGATTTGAGTTTTTGTATTGTGATCACTTCTACGTT
>JAISJW010000031.1 GCA_031261175.1 Lactobacillales bacterium
CACAAAACGCCAAAAGTCCGCAAACTTATTTTTTACTCACAAGAAAAAGCCGCCCGCGAGCGACTTTCCATCAATAAAAATTATTTTTTAGTGTAAACGTAGTGAAGGTATTTGTGTGCGTTACCGTGGTTAGGTTCGCCCATAAATTTCTCGTACATTTTCTTAACTGATTCGTTTTCGTGTGATTTACGTTTAGGTAGAACTACCGCGTCTTCGTTGTATAAAACTTTCGCGCGTTCTGTACGGATGTCGATGTCCATGCGAGTTGTCGCGCTAACGTGAGCTTGTCCACCACCGTTGACACAACCGCCCGTGCAGGCCATAACCTCAACGAATTGGTATTCATCCAACTTACCGCTTTCGAACAATTCAAACGCATATTTAGTTCCGTTGACAACCGCAACCTTAACCGGTGCGCCGCCAAGCGTGATTGTCGCTTCTTTGATTCCTTGCAAGCCGCGAACCGCTTGATAATCAACATCTTGCAAGTCAACGCCGTCAGCTACGTCTTTCGCCGTTCGTAACGCCGCTTCCATAACTCCACCAGTTGTTCCGAACAAAGCGCCAGCCCCAGTATATTCACCCATCGCTGGATCAGTCACGCCTTCGTCCAATTTCGCAAATGGAATCTTAGCTTCTTGAACCATGCGGGCAAATTCGCGCGTCGTGATAACCGCGTCGACGTTGCGCAAGCCGTCGTTTTCCATACCTGGACGGGCAGCTTCGTGTTTCTTCGCGATACACGGCATAACCGTTACAACGTAGATATCCTTAGGATCGATATCCGTCAAGTCTGCGTAGTATGATTTAGCAGTAGCCCCGAACATTTGTTGTGGAGATTTTGCAGTCGATAAGTGGTCTAAGTATTGTGGGAAGTAGTTTTCGACCAAGCGCACCCAACCTGGGCAACATGATGTGAACATCGGGAATTTTCCGCCTTCTTTAACGCGGGTCAACAATTCCGTTCCTTCTTCCATGATCGTAACGTCGGCCGCGAAGTCGATGTCGAATACTTTGTCGAAGCCAAGTTCGCGCATTGCTGTGTAGGCTTTTCCAGTGACGTCAGTTCCGATTGGCAAGTTAAACAGCTCCCCAAGCGAAGTGCGGACAGCTGGAGCCATCGCGATGATTACGTGTTTCGATTCGTCAGCAAGAGCAGCTTTAACGCGGTCGATATGATTAGTTTCTTTCAAAGCAGCCACTGGACACGCAGCCACACATTGGCCACATAAAATACAGTTTGTGTCGTCGAAACAACCTTCTCCGGTTGGACCGACTTGCCGGCCGTTTTCTCCTTTTTGAATGGCGATCGAGCCAGTCGTTGTGCGGACTTTACAAGTCGCTTCGCAGCGTCCGCATAGAAGACATTTGTTGCGATCGATTGTGATAGATTCACTGCGATCGTCGATATTTGCTTGAGGGTCCTCAGGCACGAACGGCGCATCCGCTTTAGCCTTGGTTTTGATGACTAATTTCAAGAATTCGCAGGTCGTTTTACGCACGCAAGTTCCACATTTGAATTCGTGTTTGTTCAACAACGCCACAACGCGAGCTTTTTGAGCTTCTTTGACCTCTTCACTGTCAGTGATGATGCTCATGCCTTCTTCGATTTTAGTCCCGCAGGCTAGGCGTTTCATCGCTTTACCGTCCTTCAGAATTTGCACCGAGCAGACTCCACATTTCGACGTGTTTCCGCAATCTTTCATGAAGCAAAGAGATGGAATTTCGATACCGTTTTTGTGGGCGAATTCTAAGATAGAAATGTCCTCGTTGGTTGTATATTCCACTTCGTTGATGTAAAATTTAGTCATTTTGATAACCCTCTCTAATTTGCCTTTTTAGCCTTCTAATTATACCAAAAAAGCGCCGGTTCTATCAAACCCAGGCGCTATATTTCTTACATATCTTTAATAAAATGCTTGAAAATTTCAAAGTCGTTTTCATTCGTCTTAAAAGCCAGCTCCGGATGCCACTGCACGGCAAGTATATTCTCGCCCTCGAGCGCCTCAATCACTTCGTCGTGACTCCACGCGACCGCGCGCAACCCGTGCCCCACCTTGTGAATCGCTTGATGATGGAACGAATTGACCAGAATATTTTCACCAATGATCTTGGCAAGTTCGCTGTCCTCTTCGACAAAAACGCTGTGCGTCACAACATCCGAGCGCGTCGGCGCCTGATTGTGCTTGACTGTCGTTTCCTCCGGCCGCAGACTCAAATCCTGCCAAACCGTCCCGCCGAGCGCGATATTCAGCAGCTGCGTCCCCCGACAAATACTCATAATCGGCTTCTTCTGCCTGCGCATCTCGTGCACCAGCTCGATTTCAAAGAAATCGCGCTTGGGAACCAAACTTCCGGCAAGTGGGTGCGGCTCCTCGTCATACGTCATCGGATCGACGTCGTGACCGCCCGCTAAAATTAATTTATCGATGTGCGAAACGTATTCGACCGCCTCAATCGGAATCCCGATTGGTAAAATCAAAGGAATCCCGCCAGCGGCGCGAATTGCCTCGACCAGCTCGCCCTGAGCGTAGTGGACTTGCGAATTATAAAGTTCTTCGACGTACTCGTCTAGCTGCGTGGCAGCAATTCCGATTATCGGTTTATTCATAGGGTCGCCTCCCATTGTTCGACTGCGTAAATGTGACTTTCGCGTTTTAATTTTTCCTTGGCTTCCGCTGCTGTAACCCAGTGGATTACGTTTTGATCTTCCAGCGGTTCAGCGACCTTCACGGCGTCCTTCGACGCGTAGAAAAAGCCTGGATTGTGGAAGTATTTATCGCGAAAGCTCGAATAGAAATACTCATCGGCGCGCCCTAAAAACGCACCTATATTAATAGTATAACCCAATTCTTCAATTAATTCACGTTTTAACGCTTCTTCTTCATTTTCTCCCGCCTCGATCTCTCCTCCGGGCAAGTAAAAATCGTGATTCGGCGTCTGAACAAGCGCTAACAAATCATTTTCGGTAACGATGGCATATACCCCGTTACGCAGCTGATAGTCGACTCCTTCGACCTTTTCGCCAAATTCTTTAACCATTTATGAACTCCTCGATTGATTTCGGGCTTGCGATGATGACTTTCGCGCGTTCGTGGAAGTCGAGTTCGCCGCCGTCAATTTTTGCGAAATCGTAGCCTAATTCGTGTAAAATCGTTGACCCGGGCAAGTAATCCCACGGACTCAAATTCGAGATGTAAGCTGCCAGCTCCCCTTTGATCATTTTGTTCAACACGATTCCGGCCGAACCGATAATCCGCGTGCCTAGGCTGTGTTTAGTCTTTGTCATAACTTGATCGATATCACGCGAGAACATATAGGCGTGGTGTCCGACTAAGCCATCTTCGATATTTAGTGGTAATTTTTTCGTCGGTTCATACTGTTCGCCGTTTAAGCGCACGCCGTACCCCGGCCCGCCGCTGAACAGTTCGTTTTCGACAACATCATAAACCAAACCAAGTGTTGGAACACCGTTAGTCAAGGTCGCAATCATCACAGCGTAGTCGCGATTTTGCAAGACAAAATTAATCGTGCCATCGATTGGGTCGACCACCCAAACGCGACCTTTTTTCATGTCAATTTTTGCGTTTTCGCCCTCTTCGGCTTCCTCGCCCATAATCGAATCATCGGGGTAAGTTTCCTTAATTTTAGCGAACAAAAAGGCTTGGATTTCTTTATCAACATTCGTCACTAAGTCATCCCGCGCTGTTTTTTCGCTAACGTCAAAGCCTTCGCTAGCTCGCTGTTTGATTATTTCGCCGGCTTCCCGCGCCCACGATTCCACTAATTCAATCATCTTTTTATCTCCTTAAAAAGGGCCTATTTCAGCCCTTTTATCGTTTTGTAAATAGAATATCCGCTCTCGCGTTCGAAGGCGCGGTCGATGCGTTTTTCTTCGGCAATTGATGGAACAACCGCCTTGAAAGCTGCATATTTTTTCAAGATTAATTCTTTCGCCACGCGCGATTCGTTCGCCTGCTCGATGATGCCTAGAAAATCGACAACCGCAACTATTTCAGCGGTCGACCAAGCGTCGTCGATCGGATATGTAAAATTCTTAGACTGCATCTTGTTCAGACAAGCCTTCTTTTAAATCGTCATCAGACAAGCCGAACAAAGTAGGATCAATTTGTTCGTCTTGATCTAAAACGAATTTTTGTTCAAGTTGTTCTTTTGCTACTTGAGCTTGTTCTTTAAGTCCATCAACCGCAACATTTACGTCGTAGCCAGTTTTTTCTTCGATAACAGCAGCGCCTTTTTCGTAAAGTTCGCCTGCTTTTTCAGCAACTTCTTTGCGTGTTTCTTCACCAGTTTTTGGTGCGAATAACAACGCTGCAGCCCCAGCAACCAAACCACCAACGATAGTTCCAGCTAAAAATCCACCTTTTTTACTCATAGTTCATTACCTCCTGGTTTTTTCTTGCGCGCATTCACAACGGTCGAAGCTACCTTGCCAACCGCCGTCGAGAAGCCGCGTCGTTTTTTATTGAATCCGTAAGCGACGTCGTTTCCGGTTTTGTTAATTTTCGAAACGCTCTCACTCAGATCTTTCACTGCCACGAATAGCGGATCGATTGTCGCCACTTTTTTGTTGACGTCATCGACTAAAACATTCGTTTTCGACAGTAATTTATCAACCTGGTTAGCCAAAACGTCAACGTCTTTTGTCAAAACGTTAATCGTGTGATTAGCCTCTGAGATTGTTGTTTTTAACTTGCCTACGAAGGTAATCACGTAGATGATTAGCGCAAGTAACGCCACTAAAACAAGGACGCCTGCGATACCTAAGACATAGTTTAAAATTTCCATTCAAGTTACCTCTTATTTTTTAGTCGCTTTTTGAGCTTCCAATTCTTTACCTAATTTGATGATGTAATCGTGCAGATCATCTTTGATTTGCGGATGTTGAAGTCCGTAAATAATGTTCGTTTGAACATAGCCGAATTTATCACCCACGTCATAGCGTTGACCCTTGAAGTTGCGGGCAAATACGCGTTGGTGCTTATTCAAAGTATCGATGGCATCAGTCAGTTGGATTTCGCCCCCAACACCTGGTTTTTGGTCGTGTAAAACGGCGAAAATTTCAGGCGTTAATAGGTAGCGCCCAATGATGGCTAAGTTCGATGGAGCATCCGCTAAGGCTGGTTTTTCGACGAATTTTTTAACGCCGTAAAGACCAGGTTCAACTTCAGTTGTCACGTCAACAATCCCGAATTTCGAAACATCTTCATCCGGAACTTCCATAACCGCAATCGTTGAAGCCTTCGTTTTGTTGTGGTCGTCGATTAATTGTTTCGTAAGCGGCACTTTATCTTCCATAATATCGTCGCCCAACATTACGACAAACGGTTCGTCACCGACGAACGCTTCCGCTTGAAGAACGGCGTGACCTAGGCCTTTAGGGTGAGATTGGCGGATGAAGTGCAAGCGAATATTAGTCGTTTCTTCAACTAATTCCAGAAGCTCATCCTTCCCTTTTTCTTTCAAGTTTTGCTCAAGTTCAATGTTTGAGTCAAAATGATCCTCAATCGGACGTTTCGCTTTACCCGTGATGATCAGAATTTCTTCGATTCCACTAGCCAGCGCTTCTTCAACGATAAATTGAATCGTTGGTTTATCAACGATCGGTAACATTTCTTTGGCAATTGCCTTCGTAGCTGGCAGGAAGCGTGTTCCAAGTCCTGCTGCTGGGATGATAGCTTTTCTTACTTTCATTTTCAAAACCTCTTTTTATGTATGTATTTATATTTTATCACAAGTTTTTCGTTTTAACAAGTTTACTATGTATGCCTTTACATCTGTTCGTAATCATTTTCTGGCTTCGAGTCGCGGCTCATCAAGGCCGACACGACCTCTTTGATCTGCGCCCCTTCATACAGCACCGCGTAAAGCGCGTGCGTAATCGGCATATCGACGTGCAACTTCTCCGACAATTCCTTCGCGGCTTTCGTCGTATAGACCCCTTCGGCGATCATTTGCGTTTTCTCAACCGCTTCGTCTAAGGTCAACCCTTCGCCGAGCAATTTCCCGACTTTCCAGTTTCTTGAATGAACGCTCGTACACGTCACGATCAAGTCACCCAGCCCGCTCAGGCCTAAGAACGTCATCGGATTCGCCCCGAAAGCGACTCCTAATCTTGAAATTTCGGCAAGTCCCCGCGTCATCAAAGCCGCTTTGGCGTTGTCGCCTAAACCTAGACCATAGGCTGCTCCAGCACAGACTGCGATTACGTTTTTAACCGCCGCTCCGATTTCAACTCCGATAATGTCCGAGTTAGTGTAGACGCGGAAATATTTATTAGAGAAAATATCTTGAACTGTTTTAGCCGCATCATTGTTTGTGCTAGCTGATGTGATCGAAGTCAAGTCACGCATCGCCACCTCTTCAGCGTGTGAAGGCCCACTCAACACCACGATTTGCTCGTGGAACTTACTTGGAAGTTCTTCAGCTAAAATAGTCGAGATGCGTTTGTGCGTGCCTTGTTCAAGGCCTTTACTGGCGTGGACGATTATTGCGTCATCATCGAGGAAGCTCGCGGCCGCTTTTGCGACCGTTCTGATAGCCATCGTTGGAACGACGAAAACGACCATTCCAGCACCGGTTACGGCTTCTTCAATCGAAGTTGTCGCAACGATTTTTTCACTAAAAATCACGTCCGGAAGATATTTTTTATTAGTGTGTTTGTAATTAATTTCATTAATTTGCGCTTCGTCATTCCCGTAGATTACTGCCTCGTGGCCGTTATCATCGAGAATTTGCGCAAGGCCTAGCCCCCAAGAGCCTGAACCTAAAACTGCTATTTTCATTTCTTTTTCCTTCTCACAATGAAGATTATTAAACCTGCTAGAACTAATAGTGCCGAAAGCAACATCGAAACCTTAATCGGCCCGAGATATAAACTATCGCTCCTTTGGCTTTCGATGACTGTTCTGAAAATTCCGTACCAGACCAGATAGAAAGCTGCACCGTCTAATGGTTTTGTTATTTTTTTATATAATAAAATAAATATTATTATTGCACCAATTAAGCACGCTAACGATTCAAAATAAAACGTTGGCAAATAATAAGTTCCGTCGATATTCATTCCATCAATTACAAATTTCGGAATGATACGCCAACCTTCGAGATACTTGCGCGTTACTTCTCCGCCGTGGGCTTCTTGGTTGAAGAAATTGCCCCAGCGACCGATTGCTTGACCGAACAGACACATCGGCGCGAAGATATCGAGAAAATTGATAATTGATAATTTTTTAATTCTTGTGTAGATTACAAGGACAGCGACAACGCCGATCAAGCCGCCATAAAAGGCTAAGCCGCCGTTGTTGATCATAATGATTTCGCTCGGATTATTCAAATAATAATCAAGATTAAAAATCACATAATAAATCCGCGCTCCGACGATTCCGGCCGGAATAAATATCAAGATTAAATCAGTCAACGCATCGCGCGAGATATCATACTTCGGCGCTAAGATCATTGCGCTTGCGACGCCCGTGATAATACCTAGTAAAATACAGATTGCGTAGACGTGGATGAAACCGAATAAAATCATTACTTGCCATCCTCGTCAGAGTTGTTTTTGATCAAGCGGTTCAGGCGCGCGATAAACTCTTTCGCCGAGTCGCGACCCAATAATTTCGAGCGGTAGTTGGCCGCGGCCGCCTCGATGATTGTCGAAACGTTACGACCGACCGAAACCGGCACGCTGATTTTGGGAATTAAAACGCCAGCAAGCTCAACGTGCTCTTCGGCATTTCCGAGACGATCAAAGGTTTGACCACTTTCGATTTTTTGTAGATTGATAATCAGCTGAACTTTCGATTCAGTCTTAATCGCTGTCGCTCCGAACAACATTTGGACGTCGATAATCCCGACCCCGCGAAGCTCAAGCATATTTTGCAAAAGTTCCGGCGCTTCACCGTATAAAGTGATTTCATCTTGTTGATAAACGTCAACGCGGTCATCAGCGATTAGACGGTGTCCGTTTTTAACAAGTTCAAGCGCTATTTCGGATTTACCGATGCCGCTTTCCCCTTGAATCAGAACCCCTAAACCGTAGACGTCGACGAATACGCCGTGGACGCTATCGCGCTTAGCGAGTTTTTTGTCGACGAAAGTCGTGATGGCACTGATGATGCGACCAGTCATTAAGGCTGAGCGCAAAATCGGAACATCCGCTGCCTTAGCTGCTTCAAGCAAACTTTCAGTCGGTTCTAAATTGCGGCTCAACACGAAACAAGGCACGCTTGGACGCGCTAGTTGTTTCATAATGTTCGCAAACTCTTGTGGAGTCTGAGCCTTAGCGTAAGTGTTTTCTTTCAAGCCGAACAACTGAATCCGGTCTTCTGGATAGTATTCCAAATAGCCGGTCAACTCAATTCCGGGGCGACTGACTTCGGAAGATGTGATTCTTTTGTCGAGGCCGGTTTCACTTGCCTGAATCACTTCAAGTTTAAGGGCCGTGACTAATTCTCTAACTGTAACAAACTCATTCATCGATTTTTCTCCTTGCAAGTTCTGGGAAAACTCCAGTTTGTAAACCTAATTTTTGTTCTTGTTCATTGGCGAAGCGACCGAAAATCGTTTGGGTCGCAACGACGTTAATGAAGGCGTCGGGATCTAGCTCGTAGACGAGCGACTCAAGCGAGAACAGCTCGACGCGAGTAAGGACGATCATAATCAAGTCCTTCTTCTCCTGCGTGTAACCACCTTGCGCCGGAATAATCGTCATTCCGCGAATCAGATTCTTGCGGAAATACGCCACGATTGCGTCCGACTTCGAACTGACGATAAACATCGTGACCTTCTTCTCGTTCTTATACATATAGTCGATGAAGACCGACATACAAAATAGCGAGAACACAGTTAACAGCACGCTTTCGACGTTATAGACGAAGAAAGTGAAGACTAGCAAAATAGCGTTCAGCGCCATTACAGCCTTACCGATCGATTTGCCGGTCGTGCGACTCACAACCATCGAAACGACATCGACCCCGCCAGACGTGAAGCCGTACGCGAGCGCGCAAGCCGTGCCGAGGCCGACCAAGACACCACCGATAATGGCGTTAAGCATTTCGTCGTGGACGACTTGCATCACCGGGATGAAAATCCCGAAGACGGTTAGCGCCAGAACGGTTGCGATCGTCCAAAGGACGAGCGACTTGCCCAGCTTTTTCCAGGCGAGATAAATAATGGGTAAATTATAGACGAAAACGAACAGCCCGATTGGCAACTCGACGCCGGTCAGATTGTGGATCACCGTGATCGACAATTGCCCAAAGCCCGTCACGCCAGTCGCCACAAGGTGCGACGGAGTTAGGAACCAATTTACCCCGATAGTAATGCAAAGGCTGGCAAATACGACGATGCCAGCTTTTTTTATGTATTCAAGTTTCATTAGCGATTAATTTTTTCTCCACCGACAGAGCCGAATTTATCAAGCGGCCAGAATGCCCATTTACAGTTCATCAGGTGCTTCTCGGGCACGAACCCGAAGTAGCGAGAATCCTTAGAATTTTGGCGGTTGTCACCCATCACGAAGATGTAGCCTTCAGGCACAACGCCTTTAGCTTGGGCATCCGCCGAGTTAGGCACGTCATCATACGTCACTTCGTGCAGGTCGAAATCAGGTGTCAAAGGAGCGTCCGTGATTTTCTTAACTTCCTCTTTCATTTTATCGAGGTAAGGCTCAGACAATTTTTCGCCGTTGACGTAAAGTTGGTCGTCGACGTATTTCACTTCGTCACCAGGCAGGCCGATAACGCGTTTGATGTAGTTTTTCGTCGGATCGTCCGGCGCTTTGAACGCGACGATGTCGAACCGGTGCGTTTTCACGTTTAACAGCGAGAAAATCCGCTCCTGATCCTGCAGCGTGTAATCCATTGAGTGACCGTTGACCATCACGGGCGTCATCACCCACATTTTCACGGCCAGGAAGATCGCCGCCACGACCACCATAAAGACGACTGTTTCAATTATATCTTTTAATTTCATTCTGCTCTCCTAATTGCTTTGATGCTAACAATTATACCACAAATAGCGTTGATAGTTACTAAATCTATATTAAAAAAGTTCTAAGAATCGGGCAAGCGGCCCCTGAACGACAACTTTTTGAAATTTAGGGGTGTTTTTGTCACAAAAGGGCTAATATAGATTCTATACTAGCCCTTTCGTGACAAAATATGGGTGTTTTTTGAAAATCGTGTCGTTTCGGGCTATTTTTCGCCAAGCCCGCCGCAGTAGTCGCCACGTCCGAGGTCAATATGCATTTTGAGGCTCTCAACGCGCCCCTCACTGCAATTGCGACACTGGTCCGCGCGGTCATCCGTGCAAATCTTATTGTCGTACAGCATATATTTCTTGCGCACATCCATCGGCGAAACGTTCGGCATCAAAACATTAGCCCCGGCAAGTAAAGCCCGTTCCCGGCCCAGCGGGTGCAGAGTTGCAACCGCCGTCGTCGCGGGAATCAGTGCCTTCGGCAGGGCAAGCCTGGTCAGCGCTACCATCCGGATTGTCTTATCGACACTTCCGTTCGGGAAGTCTTTGAACGGCGTATCCTTGTGTGAAATGAATGGGCCGATACCGACCATCGCCGGATCTAACTCTTCTAAGAATCTAATATCTCTTACTAAATCTTCGTCAGTCTGAAACGGACTGCCGACCATTAGACCTGCGCCGACTTGGTAGCCGATTTCTTTCAACTCATATAAACATTTTTTGCGATTTTCAAGCGACATTTCTTTGGGATGAAGCTTTGCATAGTGGGAATCTGTCGCGGTTTCGTGCCTTAACAAATAACGATCTGCTCCAGCATCAAACAAGCGCTTGTAGCTTTCTTTCGAGCGCTCACCTAGCGACAACGTAATCGCGTGCTCCGGAAATTCTGCTCGCACTTTTTCGACAACCGAAACCATTTTTTCGTCATCAAAATAGGCATCTTCGCCCGACTGCATCACGAACGTTTTGTAGCCCAACTCGTCCGCTAAACGACAACTCGCCAAAATATCCTCTTCACTCAAGCGATACCGGGCAATCTCGGCATTCGACCGGCGAATCCCGCAATACAAGCAATCATTTTTGCAGATATTCGAAAACTCGATCAACCCGCGCATAAACACGCGATCGCCGTAATAATGTTCCTTTAAACGCCGCGCCTCTAAAAGCAACTCGTCACTGTGATTTTGGATGTGCCACAAAATTTCTTTGTCGCTCATAAAGCTCTTATCGTTCATCGAAAATCTCCACCGTGCGTTCTAAGGTATCAGTCGCCCACGCGATAAACATTCCGTAGTTCGTCACCGGCACCCCGCTCGTTTTGAGTTCGGCGATGCGGTTCAGCAATTCCCTTCGGTTCAACATGCACCCGCCGCACATAATCGCTGCGATATATTCTGCGTGGTCGTCCGGGAAATCGTAACCAGTGCGGAACTCGAATTCGTAGTCGCCGCCCGTTTTCTCTTTCAGCCATTTCGGGATTTTCACCCGCCCGATATCCTCGTGCGTCGAGTTGTGCGTGCACCCCTCGAGCATCAAAATCTTCCCAGAAGCGGGCAAGTCATCGAGCGCCCGCGCTCCGTTTAAAAGCTCATTAAAATTAGCTTTATTATGTGCTAAAAGCATCGAAAAGCTCGTCACTGGAATTCCCTCAGGCGTAACTTCGTTTACGTATTTAAACACCTGTGAATCCGTCACAACTAAATCGACTTTATCAAGCGATTTCAAAGCTGCCGGAAGTTCTTTTTCAGTTACGACCATCGAAGCGATCCCGTTATCTAAACAGTCGCGCAAAACTTGCATTTGCGGTAAAATAATCCGTCCTTTAGGAGCTTCCGAGTCGATTGGCATAACTAAAATAACGTTTGCTCCCGGTTCAACCAAACCGCCTAAAATCGACTTATCTTCATCTTCCTGTTCGCTCAATAACCGTCCTAAATCAGCGATTATTTTTTCATAATTAAATTCATTTTTTTTAACAATTAAATGTGGTAATTTTAATTCAACATCAACGTCGCCAACTAAAATCGCAGCGTCACAGCGGCGCAAAACTTTTTCAGTTTTTCCGATTCGCGCGCCGCCGAGTTCAGTCGTATCGCCCAATCCAGCCGTATCGATCAACACGATTGGCCCATACCCTAAAAGCTCCATCGCTTTGTTTACCGGGTCGGTCGTCGTTCCCGCCACAGCAGACACGATCGCGTTGTCTTGTCCGGTCAATAAATTAAATAACGTCGATTTCCCGGCATTGGTTTTCCCGACAATTGCGACGTGTTTGCGTAAACCCATCGGCTTAGACATAAAAATCACGCTCCCCATCCTGAATTTTTACGAGATTTAAACGAGTTAAATCGCGAATTTTATCATTTTTAATCTTCTCAATTTCGCGGGCAATTGCCGCGTCTGACGCGGCCTGAAACTTCGCATCACCGTAATCCTGCGCATATTCTTTGAGCGTCATCAAAGCGTTCGGCAGACAGACGTTTTTAATGTTTCCGCTCTTAGCTAAAGACATAAAACGATCGCCTGTGCGCCCGCTGCGGTAGCAAGCCGTACAGAACGATGGCAGATAACCTGAATCGAGTAACTCTTCGATGATTTCATAAGCGCTACGCTCATCATTTCCTTGGAACTGAGCTTTATGAACTTCGCCTTTTTCGCGCAATGCGTAACCGCCGACATCTGTTGAAGAGCCGGCTGAAAGTTGCGAAACACCTAATTGTAACAACTCGTCGCGCATTTCTTTAGATTCGCGCGTCGACAAAAGAATCCCTGTAAACGGCACGGCTAAACGAATTATCGCGACAACTTTTTTAAACGTTTCGTCGTCAACGATATTCGAAAAGACCGCGGGATCGATTCCATCCGCTGGACAAACGCGCGGAATACTAATTGTATGGAACCCAACGCCAAATTTTTCTTCTAAATGTTTATTGTGCAACATCAAGCCTAAAACTTCAAATAACGGATCCGCAAAACCAAACAAAACACCACCACCGACGTCTTCGATTCCACCTTCCATCGCTCGGTCAAACGCCGTTAAATGGTAGGTATAGTCAGCCTTTGGCCCCGCCAAATGGACTTTTTCGTAACTAGGTTTGTGATATGTTTCTTGGAACAAAATATAAGTTCCGATTTGCGCATCATGTAATTTTTTATAATTTTCAACAGTCGTCGCCGCGATATTCACGTTCAAACGACGGATTTCACCGTTCTTCGTTTTCATCTTATAGACGGTATCAATCGTCTCTAAAATATATTCAATCGGACACATTCCGGAATGTTCGCCAGCTTCAAGAGCCAAACGCTTATGCCCCATCTCTTCTAAAATTTCGACTTCGCGACGGATTTCGTCCATCGTTAATTTCCGTCTTTTATATTGGTTCCCAACGTTAAACGTGCAATAAGCGCAGCGGTTCTCGCAATAATCGCTAACATAAAGTGGCGCAAACATCACGATCCGATTCCCATAAATATGCTCTTTAATTTGCTGAGCCGTCTTCTTAATCGCAGCTAAAACGACATCGTCATCGCTTTTTAGGAGCGCAGCGACGTCTTCGACGCTTAGATTCTCATACCGCGCGGCGCGGTCTACGATTTCGAGCAGTGTCGCCCGCGACTTGCCCTCGGCTGCTTTTAAAGTGTTTTCGATGTAGCTCTGGTCGATAAAATTTTCCAAAATAAAACTCCTGTCTATTTGCGTGCAGGCAAAAAAGGCAGGAGGAAAGTTCGTCATCGTGCCCTCGCGCCTTAAGGTCGCCCTACGAGTGAAAGGTCTAACGAAATTATACCACAAATCGCACCGAACACGCCCTAAAAGGTTAATTTCAAAGCGGTTAAAATCCCTTACTGTTTTTTAACGCGATTTTTAGTGATTTCAGAGCTCGAAAGTCCTAAAAAACCCCGAGCAAGCCGGCGGCTTGCTTAACCCTTTAAGGTAAAAGAGCTAAATCAATGCAAAGTAGTATAATTAAAGTAACAACTACTTTCATTGGAGCCGCGCAAGTTCCTA
>JAISJW010000022.1 GCA_031261175.1 Lactobacillales bacterium
CACTAAATTTTTACATATAAAAATTAATACAATAAAAATAAGGGGATTTTTCGCTTTTTGTGGTATTTTTAAAGCCAAATTGACCAAAAAACGCGAAAAGTCCGCAAAATTAATTTTTATCTGTTTGAAAGGTTTTGATTTAAAGCGTTCAAGATGTCATCAGGCGCTTTATCAAACTCAACTTCGCTCTCCAGCTCACCCGTTACAATCACGCGCGTTTCCGAATGGCGTCCGCTACAAGTCACCAAAGTAACTTCACTTTTCCCGTCATGGTCAAAGATGACTTCGCCGTGCTCTTTATTGATTTCGTATTTTTGCGTGACCCGGTACGTATAGACCATCGTTAAATCGGTCAAATAAATCGTGTTCCCGACCTTCACGCGCTTAAGCGGCGCGAACAGCAAACGCGGATTATACATCCAGTGACTTGCCAGCGAATAGTTATTCATCCCGCCCATCACTTGCTCTTCCTTCATCGTCCCAGCCCCGGTCAAAAGCGCTAAATTCGACACGCCTTTAAACACAGGCAGATTCAGCTTAACTTCCGGAATCGCAATCGCTCCCAAAACGTGCAGACGTTGCTTGCTCAAGCGCGCCTTGATCAAAGCCTGCGTCGAAGCCGACTGAACGTCGTCGAAATCAAACGTCGCCGGCGCATCCTGATTATCCTTGATTTCCTTCGCCGTCACATGCGTTACCGCATCACGTCCCCACAAACCAATCAGGAAATCCTTGATCTGATTATTGAAGACCAACGCTAGACCGATCAAAATCAGCAGTAATATTAAAAAATTACCAAGGGCGCGTTTTAACTTGCCCTTTTTTTTCTTTTCTTTAGCCATCTGAACCCCCTAATATAGATAGTCAGCCGGTGCAACCTCGTTCAACTTGCCATCTTTAATAATCATCAGAAACGAGCGATTCTTCCCGTGCTCGTCCTTGTCATTGTAAATCCACGTCAGCGAAGTCTGCTCATTCTGCCCGAGAACCGCCACCCGCGTCGGAGGCCCCAGCACCTTCGCCGCCTTCTCCTCGCTCATCTCCTCACCCAGCTTGAACGCGTGGAAAGTCTTGCGCGAAATCGGATCGCCCGCAATCTGCTTCTTCTCGTAAATATAACTCATCGCCCTATCGGCCGCATCAAACCCAATCGTAATCGTCAGCCCGATCGTCTTCATATCGTAGTGATACACGAAATGGTCCGTCGCCTCTTTGCTCGTCGGCTCGCCATAAACCGCCTCCACTTGGGCAAGTGAAGTGCGCTCCTCGTCGGAGCCGGTGATTTTAATTTTCTTGAGCATGTCGATCTCTTTTGTGACTTGCCCAGCGATTACTTCGCTTTCGGTTTCGACGTGGCGCTCGCGGCACCCCGTTAAAGGCGCTACGACTAGGATAGCAGCCAGTAAAATAAATATCTTCTTCATAATGTTGATTTTACACTTTTTACCTGAAAGTTGCAACACTTGCGCTTGCAAATTACATGTAACTTTCTTCCTAAAATTCATTTATGTTTTAGTTGCATTCTCGTTTGGCAGGTGGTATTATATTAATACAAAGTAAATCTGTAGTGTACGAGCGAGAACAATTTTGCGTCGACCGAACAAATCTCATTATATTTACTCTGGAACTCTAAGATAGGACAAGCCCGTAGAAGGCGGCTATATGCTCTAGCCTTCAAATGATTGGGAAGCCCGAAATAACGTTCTTAGATGTGGAGTATAGTTTACAAACCAATCGGGTTCGACCCGTCGATTCTTAAACGGCACATATGGAGGAAGTGAACCTTGAGGGGTTCACTTTTTGTTTTCTAAAATCCTTAATCGCATTTAAGCCGTTTTTGGGACAATTCGTGGTTCGAATTGTCCCAAAAACGGCTTAAATGCGATTAGCTAATATTTACCAAACTTTTACTTCGACTGTTTTACGTCCCCAAGCCAGTGCGGAACTGTTGTGCGCAAAGTGGACATCGATTAAATTTCCTTTGATGCCACCGCCAGTGTCGGCAGCGACGCAGTAGCCATAGCCACTAACCCAACAAATACTGAGCAGCGGAATAACGCTTGGGTCAACTGCGATTGCGTGATTGTTACCGACTAGATAAACACCGGCTGAACCGTAATTCCCCATCCCTGGAGCTTCGGTTGAATAAGCCGTCGCTGACATAGTCATCGTCATCTTCGGATCACCCTCAGGCGGGGTTGGTCCGCCTTGATCCGGAACCGGAGCGGGTGCTGGCGCAGATGGCTTAGCTGGCGCCGCCGGTTTTTTAGCAGCCGCTGCCTTCGCCGCATCTTCTTTTGCTTTCGCATCAGCTTCCGCCTTAGCTTTAGCAGCCGCAGCATCAGCACGCGATTTTGCGACCTGCAATAATAGATCTTGATTGTTCTTGATGACCTTGCGCAACTCAGCTAATTCGCTCGTCGCAGCGGCATCTTTTTTCTTCATCTCAGCCAAATCAGACTCGGTCGTTTTTTTGTTATCTTCGACTTGAGTCTTCATCGTATTCAAATTCGTAACTTCCGCATTCAAATCGCTGATGTTTTTTTGTTCTTGATGACGAATCGTCGAGAACGAATAAGCTGCCGAAATGGCCTCGCTTAAACTATTCGAACTCATAAGTAGCGTCAACAAATTCGTCCGCGACGAATTAACTTGGCGGCTGCGCAACTGATCTCCAATCGCACCTTTCGTGCGTGTAATCGAAGCGTTGGACTCGTCGATTTTTCCGCTGAGCTCAGCACTTTCGCGCGTCATACTGTCGATATCCGACTGAATCTTCGCCGTCGTAGCCATTAGCTTATTAATTTCATCGAGCTTCGCTCCGATCTCTTTTTCGACCTTCGCGTTACTCGCTTTAGCCGCCGCCTCTTTTTTGTCGTTTTCATCGGCAAATCCGGCGAGCGGTGTGAGCGCGTATGATAATAGCATCATCAGCGCAATCACAAATTTTAGCTTTCTCAAATAATTTCCTCTTAATTTTTTTACGGGATAAATTTAATCCCTCTGATTTAATTCAATAATTTTTTGAATCGCCTCAGCGACCCCATCATCGGCGTTCGATTTCGTGACGAACATCGCATGACTCTTCACCTCGTCACTTGCCTGCCCCATCGCGAAACTGTATTGAACCTCTTGCAGCATTTCTATATCGTTGAAATTGTCACCGATCGTGGCAATTTCATCAAACCCTAAACCGCGGATTTCGGCGATTTTCTTCACACCCTCGCCTTTGCCGGCGCTGATGTGCGTGACCTCAAGGTTGTTGAAGTCGCTTGACACCGCTTTTAGGTTCCCGATTTTCTCAACCTCGCTTTTTAAGGTGACAAGTTTTTCGGGGTGCGAACCATCGATAAAAATGAAATTCAAGACATCATGGGGATTCTTGCGGATTTCATCTTCGTAGCTAGTGACCTCACGGACAGGGAAAACCTTCCGCAGCATCACCATCATCGTATCAAAATCAGCATCCGTCAAATGCGGATACTTTACATTCAAATAAGCCTTGAACTCATGTTCGTGGCGCGCGGGATTGTCACTGATAACTCCTTCAACCATTGCAATCTCAATAAAAACATCATTTTGCTCAGCGACTTCAAGAATCTGAAACGCTAGCTCAAGCGGAATCCCACAACTGTAGACTTCCTCGTTATTCTCATCATAAAGGCGTGAACCGTTACCGGTAATCTTAGCGCATTCGATCCCTGCATTCACCAACGTATCGTTCGCCTCGAAAAGATTCCGGCCCGTTGCGACCATAAAGTCAATCCCGTTCTCCTTAGCAAGTCGAATCGCTTCAAGCGTCGCCGGACTAATACTCTTTTCATCGTTCAGCAACGTGCCATCCATATCACTAACAATTAATTTAATCATATTTTCACCTTTACGTAATTTCCCCTATTATATCAAAAAGCCCCTAGTTTTCGCAACTAAGGGACTTTTACTAATTTTTTAAGCTAATTTTTTTGTTAATTTGACCGTGCCTAGAAGACCTAAAACCACGGCAATTAAAACCGCTCCATAGCTACCGAGCATCGAATTACCCGTCTGTTTCACTGGTGACGTCACACCCGCCGGACTTCCGCCCGCAGTGGCTAATGCCGCTGTAACAAGGGCTGGGTCAACATGAGCAAGAGATGCTGTCGCTGTAATGAGCGACTGAACTTTCGCACTGACATCCGCCGGTAAAACCGCGAGCAACTGAGCAAGGGTTGTAACGCCCGTTAGATCAACTCCTGAGTTGATAATCTCTGCTTTCGCTGCTTGAACATTAGCTTTGATTGTCGCTAAATCCGAATCCGAGATGTCGGTCGTCGCTGCTAAATACGCATTTCGTTGTTGCGTAATTTGCGCTGCGGTCGCCGTAAAAGTTTTTCCGTTAATTTCGATCCCTTTAGCTGCGATGTCGAGAATTGCCTGCTCGTTCGCACTGATGACGCCGTTAGCGGCACTTGCTGTTGTTGCAAAAATGATGCTCGCTAAGAGTAGCATGGTTACGAAAACGCCCTTGATTGCTTTCATAGATTTTCCCTCCAGAGTCTATATATAATTAAATTGTAACCTATTTTCACGCGTTTGCAAAATAATTACACATAAAAAAGCGCCTTTTTACAAGCGCTTTCAATTTTAAGCTGAATAACCGTACCAAATGTCCTTGTAGACTTCTGGATTAGCCGTGAATTCGCGTTTCACGAACGGGCATAACGGCATGATTTTTTTGCCGTCGCGTTTTTGGATTTTCACTCCTTCTTCGAGTAGTTTTTTCGCCAATCCTTGTCCGCGATAGAAGTCATCAACGTAGGTGTGGTCGAAGATTACGAACGAATCTCCGGCGCTGCTCCAAGTCAATTCTCCCGCTTCGATTCCGTCATCGAGCAAAAGCACGCGGTTTTTTTCTTCTTTAAATTCCAATTTTCCGACCTCCTTTTTCAATCCGACTTTTTTCTTTAATTTGTCGATAAATGTCATTCGCCTCACCCCTCATCTTGGTCGTGCACCACATATTTAAGTGCACCAGTCGGGCAAGTATTGACCACCCGGATCACGTCGTTAATGCTATCTGCATTGTCGACCTGAATCCAAGGTTTCTTCTCAGTATCGAACACTACAGGCAGACCTTTAAGGCAGGCAGCCACGTGTTTGCAGACTTGAGCGTTGTAATAAACGTCAATTTCCTTGCCAAAATATTTGCGATAGCCAGCGAACTTAAGATCTTTCTCGGTCGCGATTTTTCGATCTAATAAAAAATTTTCCATAATTTTACCTCTTTTCCTATACTTTAAGTTTAGCACCAATATGCTTTTTTAACAATTAATTTCCTACGAATTTAAGTTTTTCCAATCTTCGGCCGTGATGATTTTTTCATCCGGCGATTCGCAGTGTTTATCAAGCTCTTGAATGTCGTCGTGCATGATGTATTTTAACGCTCCGACCGGGCATAAATCGCACGTTTTCGCTACGTCCTCGGCGCTTGCGTTCGCCGGGCAAACCCACGGACGGCGCTTAACATTGAACACTTCCGGTAAATTAATCAAACATTTAGCGACGTGAATACAATCTTCTAGTTTAAAATAAACATCGATATATTCGCCTTCATAGCGCTTGTAATCCGCTTTGGTTAGCGCCTCATGCGTCGCCTTTTTCCCTTCAAACAAAGAATTATCCATAAAAAATTCCTCCATATAATATAATAATAACACTCCAGGGATTTTTGGGCAAATAAAAACCGTGCTAGTCGGCACGGTTTAAAACATTTACTAAAGGGATTACTAAGGAACCTGCAGCGAAGTCGCCGATGCCGTGAATGACGTCAAATGGAAAACCGGCGACAATCCAAGCGACCATTTCCGGAAAATTCAATCCAAAAATCAAAGCTTGAGCGGGCGCGTAGAGCATACCAAAAAATAATCCGTGAAGTCCGCAAATGATCATATAGGTCGGGACTTGCCACGCTTTTGGGATTTTTAGCGAGCTCGCGAGCATCACAATTGCCCAAAGAACGGTCCAGATGTAGAGGTACGGCACCCACCAATAGGCGAAGCCGGCGAAGATGCCTTCGAGGAGGACGTAGATGTAGAGCGGGATGAGCGCTTTGGCGCGGTATTTAATCGTGTAGGCGGTGATGAGGAGGGCGAGCAGATGGATGTTCGGCAGGGCGGCAAGTGCCTGCTTGCTTACGAACATGATGCAGGCGAGAATTGCGAACGTTACGAGTTCGCGAGTTGTGAGTTTTTTCATTAATCAGCTTTCGTGTAGACGAATGAGTAGGTTTTGTGGGCAACGACCTTGGTTGCGTCGACGCCGGTTGGTGCCATTTTACCATCGATGTAGAACGCCCAATAGTCGTTATTTTCGGCTTTTTGTTTTGCAACTTCAGTCACGAATAAGCCGTAGGAAGATTTTGTACCTTCGATTAGTTTTTTATCTTGAAGAGCCTCGCCGACTGTTTTATCGTCGGTTTTAATTTTGTAAGTTTTCGAGGTTGAGTCTTCGAATTTAACTTTGAATGTGAATTCTTTTTCGTTTTTTGCAGCGCCGCAACCGGCTAAGGTTAGTAGTAGCGCTAGGCATACTAGGATTTTTGTGATTTTCATAAGTTTATTTTACTATTTTTATGAGTTCTTAACAATGATTATTTTTTAGTCGATAGTTATAGTTTTTGACTATAACTTAGTGCTATAATATAGATATGGAATTAAATCAATTAAAATATGTAATTAAAGTTGTGGAGCTTGAATCGATCAACAAGGCGGCTGAGGCGTTATACATCGCCCAACCGTCTCTTTCGGCGTCCATCAAAAAACTCGAAGCCGAATACGGCATCACGATTTTTAATCGCTCTTCGAAGGGTGTGACTTTAACTGTTGAAGGTCGCGAATTTTTAGCTTACGCTCGCCAAGTTTTAGAACAAGCCGACGTGATGCGCGACCATTTTACCGGTGCTAACCATGCTCGGCGGATGTTTAGTGTTTCAGCCCAACACTACGCTTTCGTCGTTAAGTCGTTTGCTAATTTAGTTGAAGAATTAAATTTAGACAATTATGAGTTCGGTTTGTTCGAAACTCAAACTCACGATTTAATCGAAAACGTGGCTACTATGTCGAGTGAAATTGGTGTTTTATACTTAAATAAATTTAATCATTCGGCTATTTCTAAATTGTTGAAAGAAAAGGATTTAGTCTTCACTGAATTATTTATGGCTTCGCCTCATGTTTTTATCCGTGCGGAGCACCCACTTGCCAAAAAGAAAAAGATCAAGTTGAGCGACCTCGATGCCTACCCTTGCTTTACTTACGAGCAGGGCACGCACAATTCGTTTTATTTTAGCGAGGAGATTTTGGCTACTGAGTTTAAGCGCAAGTCGATTATTCTGAGCGACCGGGCGACTTTGTTTAATTTGATTCTCGGTTTGAACGGTTATACAATTTCGAGCGGGATTTTGAACGACGATTTGAACAACGGGATCATCGCAATTCCGCTTGATGTCGATGACGCGATGCACATCGGTTATATCAGGCGTAAAAATTCCATTTTGAGCGATATTGGTGCTCGCTACCTCGAATTGCTCGAAAATTCCATCCATGAATACGCAAAATGACAAACAAAACTGGCCCTAATCATTTTTAAGCCGTTTTTGGGACAATTCGATGCTCGAATTGTACCAAAAACGGCTTAAAAATGATTAGGATTTTTTTATTCGAAGTTTAAGCGGTAATTTAGCTTATCTGCATAGCCTTCTTTGTTCGTTTGACGCGCACGGCCAATCGCCATTGCGTGGGCGGGGACGTCTTCGGTCACGATTGAATCACCTGCGACAAAGGCATCATCGCCGATTGTGACTGGATTGATAATTGTTGACTCGCTACCGATAAAGACGCGATCACCGACGGCTGATTTATGTTTGAACTTGCCGTCGAAGTTCGCAAACGTCACGCCGCAGCTGACGTTGCAGTCTTCGCCGATGACGACGTCGCCCATGTAAGCAAAGTGGCCAGCCTTAGTACGCGCACCGACTTCACTGCGGTTAGTTTCGATGAAATTGCCTAGATGAACGCTTTCGCGAATGATACTGCCCGGACGTATGTGCGCCCACGGACCCATGTCGACACCATCTTCGACGATGGCATTCTCGATGTGCGAGCTCGTAATTGTGACTCCCGAGCCAACCTTAGCATTAGTTAGGTCACTGCCGCTCGTCACGACAGAATTCGAACCGATAACAGTCGCACCGCGAAGCGCAACGTTTCCTTCGATGATAGTATCGTTTCCGATAACAACGTCCGATTCCAAATAAGGCGTGCCCGTGAAAGTCACCCCGTTAATCATATGTTTGCGACGAAGTTTAGCCTGCATCAGCTCTTCAGCTTGATTCAATGCCACGCGGTCGTTGACCCCTAACGAATCAGCGAAGTCAGCCATCACAGAAGCACCGACACCGCCACCATTCAAACGGATAATTTCAATCGCATCAGTCAAATAATATTCACCTTGCGCGTTATCATTTCCTATTTTATCCAAAGCATCAAACAATTCAATATTATCAAAAACAAAGGTTCCCGTGTTGATTTCGCGAACTGCTAATTCATCAGCAGAGCCATCTTTTTGCTCAACAATGCGCAACACTTGCCCATCGGCGTCTCGAATAATGCGCCCGTATCCCGTCGGATTCGGAGCTTCGGCCGTCAAAATCGTCGCCTTGTTCCCGCTCGCCACGTGATCGGCGAACAACTTCTCAATCGCCGCTTCATCGATCAACGGCGTGTCACCCGCGATAATCAGCGTCAGACCCACGCGCCCCTTCAAAGCAGGTTCCGCAATAATAACCGCGTGCCCCGTCCCAAGCTGCTCCGCCTGCAAAACGAACTCCGCACGCCCGGCCAACTCAGCCTCGACCAAATCACTTCCGTGTCCAATCACAACGACATTCTTCGTCGACCCGCTCGCTTCGACATTCGTCAAAACGTGGTCAACCATCGCCCGACCCGCTACTTTGTGCAAGACCTTCGGAACCGAAGATTTCATCCGAGTCCCCTTACCAGCCGCTAAAATTATCGCAAATTTATCCATTTTTTAATTCTCCAAACTATATTCACTATCACTAGAATTGCAATCAGCGCAAGTGTTACCGTCGCACCCGTCGGACTCCCCAGCTCATACGACAGCACGAGCCCGATCACACTAGCTATTATACCAAAAATCACGCTCAAAATCATCGTCGCATTAAAACCGCGCCCGATTTTCATCCCGATAAGCGCCGGTAAAATCATCACCGCCGAAACCAGTAAAATCCCGGCAATTGGAATCATCATCGAAATCACAATCCCGACGATGACGTTAAACACGACCGAAATCGCAGCGCTCGGCAGCCCGTCAATCCGCGCCGTGTCCTCGTCATAAACGACGACATACATCACCTTGCGCAGCAAGGCGAAAAGCACTAAAACCACGACGGCAATTGCCAAAAGCCCCCAGACCTGCCCACTCGTCACGGTCACAATCGACCCGAAAAGATATTGATCCAAATTAATATTCGAGCCGGCTGAGTTCGTCGAGATTAGCACCATCGCAAGCGACAACCCGCCCGCCATCATAATCATCATCGCGACTTCGGAATAATTGTGGTACCAACGGCGCAAAACTTCCAAAACTAATGACGCGACCACAACGACTAGCACTGTAACTAAATCGATGTTGCGAACGCCTAAAACGACACCTAGCGCGACACCCGCCAGCGAAACGTGGCTCAACGTGTCACTCAAAATCGACTGCCGACGAACGACGAGAAATACGCCGATCAAAGGAGCACAGAGCGACATCAAAACCGCCGCCATCAAGGCTCGTTGCATAAAATCATAACTTAACATTTCAATCATGGTCGCAGCCCTCGCAATCGTCGTAATCGTGGTGAATATGGAAACAACGGAACTCTGAATCCTCGATTTTCTTTAAGTCGATATTGCGATCCGCAAACTCCGCTAGCTCACCGCTATCGTGCGTGATAATCAGAACCGCCTTATTGTGATTCTTACATTGGTGGTGCAGCTGCTCGTAAAAATTGCGCCGACTCTTCTCGTCCATCCCCACCGTTGGCTCGTCCAAGATATACAAATCCGGATCGCTCGCAAAAGTCCGCGCCAAATTAATGCGCTGTTTCTGCCCGCCCGAAAGCTCGCCAATCCGCTTGTCCCGAAACTCCATCATCCCGACCGACTCAAGCGCCTTGTCGATATGCAGATAATCGTGCGCGCTCAGCCGCCGAAACCACTTGCCCTTCTTGTACCGCCCACTCGAAACCAGTTCATAAACGGTGCTCGGAAACCCCGCGTTGAAACTCGAAATCGTCTGCGAAACGTAGCCGATATTGAGCTTGCGCCCCGCCAAATTCTTCTTGGCAATTGTCACGGTCCCCTTCGCCGGTTTCAGCAAACCCAAAGTCGCCTTGACCAGCGTCGACTTCGCCGAGCCGTTCTCCCCTGTCAGCGTGACGAATTGCCCGCTGTCGATGTGGTAGCTCACATCCTCTAAAACCGGATTGTTATCATAATAAAAAGTTAAATTTTCTACGTCAATTATTCTCATAGGTATATTATAGCACAAAAAAATCGCTGACCCTAGGGGCCGAGCGATATAAAAATAAGCTATTTTTCTCCACCCGCCCCGAATGACAAGATTTTTCGTTTTTTGCCCTGATTTTGGCAGTTGGGGGCGGGTATAGATTTTATACCCGCCCCCAACTGCCAAAAAACGACCTTTTTTCTGACATTCTTGTCATTCGGGGCGGTTTTCTCAAAAAAAATCGCTGACCCTAGGGCCGAGCGATTATTGTTGATGTCCAAATTTAAATAAAACGATAAAAGTTTGGAAGAAAATTTTAATATCTTGTTTGAATCCGAAATTATTTACGTATTTTAATTCGACGTTTGTTGTTTCTTCGGCTGATAAATCGTGGCGGCCTTTGTAGACTTGCCAAGCTCCCGTCAGGCCTTGCGGCACCAAAAGCTTCAGCTCGCCGTTGAACTCGCTCATTTTTTGCAGGTCGTGCGCCATAAACGCGCGCGGGCCGATCAAGGACATTTCGCCCTTGAAAATATTGAACAATTGTGGCAATTCATCAATCGATGTTTTGCGCAGAAATTTCCCAACGAAAGTGATTCGGTCATCCTGATCAACCTTCGAAATTTTATCTTCTTCCTCGTCGTAGTCAGCGTGCACCTCGTGCGAACCAACCTTCATCGAGCGGAATTTATAGATTTCAAAATGTTTTCCGTGTCGCCCAATGCGGACTTGCTTGAATAAAACCGGGCCTCCATCCTGAAGTTTGACGGCAATTGCCGCAATCAGAAAAAGCCACGAAAGGCAGATAATTCCAATTAAACTGACAATAATATCCAGAACGCGTTTGACCGCGAAATAGTGCATTTGGTGCTTCGAAAAGGTCGAAAGCATTAAACTTTCGTAGATTTCATCTCTGTTACTGTCGTTCACTTGGCTACCCCCCCCGAATTTTCTAACATATAATTATATCACAGATTTACTGCTATTTTAAATTATTAACCGCTTTCATAAACATTTCGCCACGCGTCTCGAAGTTCGGATATTGGTCCCAACTCGCGTTCGCAGGGCTCAACAGAATAAAATCGCCCTCACTAGACAGATTATACGCTTCTTTCGCCGCCGTTTCAACATTTTTGCTCAAGCGCACTTGGGCAATTCCCGCCGCCTTCGCCGCCGCTTCAAGCTTATGCTTCGTCTCGCCGACAAAGACCGCCGCTTTCACGCCAGTCAGGCTCGGAATCAGCTCGTCAAAACCGTTCCCGCGATCAAGACCTCCGGCAATTAAAATCGTCCGTTCTTTCGGGAATCCGTCGAGCGCTTTTTGGGTCGCTAGGATGTTGGTCGCTTTTGAATCATTGTAGATTTTGCGCCCATTAATTTCGCCCACGAATTGGGTACGGTGGGCAACGCCACCGAAAGCCGCTAAAACTTGAGCGATCGCTTCGTTCGTTACGCCTTTAATTTTTGCAACAATTACCGCTGCTAGGATGTTTTCCACGTTGTGCATACCAGCGAGTGCCACATCTTCGACGTCGATGATGTGTTCGGTGTGGTAATAAATTCCACCTTCGTGGTAGCTTGCACCGTGATCTAAATGGTGTTCAGTCGAGAAGTAAACAACGCTCGCTTTTGAAGTTTTTCCAAGTTCACGCAATTCTTCTTGGTTCGCATTCAAAATCAAAATATCTTCGCTCGTCATATTCACTTGAATTTTCCACTTCGACGCCACATAGTCTTCGCGCGTTTCGTGCCAGTCTAAATGAGCTTCGTATAAATTCGTAATCACTGCGATATGCGGACGGAAAGTCTGCGTTCCTTTAAGTTGGAAACTCGAAAGTTCCATCACGATATCGTCTTTATGCGTTACTTCGACCGCGATATCGTTCGCCGGGATTCCGATGTTACCAGCTAAGAACGCCGCGCCACCGTGCTTGCGCTCAGCATTCAACAATTCCCCAATCAAAGTCGTCGTCGTTGTTTTTCCGTTCGTTCCCGTGATGCCGATAATCGGTGCATCGCTGATTTGATACGCTAATTCCACGTCAGTTATAACTGGAATTTTTAACTGTTTCGCGCGTTGCAACATCTCAACGGTATAAGGGATTCCTGGGTTTTTGAAAATCAATTCAATCCCGTCATCAAGCAATTCAACCGGATGACTTCCCGTAATCACAGTAATTCCTAGCTCGATCAACTCCTGAGCTTCCGGATTTTCAGCTAGCGGTTTCCCGTCGTTGACCGTGATAATTGCCCCCAGTTTGTGCAACGCTTTCGCCACGCTCACCCCAGTTTTCGCCAACCCTAAAACCAAGATTTTTTTATTTTTATATGTCGTAATATTTTTCATAATTATCCCAAAACGCGTTTCAAGAATTCGCGCGTTCTTTCCTCCTTAGGATTCACTAAAATTTCGTCCGGCGTGCCGCTTTCGGCTATCACACCCTTGTCCATAAAGATCACGCGGTCGCTGACCTCGCGGGCAAATTCCACCTCGTGCGTCACGATAATCATCGTCAGCCCCGTGTGCGCCAAATCCTTAATCGTCTTCAACACTTCCCCGACCATCTCTGGATCGAGCGCCGAAGTCGGCTCGTCGAAAAGTAAGACTTGCGGGTTCATCGAAAGGGCGCGGGCAATTGAAACCCGCTGCTTTTGACCGCCTGATAATTGACTCGGTTTAGCGTGAATAAAAGCGTCCATTCCAACCTTAGTCAGGTTTTCAATTGCCACTTTTTCGGCTTCTGTTTTCGAGCGTTTTAACACCGTCGTTTGGCCGACCATGCAGTTATTTAGGACGTCTAAGTTATCAAATAAATTGAATTGTTGGAAAACCATCCCAACTTCTTCGCGATATTTGATGACGTCATAGCCTTTTTTTGTTACGTCTTCGCCGTTGTATAAAATTTCGCCACTCGTTGGCTCTTCAAGCAAATTGATGCAGCGGAGCATTGTTGACTTGCCCGAACCTGAGGAACCGAGGATCGAGACGATCTCGCCCTTCTCGAACGACGCGTTGATGTCGTGCAGGACCTCGTTCTGGCCGAAGGTCTTTTTCAAATGTTTAATTTCAATAATCGCCATTTTTAATCCCTTTCTACCAAACCGCCGAGCACTTGGTTTTGGTTTTGGATCGGTACGTAGTTCGCGTTTCCGTCGAGTTTTTTCTCAATGAAGCGCAGGATTCTCGTCACTGCAAAGGTCATTACGAAGTAAATTGCGCAGATGATGAAGAACGTTTGGAAATACATGAAGTTCGCACCCGCCGCTGTTTTACCTGCGAAGAAGAGTTCGCTCACGCTGATGACGCTTAGGACCGAGGTATCTTTGATGTTGATGACGAACTCGTTGCCGGTCGCCGGAAGGATGTTACGGATGACTTGGGGCAAGACGATTTTGCGCATCGTTTGGCCGTGGGTCATCCCGATGGCGTGGGCCGCTTCGAATTGCCCTTTGTCGACGGCGAAGATTCCACCGCGGACGATTTCGGACATGTAGGCACCCGTGTTGATTGATACAATGACGAGCGCTGCGACGATTTTGTCGAGGTTTACGCCAAATAATAGGCCAGTGCCGTAGTAGATTACGGCCGCTTGAACGATCATCGGTGTTCCGCGGAACACTTCGATGTAGACGTTGATGACGATTTCGAGCGCTTTGGCTAGGATTCCTGCCAACGCGTTTTTTGCTTTCGAGCGCGTTTTAAATACGCCGATCAGTAGGCCGATACCCGTTCCGATGATTGTTGAAGTTAGCGCGATAAATAGCGTTACACCTGCGCCGCGGAGGAACATCATTCCGTTTTGTTTGATGATTTTGACGAAGGCATTTTCTTTTTCGTTTTCGTCTTGCGGTTGGTCTTTAATCGCCGCTGTCATTAATTTCGTTTGATCTTGCGTGGTGAAAGTGGCTAAATAATCGTTGATTTCTTGTTCGTCCGGATCGTCTTTTCTTAAGCCCACACCGATTGAAATATCATCTGCTTCGACTTTAAAACCTTTGCCAGGAGCGAAGTTGATCATCTTGAAGTTTTTATTTTTTAGCTCAGCCGTAATGCCCTCAGGCTCTTCGCTGACGTAACCGTCGATCATATTTGATTCGAGTGCAACCCGCATCGCCGGGAAGTTATCCATCGCCGGCTCTTTTTTTACGTCTGGAATTTGGTCAATCGCAAAATCGTAATGGAACGTGCCGAGTTGACCTGTGATTTTCGCACCCTTAAATGATTTTAGACTTGTCGCCTTTGCGTATTTAGAGTGGGCGTTGACCACCATCACGAGGTTGCTTGTATAATAAGGGTTCGTGAAGTCGATTTCTTTGCGGCGCTCAGACGTCGAACTCATCCCCGCAACAATCGCATCGATTTTACCCGATTTAAGCGCAGGCAAAAGTCCATCCCAGTCCGTTTTGACTACGACTAATTTTTTACCTAATTTATCTGCGATTTTTTGCGCTACGCGAACATCGTAACCATCGGCGTAGTTAGCATCTCCATCGATTTTGACCGACGTCTTTGTTTTCTCGGTTTGCGTCCAGTTAAACGGCGGGTATCCGCACTCCATCCCGACGCGAAATTCGTTTGAATCCCCCTGAATCACAGCGCGTGCCGACGTCGGCATTAACGCCATCAAAAGCGGTAAAACTAGCCCCGCTAAAACTAACCATTTCTTCTTCATTATATGTCCTCGAATTTTTTTGAATATAATTACAAATTATACCACATTTTCCGTATGAAAAAATCCCTTTTCGCATCCCTACTTGCAAAACAGGCCCCAAATGACGAGATTTTTTGAAAAAAGGTCAATTTTTGGCACAAAAGGGCCTGTTTACTTTTTAATCAGGCCCTTTTGTGCCAAAATACGGCCAAAACTTTGAAAATCTCGTCATTTGGGGCCTAAAATAATAAAAAACGAGCCGTTAAGCCCGCTTTTAAAAAGTTTTATAGTTTAGCCCACAGTTCGATGTCGATTTTCGCTTCTTCGAACGGATATGGAGCCAAAGTTTCATCGTAGCCGCTCGCCACGTATTCGCTCATCTTTTTGACTAAAGTCGCAACCGCCAGCTCATCGTCATTCAGACGGCAATTCATCTGATTGTATTCGCTCAGGCTCGCTTCTAAGAAAGGATTCTGCCAAACGTATTTGGGATTCGCAGCTGGTGCAATCATCGCATAAAGCCCCGTCCCTTCAACGTTGTCGTACTCGCCGATGTTGCGGCGCAAAATGTGCGACTCAACTGGTGTTTTATAATCGATTTGACGATACAAAGTTTCGTTGTGAATCGTTCCGTGTTCACCTTTGATTTCGATAACACGCGTACGGTCATAAGCCCGGTGTTGGTTATCCTCAAAATTATAAACGGCCGTTTTCGGCACGCCGTCCACATCTGGGAAACGCAAAACGCTCATTGTTTCAGTCGTGATCGTAACTTCGCGTTTTGTCGGGGCACCTTCGCGCGAGTAAACCGCTTGACCTAAAACTGGGAATTTCGTCGTCGTAACTTCGACGTTTTCAACGCCACCGAACGCGCGAACAGTCGCCGCATCTAGGTGCAACAACTTACGCATAATCGCAATCGCGTGATACGTGTTCGTATATGAAACAGTCGCCACACACGGGTCCCCAATCAAACCTTGGCGGATACATTCAATCCGTGCCGCTACATCAGGACGATACGGATAATTTTCCGCTAATTGATACATTTCACGTCCTTGAGGAACGCCCGCTAGGGCGGCTTCTAACTTGCCCAACGCTTCTAAATCCAGAGCCGCAGGCGTTTCGCTCAAAACAGGAACCCCCTGCTTAATGATGTGCGCGCTCAGCTCGGGCAGCACGTCGGCTTTTACCGACACGACCGCGAACTCCGCGCCCTTCGCAGCAAGCACCGCAAAGTCAACATCCCAGGCCTCAGTGCCGTCGATTTCGTCAGTGATTTCGAAGACACGCGGCAGCAAAGCCGCAATATTTTTATAGTAATCGGCACGCCAACCGCGCCCCACCAATGCAAATTTAATCATAATAACTCCTTTGATTTCTTACATTTATTGTAACGTAAACCACCCGCGCAATGCAAACCCGCTATTAAAATCGGGCAAGTAAAACGCAAAAGCACCCCGAAAAAGGGGTGCGAAAACAAAATATATTATGGAGTATATTCGTCAATTTTGTAGCCTTTGCCCCAAACGGTCTGAACGATTTTCTCGCCGTTCGTCGCTTTGTCCAGTTTGTCGCGCAGATGGGAAATGTGCACCATGACGGTCTTCCCGCTCACGCTGTCTTCCGAATCCCAAATTTCTTTATAAACGTCGTCCGCCGTAAAAATCTTCCCAAGGTTGTTCGCCAGAAGCAACAACACCTGGAATTCACTTGCCGTCAAAGGAATCAACTCGTCTTTGTTGTTCTTGACTTCGTTTGTCGCCGTGTTGATCGTGATGCCGTTCAAGACAATCAGGTCGCTTGAATTCGCCATTTTCGGTTGGCTCACGCGACGCGTTACGCTCTTGATGCGAATCATTACTTCGATCGGGTTAAACGGTTTCGTCACGTAATCGTCCGCCCCCGTTACCAACCCGCGGATTTTATCCACGTCATCGGTTTTCGCCGTCAGCAAAATAATCGGCACGTTTGAATAGTCCCGAATGTGTTTCACCACTTGTAATCCGTTCATAATGGGCATCATCACGTCCATCAAAATAATCCCTACATCGCCCGCCTGCTCGAACTTCTTCACAGCTTGCTGACCGTTATAGGCTTTCAGGACTTCATACCCTTCGCTTTGCGCGTAAATGCTTAGCAATTCAACGATTTCTTTATCATCATCTACAATTAAAACTCGCACTCGCTCCACCTCCAAATTTTTCTCTACCTTAATAATATCACTCATCTTAATATTTGGCAAACTTTTCTACCATATTTTGTAAATTTGATATAATATTATTAGTAAAAACATTAAAGGGGCGCACAAAATGGGCAATTTAGCGGCAATTGAGAGCAAGTTTACTTTCGAGATGAGTCATCTCCTGCATTGGCACGAAGGTCAGTGCTCGAACCTGCACGGTCACACCTACGTTATGTACGTTGAAGTTGAGCGTTTTAATTACTCGCTGCACGACCGCATCGTCCTTGATTTCAAGGATCTGAAATCGATTGTCGAGGAGCTGATTGAGCCTTTCGATCATGCCTTGACCCTTGAAGGCGTCGAGACCGCTTATGTTGACCTTCCGACTAAGAAGGTCCTGCTGGGCTTCTCGCCGAGCGCCGAAAACATGGCTATGCTGTTCGCAACCCGCGTATACTCCGCTGTCGCGGGAAAATTGGGCAAGTCAGCCGAGTTCAACATCCGCGTTAAACTCTTCGAGACCCAAAGAAACTGCGCCAAAACCGCTTACGGGGTCGACTACCCTTACGACGAAGAAACAATGAAACTTTTAGAGGCCGTCAATGTATAAAATTTCAGAAATTTTCCCGGCCTTTCAAGGCGAGGGCAGCGAGGCTGGGCGCAAAACGATTTTTATTCGTTTCTACGGCTGTCCGCACAAATGCTCATTTTGCGATTCGCGTTACGCCTGGGAATCGGGTGAATACGGATCTTACACTTTGGATGAAGTCGTGCGCGCAATTCAAGCACTGCCGAATATCAAACATATCACCTTTACCGGTGGGGAGCCGATGTTCTATGATTTGACAAGCATTATGCTCGCTCTCAAAACCGATGGCTATAAATTTAGCATCGAAACGCAAGGCGCATTTTACGACATGACGACCTTCACTTTGCTCGACAATATCGTGTTGTCGCCTAAGTCGCCGATCGCTGGGGCTAAGGCTACCAACCTTGATAATTTGCATAAAACGCTTGATAATTTCGGACATAAATCGATAATTAAAATTCCGATTTTTACCAATACTTGTCTTAACTTCGCGAAGAAATTGCACCACGATTATCCGAATGTGCCGCTGTATTTGGGCGTCGGAAACGCTTCGCTTGACGACGAGAGCGCCCCTGAGCAGTTCAAGCAGGACTTCAATCTGGACGGTTATTTGAGCTACTATCGGACTTTGATGGATCTGGTACTTGCCGATGCGGAGCTTGTCGACGTCTTTGTGCTGCCGCAGCTCCACGTCATCGCCTACGGGAACGAGAGGGGTAAATGATGAAACTGACGATTTTGGGTTACTACGGCGCTTACCCCCACGACGGTGTGGGCACGAGCGCCTATCTTTTGGAAAAAGACGGTTTCGCGTTGGCTCTGGATTTCGGGAGCGGAGCGTTTTTGGCACTGGAAAAGCACGTGCCATTTGGGCAAGTCGACGCCGTCCTGCTTAGCCATTTTCACCACGATCACACGGCGGATGTTGGCGTTTTGCAATATGCTAGGCAGTTGAATGGTTTTGAGGATTTGCTTCCGATTTATGGGCATTCTGCTTTGGGTTCGTTGTTGGTTGATGGCGTGGGCGAAGAACACCTGTATGCCGATGGCGAAACCTTTGAAATTGGTCCTTTTAAGATTAAGGCGTTTCGCGGTTTGCACCCGGTTGAGTGTTACGGATTCGTGATTGATGACGAGGTTGTTTTCTCGAATGATACCGGCTATTTTGACGGTTTGGCGGCGCATTTTGAGGGTGCTAAATTAGGTGTTTTCGATTCCTATAACGCTAATCCGAAGGCTCATTTGATGGTGTCTGAAATTATTGAAATTGCTGAAAAAGCGGGCGTTGAGAAAGTTTTACTAACTCATTTACCTCAAGCTGGATTGGGCTCGGTCGAGCTTCCAGCGAACTTCGTTTTAGCTAGCGACGTGGAGGTGATCGAATGTTAAATCAGATTGATCGCCCCGTTTTAGACCCGCGCGTTTTGAATTATATTCGCGAAGTGCAACGCCCTTTTGACGGCGCTTTGCGCGACCTCGAAGTTTGGTGTATTGAAAATCGAATTCCGATTATCCCACACGAAACAGCTGTTTATTTGAATTTTATGCTCGAATTGTTGCGCCCGAAATCGATTTTAGAAGTCGGTACGGCAGTCGGTTTTTCAACGATCAGCTTCGCCCTAGCTTCGGGCGCTTCTGTCATTGAGACGATTGAGCGCAACCCTGAAGATGCCGAATTAGCCCGCGCTAACTTCGCAAAATTCGGTTTAGATATCGATTTGCTCGAAGGTGACGCTTTCGATATCCTACCAACGCTCGACAAAACTTACGATTTTATTTTTCTTGATAGTGCCAAATCAAAATATATTGATTTCTTGCCCGAGTTACTGAGGGTACTTGCCCCCGGCGGTTTTATCGCCGTTGACGATATTTTTCAGGGCGGCAGCGTGTTTGACGCGCGCGAAGATGTGCACCGTTCGCAGCGCACAATCCACCGCAAGCTGAACGAATTTCTCAAGGTCACAAACGACCTAAACTCAACAATCGTGCCGCTCGGCGACGGTTTACTGCTAATCAAAGCGGACTAGCCCCCGCTTTGTTTTGCTAAAAAGTTCGTTGCTAATCAAAAAGGATGCCTAGTCGGCACCCTTTTTCATTTTATACGCGACCAATTCCCATCGCTTTTTTCATTTTAAGTAGGTTCGCACCGGCGATTTCGTTCGCGCGTTTCGCACCCGCATCGAGAATCGCATCGAGCTCACTGCCCGGAGCTACCAGCTCGCGGTGACGCGCTTGAATCGGTTCCAAAACATCGATGATCGCTTGAGCCACGTCGGTTTTGAATTGCCCGTAGCCTACGCCTGCGTAGGCGGCTTCAAGCTCTTCAACCGAACGTCCGTCGAAGCTCGAAAAAATCGTCAGCAAATTCGACACGCCCGGTTTTTCCTCGGGATCATACGAAATCACGCCGCTCGAATCAGTCACGGCACTCTTGATTTTCTTCAGAATCACGCTCGGCTCGTCAAGGAGCGAGACGAAAGCTTTTTTGTTATCGTCCGATTTCGACATCTTCTTCGTCGGCTCAGCCAAGCTCATCACGCGCGCACCCAACTTCGGATAAACGTGCGTCGGCTTCACCAAATCAGTCTTGTATTTTTTATTGAAACGGTCGACGAAATCACGCGTCAACTCGATGTGTTGCTTCTGATCTTCACCAACCGGCACAAGGTCGCTATCGTACAAAATAATATCCGCCACCATCAACGCAGGATACGTGAACAGCCCCACCGTCACGGTTTCGTTCCCATAACGCTCGCTCTTGTCCTTGAACTGCGTCATCCGGCTCATCTCGCCCATGTGCAGGTTGCACTGCACCAACCACGCAGCCTCCGCGTGCGCCGACACCTCCGACTGAACAAAAATCGTCGCCTTCTGCGGGTCCAACCCCATCGCCAGATAAAGGGCGGCAAGTGACCGCGTCTGCTCGTGCAAAGCACTCGGATCCTGCGGAACCGTAATCGCATGCTGATCAACGATGCAATAAACGCATTCATAATCGTCCTGTAATTTTACAAATTGCTGCATCGCTCCGATATAATTCCCAATCGACGGAATCCCGCTCGGCTGAATCCCTGAAAAAACCTTTTTCTTCGCCATAATTGTCCCCTTTTTTAATTTCGTTCCTTTATTATACCAAAACTGCGCCCAATTCTCAAAGTTGTTATGCACATTAACGCCTAATCTGCATAATAGCCTTCAAAATCCAGGCAATTATACCAGTATAAATTTCCTTACTGTTTTTTAAGGCGATTTTTAGTGATTTCGAGGCTCGAAACCCCTAAAAAATGCCTTAAAAAACAGTAAGCGATTTTACACCGCAAAAAAACTGCTGAAAACCAGCAGTTTAACGAGTTCCGACCTTTGTGACACGGCGCAAGTCGCGCTCAGTGTCACGGCGCTTGATGTCCTCGCGCTTGTCGTAATTTTTCTTACCTTTGGCGATGCCGACCAAGACTTTGGCGACACCGTTTTTGATATAAATTTTGAGCGGGATCAAAGTCATCCCGTCATTTTTCATTTCTTTGATCAACTTGTCGATCTGTTTGCGGTGCATCAGGAGCTTACGGGTACGGGTTGGCTCGTGGTTGAAAATATTTCCTTGCTCGTAAGGCGAAATGTGGACGTTCCACAAGAAAACTTCGCCACCCTTCAACTTCACAAACCCGTCGCGTAAATTCACGCGCTTCGCCCGAATAGACTTAATTTCAGTGCCCGTCAAAACGACGCCCGCCTCGATCGTGTCGATAATCGCATAATCGTGGCTCGCCTTTTTATTCTGGGCAATTAAATTATCCTCATGCTTTACCTTTGCCACCTTTGTAGCCTCCCTTACCTTTGCCGCCGCTAGCGTGTCCGCCGCCGTGACCGCCGCCCGACTTGCCACCGCTGTGACCGCCAGACTTCTTACCTTTATAATTGTTTTTCGCTTTATGCTTGTGGTGTTTGCCCTTCGAGTCCTTGTTCCCATCGGGATTATTCGCGTTCGAGTAAATCACGTAATCAGCATTCGCCTTTTTCTTTTTCTTGTCCTTGCGCTCGTGCTTCGGCGTATAAATCTTCTGCGCGTGGTTATCCGTGCGCGAGCCCTCGTGGACGAATTCCTCACCGATCAGCTCGAAATCAATCGTGCGCGTTTCAACAACCGCCCGGTCCACCTTGACCCGAACGCTATCACCGATGCGCAAAATATTCGAAGTTTTGCGGTTCACCAGACTCAAAGTCGCCTCGTTGAACTCGTAGAAGCCTGGAATCTTCGTGATGTGAATCATCCCTTCAATCGAATTCTCAAGCTCGACGAAAATCCCGAACTTGACGACCGAACTAATCACGGCGTCAAATTCCTCGCCGATAAATTCGCGCATATATTCCGTCTTCTTCATCGCTGCGACATCCCGCTCGACATCGACACTGCGGCGTTCGCGCGACGAAGTATGGATGGCAAGTTCCCCCAATTCACCCTCGAGATCCTGAATGACTTGCATCGGAATCTTGTCGTGCGTCGGATTTTTATACCATTTTCCACTCTTGTCTTTCCCGTAAGTTTTCAGCAAACGGTGCACGATCAAATCGGGGTAACGACGAATCGGCGACGTGAAGTGCGTATAATTCTGCAGTGCCAGACCGTAGTGCCCATAGTTGCTGTCGCTATATTTCGCCTGTTGCATACTGCGCAACAATAAAGTATTGACGACGAGCTCCTCAGGCTCACCCTCGAAATCTGCCAAAACTTGTTGCAATTCTTTGTGCGAAACCTTGTCGCGAGTTCCACGCAGATTCAAGCCCAGCCCTGCCACGAACGACAGGAAGCGCGCCATCTTCTCCGGCGTCGGCTCCTCGTGAATCCGGTACATCCCCGGCGCCTTCAGTTTCTCAAAGTGCGACGCGACCGTCTCGTTGGCTAGGAGCATAAAGTTCTCAATAATTCGCTCGGCAATTCCCCGCTCGCGCATGATGACATCCATCGGCTTACCGGTCTCATCCAAAACGATTTTGCTCTCTTTCGACTTGAATTCGATCGCCCCGCGGCGCATCTTAGCGCTTTCGAGAATCTCGAACAAGTCCGACATATCTAATAATTGAGGCGTGATGTGCTCGTATTTTTTCGACACTGAGTCGATTTTCGCGTTGTGCTCTTCGTCTAAAAGCAAGGCGAATTCCATGCTTTCCGGCAGCAACTCATCCGGCGCTACCGCACCGTCTTCAATCAACGGCAATTCATCGTCGTCATCGAAGCGAACCGCATCAATTCCGATGATTTCCTCCGGTTTTTTCACGCGCGGTTTAGGCTTGTTATAAACGATTCCTTGACCTTCTAAAATCAAGTTGACGTCGTCATAAGTCATCCGTTCCGTTGTTTTGATAACACCTTCGTGGATTTTATAATTGATAACTTTAGCCGAGGCCGTATCGATTTCCATCACACACGACATACATAAACGATCGACCTTAGGATTCAAAGAACACAATCCGTTCGACAACTTCTCAGGAAGCATCGGGATAACGCGATCAGCTAAATAAATCGATGTCGCGCGGTCTAGTGCATCGTGATGTAAAGGCGTTCCTTCAACCACGTAATGACTAACGTCGGCGATGTGGACACCTAGACGGTAATTGCCATTTTCCAATTTAGTAACGGTCACGGCGTCATCTAAATCCTTAGCATCCGCCCCGTCGATCGTGATAATCTGCTCATCGCGATAGTCAACCCGGCCCTCGAATTCGGCTGGATCAATCTCGTCCGGAATTGCCTTAACGTATTCCAAAGTTTCCTCTGAGAACTCAGGCTCAATCCCAAAACTCAAAACCGATTCCAAAACGTCAATCCCAAGATCGCTCTTGTCGCCGACAATTTTATTAACAAAACCTTCTAAACTAAATTCATAGCCCGTTTCCGGATAGTGCGTAACCTCTGCGATTACAACGTTTCCTTCTTCAGCTTTCAAGCCCGTCGCATTGATCTCAACGCGGTAATTCGACAGTTTTTTCTCTTTCGGCAGAACATACCCGATCAAATCACGTTCTTCGCCCTCTTCTTTCGAATAAGGGTGGAACTCGCCGACGACTTGCTTCAACTTGCGCTCAAGCACTTCGATAATCCGACCTTCGGCACTGATGCGGTTCAGGTGGTCGCTCGGTTTCGTGATTTCAAGTTGAATCACATCCCCGTTCATCGCAAACTCGCTTTTGCCTTTGGGAATGAAAACATCCATCTCTTCGTCTTCGATTTCAACGAATCCAAAACCGCGTTCGTTCGCCCGGTAAACGCCTTGCACAACGACCTCGTGGCGTTTCAATTTGACATTCCCCGCCTGCGTGAACTCGATAAACCCTTCACGCTCAAGCTCGGCAATTGCCTTGACGAGCTCGGTGAACTTGCCCGCTTTTTGCATATTCAGCTCGCGCGCCAACTTGTCGGTCGGGTAATTGCGCGATTGATTGTTTTTCAGAAATCCCATGATACTCTGTTGAACGTCCATAGTTTTCTCCTCCACTTCGTTTCGTATTTCATAAAAACAACTCCTTAACTTACGTCAGCTAAGGAGTTGGAAGTTTTAATGCGATGCTAAAATTTCTAAGATAAATGCGACCAATAAGAATGCGCCGCCCATAATCGCAGTTGCGCGTTGCATAACCGCTTCGAATCCACGCGCTTTTTGGCGCCCGAATAATTCGTCGCTTCCGCCCATAAAGGCGCTGGCTGCTGAGTTTTGCTTAGTTGGTTGCATCATGATTGCGCCGATAATCAGCACTCCCAAGATCAATAAAATTGCCATCAATATTTTATGTAACATAATTTTTCTCCGTTTTCCTGATATATTTCAATTATAACATTTTCAGACCCTTTTAGGCAAGTCAGAACCCTACCCAATAATATCTCCTGGGCAAGTATCCGCCGGCGCTTCGAGAACTCGAAGCTTGCCGTCGGCGGTTTCGGCCGACAGGATCATCCCCTGCGAAACGTGAGCGCGAATTTTGCGCGGTTTCAAGTTCCCGACGATGATCAATTTTTTACCGACTAGATTTTTAGCTTTCGGATAATATTCCGCGATACCGCTTAAAATCTGACGTGGTCCGCCGACATCGCCAGCGTTTAATTTGAATTGTAATAATTTATCTGCGCCTTCGACCTTCGAACATTCTAGGACTTCAGCGACTTTCATTTCGACCGCATCGAATTCGTCGAACTTGATTTCAGCGTCTTTGATGTTCGTCAGTTCTACCTCTTCCGGCACCCAAACTTTTTCTTCTTCGGCAGCACCTTTTGGTTTCATCTGCTCTTGGATGTATTCGACTTCAACGTCCACATCTAAGCGTGGGAAGATCGGCACACCTTTTTCGATGACCTTAATTTCTTTTGGCAATTGCCCAAAGCGCAACGATGCTAAGTCGTTCGTGTACTCAACTAAGCCTAATTGTTCGAGGATTTTTTCGCTCGCGTCAATCATAACCGGTTGAATCAAGCAAGACACAACGCGCAGGCTTTCAACTAAGTGCGCCATAACACCGTCAAGTTGTTCTTTTTTCGCGCCATCTTTTGCTAGAATCCAAGGTTCAGATTCGTCGATATATTTGTTAGCTCGTGAGATCAAGACCCAGACCGCGTCAAGCGCCGAGTTGAACTCGTTCTTGTTCATAAAGCCGTGGAAATCACTGATTGATTTCGCCGCAACGATTGCAAGGTCGCTATCGAATTCAGTAATGCGCCCTTTAAATTCAGGGACTTCACCGCCGCAATATTTATTGACCATAGCGATTGTACGGTTTAATAAATTACCTAAGTCATTGGCTAAATCGAAGTTGATGCGAGCCACGTATTCTTCGGGGGTGAACATGCCGTCGCCGCCGAAGGGAATTGCCCGCATTAGGTAGTAGCGTAGCGCGTCGAGGCCGTAGCGCTCAACTAGCATTTCGGGGTAGACGACGTTGCCTTTCGACTTCGACATTTTGCCGTCTTTCATCACGAGCCAACCGTGCGCAACTAGTTTTTTCGGTAGTGGAAGGTCTAACGCCATCAGCATAATTGGCCAGTAAATCGCATGGAAACGCACGATTTCTTTACCGATCATGTGAACGTCAGCCGGCCAGAATTTCTTGAACAGCGAATCGTCTTCGCCGTCGTAGCCAAGCGCTGTGATATAGTTTGTCAATGCGTCGATCCAGACGTAGACTACGTGTTTCGGGTTCGATGGAACTTTGACACCCCAATCAAACGTCGTGCGGCTCACCGCTAAGTCTTCTAAACCTGGTTCGATAAATTGTTTCATCATTTCGTTCAAGCGGTAGCTCGGCGTGATGAAACCTGGATTTTCGTTGTAGAATTCAACGAGGCGGTCCTGGTACTTGCCCATGCGGAAGAAGTACGATTCCTCTTTGACCCACTCGACCTGGTGCCCGCTCGGAGCGATCCCGCCGATGACGTTCCCTTCCGGATCCTTGAAAACTTCCTGCAGCTGGTTCTCCGTGAAGAACTCCTCATCGCTGACCGAATACCACCCCGAATACTCGCCAAGGTAGATATCGTCTTGCGCTAAGAGACGGTCGAAAATTTTCGCCACTGCTTTTTCGTGGAAATCGTCCGTCGTGCGGATAAATTTATCGTAGCTGATGTCGAGCGTGTTCCAAAGTTTCTTCACGCCCTCAGCCATATCGTCAACATATTTTTGCGGCTCAATTCCAAGCTCCTGCGCCTTTTCCTGAATCTTCTGCCCGTGCTCGTCTAAGCCCGTCAGATAAAAGACGTCAAAGCCCATCAAACGTTTATATCGTGCCAAAACGTCGCACGCGATAGTTGTATATGAACTACCGATATGCAACTTCCCACTCGGGTAGTAAATCGGCGTCGTGATATAAAAAGTTTTTTCTGTCATTTGTTTCCCTCTGTAATTAAAAGTCAATCCTTCTAATTATACTCTTTTCGCAGTCAATTTTCAAATCGCACACAACTTAATAAGCGTCAGTTTAAACACTTTCTCGTTGTCCGACTCCGTCTTGAAGCGGTAGTCCGTTTCAATCAAAAGATTCAAAGCCTGGGCAAGTGCCACCGGGCTGAGCGCTCTTGCGTCTTTTCGCGCGTTGCCGATTTGCCATGGTGACTTTCCTAGAATCTTAGCCATTTGGTTATCGTTCTGATTTTCCTGCTCGAGCGCTTTGATTTGAAGCATCATCGTGAAATGGTTGATTAAAATCGCATTGAGTTTAATCGGCTCTTCGCGCTGAATAATGAGGTCATCGACAAGGTTAATCGCGCTTTTCAGGTCACGCTTCATTATATGTTTGCTCAAGTCGAAAACTTTTTGATCAAGGCTTCGCGGCACTAAATCTTCGACTTCTTTAATCGTGATTTCCGGAGCTGCTGTTTTTATTTTATTTATTTCGTTTATCGCATCAATCGCAACGTTATTCGTTCTCGTTAAAATTTCTTCGAGCGCATCCGGCGTGATATTGATATTTTGATTTTGTAAAATTTGTTTCAGTTGAAACGCCTGAAGTGGCGAAGCATCTAGGATTTCGGCTGCTTTTTCGAGTTCTTTTGTGACTTTTTTTCGCGAATCTAACTTTTCGTAAGGCGCAAAAATCGCGATGTCGTTTTCGACTTCACTTGCCCGTTTTAGGAAATGAATTAGCTCGTCGGGGTTTTGTTCACTTGCCCCCCTGGGTTTCGTTGCACCCGTGAGAAACCAGGGGTTCTGGACAATGATGAGTTTTTTGTCGCCGAAGAACGAGAACGAATCCGCCTCGTTAATTGCCGCCTCAATTGGTGTTTCGAGCATGTCAAAAACGACGACGTTCATCGGGTCATCGATTTTTTTTATTAGATTTTTGCGATACTCTTCTAGCCGATACTCATCGGTCCCTTTAATTAGATATAACATACCTCCTATTATACCAAAAAAGCCGCCCCTCAGGCGACTTATATTTATTAATTTTCGATGTTGATATCTTTGGTTTCTTTACCTAATAATAAAGCGATTAGGGTGATTGTTGCCATAACGCTTAGGTAGATACCGACGTAGAATGGGCTACCATTTCCAGCTTTCCAAAGAGCCACCGCGATGATTGGTGCGACTGCAGCACCTAAAATCGAAGAAACGTTGTAGCTAAAGGCCGAACCGGAATAACGGATATTCGTCGGGAACAGTTCCGGCAGCAACGCTCCCATCGGACCAAAGGACAGACCCATTAGAGTGAAGCCGAGAACTAAGAATGCCATCGTCCATTCCGGATGCGTTGCTTTCAGGAATAAATTGAACGTTAAACCGAAAAGAACAATCAGAATAGTTACACCGATCAATAATTTACGACGACCCAAAGCATCAGCTAACGGACCAGAAATCGCTGTGAAAATAGCGAAGAAAACCACGCCGAAAATCATCATTAAAATGAAGTCGTTGTAGGCGAAGCCGAGGCCGGGCGCGGCCGATGGCGGAGTTGCACTTGCCCCAAGCGGGCTTGCTGTTCCGAGAGTGAGGGTGAAGGTGGTCATGAGATAAAAGATGACGTAGGTCGCGAGCATGTAGAAGGTGCCGAGGATGAGTTCGCGCCAGTTTGTTTGGAACATCGCGATGAATGGGCTTTTGACGATTTTTTGCTCTGATTCGGCTTTTTGGAACGCGTTCGATTCGACTAGATGTGAGCGGACCCACAGGCCGATGATGACGATGACCGCCGAGAAGATAAACGGCACGCGCCAACCCCAAGTGACGAAGGCTTGCGACGTTACGCCCTTGCCGCCTGCGACGATTGTGTTGATGGCGAAGAACAGCCCGTTTGAGATGATGAAACCGAGTGGAGCGCCTAGTTGTGGGAAGATGCCGTACCACGCGCGTTTTCCTTCGGGAGCGTTTTCTGTTGCGACGAGCGCCGCGCCCGACCACTCGCCGCCGAGGGCGAAACCTTGGGCTAAGCGAAGAATTAGTAATAGGATTGGCGCTAGGATGCCGACCGTGTTGAAGTCCGGCAGGAAGCCTATGAGGAAAGTTGCGATTCCCATGACGATTAGCGACCAGATTAGCGTTTTCTTGCGGCCGAGTTTATCGCCGAGGTGACCGAAGACGGCAGCTCCGACAGGGCGGGCGATCATCGCTGCTCCGTAAACCGAGAAGCTGAGGATTAAGCCGACCGTTGGGTTCGTTTTCGGGAAGAATAAAGTTGGAAAGACTAAAACGGCCGCAGTTGCGTAGGCGTAGAAGTCGTAAAATTCGATAGTTGTCCCAATCATTGAGGCGACGATGACGCGCCACGCGGGATTTGCAGGTTTATTTGACATTTAGAGCTCCTTAATTTATAAACTTGCAATATTCTAACAAAAAATGTTAGGAAATTGCAACTTTATCGTTAAGTTGCTAAGGTATAAAAAAGCTTACTGTTTTTTAAGGGGTTTTTTAGGGGTTTCGAGGCTCGAAATCCCTAAAAAACGCCCTAAAACACAGTAAGCAATTTTACTCTTCTGTTCCAATCAAATATTTAGCCACTAAAGCCGCTAAAATAGCTCCGACGATCGGTGCGAGGATGAAAATCCACAACTGACCGAGCGCGTCGCCACCGGCAAACAAAGCTGGTGCGATACTTCGAGCCGGATTGACCGAAGTTCCAGTCAAAGGGATGCCGATCAAGTGATCCATCGTCAAAGTCAACCCGATAAACAGGCCGGCGACACTGCCGACTCCTTTTTTCGAACTCGTCACCGTCACAATCACCAAAACAAACATAAACGTCAACACGGTTTCAACCAAAAAGCCGACCGGCGCTGAAATCCCGTTCAGCAAATTCTGACCCAAATTCTCAGTCGTCCCAAGCTGATCCGAAGCGATCCCATACAAAAGCGAACTTCCGAGCAATCCGCCCAAAACCTGAGCTGCCACATACACACCCAACTCCACAGCGCTCAACCGCTTATTCACAAACATCGCGATCGACACAGCCGGATTCAAATGCGCCCCGCTAATCGTCCCGATACTGTAAGCCGCTGCCACAATCGTCAGCCCAAACGCAATTGCAATCCCGAGATTTCCGATCTTCTCACCCGCAATCACCGCACTCGTCGTCCCGACAAACACCAGAATAAACGTCCCGATAAACTCCGCCAAAAACTTCTTCAAATTGCCCATTTTATCCACAACCTTTCTGAATATATCTATATATTTAATTATACTCGCCCCCGAAATTTTCTCAAAAAGAAAACCCAAACCTTAAGAAATCGGGCAAGTTCTCCGCTTCTCTACGCACAGCTCAATCGTTAAGATCAACCACAAAAAAAGCCGCCCTCGAACGCGAGGGCGACTTGCCTAAAGATTTTACATTCTGTCGTGGAACGTGCGTGAAATCACGTCGAGCTGTTGTTCGCGGGTCAAGTCGATGAACTTAACGGCGTAGCCTGAGACGCGGATCGTGAAGTTGGCGTATTCTTCTTTTTCCGGGTGTTCCATCGCGTCGATCAGTTTTTCTTTGCCGAAAACGTTGATGTTGACGTGGTGTGCACCTTGCGCGAAGTAGCCATCCAAAACGCTGACCAGGTTGTCGATGCGGTCCGATTCAGTATTTCCAAGCGCTTCCGGATTGATCGATTGCGTGTTCGAAATCCCATCGAGAGCGTATTCGTAAGGAAGTTTCGCAACCGAAGAAAGGCTGGCAAGTAGGCCGTTCTGTTCCGCGCCGTAAGACGGGTTCGCACCTGGCGAAAGCGGTTCGCCAGCTTTGCGGCCATCAGGCAGCGAGCCAGTCGCTTTACCGTAGACGACGTTTGACGTGATCGTCAAAATCGAAGTCGTATGTTCGGCGTCGCGGTATGTCGGATGTTTTTTAATTTTATCAAGGAAAGTTTTCAGTAACCACACGGCAATTTCATCCGCGCGTTCATCGTTATTCCCGTAGCGAGGGAAGTCACCTTCCGTTTTGAAGTCGACAATCAGGCCGTCTTCGTCACGAACCGGAGTCACTTGCGCGTATTTTATTGCGCTCAGCGAGTCAACAACGTGCGAGAAACCAGCGATCCCTGTGGCAAATGTGCGGTGCACATCAGTGTCGATTAGCGACATTTCCACACGTTCATAATAATATTTATCGTGCATGTAGTGGATCAAGTTCAACACATTCACGTAAAGACCAGCTAACCAGTCAAGCGTCGTGTCGTATTTGCGCATTACGATATCGTAATTCAGCGCACCCTCGCCCTCGTAAGGACGGAATTCAGGAGCGACTTGCGCTTTCGATTTTTCGTCGATTCCGCCATTCAAAGCGTAAAGCAAAGCTTTTGCTAAGTTGGCACGAGCGCCGAAGAATTGCATTTCTTTACCGGTTTGCGTCGCCGATACACAGCAGCAAATCGCGTAATCGTCACCCCAAGTAACACGCATAACTTCGTCGTTTTCGTATTGAATCGAAGATGTTTCGATCGAGATTTGCGCCGCAAATTTGCGGAACGCTTCAGGTAGACGTTTCGAATATAAAATTGTCAAGTTTGGTTCAGGGTAAGGACCCATGTTGCGCAAAGTTTGCAGGAAGCGGAAGTCGTTCTTCGTCACCAAAGTGCGTCCGTCTTCGCTCATCCCGCCAAGCGACAACGTCGCCCAAACTGGGTCGCCAGTAAATAATTCTTGGTAAGATTTAATGCGGGCAAATTTAACCATGCGCAGTTTCATCACCAAGTGGTCGATGATTTCTTGCGAGTCAGCTTCAGTCAACAAACCAGCCGCGATGTCGCGTTCGAAATAGATATCAAGGAAAGTCGAGATGCGACCGATACTCATCGCCGCTCCGTTTTGTTCCTTGATCGCAGCTAGGTAACCAAAGTAAGTCCATTGAACGGCTTCAGTCGCGTTCGTAGCCGGCACGGAAATATCAAAACCGTATTTCTCTGCCATTTTTTTCAGGTCGCGCAACGCTTTATATTGATCCGAAATTTCTTCGCGTTGGCGAATCACTGATTCAGTCATCGTACCGTTTCCGCAGTTAGCGTGGTCGCGCGATTTTTCGCTCATCAAGAAATCAATCCCGTATAACGCGATACGACGGTAGTCACCGACGATGCGTCCGCGTCCATAAGTATCCGGCAGACCAGTTAAAATTTTATTTTTACGAGCTAAACGCATTTCCGGTGTATAGGCGTCAAAAACCCCTTGGTTGTGCGTTTTGCGGTATTTATTAAAGATTTCGCTGAATTTTTTATCCGGCGTTCCACCCGCTTGGATGATGGCTTCTTTCGCCATTTTAATCCCGCCAAGTGGCATAAACGCCCGTTTCAAAGGCTTGTCAGTTTGCAGTCCGACCACCTTTTCCAAGTCTTTCAACTCTTCCGAAATATAGCCCGCAGGATATGAGTTCATCCCTGAAACGCGGCTTTCTTCGATTTCCAGAACGCCGCCATTTGCCCGCTCTGCTTTCAAAAGTTCTTGCAATTTACCCCAAAGTTTTACCGTGGATTCACTTGCCGCCTCGAGGAAACTTTCGTCGCCCTCGTACGGTGTGTAGTTGTGTTGAATGAAGTCGCGTACGTTGACTTCGTGCCGCCACTCGTTGCCTTTAAATCCGTTCCAGCTCATTGGAATACCCCCTACTTTGTTACTAAAATTATACCACATTTTGGGCAAGCCACCGCCGCCCTCTTTAATGAAAACGGTTTTGCCTTAATAAGTATATTTTACTACTATTTGGCGCGTCCCGCCATTATGTTGCCTAGTTTAAGGTAACAGTTGGAAATTAGTTTCGTCATAATTTTTTCTGTTTATTATTTAGCAAGGAAATCGACAACTTCCATGTGGTACATGGACCGCGGAGATTGACATAGCTAAATAATGAACAGGTAAATTTAGGCGCAATAGATTTCCAACTGTTACCTTACGGCCTGATTTCGCCGTGCCCTAAAATCACGTATTTCGTCGTCGTAAGTTCGGCAAGTCCCATCGGCCCCCGCGCGTGCAATTTCTGCGTCGAAATTCCAATCTCGGCGCCGAAACCAAAGACCTCGCCATCAGTGAAGCGAGTCGAGGCGTTGACGTAAACCGCCGCGGCATCTATCTCATTGAGAAATTTTTCAGCTGTCGCGATGTTTTCAGTGATGATGCTTTCTGAGTGTTTCGTATTATGCGTGTTGATGAATTCAATCGCTTCTTCAAGGTTAGCCGCAAGTTTGACTGATAAGATATAGTCGAGGAATTCGGTGTTGAAATCCTCTTCGGTGGCCGCGGTCGCCTTTTTGAAAAGGTCGAACGAGTCTTCGTCCGCGCGGAATTCAACATTGAATTTGCCTAGGACTTTTTCGAGTTTAGGGATGAATTCAGTGGCGATATGGCGGTTGATAACGACGCCTTCGATTGCGTTGCAAACGCTCGGGCGCTGAACTTTCGCGTTCACGATGATATCGAGCGCTTTGTTAAAGTCCGCCGCTTCATCGACGTAAACGTGACAGATTCCTGTTCCCGTTTCAATAATTGGAACCGTCGAGTTTTGTTTCACTGCGTTGATTAACCCTGCTCCCCCGCGCGGAATTAGGACGTCGACGTATTTATCGAGTTTCATTAACGCGTTCGTCGATTCGCGAGTTACGTCGTCGATGAACTGGATGGCGTCTTGCGTTTCGATAGCTGCTGACATGATTTCGACGATAACTTTATTCGTGTGATAAGCTTCCTTACCACCTTTTAAAATTACGGCGTTTCCTGTTTTGAAACAAAGCGAAGCCGCATCACTCGTCACGTTCGGACGGCTTTCATAGATGATGCCGACAACGCCTAGTGGTACGCGTTTTTTCGTGATATTTAGCCCATCTTCGTTAATCCAACCTTCGATGGTTTCGCCGACCGGATCTTTGAGTTTTGCAACTTTGTTGATTCCTTCAGCCATCGCCCAAATGCGTTTTTCATCGAGTCTCAAACGATCGACCATAACTTCGTTAATCCCGTTAGCCGCCGCTGCATCAACATCTTTTTTGTTAGCTTCGATGATTTGCGGCGCATTCGCGATCAGCGCGTCACTCATTTTTTCAAGCTCGATATTTTTTTCGATACTGCTCAATTTGGCTAGCGCGCGACTTGCCGTCTGCGCTCTTTTTCCTAATTCTTCTAACATATTTTTATCCTTTCGCGAATAAAGTTCCGACGTTCTCGCCGCTCAAAATTTCGTTGATTATTTTCGGATCTTCGCCCAACGCGATGACGAGTTTTCCATCATTTTTCAGCAAGGTTTCAGCTGCCGTCAACTTCGAAAGCATACCGCCCGTGCCGACGTTCGTCCCCGCCCCACCTGCTTGATTCAATAGTTCAGGAGTAATTTCAGTGATTTTATCGTATTTTTTAGCATCCGCGAAATCGCCCGGATTTTTATCGTAAAAGCCGTCGACGTCGCTCAAAATAATGAGCAAATCAGCGTTTGCGACAATCGAAACAATGACGCTCAAAGTGTCGTTATCGCCGAACGCCGTGTTGTGGTCGAGTTCGTCGATTGACACCGTATCGTTCTCGTTGATAATCGCTAGAACCCCTAAATCCAAAAGCGCGTTGAGTGTGTTCGACACGTTCTCGCGACTCGTTTCGTAATCCACCACATCACGCGTCAAAAGCACTTGCGCCACGTGTTGCGTGTAGGCGTTGAAGCGCTGTTTATAAATATTCATCAGCTCGGCTTGACCAATTGCGGCAAGTGCCTGCTGACGCTCGACCTCGCGCGGTCGCGTTTTCAGGCGGAGCTGTCCCATGGCGACGCCAATTGCCCCGCTTGTTACTAAAATCACTTCGACCCCTTCATTCATGAGGTTGGTGATGGTGAAGGCGAGTTCGTCGATGAGGCGCAAGTTGACGGTGCCGTTATCGTAAAGCAGGGTGCTGGTGCCGATTTTGATGACGATTCGGCGTGCGTTTTTCAATTCATTTCTCATAATTATTTATTATACCTTAATTTTTTGTTATAATAAAGTCAGTAAGTAAGAAAAGGGCGGTCTCGGACTATGAAAATTGGATTTATTGGGAATGGAAATATGGCGAATGCGATCATCACGCGCCTGCGCACGCATAAGCATTTTGATTTGTATGTGTCAGGTATCGATTTCGCGGAAGTTTCGGCGTACGCTGCCGAGCTTGAGATCACCGCTATCGATGGCAATTCAGCGCTCGCTGCCGAGGTTGATGTCGTCGTTTTAGCGGTCAAACCAAATATCGTACCTTTAGTTTTGGCAGAAATAGATGTTAAGGATAAATTGTTGATTACGATCGCGGCAGGCTTGAGTTTGTCGAGCTATCCTGACTCAGCGGTTGTTCGCGTTATGCCGAATTTGAACGCTCGAATTGCCCGCGCCGTTTCAGCTATTGTCGCGAATGGCTTTGTCGATGAAGCGCAGCTCGCGGTTGCTAAGGAAATTGTTAGCTCGATCGGTTCGGTTTACGAAATCCCCGAAAAGGACTTTTCGACGTTTACCGCCATCGCCGGCAGCTCGCCCGCTTTCGTTTTCGAGTTTATCGACGCGATGAGCCGCGCCGCGTTAAGCCACGGGATGCCTAAAGCACTCGCAACCGAAATCGCCGCCAACGCTGTGGCTGGAAGTGCTGAACTTTTAGCTTTCGAACACGCGAACCCTTGGGATTTGATCAATCAAGTGTCAAGCCCTGGTGGCACAACGGTCGCCGGCTCGCGCGCCCTGCACGAAAACGGATTTTACAATACGGTGATGCAAGCAATCGATGCCGTGATCGAACGCGACCAAGAATTAGGCTCTTAAAAAAGCTAGTCGCATCCAAGCCGATTTTTAACTAATTCACATCTCGAATTAGTTAAAAATCGGCTTGGATGCGACTAGACCAAAATTAAAACCCTCTAACCTTCAAAAGTTTAGAGGGTTTTTATTATTATCTTTTTTCAATTTGGGCTTGCGCTACTTCGTCGCCCGCTTTAACCTCGCGCGGCGCCGTAACGTCGAAACCTTCAAGGTCATCTGCGTTCGTCGCAATCACGATGATATCTGAATCCTTACCAGCCGCAGCAATTGCCGCTAAGTCAACGACCGCAATCTTCGTCGCAGGAGTAACCAAGTCGCCTTCGTTCACGAAAACTTCGAAAGGCTCGCCGTTCAAGTCGACCGTGTTAATTCCCAAGTGGACTAACAGTTCAACTCCATCGGCATTGATTCCGTAGGCGTGCTTAGTCGGAAAGACCGACGTGATCACTCCGCTGACCGGCGCGTAAATATCGCCATCGGTAGGCGTTACCGCAAATCCGTCACCCATCATTTTTTGCGAGAACATTACGTCGTTCACGTCTTCGATATTCTTCAACTTGCCCGCTACTGGTGCGAACAATTCCACGTTGATGATATCAGTATTCGGTTTTAAATTTATCATATTCCACTCCCTAATTCACTGCATTCGCACACACCCGCGATGTATACCTTTTCATTATATCAAAATGTTAAAGTTTTAACATTCCAAGGGTATATTTCTTTAAATTTTAAAGACCTAGCATAAGCTAGGCCTCTTCGTCGGTCATAAAAGCATTGAAAACTTCTTCGATGAAGTCCCATTCTTCGTCAGATTCAACCGGATTCAAGTCACCTTCCGTGCCATCTTCGTTTTCAGTAAACGAGTAGGCAAGTACGTCAACTTGTTCTTCGGGATCCGCATCAGCCGGAACTAACAAAACGTAATTTTTTTCGAATTTTTCTTTTCCGTCAATCGAAATCAAAATTTCAAATAAAGTTTCGTTTCCTTCAGGATCTAACAGCGTGATAAACTCGCGTCCATCCCCACATCCGTTACATCCGTCTTCGCATTCGTGATCATGATCATGATCGTGTCCACCACAACAGCTCATTAAATTGTCCTCCATATTTTATGGGCATCTTGCGAATTATTTTTTTGTAACAAAATTTTCTATTTTTTTATTTTGCAAGGAAATCGACAAGCTCCATGTGGTGCATGGGGCGAGGAGATTGACGATGCAAAATAGAAAATAGGAGATTTTGGATAAAAAATAAATTTGCAAGAGGCACTATAACATTAATTATATCACTTATTCTTCAACTTCACAACCATCATCATGGTTCGGGTCAACAGTTTTCACCAGCGGCAGAATCGTCTCGAACACCATCCACTCGCCATCGCTGTATGCGCGGATCGATCCGTGGTGCATTTCGAGAATATTCTTCACGATCGACAGCCCCAAGCCAGACCCCTCAGTCCCACTCGTGCGGGCCTCGTCAGCCCGGTAGAAGCGCTCGAACAGGTGCTCACACTTCTCGGGCGGCAATTTCGACCCGTCATTCTTCACCTTGATCACTGCGTGCTCACCCATCTGGGCAATTTCCAGCGAAATCGCATTCCCGTCGCGCCCGTATTTCAGTGCGTTGTTAATCAAATTCGAATAAACGCGAACGATTTTTTCGATGTCCGCTTCAACCACGACCGACTCAAACTTCGTATCGACGTTGATCACCATCAGGGCGTTCTCCGCTTCAATCGAAAAATCGATGGCAAGTTGCTGCATCACTTCAATTATATTGAAGCGATTATAATGAAGTTTCGCCTGTTTCTGCGTCACCTTCGTATATTCAAAGAGCTCATTCACGAGCGTATTCATCTGATTCGCCTTGTTATAGGCGACCGAGGCGTAAATTTTCATTTTCTCAGGGTCATTACAAACCCCGTTTTCAATCATTCCCAAATATCCGATAATCGACGTCAATGGCGTCCGCACATCGTGACTCAGGTTCGAAATCATCTCTTCCTTCGTCCGCTCGCTCTCTTTCTCCTCGCGCACCGCATCTAAGAACGAGTCAATCAGAATATTGACTGAGTCAACCACCGTCCCGAGGTGTCCGGTCAGCTCGAACGGAATCCGCTCCCCGACCCGAACCGTGGCAATTTCGTGCAACTCCTGGATGATGTGATTCATATAGAAGTGATTTATTCGCCGATTTATTCGCCAATATAATATGAAGACATTTGCCAGAATCAGCAGCACCACCACGAACTTCTCGAACGAGTAGAACGTGCCGACATCGTCAAGGCCGGTCGAGAAGACCAAGGCGATTTCGAAGAAGGCATCGGTGAAGGTGAAGTCGTTTCCGTCGATGAAATAAAATAGCAATAATAAAACTAAAATATCGACGACAATTAATAAGAGACCCGTAAAAAGCACCTCGGCAAAAAGCATCGCACGTTCGTGCGAGCTTAAGTCGATTTTCGATTCTTCATCATCGAATTGCTTTTTCGGATCTTTATTAAGACGTTGAATTACGTCTTGGATCGATTTTGAACTTTTACTTAACGTAACTTGTTCATTTTCAGTTTTCATCTATTTTGTAACCTTTACTCCATACCGTCTGAATGATTTTTTCGCCATTCGTCATCTTGTCGATTTTATCGCGCAAGTGCGAAATGTGAACCATAACTGTTTTCGAAGAAACGCTCTCATCCGAGTTCCAAATTTCTTGATAAATTTCGTCGGCCGAGTAGATTTTGCCGAGGTTACTTGCCAAAAGAAGCAAGACGCTGTATTCGGCAGACGTCAAAGGCACCAACTCGTCGCGCTGGTTTTTGACTTCTTTCGTCGCCGTATTAATTAAAATCGCACCCAAGTTGATCACGTCGTTCGAGTTAATATCGTCGCGGATGCTCAGACGGCCAGTCACTTTTTTGATGCGGACCATAACTTCAATCGGGTTGAACGGTTTTGTCACGTAGTCATCAGCACCCGTCACCAGGCCGCGAATCTTATCGACATCGTCCGTTTTCGCCGTCAGCAAAATGATGGGAACGTTCGAATATTCGCGCAGGTATTTCACGACTTGCAAGCCGTTCATAATCGGCATCATCACGTCAAGCAAGATAACGTCGACAACATCGGCCTGTTCAAATTTTTTGATCGCTTGCTGTCCGTTGTATGCTTTCAGCACTTCATGCCCTTCACTTTGGGCATAAATGCTCAACAATTCAACGATTTCTTTATCGTCATCACAAATTAAAATACGCAATTTCCATTCCCCTTTACATCTCAAATATCTAAACGACATTTTAACACATTTTCGCCCGTTTTAGCAAATACCGTGCTTATAAAACCCTTGGGCAAGTGGGCGGGCCAAGAAATTTGGCCCGCTAAATTCGCTTACTGTTTTTTAACGCGTTTTTTAGGGGTTTCGAGGTTCGAAAGTCCTAAAAAACGCGTTAAAAAACAGTAAGCACTTTTATACCCAATGAAAAGGCCGCCATTAAGGCGACCTTTGGACTTAATCGTCCTCGTATTGAGCAATCGTGCTTGAAAGTGTCCAATAAATGTTGGTCACGTAGCGCGCATTGCCCGTGTTGTGTTGCATTCTTGTACCGTTTGGAATCAGCAGATAAGCCGCGGTTGTCGTTGGACGATTAATGAAATTACCGTCCTCGTTGCGTTCAACCGGCACTACCTTCGCAACCAAATCATTCACTCCTGACTTGTAGCCATAAGCTGTAAGTGACGAAGCAATCGAGTCGCGCTCGATTTCATCGACACCCGGAACCCCAAAGACGACCGAAGCAACGTGTTCGTCAAGATTCGCCGGAACGTCGGTCCGATACCTAACAGTTTGAACGAGATTGTTTTTGTTTAGAATAGCACTTACCGGAACAGTTTTATCAGGTCGGTAATCGCCATCATTTGGCGCGCCAACCTCTTCACCAGGCTCAGGCTCAACGAAGTTAGCGTAAAGCGACAAGTCGCCCGTTACTGCGCCTTCAGAAGCCTCGACACCTAATAAATCGCCGCCCAGTCTACCCATTCTAGACTCAACTGGTGTTTTGAAGATGAACTTAGTTCCAGGCTCGAAGTTGCTAGTCGTGTACCACCCCTCGAATCGGTAATCCGTTTTCGTTGGAGGCGCTGGCTCAATTAATAACGTATTGAACAATTGTGTCGTGTCAGTTTGACTCTGGCCATAAACGTAATAATGGATTGTACAAATCTTGGGCGTCCACTTCGCATAGAAATTCATCGGAGGCGTAACTGTTACAGTCGCCCCAGCTACGTGCGCTTCCGCTAAGTCTGCATTCGTGTACCAACCTGCAAAATCATAACCATATAACGTCGGTTCATCGAGACTTCCAACGTCAAACGTTGAATTCAGCAGTAGAATCTTATCTTGCGCTCCGTCTTCGATTTCGCCCGGCAAGTCCGTAGGGTTATTATCGAATCGAACGTTGACATAGCTTGGTTTCCACTTCGCATGGAGCACAACATTGCCCGTCAACACCCATTTCCCGCCTTCAACGATACCTGGCGCTTCGTGACTTGCCACGAATTTACCTGAGGCGTCGAAGATTTGGACTCCCGTACCGTTTAGACCGGTGTAAAATCCTTCGAAGGCGTAGCCGATCGTGCTTGGCAATTGAGCCCGCGCAACAGACCAATCGACCGCGTCGCCGTGCGTCGCCGTGCTGTCTTCTATTTCCTCACCTTCGACATCACCCATTATCGGATCATAAGTATGAGTCGGATCTGCTCCCGTTTCCGGCTCAGGATCAAGACTATACAAATCTGTATCAAACGAAACCTCATAGCTATCTGCGGTCCATTTCGCATAGACATCCGGAACTTTACCTTGGTGAATCCAAATTCCGTCTTCATCGTAGCAACCCGGAACTCCACCCTCGACAATCGAACCGTTAGCGTTATAGAACTTCGCGTCGTCCGCATCCTCGCAGAAGTAACCTTCGAGCGTGTAACCCGGCCGACTCGCAATGTTCGCCGGCAGAATCCAAGGTGTCAAACTATCAAGCACCATAATTTTCGTGTTAGTGTTCGCCGTTCCGCCGTTGAGGTCAATCTTCAGCGTTTGTGTCCACTTCGCGTAAACTGTCGTGTTCGCCGTCGGTACAAAATCATTGCCGAGCTTAGTCGTAAAGGCCGCATTGTCGTACCAACCGTCAAGCGTGTAAGACCCCGACCGGTTGACCGCCGGATAACTACCAATCGCCTGCCCCTCCGGCACAAACTTCGCCGGCAGCTCCGTCGTGCCATAAGGCGTACCCGTATTGAAACTTACCTTGTGACTCAAAACCCATTGGGCAATTAAGGTCACCGGGCCGTCGTGAATCCAGTCTCCAGCCCGCGTATAGCCCGCGACGTTTTTATTAAGCGATCCGTTTGCGTTGTAGAGCATCAAATCTGTTCCCGAAATCTTGAACCCGGCAAACGCCAAAGCGTCTTCTGGGTTTATCGGCGCCGCTGTCAAAGCAGCGGGCAATTGTTGTTCATAGGTAAAGCTTGTAACGTTATTCGGCGTGAAGTTCGCACCGCCAAAACCTGTTTCACTAGCAGCTCCTGCATCAAGCGTCACTGCGTAGTTTTTCGCTACCCAAACCGGGCTAAACGCAAATGTCGTCGCCGCGTCATAAGGCGCACTCGGAGTAAACAATCCAGCATTGCTCGTCAAAGCCGTGTTGCTTAATAAATTACCAGCTGAATCATAAAGCACAGTCGATCCCGTTTTATAACCTTGGAAATCATAACCAGTTTGAGCCGCCGGTTTAGCCACCGTCGCTGTTGGTGCCGTATTAAACGTCACAGTTTGTCCCGCTGGAAGTCCGGTGAAAGTGTAAACTCGCGGTGTCCAGTGGGCAAACACTGTCGTTGCATTTTGCAGGACAAAATTGCCGTCTTCGGTTATGTTTGCAACTGAATTTTGCACGACCCCTGCCGAATTATACAGATAAGTCGTGCCTCCTTGCGTCGTCGCGAACCCATCGAACGTGTGACCCTGCATCTGCGGTGGATTTTCGCCTGCCAGCAGATTTCCGGTGGCAATAGCATTTCCGACCTTGATGGTCTTAGTGCCAATCGTATTCGCAACGTTCGTAAACGCCCCGAAGTTGTCGTTGAACGAAATCGTGCGATTCTCACCCTCAAAGCGGGCATAAATCGTTACCGGATTACTTACTGTAAGCGAAGTAATTTTTTCATTATTTGAATTATACCAGCCGTCCCAAGTGTAACCTAGTTTCCAAAGAGTGGGCAAAGTAATTACCGTTCCGATATCGTAGATGCCGCTAGTTAGTGCCGCAGTTGTCTGATCATCAGCCCTGAACGCACCTTGCGTTCCGGAATACGTTACCTGATAGCCTGTTGTTTCGTAATGAGCGTGGAGCACGGTCGCTCCTTCTTTTGTCCAACGACCATTCTCGCCGAAGTAATTTGTGTTAGTCGTTACCGCGTGTCCATCAGCGTCGATTACCATGTCATTTCCATTTGCTGCTGTGTAGTAGCCGGTGAAGCCCATACCGTGCGCAGGTTCTGGCGGAGTTATGTCCGGTAATGCCGAGTCATAAGTTGCATAGAATGTATCGTTTGCAGGCGTGCCATCGTGATTGTTTAACTCTACCGTTTGGCGCCACTGCGCGTAATAAGTGTCGTCGTGCGTCACGATTGGCGCAAAGGCCGCTGCTGTCGAGTAAGTTCGGTCAGTTGCCCATCTTTGAAACTCATAACCCAACTTCGTCATCGAACTACCCGATGCTCCTGTTACGTGTGGCACTTCAACAATCTCTCCGTCAATCGCCGGTTCGAAGTCACCAGTAGTACCGTAACCGACATATTCCATTTTGTAGCGAGTTGTAGCGTTAGCGGCGCCATAAATATTCTGAAGCGAAACGTGGTTCCCGTTATTGTCATACCCGTAATCATAATCGTACCAACCACTAGAAGAGGTTTGGTTGGCTTGGTTGGGTAAGGCTGCACCTAATTTATAACTACCCGCCCCTACTGCAACTTTTTTATATCCGGCACCGGTTGATACTTTTTCAGTCGCTGTAGTTCCGTTTTTTCCGTTCGAATAAGTCTCGACACCCATCCAACCGGTTGTGTTACGAACAAAATTACCCGTTCCTGGCGTAACTTTTTGGAAATCGTAGCGCGGATAAATATTAGCTTTTACAACAGTAGTCCTCCGTCTATCATTACTTGGTCGCAAGCGTCCTTCTTCATCCCAACCAGCAGGAATCGTTCCGGGATCCCAAGAGTCCGAGGTGTGCGAAGCTGGAATCAAGTTGGTGTTAACCCTGATATAGTCACCTTCACCTTCGCCTACCCGCATAAATCCAGGATCAGACATTGAAATCCCATTCGTGCTCGAAGATGTTGAGTCAGTCAACGCTTGGATTGTCGGCACATCTGCTGCTCCAGCAAGTGTATCGCGACCGGTTACAGTGGGGTTAATTGCCTGAGTTCCGGTGTCGACGGTTTGTGTCGGCGCAGCCGGGGTTCCGCCGTTTGAGACGAAGCTGATCAGGAAGGTTTGGATCCAGCGCGCGGTCAAGTTAATGGTATAGTTGTTCGTCGAGTCGAGAACCAACTTTTTGTCCGCATCGACGACGTCTTCCAAATATTTCGCCGAACCGTTGGAATCGTACATATAGCTGTCGCCAGCTGTTCCGATTGAGAAGCCGAGGAAGCGCTGACGTGGCGATGCCGGTGGTGTCGGTGGCGTGATACTTGCCAAAATCGAGTTGTAAGCAATGCCCGTTTTGTTCGGCGGCATATTCGTTCCAATAGTGGACGAATAATTAATATTGTACGTTTTCGGTGTCCATTTGGCATAGACAGTTATATTTCCGTCGCGTCTCCAATTTCCATCGACAATATAACCCGTATAGTTTTGAGTTGCACCGTTATTGGCGCTGTTAGCGAACAGCTGATCTGCGCCAGCTGATGTGCGGTACCAACCATCGAAAATATAACCAGGTAAAGTAGGATAGGTTGTTACTGCCGGAACGGCGGAATCATACGTTACTGTTCTCTGCTCTGGAACATTTCCGACCGTTCCAGGCGCACCTGATGGTTTATTGGTGTCAAAACTTATCGTATAAGTCTTCGGTGTCCAATGGGCATAAGTCGTAAGGTTAGCAAGTCCTTTCCACTTGCTACCGGTAATGGTTGTTCCAACAGTTGCCGAAACAACACTGTCCGTGCCGAATACTCTGTTTGTCGTGCCTGTTGACGTGCCTGAATCAGTGTACCACCCGTGGAAATTCCAACCCGTCATACTAACCGAACCCACCATATCGCTGATAGTTGAATCATAAGTTACCACCTTAGCTGCTACAGTTGCAGGTGTAACGGTTGAGGTTGCTCTTGTCGGTTTATTAGTGTCGAACGTGATACTATCCGTTCTAGCTGTCCATTTCGCATAAAGCGGAACGGCCGTTGTTAAATTGGGTAGCCATTCTTTAGCTGCATTCGTGTAATCGGTAAGAGTTTGAACCTTCCCGTCTGAATCGAACAATTGATTGGTCCAAGCGCTGTCGACATACCAACCGCCGAAATTCCATCCTGCCGGATTTGCAGTTGGGGCGGTTGTGTTTGCGACAACCGATCCATTTGTAACTTGGAAAGATTGGGGTTTATTAGAAACCGTTGGCACCATCGCTGCTGGTTTACTGTCGCTGAAAGTAAGATTTTGCGAATTGTGAACAACATTTTGGCTCCATTGGGCATATAATGTGCCCGTCGATGTTCTACGCCATCTTTGCGTGTTTCCATCTTTATAAGTCCAGTTTGCTACCGTTTTGGTCGAATCAAAGGATCCATCCGCATTTAAAACTTTATTTCCGTTAGCTCCAGAGTCCCAGAAACCAGTAAGTGTATAGCCAGTTTTTTGCGGTTTGGTGAAACTAGGAACTACGTTACTATCATAGGTTGCGATGATCGAAGCGGTCCCCGCAGTAGTTGGATCATTACCGTTCAATGTAATCGCATAACTATCCGCTGTCCATTTTGCATAAAGTGGACGGTCAACGGTTCCTGTACTATCCCACGCTTTAGTTGCGGTTGTATAACCAGTTTTCGAGGCTTGCGTCTTACCTGCTGAATCGAATAGTTGCGTAGTTAAGCCAGATTCAGCATACCAGCCTCCGAATATCCAACCTGTTAAGCTTGTTTGTGTCGCAAGGTCAGGAACCACTGTTCCTTTCGTTACAACCGAGTCGTTCGGTTTTGTCAACGTCCCTGTCGCCCAGCTCGGCTTATTATCGTTCGCAAACGTCAACTTCGCCGAATCAGTCGTACCACCACCAGATCCAGTAAAAGTTACCAATTCCAATGCGTTCGACAAATAAGTAGTGGTATTTACGACAAAACTGAACCTAATAACCAGTCCATTTTTTACCGCATCATCAGTCCAGCTAATTATATACGGTGCATTAGAGGTACTGCCGCTTACTAAAGCTGCAAGAACCCATGTTCCAGAGGCATCTTTGGAATACCACGTGCCGTTATTGTTACTCTTAATTATAACGGAGCTATCAGCAATATCTTTCCACGTACTTCCATCAGAATCAAGATATTGCAACTTCTGCCCCGTAGCATTATTATTTAACTGGTTATACCAATCGCTCGAAGCTGCGCTATCTACAGATATAATTTTTGAACTAGCAGAATCAACAACTTTAAAAATTATATCAGGATTTTGCGTTACTGCAGTTGTTGGAATTGTCAACAAGCTAATGCCTTTGGCTTTCGTAGCGAAGCTTTTCGGCGCCGGCGCGCTGTGACCGCCGACCAATTGCCCGACTTTGTAGCGCATGTAGTGCGCTTGCACGTATTTCAGGATGTTGACTTTCGTCGCATTCCCCGTCGGCTCGTTCGTTTCAGGCACGATGTCCCCGAACTCTTCATTCGCGATTTCAGTATCGATCGGCGCTAGGTAATTGCCCCCCGTGTCGTAACCCGCCGGGATTTTTAGCCCCACCGTCTGAATGTGGTGTGTATAAATCACCGCGTAGTCCGTCGTATTCTTGTCGTCCGTCACCCAAATCGAATCGATGAAGCTGTAATCGCCCGCGTCGTCGGTTAGCGAGTAGCCAAACGTCGGATTCCAGTCGAGCTGGATCGTGTTTTCCTTGTTTTCGAGAACCGATAGGCCGCTCGACGTCTTAATACTTGACCCCGCAGGCGTCGTCGCGATGTAGTTCATCAAAAGCGTGCTAATATCTGCTTGCGAGTCAACAAACAGCATACTGTTATTAAAATGAATCGCCGCGTTCGGCAGCTTCCGATCCGAATCGGTCTCAATCCAAAATCCGCGACTGTCCTGTTGCGCGTTCAGCTCCCACTTCACCGGCTCGTCCTCGCTCCACCCGCCGTGGTCAAAAACTTGGGCAAATGGCGGAACAAACGCCTCCGCTTCACTTGCCGCCCTTTGGGTTTCGCCCGGATGCAACGTGTTGTAGTAGGCGTTTAGCTTGATGTCGCGTCTGACGCGCTTGCCGAGTTTGCCGTTTTCGAACGAGAATTCAGGCACGTAGCCCAAATGGATTTCACCGTTATTTAGCTCAGTGAAAACGTCGTCCGTCTTCGGTAACAATTTAGGCGTGATTTCCTGTTTTGGATTTGCCGCATTTGTCCCTGTCCCGGGCAGAATGATGTTGTCCTCGATCAGCCGGATGCCGACGTTGCTGGTCGTTTCCGCCGCCTGGATGGTTTCGGGAGCCATTATGATTAACACCATGAACGTCGCCATTAGTGTTCTTAAAATTTTATTAGTATTCATAGCAATACACCTCTATCTAAACTCGCGCAGTTAGCGAGTTTACCTCACTTTTAATTCTACTATATAGGGCGATTTTTATCAAGAAATTCTACCATTTTCCGGCCTTGTTGTCGCCCACTCTCGAAAAGTTACTCCGAAATGACACCTTAGGCAAGTTTTGCCCCTTTTCGTGACAAAAAAGGGGCATTTCGAGCGGTATGTGTCATTTTGGAGTAAGTTTTGAAATTATTTTGCCGAAAAATGTAACAAAACGCGAAAAAATACGTATATATATAGTATAGGGTAAAAAAATATCCTGGAAAGTACGAGGTAAAAATATGTACGAAGATCTTACAGCAATAAATATTATTTACGATATAGCAGCAAGGGCGCGGAAACCTTACATCTATACCGGAGTCAGCGCCTGTGCGCTTTTAAAACTGCCGATTTTTGATCGTTTTAATTACCGCAAGCCACGCGTGATAGGTGGTTCGCGCGGCAAAAATGCCAACGTTAAGTGTTTCTCTCCAACACTGTTTAACAAAAACGAACAACTTAATGCCAAACTGAATTACACATGTGCTAATTATCTAAAAATCATTTTGGATGCCGGAAAAGAATTTTCAGCAGTTGGTTTGATAATTTTAATTAGTCATTGTCTTTTTAAGTGCCACGTTTCTCACGAAGAACTTAAACGCTTTATCGAAAATAATAAAAGTGTGCGCGGGATGAGCAACCTTCGAAAAGTTCTCCCCTTTGTCAGCGACGGCGATGAATCACCCTACGAAACGCTCGTCAGGCTAGCTATTTATTTGCTTGGCTACGAAGATCCAATCCAGCAATTGCCTTTTTATGAGAACGGGCGATATGTCGGCCGGATTGATTTCTTTTGGCAAACTCGCAAAGGTCGGATGGCATTCGAGACCGACGGCGCCGATAAAGGTAAAGATCCCGATTATTACGAGAGGGAACGCCTGCGCCAAGCTACGCTGGAGAAGCAAGGATATAAAGTTTATCGCATGATGTACAAACAATTAACTCGGAATGAACTTCCAGAACTTTTAGAAGCTATGGGAGTGCGAAAAGCACGAAAACCACCTAGAAAATTGCCAATAATCAACGGTTTAAAAAACACTAATCGCTTTTAAGCCGTTTTTGTTGCAATCCGAGGTGCGAATTGCAACAAAAACGGCTTAAAAGTGATTAGGCTATTACAAACAAGAAAGAAAGCGAGCCGCCCGAAGGTGACTCGCTCGCAATTGGAATTATGACCAGACCCATTCTTGTACTTCCGCGATGTCATCGCCGTTTTGGCGGATGTAATCGTGGTGGTACTGAAGGATTTCGTCCATTTCTGGGAATTCTTTACCGTACACGTTTTTGACGATGTCTTTCGCCAAGTGGAAACGGTCAAGTTCAGAGTATACGCGCATATCGAACGGCGTAGTGATGTCGCCGTTTTCGCGGTAGCCGTGGATCATCACATTGTGATTGTGGCGTAGGAAGAAGATATCGCGAATCATATTTTCGTAGCCGTGGAACGCGAACAAGACAGGTTTGTCAGTCGTGAACAAGGCATCGAAGTCGTCATCAGACAAGCCGCGCGGATCAACTGATGGGTGACGTAATTTCAGGATGTCAACCACGTTGATGAAGCGGATTTTCAAGTCTGGATTCGATTTTTTCAGGATTGTAATCGCAGCCAAAGCTTCCAAGTTAGGCTCAGTCCCGGCAGCAGCGATCACCACATCAGGTTCTTCACCCGCTGGGCAAGTCGAAGCCCAGTCGATTACTTTGTAACCTTCGCGCACTAATTCTTCAGCCTCTTCGACTGAGTAGAATTGGTTACGAGGGTGTTTCGACGTTACGATCAAGTTAATCAAGCCGCGGCTCGAGAACGCTTTATCCATTACAGCTAAAACGCTGTTGGCATCAGCGGGCAAGTACTCGCGGATAAACTCAGGTTTTTTCTCGCTTAAGTGAGTCAAAAGACCTGGATCTTGGTGAGTGTAGCCGTTGTGGTCTTGTTGGAACACAGTCGAAGTTGCAACGACGTTCAATGATGGATAATCGTTACGCCAAGGTTGTTCTTTGGCTTTACGCAACCATTTGAAGTGTTGAGTCAACATTGAATCCACCACGCGCAAGAATGCTTCGTATGAGTGGAAGAATCCGTGGCGTCCTGTCAACACGTAAGTTTCAAGGAAACCTTCACATTGGTGTTCCGAAAGTTGTGAGTCGATCACGCGACCTGAGTGTGAAATCCACTCGTCAGTCTTCGGATCAATCGCTTCCATCCATTGACGGTTAGTCACTTCGAAGACCGCGTTCAGGCGGTTTGACTTCGCTTCGTCCGGACCGAAAATGCGGAAGTTATCCGGGTTATTCTTCACGATATCGCGAGCGTATTCCCCGAACGTAATCATATCTTGGGCAATTTTAACCCCTGGCGCGTCGAATTTCAACGCGTTGTTGCGCCAATCTGGCAAGTTCAAAGGACGCGGGTTGATACCACCGTTTGTGATCGGGTTCATACCCATCCGTTTGTTACCTTTTGGTGCAATCTCAGCGATTTCTTTCACTAATTTACCATCAGAGGTGAACAGTTCAGAAGGGTTGTAAGATTGTAACCAGTTTTCAAGGTGATCGATGTGTTCCATGTGGTGTGCATCCACAGGGATTGGCACTTGGTGAGCGCGCCAGTTACCTTCGATTGGTTCGCCGTCCCATGCTTTAGGACCGCCCCAACCTTTCGGTGTGCGCACGATCATTACAGGCCAAGCGGGCAATTCTGCGTCGCTAGCTTCACCGCGACGTGCTTTTTCTTGAATCGCTTTGATTTTTTCAATCGCTTCGTCAAGTTTAGCAGCCATTTGCGGGTGAACGCTAGCTGGATCTGTTCCTTCAACGAATAATGGATCCCAGCCTAAACCTTTGAAGTAAAGAGTCAAATCAGCGTTGCTCTTACGTTGGAAGATTGTTGGATTTGAGATTTTACCACCGTTGATGTAGATCATTGGTAGGACTGCACCGTCAGTTACTGGGTTGATGAAGACGTTTGAGAACCAACCAGCATTCAAAGGGCCAGTTTCAGCTTCACCATCACCGATAACACAAGCGGCGATAACGTCTGGGTTATCTAGGATAGCACCAGTCGCGTGACTCAAAGCGTAGCCTAATTCTCCACCTTCGTGGATTGAACCTGGCGTTTCGGGAGCCGCGTGACTTGCCACCCCACCAGGCCAAGAGAATTGGCGATATAGTTTGATTAAGCCCGGAACGTCTTGGGTGATGTGCGGGATTAATTCTGTGTAGCTGCCGTCAAGGTAGGCGTTTGAGACCATTACTTGCCCGCCGTGACCTGGGCCTGACATGTAGAACGCGTTCAAATCGTATTTGTTGATGACGCGGTTCATATGGGCGTAGATGAAGTTTTGGCCTGAGATTGTACCCCAGTGGCCGATTGGGTGATTCTTAACGTCTTCAGCTGTTAAAGGCGTTTGCAAAAGCGGGTTGTTGCGTAAGTATAACTGACCAACCGAGATGAAATCGGCGGCGCGCCACCAGGCGTCAACCTTGGCTAGGTATTCTTTTGAATCGAACATTAAAATTCTCCTTGCAATTCGTGCGAAATTTCTTTAGTTGCGTCGTAAGCTTTAGCGTAGATGCTGTACATTTTTTCGTAAGTTGCAACATTTGCAGCTTTCGGAGTGTATTCGTAGTCTTTGTATTTAACGAAAGTCGCAGCGCAATCTTCCGCCGTCGCAAACCAACCAGCGCCCATAGCAGCTAGCATCGCAGCCCCTTGACCAGGACCTTGCTCAACAGTCAACGTCACGATCGAAGCGTTGAAAATATCAGCTTGCATTTGCAACCAATCAGGGTTTTTAGCACCACCACCGACTGAGATAATCTTAGTAAATTTCTTACCGGCAATTCTCTCCATCAAGGCTTGCGAATCTTTCAATGAGAAAGTGATCCCTTCAAGGACAGCGCGCGCAAAGTGTTTGCGTTCGTGGTGAGTATCAATTCCAAGGAATGAACCGCGGATTTGCGCATCAGGGTGAGGAGTACGTTCACCAACGATGTAAGGCGTGAAAATCAGACCGTCGCTACCAGGAGCAACCGTGTAAATTTCGTCCAAAGCCTTGTAAGATTCGCCCGGAGCGAACGTGTTCAAGAACCAATCAAGCGAGTTCCCTGCGGCAAGTGTAACACCCATCGAGTAGTAAGAGTTATCCACAACGTGGTTGAACAAGTGAGGAAGTCCGCCGTAAGATTTTTCAGCAGACGGTTCGAACGCGCCGAACACACCACTTGTCCCGATCGAAGCCCAACCGATACCATCTTTAACGATCCCAGCACCTAGTGCAGCACAAGCGTTATCAGCTCCGCCGGCAAACACTGGAACAGTATTAGTGATGCCGAAACGTTCGCGAAGTTCAGCTTTCAATTCGCCGACTTTACCGCTTCCGCTTGTAAGTTGCGGGAAGATTTCGCGAGGAATATTGAACTTATCAGCGATAGGCCAAGCCCAATCGCTTTTTTCTAGGTCTAATAATAGAGTTCCAGCCGCATCAGAGTAGTCACTCCAAAGTTCGCCAGTCATCCAGAAACCTAGGTAATCTTTTGGTAACATGAAGTGTTTTACGTTAGCCCAAACTGCTGGTTCGTTCTTTTGTAACCAAAGCATTTTCGGTAAAGTGAAACCTTCCAAAGCGATGTTTTTAGTCAAGTCTTTAACTAAATCACCAGCTTCAGCCATGATTGTTTTACATTCTTCAGTTGTGCGCACGTCGTTCCATAAAATAGCCGGATACAAAGGTTTTTTGTCTTCGCCTAAGATTACAAGTGAGTGCATTTGCCCAGAGAATGAGATCCCTTCAAGGCGCGAGCCGAAGTCAGGGACTTTCAAGCTCATTTCAGTTAAGACGATTTCAGCGGCTGTGATCCAGAATTCTGGGCGTTGTTCGCTGTAACCTGGTTTAGGTGTGTCCAACCCGTATTCAGCGGCGTATGTGAAAATCACTTCGCCGTTTTTGTCCATCAAAAGACCTTTTAACGAGCTAGTTCCTAAGTCGATACCTAATACATATGACATTTGTTCGTTCTCCTTATATTAGTAAGAGGCCGCAGGCAATTGCCCACAGCCCCTCAAATTTTTTATTATTTTGCTAAGTAGTCATTGAATACGTTTTGGTAGTATTCGATGTGGTTAGATTCAAGAGTGATATCGTCGCCGTTTTCAAGAGCCCAAGCAGTAAGTGATTTAAGATCAGTTTTACCAGCACGGATGTCTTGTCCAAGAGCGCCTTTCCATGAAGCGTAACGTTCAGCTTCCATGTTTTCGAAGAATTTGTCTTCAAGCAACGCAGTCGCGTTTTTAAGACCACGGGCAAATGTATCCATACCAGCGATGTGAGCTAGAACTAAGTCGTCCATTTCGATTGAAGTACGACGTACTTTCGCATCGAAGTTAACTCCACCTTTAGGAAGTCCACCGTTTTCAAGGATTTCAACCATAGCCAACGTTACAGTTGCAACGTCAACTGGGAATTCGTCAGTATCCCAACCTAAGATAGGGTTACCTTGGTTAGCATCGATAGATCCAAGAGCGTTGAATGTGCGTGCAACGTGTAATTCGTGTTCGAATGTGTGACCAGCAAGAGTTGCGTGGTTAGCTTCAATATTCAATTGGAAGTAATCAGTCAAATCGTGTGCTTGCAAGAAGCTCATAGTAGTCGCAGCATCGAAATCGTATTGGTGAGTAGTTGGTTCTTTTGGTTTAGGCTCAACGAAGAATTGAGGCAAGTGACCGATTTCTTTACCGTAGTCTACAGCCATGTGCCATAGGTTAGCGATGTTATCTTGTTCGAATTTGATGTCTGTGTTTAATAGACTTTCGTAACCTTCACGGCCTCCCCAGAAGACGTAAGAAGTTCCGTTTAATTTTTTAGAAAGGTCGATACCTTTTTTAACTTGTGCTGCAGTGTAAGCAAATACTTCAGCTTTATTTGATGAACCAGCACCATTAGCGAAACGAGGGTGGCTGAAAGCATTGTGAGTGTTCCACAATAATTTGATTCCAGTTTCATCCATTTTTGTTTTGATGTGGTCAGTGATTTCGTCTAAGTTAGCGAACCATTCTTCCAATGAATCTCCAGCAGGAGCGATATCAGCATCGTGGAAGCAGAACAATTCAACGCCTAATTTAGTCAATAATTCGAAGAAAGCATCAACACGGTTGTGTGCTGTTTCCATTGGAGTAGCACCTTCCCAGTTACGAACCATAGTTCCAGCACCAAACGGATCACCACCATCAGCAGTCATTGTGTGCCAGTAGCAGATTGCGAAACGAAGTTGTTCTTTCATAGTTTTGCCGCCTACGATTGCATCAGCATTGTAGTGACGGAAAGCGTATTTGTTAGTTGTTGTGTTTCCTTCAAAGTTAATTGTAGGAATAGTTGGATAGTAAGTAGTCATTTTGTTGTAATTCTCCTTTTTATTTTGTATGACAATTTTTTATAACAAAAGTTTGTTTACAGTCGAACGCGTTTGAGCCGCGTTGTTTTCCGGGTTTAATTGCCCGGGTTTTTTTAATCTCTTATAGTGAGTTTGATTTGCTGCGAAGGCTTGCTTCGATTTCTTCTAGCGATTTACCTTTTGTTTCCGGTACGAAGAATTTCGTGAATAGGATACAAACGATACAACAAGCGCCGAAGATGAACCATCCGCGGTAAAGCGTGTCAGTTGTTCCGTCAGCTTTTTGCGAGATGATGATTGGTGCTAGCGTCATTAGGACACCGTTGGCGATCCAGTTGACGAAAGTTGCGACTGATGATCCGACACCACGTACTTGTAGTGGGAAGATTTCGCCGATTGTGTTCCAGATGATTGGGCCCCATGAGAATGCGAAACCGATCATGTAGATGATAACTAGAGCAACTTGAACTAGACCAGGTAAGTTGATGATGTGTAATTTAGAATCAGCAAGACCTAGAAGTAATACTGAAACTCCCATTACAACCGCACCAGCGTAAAGTAGTGAGCGGTTTTTGAATTTAGGCATTACCGCAACACCGATACCAGTGGCGATAACGTTGGCAACTCCAAACACAACAGCCCATAATTGATTGTATTCTAAGGCTGCGATAGTTCCGGCAGTTCCGTGGAAAGGCATGATGCCCGCCGCTACAACTGGACCGTAGTAGAAGATTAGGTTACAACCAACGAATTGTTGTAAGAATGCAAGACCACAAGCAGCGATAAGCGCTGGGCGAGCAACTTTGAACAATGTAACGAAGCCAGCTGTTTTTTCTTGAGCCATCAATTCGATGTCTGCAATTTCAGTTTCAACTTCAGCAGTGTTGTTGTGACGTAAGTGCATTAGGACTTCGCGTGCTTTTTCTGTGTTACCTTGTTTAACTAAGAAACGAGGTGACTCAGGCACGAATGTAGCACCAGCTAATAGAACTAGCGCTGGAACCGCTGCGAAACCTAACATCAATTGCCAGTTTTGGAAACCAGCAACTGTAGTAACTGGGATGAAGATGTAGTCGATTACGTAAGCTACGCAAAGACCAGCGATGATGAAGAATTGGAACATTGTAGCGTAAGTACCGCGCGATTTTGATGGAACCAATTCCGCGATGTAGCTTGGTACGATTGCAGATGCGATACCGATACCGCAACCTAGCACGACGCGCCAGAATACTAAGAATGTGAACGTAGTTACGAATCCGCAGGCAAGTGCTCCAACGAAGAAGATGATTGCTGCTGAGACTAATAATTTTTTACGTCCGAATTTATCAGATAGTTTTCCGACGATCAAGGCTGCAAATGCTGAACCGAATAGAACGGCACTTGTCATGAATCCTTGCATTGCTTCTGTGTAGCTTCCGTTTTGTTCCATGAACTGACGGATCGGAGTCATTGCTCCTGAGATGATACCTGAATCGATCCCGAAGAGTAATCCTCCAAGGGCGCAGAACAGGTAGATGAAAATCGGTTTAATTTTCATTGCGATTGTTTCTCCTTTTTTAGACAATTTGTGTTTTTACGACTTCGTTTGACTGTAAACGTTTTCGTTTAGCAAATAATACACTTTTTACCTTAAGGTTGTATCGGAATTTTTAAGATTCTTAATGTTTTTTATCGCGTTTGGGGCGTTATAGCTAGACATAGTGGGAAACTATGGACTTTGTGAAATTTTTTTGATTTTTAAGAAAACCCTTACATTTTGTGTAAAGTATATAGTTATATTTTTCTAAAATATAGTGTTATCGCAGTATTATTTGAAGAATCTGTGAAGATTTCCTTTTGTAAAAATGTAAGCGTTCGCATTGTATATTTTGAACGCGCCCTTTTTTAAAGTATCGCACCAAAAAAGCCACCTTCCGCTGTTAAGCGGGAGGTGACTTGCCTAATTTTTTTAGATTTTAAAGGCCCGGAGCTTTTCCAAGGTGAGCCTCAAGCATCCAGATGGTTTTCTCGATGCCGGCCTTCGCGCCAGTGAACACGTCCGCAGACACGTCATCAGACTCCTCGCCAGCCACGCGGATTCCCTCAGCGTAGACGTTCGACAAGTAGCGGTAGCCAAGGACAAGCGTCGCCAAGCGGTCGTCGCTCGCGATTTCGAAAGTTCCAGTTTGATCCGGAATACGAGTGTTCGCCGCGAATTCGCCAAGCGTTGAGAACGGTGCGCCACCAACTGTGATCAGGCGTTCAGCCACTTCATCAAGTTGAGCGTTGACGTCGTCCATCAAATCGTCCATTTTAGGGTGCATAGTTAAGAACCCAGAACCGCGCAGGTACCAGTGTGTTTGGTGAATAACTGCCGAAAATTGCGACAAATCAGCCACTAATTGGTTCAAAATTGCTTTTGTTTTTGGATTGTTGTACATTTTTATTTCCTCTCTGACTTTTAGATTTCTTCACAATTATATATCGGATAGCGATTTTTTGCAATGGTAAAGCACTAATTTTTTTGGAAGACCTCATCGGCAAGTGAGAACCTGGGTTCTGTGAGTTTATGGGAACGGATGGGTTTGTTGTTGACGCGGGTGCCGTTTTTGCTATCGAGATCTTTGAGGAAGAGGCCATCATCGAGGAGCTGGTAGAAGACGTGTTCGAGGCTTATGCTCGGGTTGTCTTTAATTACGATGTCGTTGTGGGGCGCGCGGCCGATGGTACCAGTTTGGTTGAGGTGGAAGGTTTCGCCGGTTTTGAGTCTTGTTATGGTGGGCGAGAGATTTATGGAATTGTCGAGCGGTTTGATTTTCTTGAGTTTCGGCGTTGTTTCCAGCATATAGGTGCCGGGCTCTTTGAATTTCAGCAGGTATGGGAGCTGTCGTTTGAGGTTGGTTGCGTGTTGGTTATTTTGAATCGGTAGATAGAACGCACGCCCGTCGTCGAAAATGTCGATGATATTGTTTGGGCTGAGCATGTGGCGCTCGCATTCTTTTTCGAGCTCGGCGATTTTTTCGCGAAGGGCGCGGTAGGTTTTTTCGGTGTAGATTTCGTCGAGGAGCGATTCCGCTGCGCGCCATTCGAGGTAGACTTGCCCGCGTTTTTTGACGACTTCGAGCGGTGTGAAGAATTTTTGAAACTCGTTGATGGTGGCGAGTTCCTCGTAGTTGATGATTTCTTCGATGGCTATTTTTCGCATAGGCTGTTGAACTCCCCAATCGCCTCTGCCCAACGATGGCGATAGTTTTCGAGGGCGTTGGTCAGCTTTTCGACTTCTTTTTCAAGTTTTTGTTGATGGTTTATGAGGTTCGCAAACGCGCGCGTGCTCGCAATTTCAACGTCCATCATTCGGTTGAGCTTCACGATCGCGTTGTAGCACCGCCCCATCGTGCGGTATTCGCGCGCGATGTTTTGCTGTAGCCGGCTCAGGCGCTCCTCGGTCGCGCGCAGCCTACTCATCTCGCAACGCATATCGCAGCGCCGTGACTTGCGAGTGGAATTTCGTGCCTTTTAATAGTCTGTCGAGGTCCTCGACATCTAGTCTGATTTGCTTTTTCATCAAATCACCTGCCTTTCTATAGTTTGGAGATTTTCTCGTAATCTCTTATTCGCCGTTAAATAATTACGGGTCTGTTCGCTGAGTCTTCGCGCGATTTTTGCCGCCTTAGCGTTCTCATATTTGAGGAAATTTAGGCGCTCCGCCACGCTGTCCGCGATTTGGGTTACGCGGCTGTATTTGGCGATTTCTTCGTCAAGTTGTTGGGGATTTATTTCGATTAGGTCCTGCGCGGACGGCGCGCACTTGCTAACGGTTTGGTTTTTCGGCGGTGCCGCAAAGAAGTTGACCAGGGCGGCCCCGAGTTCGCCGATCGCTAGGATGCCGCCATTTTTGAGTCGCTTATTTTCGAGTAGCAGCATTAGCGCGTTGATTTGCGGTTCGCTCATTTTTTTTACGTGGAAGTTCACGATTTTGTTCACACCATTTGCGACGGGCGAGCGTTCGCCCTGTTTGTCGATGTTTTTGAGCATCACGTTTGGTTTGTGATTATATAGTAGATTCTTTTCGTCGCACGCAATATAGCGGGTCGTCCCGGCGGCGGATATTAGCAGCGCCGACACGATGTCTTTTTCCGCGTTGATCGCCGTGATTTTCGGGGACGGACCGCCGTGTTCCTTGAGAAATTCTTCACTAAAGCCCGGCCCGTCAAAACTCACCGCCTGAGTCACGCGCGGCTCAGTCAGCGCCACATATTGCGCTTTGTTTCCACCTTTCGAATGCCCAGTTACCGTTAAAGTTTCATATTCGCCCGGAAGTTCCCGCACGTAGCGCGCCGCCTCTCGATTTGACACGGTCGCATCTGCGCTCGCGAGATTTCCGTTATCGTGCCACTCGTATTCACCACCCGTTCCGCGCATCACGGTAGTTGCGTTGCGGCCGTCTGCGGAATCGACAACCGTGAAGTATCTACCGCCGTATTCATCCTCTCTGAAATTCGTAATTTTCATTTTAAGGAATTCGGCGTTGCGCGGCGCTCGCGCGATGGCGCGGACTTCCTTGACTTCCTCGGGCGTCAAACTTATCACGTCCCCATCGCACTTTAATAAATCCTCAACAGTCCGCGCCTTTTTTACCCCGTTAAAATAAATAAACGTATTTAATAACAATAATTGTTCGTCCGTCATGAAGCCGCGCCACCTAGCGTTGTATTGGTGCTTTCCGTATCGAAGTAACCTTGTGCTACTTGAACTTCTAAAAATTTAATATACCCTTCAATCGACTGCGCATACGTCGTTTCATACCTGCGTAAAAAATCACTAAAATGTGTTTCTGTCGCGGCCTGCGCATCTCCGCTCCAAAATTCTCGTGTCTGCACAATGCATGCTCCAAGCTCGCGTAAATGTTCGCGGATCGCCGCGTCACTTGCCCGCAGTTGTTTTATGAATGTCCCCACCGCGTGTGTGTCTACTAGAATTTCCATGCTATAACCCCCTCGCCGCGTGGACGTTCGCCTCAAGGCGCGTCAGATAATTGTTGCGCTGCTTCTTCAAAGTCTCGCCCGCCCGCCGCGTCTCGTCCGCACTCTTTTTCAACTGCTGCAAAAATAAATAAATGCGATTTGTGAACTCGATGTTGTCCGCCGACGTCCAACTTTCCGCGAGCGCCGCAATAATATTGTGCATTTTGTCCGCCTCCTCGATTTCCTTCTGGCTCACGCTGACAATCCGCCCAGCGCAGGCCTCCATTTGGTCCAAATTTACTTTAATTTTCTTCATTCCATTTCCTCCTGTTTTATAAATAGCCCCTGAACGACATGTTTTTCAAAAAACACCCTTTTTTTGTCACAAAAGGGCTATTATACTTTTTACATTAGCCCTTTCGTGACAAAAAGTGGCCAGAATTTCAAAAACGTGTCTTTAAAGGGCTAATACGCTTTTTAAATTCTTTATAAACGCCTTCAACTTCACTGGATCGCGCATAATATCGTAGTTCACCTGGAAGCACCTTATCCCCATCCCAGCATAAACGTTTAATTTGGAATGATCTTTCAAGATATCTTCCTTATTGTAAAAGTGATCCTTATAACCTTGATATTCGACCACAATTTTATACTTCGCCCAATAAAAATCTGGCCTAATACTTTTACGCCCTGTCTGCTCGTATTGCATCTTGTTCATCGCGAATGTGTGGTTACACTCCGGAAGCTCGATTCCCAAATGATCCAACAGAAAGTAGAAATCCAGCTCCGCCACTGATTCCACTTCTTCCGGCGCCTTCTTCAGCCATCGTAATTTCCGCTTGGGCACGCGCGAAGTTATTTGTTCCTTCGTATAACCATTTTTAACCAACTCGATATAAATAGCTTTTATATCTGCGTCATCACATACTTGCGCAAAACAATATTCCAGCCGCATCACGTTCGTTCCCAAAATATTCTTTGCGCATAAAGCCATCGGCTCCTGACATTTATGCATTACAACTCCGGCTCTCCCGTGAGCACTTCCTACACCGAATTTGGTAACGTGAACTTCCGTCGCCGTTATACTCGGACAATGGATGGCTAAACCACTTCTGTGTGACAATGCTTCATTTGAATTCAATTCCATATTTTTTTACCCCCCTACTATATATATACGTATTTTTTTCCGTTTTGTTACATTTTTGGGCAAAAAAGTTCAAAAAAAATAGAAAATCTTTCGATTTCCTATCTTCTCGTGATAAAAACTGTCTCAAATTCAAACCCGTCGGGCAAGTTATCGGCGTAAGAATATTCAAACGTCCGCCCGTCATCCAAATAAGCAATTTGCTCAACGCGCATCAAATAATCCGTCGCGAGGAGCCCCATTTCCTTTTGTTCCAAGTCGTTCGGCCGCACGCCTGTCACCCGAACCAGCGAACTTGCAACGTTCAACCCCAACTTGTCATTAATATAAGCGTAAATCGAGTGTTGCAGCACCTTTCGATCGACCCCCGGAATCACGCTGATCGGCATGCACGTATATTCCATAATCCTCGCCACGCCATCGACGAACCGCAGGCGATTAATCACATACACGAAGTCGCCCTGTTTAATTGCCAGCTTCTGCGCGATCTCCTCGTCGGCCTCGATCACCTCGAAGCCGAGGATTTTTGTCGTCACGTTTTCGTATTTTTGCACGGTCCCCGTCAGCGGCGCGAACATCGGCTGCGACTTGACCTGCTGTCGCCAATCCTGCACAAACGTCCCGCTCCCGCGCCGTCGCACGATGTACCCCTCGCTCACCAGCACGTCGAGCGCCTTCTTGATCGTCAGAACCGACATCCCAAATTCTTCGGCAAGTGCCCGGCCGTCCGGCAATTTCTCGTTGATAGCGTACACGCCATCAACGATTTTTCGGCGAATCGCCTCATAAACTTGTTTATATTTTATCTGCGTTGACATTTAACTCTCCCACCGACGGATTCGCGCTGCTCGCGAACCCTTTTTCTAAAATCTCTATATTCGTTAGCGCATCCTCTTCGCTAACTAGCTGCGGCGCGCCGTGACGCAACGTCGCATAAACGCTATCATAGTAGCGCCCGTAATCCCCAAGTGGCGTCTTGATCTGTTTCTCAATCCAATCGCCGTTGGAATTTTTATATTTTGCGACTCCGTAATACATCGGGCTATCCTCGCCAAACCCTTGCGCGTCAGGCATGATGCCTGCCTTAAGGTCGTTCTCCTGTTGGTCTTCGCCGTATTTGATAAACGATCCGTTCGTTCCGTGCACGATGAAACGCGGATAAGCCGAAGCCACCGTGTGACTGCTCTTAACCTTTAATTTTTTATCTTTGTAGTGCAAATCCACGTCGAAATAATCGCTGTTTCTGATGTCGTATCCAACCTTCTCCGGGCGCCCAAACAAGGCAATTAACCGATCCATCAAGTGGATTCCAAGTCCGTAAAACGAACCTTCCTCTTTAGGTAATCCCACTGGAACCGACCCTGGACGGAAGTAATCAATATGCGATTCAACCTCTAAAATATCACCTAAAAATCCTTGTTCTACGACTTGTTTAACTGCCAAAAAGTCGCCATCAAAACGACGATTTTGATACGGCATCACTAGCACTCCGTTTGCGCGCCCTAAGTCGAACAATTCCTGAGCGTGCTCTAAAGTATCGCAAAACGGTTTTTCGACAATCACCGATTTCCCTGCCGCGATAACTTTTTTCGCGATTTCATAATGCGTTGAAGCCGGCGTGCAAATCGTCACAAGTTCAATTTCCGGGTCAGCTAGAACCTCTTCAAGCGAAGCCGTCCCGCGCGCCGGGTCGACGATGCTTTTCACGAAAAAGTTTTCGCGCAATTTTATGTAAGGTAAATGGTAGCGGTTCGCTGATTTTCCGAACCCGATAAAAGCCATCGTTAGCGTCATTTCCTCATCCTCCAAAATCTTTTTCTTTCTATTATATATATTTTTACAGCAAATGTATATATCTTTAAGAAAACCTTAAAACGTTTTCATAAAAAATCGCAACGTTAAGAATTTGCGAATTTGTTGAAATTTCGGAGCATATTTGATATTATAGTAAATGAAAAGAGCCGACGCGGGAACGTCGACCCTTAACACACTAGCGTCGCTAACGCGGCAACTCGTTTGTATGGTATGATTAACCACCTAACTCGCAAAAGTTTAGGGGTGGTTAATCTTTTTTATTACCATTTTCACGAAATATGATGAGTAACATCACGATTTCGATCAAGTGCAATAAGTCCGATGTGGACATAGATTTGGAAACTCTCCTTCCTTTAGATTTTCAGTACGCAATGGATTGTTGTCCATCAGCATCACCCCCCAATCGTTGAGAAAAATGAGCTACCACCTTTAACTTTAACTAGTGTTTTGAAATTATAGCAGAAAATTTAAGGGGTTTCAAGACTGCTTAATGCTACTGTTTTTTAACGCGTTTTTTAGGGGTTTCGAACCTCGAAACCCCTAAAAAAGCCGTTAAAAAACAGTAGCTAATTTTATCCCAGCGAGCGCTTTGGGTTCGCGATAAAAACCGACCGGCTAATCCCCTTCTTATCCAGAAAGTGCGCCTTATATTTGGGGATCGTAATCTTCTCGCCCGTAAAATAATTCAAAAAAAGCCGATCCTCGAAATAGATCGGCTTTTCTTTTAATTCAAAACGTTGTACGTCGTAGTCGCGTTGAACGCCGACCCGCTCTCAGGGGTCACCGCGATCGAAACGCTACCTGCCGGCGCGCTCGCACCGACCCGCCAAACCATATTGGCAAGTCCAGCGGCGACCGTCGCCGAATTTTTAATTGTATTTGTTGTGATTGTGTAAGTAACTGTGTTTGTATTGATCGTCGTAGCAATCGTCCAAGCGCTAGGCACCGAAGTACTCAACGCTGCGTCATAGGTCAGACCTAAACGAGGAACCGTTATGGTGATTTGACTAATGTCGCCTTCACCCGTGAACGTCGCTGTTCCTAATTTAGTCGTCACGTCAGTCGGAATGAAAATCGGATTCGTTCCGTCAGTAGACGGTTCGAAATTCCCCAACCCCGGACCAACATAAACCATATTCTTACGAGCAACAACTGCAGAGCCAGAAGTTCCAACTTCATACTGCCTATTCGTCATTCCGTGATGAGTTCCGTCAGCCTTAAAGCCGTATTCATACCGCTTCGCCCACTCACCCCTGTTCCACTGCAGTTGAGCAGCCCCGGCAAGTGAGTAACTACCATTGCCAGTTCCCAAATCAACGAAACCATTACCCGATGATGAATCAATAGCGTCAGTAGTCGCAGTTATCGCTTTCCACCCAGTTACATTACGAACATAATTACCGCTTCCTGCTACAACCTTTTCAAAATTGTAACGCGGCATAACACGCCCGCTCGCAATATTTTCAAGCACTGCATCATTAGTCGGGCGGAAGAATCCATTTGAATCCCAACCTGGATTAAGACCGTGAATCGGAATCGAAGCAGCAAACTTGCCTGTATAAGCTTCAGTAGCTACAGTCGCCGTAAGCGTCGAATCAATTTCATTCCCGTAATCATTCTTCGAAATATCTGTTCCAACACGGCTAAACGAACCAAGTCCCGCTGGCACTGTGAAGAACCCGCTATCGGTATCGGCCCCAGCCGTCCGCAGCGTCGTCTTAAATGAATCGGTAGTACCACCAACGGCAAGTCCCGAAATCCCCGCGGCGTCATTTGTCAAACTCAGAGCGTTCACCGAGGTTGTTGCACTTAGCAAGCTAAGTGCAGACAGTGGGCCTGGGCCACTGCTCGGTTCGACCGGCGTCACTGGTGTATCCGTGCTCGCCGTGAAGCTCGCCGGCGCATTTTGCGAACCGCCTGGGAAGTTAATCTTCAGCTTAAGCACGCCGTTGATATTTTCGACATCTCCCGTCAAACGGAACCGTAGCGACTTAATACCTGCAAGAATTTCATTTTGCGTCGCTCCGCTCTTCACTTTAACGACAACCGGATCGGTTCCAGCTAGTTTTTCCCAATCTTTTGGCATCCCCGTTTGACTGCGCAGGCTCAACCCGTTCGGAATATCCTCGAACTCAATCGACGTAATCTCACGCGCCGGATTCGGCAGCGTAATGCTATCAATCGACACATCGCCTTTAGTCAAGGTTGAGGTGAATAAATCGCGGGCAATTAAAGGATCCCCAGGATGAGCAGGATCTTCCATTTCGAACGATCCATTACCCTTACCAACATAGTTCATCCATTTTCGAGCTGCTCCTGTCGAATTATTATGGAAGAGTGACACGTGTTTACCATCATCGTCGTAACCATAATCGTAACCGTGATAACCGTTACTATTATTAAAGTCAGGCATAGTAGCACCTAATTCATAGCTACCATTAGCAACTTTAATATAATTATTACCCGTTGAAAAGTTATTAGCAATATTTGCAGCCTCGCCTGTAAAGGCTTGGGTCAATACCGCTCGCCACTTTGTCGTATTGCGAACGAAATTACCGTTACCTTTTCCAACATAAATGTATTCATAAACAGGAGTCAAATTACCCAATTGAGCAGGCGTACTCAAATATAGCGCACCTGAATTGGTTCCGCGATATTTACCATCGACATCCCAACCTGCTAACTTACCTTTAACTGCGGCGCTTCCTGGTTGCGGTGTTCTTGCAGTTGCATTTCGGCGGTAATCTCCTTTATTAGAGTCTACTGGCAAGTACCCAGGATCTGTTTGCGCTCCTGTTGTTCCAGATGACTGTAGAGCGGCAGCAGGGAAAACTACTGAATCTACCGTAGTTGGTACATATCCGATATAGCTATCTGCCAACGGTGCTTCACCCGTAACAAGCTGATGAGCACTAAACTCTACCATCTTATAGTTCTCATTAGAAACACTAATATTAGTAGTGTAAGATTTAACCGTATTCGCTGAAGCGAAGTGGATTTCCACCGTGACATTACCGCTCAGGTTTTGTTGGTCATAAGCCCAACGAAGTTGGCTCAGCGCCGTTTGCACATCGCTATAATTGCGATCGCCCCCTGGATGGAACGTGTAAGTATTTCCACTAACCGTGTACGACCAACCGTCCGCTACCACCGGAATGAACGTCATCCCCGCCGGAACCGTAACATTAATGAAGCCGGCCGAGTTAAGCTGCGCCGCAGAATTAGCACTAATATCAATTGCCGGATATGGCAAGTGAATATCGCCTTTAACCCCGAGCGACAATTGCCCGCCCGCGGTATTCGGTTTCACGCTCAGGTCTTGCTTGTCCTTCACGCCGTCCGGCGCCATCGTCAAGACCCAGTTGATCTTACCGTTGAACTGCCCAGGGATGAAGTTTTGCGCCGTGCTTTGCGCGATCATAAGCTGCAGCCGCTCTTTGGTGATCGAGAATTTGCGTTGGTAACCGCCGTCGTCGAAACCGCGCCAGTCGGTAAAGTTGCGATCGACAATCGGCATATTGGCAAATCCGCCATTCCCGCTCGTGTCATACTGGATCGCAGCCGTTCTTCCCGACTCGCCGTCACGGTCGTCCGTGACTAACTTATCAGTTCCACGGGCGGCGTTGACCATATCATAAATCACCGGAATAACGGCGAAGTCATTAGGGGTTTCACCCTTATCGACTTCAGCCTTGTGTTGATAATCGAAAATCCGAAGCTCAATCGAATCCTTAGCTTTAAGGGTTTGGCTGGCATTTTGAATCTTACCATCCTCGAACCACAACGAATCGCTGACTTCGAGATAAACTTTACCTTCAAGGACTAATTGCACATCGAGTTGTTTTGTGCCCGACGCCACATTAAGATTCCAGTTTCCTGTCGTCATAAGGTTTTTGAACGTCGTCCCCAAACCATCTTGAAGGAACTTATTACTCGTTGTATCGGCTGTTTCACGCTTAATTACATCGGCGTATAAATCGAAACTTTGCTCCGGCTTGGTGTAATGGGTCCCGTCAATATTCCCGTATAAGTCCTGCAGCTCAGCTGCGAGATTTGGTTCTTCCGCGTGCAAATCGAACACCCCGTTAACCGGGTAACGCGGATTCAAGGCAATTGAAGCGGCCTTATAGGTGCCAGGCACATCACTCGGAACCTTGATCGTTTGACCTACGTTGTTTACGAAGGTTATTTTACCAGGGATCGCTGAAGTACCAGGGTCATCCGGCGTAATTACGACTTCCCCATCATTCGGAGGTGTTGCATCAATATAATAGAAGGTTGTCGATTTGTGTGCTGCAACCGAGTTGAACTTGATCCAATAGTTCGGTCGACTCGAGTCATTGTCAATTGCCGAGGTCGCAAATTTAACATCGTAAATCGGATTGTACCCATCGATACTCTTATATTCAGGCGTTCCGTAGATCGGCAGCCTATCGACTGTACCACTTGGGAACTGGTTGCTACCCATAAATTGATTAGTGTTATATGTGTAATGCTCAATGAGTTGGTACGGATCTGACCCCTCGATCGTGTTCGTCACGTCCGGCTCGTCTAGTTTATCGAAATCTTCGATTCCGTATCTCACGAGTTCATATCGCCTGTAACCACTTGTCGCTCCGGGTGCCCAGTAACCTGTGTTATCATCTACATAGATATACTTAGCTAGCCAACCGTCATTGACGCTGTCTTTCGCGATATTCGAATCGTGTTTCCCTTCCGAGTCTTTTTCGCTCGTCAATAGCACTCGTGGCAATTTTTCATCCGGTTTCGGCAAGTCATCGCCTGGCGCACCATAGTTAGCGTTGTCGACTTGTTTGTCGTTCGGAGTTTCTATTTTCCACTCTTTAAATTGATAGCGCGCAGTTGTCGAATATTTAATATCAGCCGCCGCAATAACTTCTTGATGATAATTGCCTTCACGGTCGACGACGAGCGTGTGGACGAAAATTTTATCGAGATTTTCTTTTCCTGAATGGCCATCGATACCTGCTACGATATCCTCAAGCGAGGCAAGTGAGAACGGCATCGTAAGCGTCGTTTCAACATTCCCTTCGGAAGGGTGTAACGAGTTAGCGCCATAGTCAACTAGTTTACCGTTTTGAACTTTGAAGGTCGTCGTTAAGGTATCGGGATTGATTTCACTGACAACGGGGTCGCCGTTGTAGTCGACCATCGTTTGGCCATCTTTTGAGCCATCCCATTTCGTTCCATCATACCAGCGTTGATTAGCCGAAAGTTCCGACTGTTCCACGACGATATCATTCGTTTTAACGAGTTCTAAGGTCATATAGCCGGTAATTGGCTTGCCTGTCCAAGCCATCGTTAGTTTCTCGCAATCTTTTTCAGTTTTCGTTCCGTCGTAACTGTAGAACAAGTTTTTGGTTACGTCATAGAAGATGCGCGAGTTCTCTGCCTCGTTTTCTTCTTGACCCTTGTAGTAGATGTTGTGCGTTACCGGGTCGAGAATCAGCGCAGCTGTTTCAGTGGCCGCCCCAGGGAATTGATAGATTTCTTTCTTGATCAGTGGCAATTGCCGGTTCGCCGCATTTTCATCTTTTTGCAAGATTGTGCCGGCATTTTGATCGACGAAGAAATTCGAGTCCGGATTGAAGCTAACCGCAAAGACCGCCCCTTTCACATCCGACTTAGCCTCGTCTTTGATGATGTCTGAATATTTGATGTTGTCCGTTGGATTACCTATCCCTATCGAGCGCGATAGCGCGATAGTGGAAGGCATCATATCCATATTTTTGCCATCACCGACTTCTTCGCCGTTGTGATCCGCATCATAAGGTGAATATTCTTCGATGTACCCAGTTCCGACATAACCACCAAATTGGCGGCCATCTGACCAAGCGTTTTTCATATCGGCACGCATTGCGGTACGTTGGGCGTCTGTAATTAAGCCATCCGCGTGCATTTTTTCGATGTATTGTGAATCAGTTGATGTATTGTTGTTTTTATTACCCCAAATATTTAGGAATACTTCATTGGCACTCTGATCGTTATTAGGCTCACCACTATTCCAATATTCGTGCCCCGTCAAAGTTCCGCGCGATTGAATCAATTCGCCAGCTTCTGGGCCAGTCATCCAGTACCAAGTCGCATTGGATGATGTTGTTCCATCGTTGACAACTGTATTTTGGTAATCATAATAATTACCTCTGACCCCACCGGTAGGTTGAGCTCGGAACAGTGTCATATCTACCGAGTCATCGCCCGATGTCCAAAATAAGTGCAGCGGGTCAGAGATAGCTCGTTTACCATCAACCGAATAATGGTTGACGTATTTTCCTGTTTTCGCCGCAACGCTCGAAGCATCAACGATTGCACCATCTTGATTTCGATAATTCAACGTTCCGTTATTCGCTGTGGCATCATCCCCGATCGAACTATAACCTGGTCCTGGTATTGCTGATAAGAACGCCGCTCTTGCTGCGCTATCAGTTGGCGTAGGTGTAGTTCCGACGTGATCTTGCATCTTATCGAATCCCGTATCACTGTAGTATTGACGCGTTCCACCCGTCCACCAGATGTTTTCAAGTCCATCTTGTGCTGTCCAGCCGTTATAGTGTCTTCTTGAAAGTCCTCCTATTACTACGTGTTCTCCGATATCACCCGCATCCGTTGTTAAGTAACCCGGAAGTCCGCGGTAGCGTTTGCTTTTAGCCTCATTATAGGCATCTACTAACCCAATACCATTATTACGAATGGAATTGTTTCTGTTAGTTATGGTAAAACCGTTAGTATGTTGGACTGGCTTGTAATAGTGCAAATGCCCATCAGCATCACGATATGACTTAGTGTAAGGCCCATCTTGCGAAAGCGTGATGGTAATCTTATTTCCTCCGCCACCAGTTGGATTATTGATAACATCTGGTACACCAGTAAATTGAAGTGCATTTAAATAGCGCTTAATCATTACATCCGCTTTTTGTTTACCGTTTGCACCAAACGAAAACGATTGATCGCCAGCTAAATATCCGTTAGCCACGCTGAATTTTGTAGATATCGCAGTATCATGTGTTCCTAAAGCGTTTATTTCATCAGTGAATGTAGCTCCTTGCTCCTTCCAATTGGCGCGCATCCCGATTTTAGTTTCATCGAAATATATCTTCTCCATCGAGTCGCCATTGGACGCGGTCTTCGTATCATACCCTTGTCCTGCAATATTGGTTAGACGCATAGAGTCTCGATATGCAGTTAACGAATCTGCGGGCACAGTAGGCTTGCGTGCCATCGTCATCCCTTTTGGCCACTGGATAGTCATATAACCTTCGGGAGCTCCCCAGTTTGTTGAGTTGATAACGATATTACTAAGGGTATAGATATCATTTGCCGCAAGAACACCTTGATCTCCAGTTTTATTTAATTCAAAAGTTATTACTGTATCACCGTTGTTGTCGAGAATTGCCTCCGCATCTTTTGTTTGGGCCTTGATGCCCATGTAGTAAGTCGAGCCTTCGTCCTCGGGGTCTAGCACCAAGTCACCATTCTGAGCTGACATCGAGATTGAACGCAAGATTGGCGAAGTTGTATCGATTAAGTTGGTCTTTTTGACTAATTTATTATGGCCAAGCGTTACGTCCGAATCGCTATACCAAGGATTATTGGATGCGTCCTCGTCACTTGGGATTGTGACGATCGGAGCGGTTTTGGTTTTTGTTTCCATTTGGAAGACTTGCATGCTGTCGAGCGACTTGCCCATCATCACTTTATTGTCTTCGAGGTTGGTCGTCCAGACCGTGAAGTTGTGGTCGAAGAAGTTGTTGAAGCGGTAGTTCGATTTCGCGTCGTAGTCGCCCGAGTAGTAGGTGTTCGCTAGAATCGACGTATCCTTAAGCGCCGCCGAGTCCAGTCTATCCGTGTGATCCGGCTGACCTGCCGTGTTCGGAACCGGATAGTTGTCCGGAGCCGCAGAGTCCGCAATTACCATCCCGTTCAAACTTGTCGAACGCGCTGCATCAATCGGATCATAAGCCACGTCTTTTTTCCACGACTTGATCGAATCCGAATCCGTCCCGGACGTAAATTTCTTCTTCGCCGCGATGTTCAAATTCATCTCAGTAATTTGCGCCGCCCCGTTGAACATTATGCCGCCGAACTCAATTACTACCGGCGCAATCACTGCAATGAACATTCCCGTCGCAATTAGTTGCTTAATCAGCATATTGCGCGAAAAAGCACTGCGCCTCGGCCCAGCTTTTCGTATATTCGTATTATCTGTCTGGTGATTATGTTTACCCATAACAAATAACCTCGCTCTCTAAACATTTTCTCACCTTTTATTATATTCTTGTTCCGAGATTTTGTCTAGATTTTTCCCTTTTTTTCGCCCGATTTGCTTAAGCAGCTCCGATATAGATAAAATATAGGGTCTTTTAGATTTTTTATGCTGTTTTCCGTCGTTTATTAAGCCATTTTAGCCGCCCTTGACAACCTACTGTTTTTTAACGCGTTTTTTAGGGGTTTCGAGGTCTGAATCCCCTAAAAAAGCCCTTAAAACACAGTAGCTAATTTTAAAGGATTAATAATTAGCTGATTTATTGAATTTGAGCGTGAAATTTGGTATTATAGGAATTGAAAAGAGCCGACCCTGTAACGTCGACCCTTAACACACTAGCGTCGCTAACGCGGCAGCTCGTTTTGATTAAACTTGATTAACCACAAACTTGCTAAAGTCTGTAGTGGTTAATCTTTTTCTTTGCGATTTTCACGAAACATGATGAGTAACATCATAATCTCGATCAGCTGCAAAATGTCCGAAATAGACACAGATTTGGAAGCTCCTTTCCTAGATTTTCAGTACGCAATGGATTGTTGTCCATCACATCACCCCCAATCGTTATGCGGAAACGAGCTACCACCATTAACTTTAACTAGTGTTTTGAAATTATAGCAGAAAATTTTATGCGTTTCAAGATTGCTTAATGCTACTGTGTTTTAAGGGGTTTTTTAGGGGTTTCGAGGTCTGAATCCCCTAAAAAAGCCCTTAAAACACAGTAGCTAATTTTAAAGGTTTAATAATTAGCTGATTTATTGAATTTGAGCGTGAAATTTGGTATTATAGGAATTGAAAAGAGCCGACACGGGTAATGTCGACTCCTACCTAAGTCATCGATTGATGGCGACCATTTGAATAGTTTGACTAATCCAAACCGTCTAAAGTTAAAGGATTAGTCTTTTTGTTTGTTGTTTTCAGATTTCACAACTAATTTTACCACGTAAATTACAAGTGATAAAATCGCGCAAATATCCGCAACGCTCAAAGAGATTAACCTCCTTTCATTAGAGTGAGTGTAATAGGCCATAGGCACCACCCTCTTCCTGATGAAATTTGGTCACCATCATTCAACTTTATTAGGTTCGTATATAATAACACAAAAGCCCGGGAGGTCGCAAATGCGATTTCCGGGCTTAAATTTTTTAGGAATTGTAAATTGTCAGGCGTTTACTTGCGATGAATTTTTTCATCTGCTCGACCTCAACTGCGGTTGGGATGTGGCCTTCGATCAGGCTGGAACTCAGCACCGAAAAGACGTCGCAGAAATCGCGGAAGTTGCGGAACTCGACACCCATTATTGTTAGTTTTTCTCTGTTTACTTCAAATTGCATTTTAAATCTCCTTTTTATCCCTATATGCAAATTATAGCAAACTTTTCAGAAAAAGCAAATGATTTCCAACAAAAAAAACTATAATTATTTGTAAAATTACAACTAATTATAGTTTTTGATTATTTATTTAAGGTTTTTGCAATTTATTCCCACTCAACTGTTGCAGGTGGTTTGCTCGTGATGTCGTAGACGACGCGGTTGATGTGACCGACTTCATTTACGATGCGGACAGAGATTTTTTGCAGGATTTCCCACGGGATTTTCGCAAAGTCAGCGGTCATTCCGTCGATTGACGTGATGGCGCGAATTGCCAAAGTATAGTCGTAGGTACGGCCGTCACCCATGACGCCGACCGATTGAACGTTCGTCAGCACGGTGAAGTATTGCCAGATGTCGCGGTCAAGGCCGGCAGCGGCGATTTCTTCGCGGAGGATTGCGTCTGAGTCGCGAACGACTTCTAACTTGTCTTCGGTGATGTCGCCGATGATGCGAATTGCCAGACCAGGGCCCGGGAACGGTTGACGCCAAACGATTTCGTCAGGCATACCGAGTTCAGTCCCCAAAGCGCGGACTTCGTCTTTGAACAAAGTGTTCAGCGGTTCGATTAGCTCGAACTCCATATCTTCAGGCAGTCCGCCCACGTTGTGGTGCGATTTGATCGTTTGCGCTGTTTTAGTTCCCGACTCGATAACGTCAGTGTATAGCGTGCCTTGAGCTAAGAAATCAAAGCCGTCAGCCAATTTTTTCTTCTCATCGTCGAACACGTAAACGAATTCGTTACCGATGATTTTACGTTTTTTCTCAGGGTCGCTAACGCCAGCCAACTTAGACAAGAAGCGCTCTTGAACGTTGGCGCGGATGATGTTCAGGCCGAATTTCCCGCCGAGCATCGTCATAACTTGGTCGCCCTCGTTTTTACGAAGCAGACCATGGTCAACGAACACACAAGTAAGTTGATCGCCGATCGCGCGTTGCAACAACACGCCGACAACAGATGAGTCAACACCGCCCGAAAGCCCAAGCAAGACTTTGCGGTCGCCGACTTTTTCGCGAATTGCCGAGATTTGCATGTCGATGAATGACCCCATCGACCAGTCGCCTTTCGCGCCGCAGATGTCGAACGCGAATTGACGTAAAATATCGTTTCCGTATAGCGAATGACGCACTTCCGGGTGGAATTGGATGCCGTAAATGTTGCGGTCCAAGTTTTCCACAGCCGCGTACGGACAAGCGTCCGACGTGCCGATTGTTTCGAACCCTTCCGGAATCGCCGTAACGCGATCGCCGTGGCTCATCCAAACCTGTTGCTCTGCCGGAGTTGCGCCAAACAAGGCCGATGCCGCATTATGTTTCAACGTCGCAGCCCCGTATTCAGCCGATGTGTCGCCACTTGCCGCCGGTTCGACCTTCCCGCCCAAATCGTGCGAAATCAGTTGCATCCCGTAGCAAATCCCGAGAATCGGAACGCCGAGATTGTAGATTTCCGGGTCGATTTTGAACGCGTCGTCCGCGTAAACCGAGTTCGGTCCGCCGCTGAAAATAATCCCGATCGGTTTGTGTTTTTTGATCTCTTCCGCCGTAATATCGTGGTGCAGCAGCTCCGAATAAACGCCAAATTCGCGCACGCGTCGCGCAATCAGCTGGTTGTACTGGCTCCCGAAATCGAGCACCAAAATCTTTTCAAGTGAATCAACAGTTGTCATTTTTTCCTCCTGGTTCGTTCTTAAAAATATTATACCAAAAAACCGCTGGGCAAGTGGGGCGCCCTTAGTATTCTTAGTATTTCTTAATCAAAATTTTATCAATAAAGTGCCCGGCACCCTTGTGAACAATGGCATCCGCGCGCGGTTTCGTCGGCTCGATATACTCGAGCAAGTTGACGAGGTTGACCGTCTGCCAAACTTTATAGGCGTGTTCGATCGCTTTTTCACGCGGTTGAGCTGCGAGTTCAAGGTATGGTCCGCTCGTTGTTTCGCTGTTTAGGAGCGCTTCGAAGCGCTCCACGTACCACTTCTCGATATTTTTCACGCTCGCGTCGACGTAGATGTTGAAGTCGAAAAATTCGCTCATGAACATGTGTTGACCGGTCGGAAGTTGAAAGACGTTGATGCCTTCAACAATCAGAATATCCGGCGAGTCGATGACGATTTTTTCGTTTTCGATGACGTCGTATTGTTCGTGCGAATAAGTTGGCGCGTAGGCTTTGCGACCTAGTTTGACCTCAGATAGGAAGTCCATCAGCGCGCGCATATCGTAACTTTCCGGGAAACCTTTGCGGCTCATAATTCCGCGGCGCGCTAGTTCCTCGTTAGGATATAGAAAGCCATCCGTCGTAATCATTTCGACCGTGTGCGTTTCGCTCAAAAGTTCTTTGAGCAGGCGCGCTACCGTTGTCTTCCCGACCGCAACACTTCCCGCGATGCCGATGATGAACGGCGCGCGCGGTGTGCACGGACAGTCGAGAAATTGATTTTTCTTCTCGCGATTTTTTAGATAATTCGTGCGGTTTTGCTCGATGTATTTAACGAGCGGAAGGTAAACCTCGACTACGTCGTCTAGGTCGATGACGTCGCCGATACTTTTCATCTTTTCAAGCTCAGCACTGGTAAGCGCCGTGCCCGCATTCGTCGAAAGCTTCTTCCAATTCTCACGCGAAAACTCATGGAACGTATTTTTTATATTCATTTTTTATCCTTTTAGCCCTTTTACGACACGTTTTTCAAAAAACACCCCATTTTTGTCACAAAAGGGCTATCATAGAATCTATAATAGCCCTTTTGTGACAAAAACAGGGCGAAATTTCAAAAACACGTCATTTCGGGGCTATTGTTAGGCTGAAATTTTGTCTTTTATGTTTTTATACTCAAGAATCGGCTCGCCGACACCCTGAATGAAGTTCTTAGTGATGATAACCTTGCGCAGCGCATTGTCGCTCGGCGCGTCATACATCAAATCGAGCATTTTTTCCTCGATAATCGAACGAAGTCCGCGCGCGCCGGTTTTGCGGTCAATCGCAAGGCGGGCAATTTCCGTCAAAGCCTCAGGTTCGAACTCAAGTTTGATTTTATCCATCGAGAACAGTTTGCGATATTGTTTAACCAAAGCATTTTTCGGTTCAGTTAAGATGCGAACCAATTCGCGCTCACGCAATGTTTCCAAAGCCGTAATAATCGGGAGACGTCCGATGAATTCTGGAATCAACCCGAATTCAGCTAAGTCGTCAGCCGAAACTTCTTTCAGGTAACTTTCGTCTTCGTCGACGATTTCCGAGTTGTTTGAAACCGCTCCGAAACCTATTAATTTCTTACCGATTCGTTGTTTGATGATTTCTTCAAGGCCAGAGAATGCACCACCCACGATGAACAAAATGTTCGTCGTATCAATATATACTAAATCTTGCTCTGGGTGTTTGCGTCCGCCTTTTGGTGGCACGCCCGCAACTGTCCCTTCAAGCATCTTCAACAAAGCTTGCTGAACGCCTTCCCCAGACACGTCGCGCGTGATCGACATATTTTCGCCTTTGCGCGTTATTTTGTCGATTTCGTCAATATAAACAATTCCGTGTTGCGCTTTTTCCACGTTTCCATCCGCCGCCGTTAATAACTTGAGCAGCACTGTTTCCACGTCGTCGCCGACATAACCGCTCTCGGTCAAAGTCGTCGCATCCGCAATCGCGAACGGCATGTTCAAAGATTTAGCCAGCGCCTGCGCTAAATAAGTTTTCCCGCTACCAGTTGATCCGATCAAACAAATATTCGATTTTTGCACTTCAACATCGTCGTGCGCCGCCCCCGCAGCAATCTGATTAATTCGTTTGTAATGGTTGTAAACCGCCACGCTCAGGGCCTTCTTGGCTCTATCTTGCCCGATGACATACTCGTTCAAACTTTCCACGAGCGCCTTCGGCTTAGGCAAGTTCAACAACTCATCGATCGCATCTTCCTGTAATTCTTGTCCGAAAACGTCCGCGCATTTTTTCACGCATTCGTTACAGATATATACATCCGGCCCAGCGATTAACTTGCGGCCGTCGTGGCTTGAATTGCCACAGAAAGAGCAGATTTGCTCTTCTAAATCACGTCTATACATTTGCTTTCCCCTTTTAGAAAATCAGTGTCTAAATTATACCATAAAATCGCGTTTTCTTCAAGAATTAAGAAAGCGGGATGTGTTATAATTAAGGTATGGAAAAGACATGGAAAATCGGCGGGGTCGAAATCCCCAACCGCATCGTCATCGCACCGATGGCGGGCATCACCAACGGCGCATTCCGCCACACGTTGAAAGACTTCGGCGCGGGACTTGTCGTGACCGAAATGGTGAGCGACAAGGCAATTCACTACCGCAATGCGAAGACTTTGGATATGCTAAAAATCGAAGAAAATGAGCACCCGATCAGCGTGCAACTTTTTGGCGGGGAAATTGCGAGTTTGGTCGAGGCGGCGCAATATGTCGAAGAAAATACGAGTGCGGATATTATCGATATCAATATGGGATGCCCAGTCAACAAAGTCATCCGGGCTGATGCTGGGAGCGTTTGGTTGCGCGATCCGGAGAAAATTCACTCGCTAGGGTTAGCGTTAAAAGATGCGATTGATTTACCTTATACGTTTAAAATGCGTTTAGGTTGGGATGCTAATTCGATCAATATTAACGAGAATGCGATAGCTGCCCAAGCCGGTGGAGTTTCCGCTTTAGCACTCCACGGGCGCACGCGTTCGCAGATGTATGAAGGTCATGCCGACTGGGAAAAGATTGCGGAAATTGCGGATTTGATGAAAATCCCTTTCATCGGCAATGGCGACGTTCGCTCGCCTGAAGAAGCGCTGAAAATGATTACCGAAGTTGGTTGCGATGCCGTGATGATTGGGCGCGCCGTGATGGGAAATCCGTGGATGATCAAACGCTGCGAGCATTATTTAGCGACCGGCGAATTAATTGACGAACCAAGCGCAATCGAAAAAATTGCGATTGCAAAAACTCATTTAGACCGTTTAATTTTAGGCAAAGGTCACGAAAAAGCGGCCGTTCACGAGTTCCGCCAACACGCCGCTCATTATTTAAAAGGGATTCCTAATACGCATAAAGTTAAGGTTGCGATTATGCAAACTAACACGCGTGAAGAATTAGTTGCTTTGCTTGACGAGGTCGCGCGCGATGAAAAATAGTTGGAAAAAATTTATTACACCTTTATACGACGGCGCGTTGCGCGATCAGGTCGAAGCGGCTTACGCTTCGACGGAGGTTTTTCCGCCACTTGCCGAAGTTTTTCACGCTTTTGATTTTTTTGAGATTGACGATACGAAGGTCGTTCTGATCGGACAGGACCCGTATCACGATAACAATCAGGCGATGGGCTTAAGTTTTAGCGTGCCGGTTGGAAAGAAAATTCCGCCGTCGCTGCGCAATATTTATAAGGAGCTCGGGATTAATCCGGACAACGGAGACCTGACGCCGTGGGCTAAGCAAGGGGTTTTGCTGCTCAACGCGACGCTGACGGTTGAGGCGCACAAGCCGAATTCGCACAAGGATTTCGGCTGGCAGGCGCTGACGGATGCGGTGATAAAACGGCTGAGCGACAAGGGTGACGTGACGTTTCTGCTGCTTGGGGCTTTCGCGCAAAAAAAGGCACCGCTGATCGATGCCTCGAGAAATAAAATTATCACAGCTAATCACCCGAGCCCGCTGTCGGCTTACCGCGGATTTTTCGGGAGTGGTGTGTTCAAGCAAATTCCGGAGATTGATTGGTCGATTCCCAATCAACAGATGGAGTTATTTTAAAAAAAGGGGGATTTCGGCAAATTTTTTAATTTTTTCGCTTAAAAATTAAAAAATTTGCCAAAATCCCCCTTTTTCTATTTTATTCCCCAAAATTAATCATTGCATCTTCGACAGCCTGCATAATTTTCGTGAAATCTTTGACGCGGTTGCGTTCCTTGCTAATCAACGAATCAAATTCAGCTTTAACAACCCACTCATAATTTACATCGAGCCACGCGATAGCAAATAATCGTTCTTCACCATCCTTAATCAGCGATTTATTGAACGGAAAAAAGATATTGTAATAGGTTTCGAGACTTTGGTGGGCATCCTCAATCATCGTCTCAGATTTCCCCTTATTATAATTATCCTTATGATCAATCACGCGCGTAACGTAAGCCATCATCGCAGCCATACTCTGCTCAATCTGCTTCCCGCGCAACTTGATCGGCTGAATATTGTGCAGCGAATTATCGAACCAACGGAAACCCAAAGTCGCGTCAATCCGGCGCTCGTAGGCAAGTTTCAAAACGCTCGAACGAATTAAAGGATACACCTTTTTATTCGGACAAATAACCTTGGCCAACTCGATGAAGTCATCAAGATACATGTGTTTTAATTCAGGATATAACTGCATTTGCTGCGGTACCTTCAAATTCCCGATAGCCGCCAATTTAGTGTAAAACTCCTGATACTGGTGCGAGTCGCGCGGAACATTGACATGGTGGTGCGTAACTTCGCCGTTCTCAACCAAATACTGCGACTCCAACTCGTGCGAATGACGCGTGCGAGCTTGGTCGAAATATTCAAAAATTATCGCAAATAAATCCCGCTCTTCACGCGTTCCGCCCTGCAAAGCTTCGTTAGCCTCCAAAAATCCTTGGCTAATTTCCATCGCATCCTCGTACTCGCCAAGCTGAATCAACAGCCAGACCAAGAAACGAACGCCCTGCCCGTCGTGGTAGTAATCGTTGATCATCTGATCGACGATTTCAATTGCCTCCCTGAAATGGCGCTTGTTAGCAAGCAAATTCGCAATCGTATAATTCGTCGAATAATCCGGCCGAATTTCATACGCCTTCACGAAATACGCCAGCGCCTTATCCAAATCACCGCCTGGAGTTTCAAGCTCGGCGGTCGCAAGTTGCACATATCTTTTTGGAGTCTTCTGCGGAAATTCAAAAATCTCTGCCAAATCCTCACCCCCTATAAATCGCCAGCACCGCTAGCTCCCTAAATTCCTTATCCGTTGGCACGCACGACCTCGTAGACATCCGGTACACTCTTGATCCGATCAATAATCTTCTCGAGGTGCGCGATATCGTTGATCCCAAGCTCAAGCCTGATCGTCCCAACATTCCCTTTATTACTGCTCTTCGCCTCAACGCTCAAGAGCTTTTTCGTCATTCCCGACACGATAATCAGAATCTCATTCAAAATCCCATCCCGATCGAAACAGTGAACCTCGAGCACCGCGTTAAACGCCTGCGGTTTCGCCCCGCCCCACTCGACATCGACCAAACGATTCTTCAGATCATCGTCCGCATTCAGCACGTTCACACAGTCCGCCCGGTGAATCGACACCCCGCGTCCTTTCGTGATGTACCCAACAATATCGTCCCCGTACACCGGGTTACAACAGCGGCTCATCCGCCACATCATCGAATTAATTCCCTCGATAATAATCCCGTTACTACCACTCGACGACTTCGCCTCCGGCTTGATCTCTGTCTTCGCCGTCATCATCTCGTTCAGCTGCTCCGCGCGCTTCTCTTGCTCGCGCTGCATTCGCTCGCGCTCACTCAAACGATTGGCAAGTGAAAGCGCCGAAATCTCACCGAATCCGACCATACTAAGTAAGTCGTCCGAACTCTTGACGTGGTAGCGAGCTACCACTTCTTCGACTTTTTCTTTGGTTAAGAAATCAGCCGGTTTGAAGTCCATCGACTCAAGTTGAGCGATGACGGCTTCACGGCCTTTAGTGATGTTTTCTTCGCGTTCTAAGTTGCGGAAATGACTCTTAATTTTATTTTTAGCGCGACGTGTTTTAACTAATTTCAGCCAGTCCATGCGCGGTGTCGCGGCACTGGCGGTCAAGATTTCGATGATGTCGCCCGTGTGTAACACGTAATCGAGTGTGACCATTTTTCCGTTAACTTTTGCGCCGACCGCCGAGTTTCCGACTTGAGTGTGGACGCTGTACGCGAAGTCGAGCGGACCCGCGCCGTTAGGCAGTTCAGTGACCTCGCCGCGAGGGGTGAAGACGTAAACTTTTTCCTCGAACAAATCGCCCTTAACGCCTTCGACAAATTCGCTCGCCGTCGTTGATTCAAGCTGCAATTCTTCGATATCTTTGAGCCAGCTGACTTGTTTTTTCGTCGCTTCATCCGGTTTTACTTCGACACCTTTTTTATAGGCCCAGTGAGCTGCAACCCCGAATTCAGCGGTTTCGTGCATCTCGCGCGTGCGAATTTGGATTTCAATCGGCGAGCCGTTCGGGCCAATTACCGTCGTGTGAAGCGATTGGTAACCATTCGATTTCGGCATCGCGATATAGTCTTTGAAACGCCCCGGCATAGGTGTCAATTCTGTGTGAATCGCACCCAAAACCGCGTAACAATCCTGCGTCGTTTTCACGACGATCCGAATCGCTAAAAGGTCATAAATTTCGTCGAATTCTTTTTTCTTATCACGCATTTTGCGATAGATAGAATAGATGTGTTTCGGCCGACCGTAGATTTCCGAATTCTCCACGATGTCCTCAGTCGCGCGTTTAATCTCTGCAACCGTGTCGTCAATCAGCGCGCGACGCTCGTCGAGCTTCGAATCCATCAGGGCCACAATCCGGTAAAATTGTTGCGGATTCACATAGCGAAACGACGTATCCTCAAGCTCCCACTTGATCAAACTGATCCCCAAACGGTGGGCAAGTGGCGCGTAAATCTCCAAAGTTTCCTTCGCGATTCGTTTCTGTTTATCTTCTCGCAGCGCGCCTAATGTTCTAATATTGTGCAGTCGATCGGCTAATTTAATCAAAATTACGCGCACATCGCGCGCCATCGCCATCAGCATTTTACGGTGATTTTCGGCTAATTGTTCCTCGTGCGAGGCATATTTAATCTTACCTAATTTCGTCACGCCATCAACAAGGTCAGCTACGTTCTCGCTAAACTCCGCCGCAATCTGCGCTTTCGTCCATTCCGTATCTTCGATCACATCGTGAAGAAACGCCGCCGCCACTGTCTCCGCGTCTAAATGAAGGTTCGCTAAAATCCCCGCCACTTGGATCGGGTGAATTATATACGGTTCGCCGCTTTTGCGCTGCTGATCCTTATGCGCCTCGTTGGCGACTTGCCAAGCTTTTTTGACGAGCGCAAGACTCGCGTCGTCCATGTAACTTTCGGCAATTTCGAGCACCTCGGCGTGCGTGAATTCTTTTTCTTTAGCCATTTGCAACCTCACTTATTTCTACTATTATAGCAAAAAAAACGCCCTTAGTCTACACTAAGGGCATTTGTGTTATTGTCCAGCTTCGCTTGACGAAGTCGGCGGCTCAGTTGCCGGCGCCTCAGATGAAGTAGGAGGCGGTGTTGTTTCTTCACTCGACGAGCTCGGTGTTGTTGCCGGCGTCGTAGATGACGATGGCGTGTGGAACGACGACGATGACGAAGTTGTCGTTGTCGACGTAGTGGTCGTAGTGGAATATGAAGCCGGAGCTGTCGCGTCTTTCGAACCGCGCCAGAAGAGCTGGCTACCTGAACGGTAAACGTTGTCTGGCATCGTCCAGTCTTCCATCGTTTGACCGCCGACCACGCCTTGCATGATCGCTTTATAAATTTGGGAAGGAATTTCGTGATATTTGCTTCCGACCGGAATCAAAATCGCGTCATACCCACACCAAACGGCTAGCGCATATTGCGGATTGTAGCCGATGAACGCTACGTCGGGCGAAGTGATTCCGCCGCCAGCGTAAGCCGAAGCGTAGTGTTGACGCACAAGCGTGCGTTGTTCGTCCGTGTAGTTTGAAGTCCCGGTTTTACCCGCCTGCGGAATACCCGGCATCTCGACCTGGTTACTCATGTGGCGCGTCACGATCCCTTTCAGCATATCGGTAATCATATACGCAGTCCCCGACTCCATCGCCTTGAACGGCTTGTGGTTGATGACTTTCGTCGTTCCGTCGCGGAACACGATCTTGCTGATATAGCTCGGTTCGTGGTAAATTCCTTCGTTGGCAAATGCCGCGTAGGCAGCCGCTTGTTTCAGGGTCGAAGACCCATACTTGCCATCGCTTCCGACGCTCTTACCGTCGTTACTACTGATCGCGTGGTGGGCGTCAACGCTCGAGAACTCGATGCCAAGGCCCTTGGCGAACTTCGCCGAGCTGTCGCCGCCGACTTCCATGTAAGTCTCAACGGCCGGAACGTTACGCGACTGGACAAGCGCCTCGCGAATCGTCATCGCACCCATATATTTGTTGTCCCAGTTGTAAACCGAGATGTCCGTGCCCTTGTATTTGTAAGGCTGATCGACAATCGAGTGGCCCGTCGTCCACTTCTTGTACTCTATCGCCGGACCGTAATCCATGATCGGTTTCATCGAAGACCCGAAATCGCGGTCGGTCGAAACTGCCCGGTTCAAGCCGTTCAATACCGCCGGCATGTGCCGTCCGCCGATTTGGGCAACTACGTTACCCGTCTTAACATCGATCAACGTAGCCGCCACTTGAAGGTCGTAAGGTTGGCCGTTTTCAAAATAAGTTTGAGTCGGTGGATATTTCACGAGCTCATCGCCATTCACGACGTCCCACATGTGGTTTTCCACATCCATATTCAGGTTCGTATAAATCTTCGCGCCCGCTGTCGCTGGATCTAATCCCGTCTCAGCCACGAATTGTTTCACTACGCCCTGCATATAGTTGTCGACGCGCACTTGTTGCTCGCTCACGCCCTCTTCCGGCGCGCGTAACCCGTCCGTAATCGGCGTCGCTTTCGCTTCTTTGTATTCCTTTTTCGAAATCATTCCGCCTTCATACATCATCAGAAGCGCAACATCGCGTCGCCCTGTCGCCGCAAGCGGGTGCACTAGCGGATCATAGGCACTCGGCCCATTTGCCAAGCCGACAATCACAGCGAGTTGGGGAGTCGTCAAATCTTTGATTTCTTTATCGTAGTAACCTTTGGCAGCGGTCGCCATACCGTAATAGCCTTCGCCCTCGAAAACTTTGTTGATGTACATCGTCAGGATTTCGGCTTTGGTTTTCTTTTGTTCGAGCTGAATTGCAAGCCACCATTCCTGGATTTTACGCTTGTAAGTTCTATCTTTCGACTCAGTCGAGAAGAAAGTCAGTTTGATCAGCTGCTGAGTTAATGTCGAACCTCCTTGGTCATTGGTTACGCGGTGCGTCAATTTATTTTTGACGTTATTGATCGTCGCTCCAATGATGCGGACCGGATCGATGCCTTTATGCTTGTAAAAGCGACGATCCTCAACGGCTACAATCGCTTTTTTGATATTATTCGGCACCTCTTTTGGCGTTAGCTCTTGGCGTTTTTCTCCGCCACGAGTCCCTAAATCTTCGCCTGCTAACGTGAAGTATTCCGAAGCCTCAACGTCGTGGAATTTATTCAAATCCAATTCTGGCGCTTCACTTGCGATATGCACGATAACAGCCGCTACCGTTCCAACGCCAGCAAGTCCCAAAAGGAACAACACTAAAATCGTAATTTTTAGCGCACGAAATCTCTTTTTCTTTTTCGTTTTTTTACCTTTTTTACCGTCAGCGTTTTCCGCGTTTTTCGCAACTCGCGTCGCCGGTTTTTTCGCCGCCGATGGAGCCGGCTTCACCGCAGGTTTCGCCGCTGACTTGCCTTTTTTCTGCTCTAAAAGCGTCCGCGCCGCTCGCGACGTTTTCGCCTGTTGCTCGATCACCGCAGTGTCAAGCTCCGGATTTTTCTTATCCATTTTTCACCTCTTTATCGACAATATCTAAAAATTTTAATCTTCCGTATAAATCCAGTTCGATTTCCGGGCAGCTCGCTTCGAAGTAGCTCAGAGGAATCGACTTGCGCCCCTCGTCCTTCGCGGCTGCGTCCCAGAAGGCCGCAAGCCCTTCGAAAGGTAAGTAAAAATAGCGATTGAACTTAGAAAACGCGACTAGCACAAAGGCGACCGCGCCCTGTTCATGGCAAGCGCGCATATGTTCAATCTGGTGCTCGTGGAAATTGTGGAGCGGCAGACTTGAAGCGTTGTTCGTGTTCTTAGCTTCGAAATCCAGGTAGCGCCCCTTATAAATACCGTTGTAATCGGTCGTCGACGGCGTTTTGAAGTACGCCTCGGTCACCTTCGCGTGCGCCCGCTCGGGATAGTCGACCTTCACAATCGTAATCGGTGTAGGTTTCTTGTGCAGAACCGCCCGCTTCGTGTCGCGGTAGAATTCGCAGCTCTTGTTTATCATATCTTCGAACATCATCCCGCGTTTTGCGTACGATGTCTCTTTTTTCGGCAAGTTTTTCTTGACACCGCCAGGATAATTGACCATATTTTCTCCTTTTAATGCCCACTTGCCCTTTTTTCCATAATATTAGTGAAAATTATAACAAACATAAGGGCTTAAAGTCAACATGAATTGTAAGCGAAAAATATGTTATAATTGTCAAAATAATTGTATATTTATGAAAGGTTGTTCGAAATATGACTACTATATATAAAGACGCCGCGAAAAAGGCGCAAAATAATTACACTTTTTATTCAATTCGCGAGGCGGCAAGTGCTGCGGGAGCAGACGTAGCAACGCTTCCTTACTCGCTAAGGATTCTTTTGGAATCTTTGGTTCGTCAATCTGACGGCGTGGATATTTTGGATTCGCATATTGAGGATTTATTAGTTGGGCGTGGTGAAGTTCCGTTCAAACCGGCGCGCGTAATTTTGCAAGATTTAACAGGGGTTCCCGTGGTGGTCGATTTGGCGGCTATGCGCGAGGCTTTCGTGAATCTTGGTGGCGACGGAACTCTCATCAATCCGGACGTTCCCGTCGATCTTGTTATCGACCACAGCGTGCACGTTGACTACGCTGGCACGGCTGATGCGTTGGCTAAAAATATCGACCTCGAGTTCGAACGCAATAACGAGCGCTACGAATTCCTGAAATGGGCGCAAAAATCGTTCACTAATTACCGCGCGATTCCACCCGGCACAGGGATCATCCACCAAGTAAATATCGAGTATTTAAGCGATGTCGTGTCTGTTCGCGACGGCGTTGTTTTCCCCGATTCGATGTTCGGGACTGATTCGCACACGACGATGATCAACGGCCTCGGCGTCCTAGGCTGGGGAGTTGGCGGCATCGAGGCGGAGGCTAGCATGCTCGGCGAGGCCTCGTTCTTCCCGACCCCCGAGGTCATCGGGGTTCGCCTTGTTGGCAAGTTGCCAATCGGCGCTAACGCGACCGATTTAGCCCTTAAAGTTACCCAAGTCTTGCGCGCCGAAAATGTCGTCGGAAAATTCGTCGAGTTCTTCGGCGAAGGCTACAAAACATTGGCTTTAGCAGATCGTGCGACCGTTTCAAACATGGCCCCTGAATACGGCGCAACTTGCGGCTACTTCCCAATCGACGACGAAACGATCAACTACCTTGAATTGACGGGCCGCTCGAAAGCGACTATCGAATTAATCAAAGAATATACAAAAGCGAACGACTTGTTCTACGACGACTCGGGCGAAGCATCATACACGAAAGTCATCGAGCTTGACTTGAGCGAAATCCAAGCCAACCTAAGCGGTCCTAAACGCCCGCAGGACTTGATTCCGCTGACTGAAATGAAAGAAAAATTCATCGAGTCGCTTCCTACCGGCGAACTTGAAAAAGAAGCTAACGGCATCAAAACTGGGCAAGTAGCAATCGCAGCCATCACAAGCTGTACTAATACTTCAAACCCTTACGTTCTAATCGCCGCGGGCTTGCTAGCTAAGGCCGCTGTGGAACACGGTCTGAAAGTTAATCCGAACGTCAAAACTTCTTTGGCGCCTGGTTCGAAGGTCGTGACGCGCTACCTTAAAGACTCCGGTCTGCTACCTTATCTTGAACAACTTGGCTTCAACGTTGTCGGCTACGGCTGTACGACTTGTATCGGTAACTCAGGAAATCTGAAACCCGAAATCGAAAAAACTATTAGCGAAAACGACTTATATGTAACGAGCGTTTTGAGCGGAAACCGTAACTTTGAAGGACGCATCAATCCGTTCATCAAGGCTAACTATCTGGCTTCTCCACCGCTCGTTGTCGCTTACGCTTTGACTGGAAACGTCAATCACGACTTGTTGACTGAACCGATTGCTGGTGACGTTTACCTCGCTGACATCTGGCCGGAAGCTCACGAAATTCAACGTTATATCACAGAATTCGTAACCCCTGCTGTTTTCAGCGAAGAGTACGAAAACGTTGAAAATAAAAACGAAAAATGGAACTCAATCGCGACGAGCGAAGACACCCTTTACACTTGGGATCCCGAATCTACTTACATCGCGAACCCGCCATATTTCGAAAATATGAGCGCTGACGAAGTTGAAATCGAGCCATTAAATAAATTAAGAGTTTTAGCATCATTTGGCGATAGCGTCACAACCGACCACATCTCGCCTGCCGGAAACATCGCGCTGAATTCACCGGCGGCTAAATACCTAAAAGAACACGGTGTTGAACCGGCGGAATTCAATTCTTACGGCAGCCGTCGCGGTCACCACGAAGTTATGATGCGCGGAACGTTCGCGAACATCCGCATCAACAACAAACTAGCAGGCGGGCAAATCGGCGGCGTAACGACTTATTTCCCAACTAACGAAATCATGCCGATTTACGACGCTTCAATGAAATATAAAGAAGCCGGAACTGGTCTAGTTATCCTAGCCGGAAACGATTACGGAATGGGCTCAAGCCGCGACTGGGCTGCTAAAGGAACTCAACTTCAAGGTGTGAAGGCGGTAATTGCCAAGAGTTACGAGCGGATTCACCGCTCAAACTTAGTTATGATGGGTGTCTTGCCGCTGCAATTTATGCCGGGCGAAGATGCTGAGTCGCTAGGACTGACGGGCGAGGAAGAGTTTTCAATTGCCGTAAACAACGAGACTGGAATCGGCGACGTTGTGACGGTTGTCGCCGGCGATAAAGAGTTTAAAGCTTTGGTTCGTTTCGATGCCGCTGCCGATATTCGCTACTATAAAAACCAGGGGATTCTGCCGATGGTGATTAGGAAAAAGCTACAAGGAGGACAATAATGTTCGGAAAAAAAAGGAAAACCGGCGAGTCATTAGCCGGACTTGAAAATATGATTGCGTGCAACACGAAAATTTCGTCGATTATCGATGACCGCTTGACTTACTGCGGCTACGATATTGGGGAGTTCATGGACAATAATGCGTCGTTTGACGAAGTGATTTATTTGCTTTGGAACGGACATTTGCCGACGCAAATTGAGCTGAATTATTTCCGCAAAGAACTCGCTGCAAACTCAAAAATCAGTGACGCAGTCGAGCAGTGTTTGCTGATTCAATCGCGCAAACACTTGCACCCGATGAGCGTGCTACGTTCGACGGTTTCGCTGCTAGGGGTTTACAACCTGAACGCTGAAATGCTGACGAGCGAGGCAATTTACGAGCAGTGCATCCAAATCCAGGCAAATATGCCGACTTTGATTGCGGCTTTCTCACGCTTGCGCAAGGGCTTAGACCCGATCGACCCACGCGATGACTTAGATTTTGCTGCTAATTTCTTGTATATGTTGAACGGCGAAGAGCCGAGTGCGACGCAGGTTAAGGCGCTGAATCGCGCGTTGATTCTGCACGCCGATCACGAGCTGAATGCGTCGACATTTGCCGCCCGCGTTTGTGCGTCGACAATGAGTGATATTTACTCGTGCGTGACGACGGCGATTGGGACTTTAAAGGGGCCTCTTCACGGTGGCGCGAACGAGCAAGTGTTCGAAATGCTCAAAGAAATTCGCGACTCTGATGGCGACGTGGCGACTTATTTGCAATCGAAACTCGATGCGAATGAGCTGATTATGGGCTTCGGGCACCGCGTTTACAAAACGGTTGACCCGCGTCAGAAATACTTGAAAGAAATGGCTGACGAGTTGACTCGCGGCACGGAAGACGAGATTTGGTATCAGTTGTCACTTGAGGTTGAGGATTATATCCGCAACGCTAAAGGCCTGATTCCAAACGTCGATTTCTACAGCGCGACTGTTTACCACGCCTTGGGCATCGACAGCGCTCTCTTCACTCTGATTTTCGCGATGAGCCGCGTTTCCGGTTGGATCGCGCACGTCAAGGAACAAAAAACGAAGAACCGCCTAATCCGTCCACGCTCTGAGTACGTCGGACTGAGCGGACTCGAGTACGAACCAATAAACGTAAGATAAGGAATACACATATTATGACTGAAAAAATTACGATTCCCTTCATCGAGGGCGACGGCATCGGCCAGGACATCTGGCCTGTCGCAAAGCGCGTCATCGACACCGCCGTGGCGAAATCTGGAAAAGCCATCGACTGGCTTGAAGTTTTAGCCGGTGAAAAAGCTTTTAACGCAACTGGATCTTGGCTACCGACTGAAACGGTTGATGCCATCCGCGAACATAAGCTTGCGATCAAAGGTCCTTTAACGACACCTATCGGCGGCGGGATTCGCTCGCTAAATGTAGCACTTCGTCAAGATTTAGACTTGTATGCCTGCGTTCGTCCGGTTCGCTATTTCGAGGGCGTACCTTCACCTGTTAAAGAACCCGAAAAAACTGACATCACAATTTTCCGCGAAAATACTGAAGATATCTATGCTGGTATTGAGTGGGAAGCCGGAAGTGACGACGTTAAAAAAGTTATCTCATTTTTACAAGACGAAATGGGTGTTTCAAAAATTCGTTTCCCCGAAACTTCAGCAATCGGGATCAAGCCGATTTCGGTTGAAGGTAGCGAGCGTCTGATCCGTTCAGCCATCGAGTACGCTTTGGCGCACGGTTTGACTAAATTGACTTTAGTCCACAAAGGTAACATTCAAAAATTCACTGAGGGTGGATTTAAAAAATGGGGCTACGAGTTGGCTGAACGCGAATATTTAGAAGAGCTAGCTTCAGGAAAATTAGTTGTCAACGACATCATCGCCGACAACTTCCTTCAACAAATTCTGTTAGCTCCTGAAAAATTCGAAGTAGTCGCTTTGACAAACTTGAACGGCGATTATGCTAGCGACGCGTTAGCGGCGCAAGTCGGCGGAATCGGGATTGCGCCAGGTGCGAACATCAATTATCTAACCGGTCACGCAATCTTCGAAGCAACTCACGGAACAGCACCGGATGTAGCTGGCTTAGGCGTTGCGAACCCTTGTAGCGTTTTATTAAGCGCTGTAATGATGCTTGAATTCATCGGTTGGAACGAAGCTGCCGACTCGATCACACAAGCAATCGAAAAAGTTATCGCTAGCAAACACGTAACGGTCGATTTCGCCCGTTTAATGAGTGACGCGACTCAAGTCTCGACAGAAGAGTTCGGAAATATCCTAATTTCCCACCTTTAAAAATTTCTAATCGCATCCAAGCCGATTTTTAACTAATTCAGACCTCGAATCAGTTAAAAATCGGCTTGGATGCGATTAGCCTAAAAATAACGACCTAATTCGCTAAGAATTAGGTCGTTTTATTATTAGTCGATTTGGAACGCTTCGCCTTTTCCATACCAATCGTAGTGGAAAGTACCTGGGCGGTCTAAACGTTTGTAAGTGTGAGCTCCAAAGTAGTCACGTTGCGCTTGGATAACGTTCGCCGGCAATTTCTCGCTACGGTAGCTATCGAAGTAAGCAATCGCGCTCGAGTAACAAGGTGTCGGAATCCCGTGCCCGACCGCATACGAAACCACGTCGCGAACTGCTTGTTGGTACCCATCAGTAATCTCAACGAAATATTCATCCAACAACAAGTTTTCCAACTCAGGATTGCGCGTGTACGCATCAGTGATTTTTTGCAAGAAGCGAGCGCGGATAATACATCCAGCGCGCCATATTTGGGCAATTTCACCAAACTGTAAATCCCAATCAAACTCGCGACTAGCTTCGCGTAATTGAACGAAACCTTGAGCGTAACTCATAATTTTCGAGAAGTACAAAGCCTTACGGATTTTTTCGATAAATTCTTTTTTATCTCCCTCGAACGCACCAACAGCTGGCCCGCTCAACACTTTAGAAGCTTCAACGCGTTCATCTTTATACGCTGAAATGAAACGAGCGTAAACCGATTCAGTAATCAACGGTAGCGGAACACCTAAATCCAAAGCAGATTGTGAAGTCCATTTCCCAGTCCCTTTATTTCCCGCCGCGTCCAAAATCACATCAACGATCGGCGCATCAGTCAAATCGTCCTTACGCGTCATAATGTCCGCCGTAATTTCCATTAGGAAGCTGTCAAGCTCGCCGGCATTCCAGTCAGCATAAATCGCTTCTAGCTCATCCTGTGACAGACCCAAAGCATGCTTCAGCAAATCATAGCTTTCGGCAATTAACTGCATATCGCCATACTCGATCCCGTTGTGCACCATCTTCACAAAGTGGCCAGCCCCGTTAGGACCCATGTAAGCAACACAAGGTTTTCCATCTTCTTTAGCCTTAGCCGAAATCTTTTCCAAGACGTCAGAAACTAAATCGTAAGCCTCGCGTTGTCCACCTGGCATAAGCGATGGACCCTTCAACGCGCCCTCTTCACCACCGGAAACTCCACAACCGATAAAGTTAATTCCGCTATCAGCAAGTTCCGCACTGCGGCGAATCGTATCGTGGAACAAAGTATTCCCACCGTCAATCAAGATATCACCTTTATCTAAATGCGGTAATAAGTTTTGGATTGTCGCATCAGTTCCGGCCCCAGCCTGAACCATAAGCATTATGCGGCGAGGTTTTTCCAAAGACGCCACAAACTCTTCAATTGAATATGTCGGCACAAAATTCTTCTCTGGATTTTCGCGAACCACGTCCTCCGTTTTCGAACCTGTGCGGTTAAAAATAGCTACTTTATAGCCACGACTTTCGACATTCAGGGCCAAATTCTTCCCCATTACTGCCATCCCGACTACACCAAATTGCGCTAAAGTCATTACATTTCCTCCATGAAATTGATACCTTATTATACCATATTAAAAAGCCTCCCTTACCGAGAGGCTTTAATTTTTATTGTTGTTCTGGGTTGAATTCTGGAATTTCGATGTTCGACGTGTCGAATGTCAAGTTGTCGAACGTTGGCGCTTCGATTTCAGGTGCTGTGAAGTTCGGTGTTTCGAAAGTTGGAACTTCGAAGCTTGGCACTTCAAACGCTCCCGTGTCGAAAGTTGGAGCGGTAGCAGGTGCTTCAAAAACGGGCAAGTCAAAGTGCGGCTGCGCAGGTTCCGCAGCAACTTCCTCGGCTGGCGCTTCGTACGTTGGAGCTTCAAATACTGGTGTTTCAAAAGCAGGAGTAACTTCGATTGGAGTTTCCTCAAATGCCGGTGCTGGAGCTTCGAAAACCGGAGCAGCAGGCGTTTCTTCGATCAATGGAGCATCGAAAGTTTGCGTGTCATATAAAGGCTTAACTTCGTGAGCCGCTGTTTGGGCTGCGAAATCAGGAGAGATTAACGGACCATCAAAGCTAGTCGTATCAGCCAAAGCTACCGGAGTATCATCTCCACCAGCTAAAACTTCTTTTAAAACTTCGTGTTCGTTATCATCGAAGTTGAAGATTTGCGTATCGCCATTAGCGATTTCGTGTTCAGATTTAGTAACTGAGATATCAGCTTTAGCTAGCGCAGTATCCAAACCGAATTCATCACGTAAATAATTTCCTACTAATTTTTCTGAATCTTCAGAATATAACACGAATGGTTTCAATAGATCATCCCATTCAACCGATTTAACTTGGTTTAATTGCGATTCTAAAATCAAAGATAAACGTTGGTGGAACACGCGAGTTTGGCGTTTAAGATCGTCAGTTTCGTCGATTAAACGTTTCGCTTTTTCAACTGAATCCATCAAGATCGACTCAGCTTTGTCCTTAACACCTTCCATGATGCGTTGCGATTGATTTTGCGCATTAGTCAACAAATCATTCGCTTTCGACTCAGCCGACGTCACGATAACTTGCGCTTCGTGGTCTGCATTTGTCTTAACTTTATCAGCTGTTTCTTGAGCTACGATGATCGATTGGTTCAACGCATTTTTCAACTCGTTGAAGTATTCCAATTTTTCGCCGTAGTGTTTAACTTGTTTTTCCAACTCGCGTTGACGAGCCAAAACTTGTTCGTAGTCACGGATAACTTGATCTAAGAAATCATCAACTTCGTCCGGATTGTAACCACGCATTTTCGATTGAAAGCTTTTATTCTGAATGTCTAATGGTGTAAGCATTTCTTTTTCCTCTTTTATTTCGTTTTAGTTTTTTCGATATTAAGCCTGATATTGTCGCGCTTTGTAGCCCCCGCGACCTTCCCAACCTTGATTCTTCCATACCCACGAACGCTCAGCACATCCCCCTCGCTCACCGCGAAATTCGGGTTCGTCATCACTGCGTGATTCACTTTGGCAAGTGAACCCAAAACCATTTCCTTGGCAAGTGACCGCGATAACTTGTATGCGTTTGCAATTACGTTATCAAGGCGCACACTCGAAACCGTAATCACATCAGATTTATAGGTATATATTGGATTAATTTTATCACTAAAAGGAATTTTTTTCAATGAAATCTTGACTTTTCCAACGTGATTTAGTGAATTTTTTAGGTATTCGGCCATTTCAGCGGCGATTAGGACTTGCCAACGCTCACCATCGGTGAAAATATCGCCGAGAATTTCTGGTTTGATCCCCGAGTTCAGGATGGCACCGGTGATGCTGCGATGATTTATTTCAGCGAACTTGGACGGGTAAACAATTTCCATCAGGGCGACTTTGAAGTCGTCAAATTCAGGCGTCATCTGATAATAAGTAGGATACAATAAAATCCGCGTATTTTCAAGAATTTGGCCCTCAAGCGAAAATTCAGCGCATTCCAAATCCGGTTCACGCGCTGCTAATTCCTTGATAATAAAACGTTGACGGGCATTTAAAAAGCCAGTCAACGTGATTGTTTCTCGACCGATTAAATCGAGTAAATATTCTTCATCTTTGCGTAAAATCAATTATTAACCGCTCCTAAAATTACAGCGAGACCAGTTTCAAGGACGATTAAGACGATGAACGCCACAAGTGAGGCGAAATCAAAGCCGGCAAAAGTCATTTTCTTGAACTTGCTCAAGTAGGGATTTGTTAACTTGGTGATGAAACGACCAAAGAGGTTATCTGATAACTTAGGAAACCAAGACAAGATAACATTGATGATGATCATAACCATATAAACTTCGATTATTTTGACAAAGAATCCAATGATGAAAGCCAACATTGTGCGCTTCACCACCTCTCTAAATTACTATAGAATAGTTGTTAATTAGAAGTCGAATTTAGGTTCGCGAACAGCGCTCGCAGCAGTTTCTCCGTCAACAACAACGTTAGTTGGTGTGCACAAGAAAATTTCGTTTCCGATACGTTGTAAGTTACCTTCAATTGTATCGATAACACCTGCTAAGTAATCAACAACGCGCAAAGCAGCAACTTCATCCATGTAACGGAAGTTAACGACTGAGCTTTCGCCTTGACGCAAGTGACGTCCGATTTCTTTACCTTCTGAAACAACGCGTGGTTCAAAAATCATAATTTTTGAATCGCCTGGACGACCAGTCACGATTGATTTTTTAGGTGCAGCCGTTGCAGCTGGACGTTGAACGTTAGATGCAAATGGCGATGTAGCAGCCGGTGTTGGAGTGCTTGCAGGTAGCGGAATTACGTTGCTAGGTGCTGGGGCACTTGCCTCCGGTGTTGATGTTGTGATTGGTGCTTGGGGGAAAGTTTGATTAGTCTCGTAAGAGTAATCATCCTCGTCCATACCGAAGACACCTTGAATTTTATCGAAAATTCCCATTTTCATTTCTCCCTTTTAGACAAAGAGTGCAGAGCCGATTCTCACCATTGTCGACCCACACTCCACCGCTTCAGCAAAATCACGACTCATTCCGGCGCTCAGTTGATTGGCAGTATTGTATATTTTTTTTAGTTTTAAACGTAGTTGTTCAGCCTTCGTGAAAATTTCAATCAGCTCGTCATGCTCGGCGTCGTAAGGCGCCATCGTCATAATTCCGACAATTTCAACTTTCTCAAGACCTTGCAGTTCACTAGCAAATTGCTCGAGATCTTCCTCAAAAATCCCGTGCTTGCTATCTTCCCGCGAAATATTCACCTCGATAAAGCATTTCACTTTTTTCGTGGCGCGTTTTTCAATTTCTTGGGCAAGTTTAACGCTGTCGAGCGCGTGGAAATAATCGATTGTGTCGATGATTTCACGAACTTTGCGGCGTTGTAAATTCCCAATAAGGTGCCAAGTAATTTCGCGACCTTCAAACTGCTTTTGACGTTCAAGCATCATATCCACCCGGTTTTCACCGAAGTCGCGGATGCCCGTTTCATAAGCTAACTCGACGTCTTCGTCAGTTTGATATTTGGTTACGGCGATAACTTTCGCATCACCCGTAGCCATTTTCGCTAGATTATTTTGTACTTTATTCATTCTTAGTTGCGGTTACGACGAGCGAATGCTGGAGTGAAATCTTCATCTTCATCATCGTCTTCCACGTGAATTGATTGAGCATCAAATTCTTTTTTGCTGATTGTTTCGAATTCAACATCTTCAACGTTACGGACTGCTTCATCTTTACGGATATCCCAGTCGCCGAATACGTCTTTAGCTGGTTCAGAATCGATTGAAACTGATTCGAATTTCGGAGCAGCAGTTACGTCACGTTCAACCGCAGCGCGTTGGCGTTGGATCGGAGTGCGTTTTTCAATTGCCGTCTTTTGCGTTTCGTCAAAGCCAGTTGCAACCACGGTAACTGTGATTGTGTCGGCAAGCGCTTCGTTGATTGTGATACCGAAGATGATGTTGACATCGTTTCCAGTAGCTTCTGCAACGATTTCACTCGCTTCTTGCGCTTCAACCAATGAAAGGTCGTCGCCACCAGCGATGTTAAGAAGGACGTTTTGCGCACCTTCGATTGTGCCATCTAATAATGGAGAGGCAATTGCCTGACGAGTTGCTTCGAAGACACGGTCTTCGCCTGTTGCGAAACCGATACCCATTACTGCGCGACCTTGGTCTTGCATAACAGTTTTAACGTCAGCGAAGTCCAAGTTGATGTAGCCTTCTGAAGTGATCAAATCAGCGACACCTTGGATACCTTGGCGTAACACGTTATCAGATTCGTTAAGCGCTTCTTTGAAAGGTGCGCGTTTGTCGATAACTTCCAAGATGCGGTTGTTAGCAACGATAACGATTGTATCGACGAATTGTTCAAGTTCCGCGATACCTGTTGAGGCGTCACGAGAACGTTTAGGACCTTCGTAGCTGAACGGACGAGTTACAACTCCGACAGTCAAAGCGCCTAATTCACGCGAGATGCGAGCAACGACCGGTGCAGCACCAGTCCCTGTTCCACCACCCATACCGGCAGTGATGAAGACCATATCAGCACCATCAAGTGCTTTACGGATATCTTCTTCGCTCTCTTCAGCGGCACGTTCACCAACTTCTGGTGAAGAACCAGCACCTAAACCACGAGTGTATTTAGGGCCTAATTGGATTTTAGTTTCTGCCTTAGAATTGCCAAGGGCTTGCATATCAGTGTTAGCGGCGATGAACTCAACGCCTTGTACACCTTCTTCAATCATGCGGTTAACCGCGTTTCCACCAGCTCCACCGACACCAATGATTTTGATGTTTGCGCCTGTATGGATGTTATTATCAATAGAAACAGCCATTTCTTTTATCTCCTTTAATTTATCGAATTCTCTTCAATCTTAATCGAATAACTTGTTAGCCCAGCCTTTTAGCTTAGTGCCAACTTTAGATGGTTTAGACTCTTCGTTATCCCCATACTGTTGCGCTGCTTGCGCGTAGTAATTTTGTTGCGTCGCCACGTCAACTGCACCGATGTTTTGCGCTGGTTGTTGAGGTTGCACTACTTGTTGAACTGGTGCTTGTTGTTGCGCCACTTTACTTGCCGCTTTTACTTGCGTCGACACTCGACCAGTTAGCGCCGCTTGCGCTAGGTGGTAGATGTCGTTTAGGTTCGCGTAGTAGTCGCTGATCGCGATGACGTTGGCGAACGCTGGGTTGCGGATGCCGATGTGGTTCGGCACGTAGATTTTAACCGGCACTTCAAATACTTCGCTGGCAAGTTCAACTACGCCAGGGATACTTGCCGCTCCGCCTGTCAAGACGATTCCGCCTGGCAAGCTAAGCGCTGAGATGCGGCCTAAAACTTCTTTTGATTCTTCGAAGATTTCGACGTAGCGAGCTTCGATGATTTCTGAAAGGTAACGTTCGTCAACGTTGACTGGGTCAACTTTACCGATTACGTCAACTGGGAAAACTTCCGATTGAGAAGCCATTGCAGAGTAAGCAATCCCGTAATTGATTTTCAAGTTTTCAGCGTTTTGGTTTGATGCGTTAAGGACAACTGAGATGTCGCGCGTAACGAAATCGCCGCCGGCTTGGTTCACGTGAGCAAACTTGAATTGTTTGTCGTGCATAACCGCGGTCGTTGTTTGACCTCCACCAAGGTCGATAACAGTCGCGCCGAAATCTTTTTCGCCGTCGTCTAAGATCGCTTCCATCAAGGCAAGTGGAGTAACCACTAATTCTTGAACGGCAAGTCCGGCACGTTCAACTGCTTTGCGCACGTTGTGGATAATTGTTTGAGGTCCAGTGTAGACAACCCCTTCCATTTCCAAACGAACACCGCGCATGCCGCGAGGATCTTGAATTCCGTCTAAGCCGTCGATCGTGAAGCTTTGCGGGATGATGTTGATGATTTCGCGTTCAGGTTGGATGTTGCGGACAAGCGCTGCTGCTGCAACGTTGCGCACATCGTCATCTAAAATTTCTTTTGATTGACTGTGAACCGCGATCATTCCTGTCGCTTTTTCGATTTCGACCATGTTAGCAGGAAGACCAACAGTTACTGCATTAATTTTAATGCCTGCTTTTTCTTCCGCTTGGGCGACAGCGCGTTTAATTGCCACGACTGTTTTGTCGATGTCGACGATTAGCCCTTTATTTACACCGCTTGATTTTGCGTTTCCTACTCCGATGATTGTTCCTTGTCCATCAACAAAGTCAGATACGACGACCTTTACTGATGAAGTTCCGATGTCCAAACTTACGAACATTCCTGTTTTAGCCACTATTTATTTCCTCCTAAAGCTCTTAGATATATTTTAGCTCATGCGCATTTGGAGCGCAGTGAGGTCAATTTACCATAATAATAGTACATATTCTAACATAAATCGCTACCATAATAAAAGGTGATAGAAGATTTATTAATATTTTAAGACATAAAAAAAGTGCTATTATTTTGCACTTTTTTTCATTATGTTTTCATCGGCGTTTTCTTGGATATAGTTGAATTTTTGGGCTCTCGTTAATTTGTGCTTGAAGTAGTATTCTTGCTTTAAAGCCTCAGATTTCGTCGGATATTTTCGGGCGAAAATCATCTCGACCGGGCGGCGCGCTTTCGTGTATTTTGCACCTTTTCCCTCGTTATGGGTTTGAAGCCGATGTTCGAGGTCGGTTGTGAAGCCGCCATAGAGCGTTTCATCGGCGCATTTCAGCACGTAAAAATAAAATTCATCACTCATATCTTTGATAAAATTTCTCTTTCATTTCTTTGGTGTATTCGCCTTCTTCGTCGTGCATATAAAGCGGTGGCAGGATTTTCAGGCCAGCTGTTTGGCCGTGTTTGATTCCTTCGATTAGGAGGATGTTCGCATCCTTGTTTTGTTTCGGATAAACGAATTGAATCCGTTTTGGCGCTATGTTGTTGCTTTTCATTTCTTCTAAGATTTCGAGCAGACGTTCGGGACGGTGAACCATCGCGAACTTGCCCTTCATTTTCAGAAGATCGGCGGATGTTTTGATGATTTGTTCTAAGGTGAATTTCACTTCGTGCCTTGCGATTAGGTGGTGTTCGCTTTCGTTGACCGGTGATTTCTCGTTCACTTTAAAATATGGCGGATTGCACAAGAGCAAGTCTACGCTGTCTTTTTTTATATACTTCGTCGCATCGTTTCCGTCGATATTCAGGACTTCAAAATTGTCGAATTCATTTAGTTCAATCGACCTTTTCGTCATATCTGCTAGGCGCGGTTGAATCTCGATTTCGATAAATTTAGCCTTTGTTTCCGGCTGGCGTTCGCGCGCAAAAAGCCCAACCGCGCCCGTCCCCGCGCACAAGTCAACGATCGTTCCCCGTTTTGGAATACTCGGAAAATTCGCTAATAATAGTGCGTCGAGCGAAAATGCGAAAACATCTTTACTCTGAATTATTTTGACCCCGTCAAGCTTAACCTGGTCGATTCTCTCATCTTCTTTCAACATAAAATCATTATATCACAAAAAAGCACGCAAACGACATATAATCGAGAACGTGCTTTCGTCATTGTTCATTTTAATGCGTTTTTGGGACATTTCAGACCTCGAATTGTCCCAAATCGGCATTAAAATGAACATTATAAGTTTATTCGCTTATTTTGCGTCTACGATACACAAATACCACAAGCAAAGCAGTTGAACCTGCAATTGTGATGAATGCCACCAAATCAGTTCGAACTTCGCCGAAGTTGCCCAAGGCTACAACCTTAGTCGCTTTCGCATCTGCGCCACCGGTAACCGGTAACGTGCCTTTGGCGTCATTCGTCTTAGGCAAGTCAGCGGCGACAGCGGTTTTCGCGGTCTTCGCCCGAATTGCGTAAGTCGCAACATCGTCATTGCTTAGATTTGCCACGCTAGCCCTGAATTCGTATTCAGTCTCGCTAGTCAAGCCTTTAACTGCAAGGCTAAACGATTTAGCTTCGTCAGCATCAAGATCTTTAAGCGTTTTCCACGATGTGTTGCCAACTTTGCGATATTCAATCACGGCCGACTTGAACAAATCAGCGTCGTCGAATGCAATCGCACCAGTAAGCGTCAAACTATTATCTGTAACGTCAGCCGTAGCAAGTTCAATACTAGGCGCACTGACCTGTTTGATGATGTTTCCATCGTTATCCAGCGTCGAAACGTTACCCGCGATATCGGTCGCTGTAATCGTAATCGCACCCCTCATCGCCTTAGTAATCGTCGCTACATACTCGTCGCCATCTAGAGTCATCGGATACTCGTCGCCATCCGGCGTGCTCAGAACAACAGTGTCCATGCCGCTCAAGTTGTCATTCACTTTAACGCGAACCTCAACTTGTTTGTCGCTGAAAATCTGTCCGGCACCTAGAATATTGATTGTTTTACTCAATCCAAACGCTCTCAAGAATCCACCTTCTAGCAAGTCGCTCGAAAGTAAATCATCATTCGTTTTCGTCAAAGTCATTTCGCCATCAAATTCCGGAGCAGTCCGGTCGACTTTGAAGTTGGCGTTAACCGCCGCACTATTTCGGCCGGTCGTACTAGTCGCAAAGGTACTAGTGTTGTAAACACCATCTTCCTCAAGCGCCTGCGTTGCAGTGTTCGAATCAAAGTCATACTGCGTACCATTTATCACGATATGTACCGAAGCGGTTTCAAAATCTTCGCCCATCTTATCGGCAAGTATCGACACCGCAGGCGTCGAAGTTAAACTGTTAATCCAGCCGTTATGATTAGCTTCCGGAATTCCTAGCAACACTTCACCCGGTGTTTGGACTAAGTCGTTCACAATGGTTAAATTGTAAGTCTTAGCATTTCCAGTCGGGTCTTTCGGTGTAACCACAATTCTAAATTTATTTTCCAGATCGGTTGACGCACCATCTTTAGAAGTGAAATTCAGTGGCAATTGCTCGCCGACCCGGTACTCGTTACCAGCCACGTCTAAAATCTTCACGCTCGCATTAGAGCTTTGGGCAATTGCCTGAATAACGCCCGAGAAGCTGTTAGTTAAATGCCAAGTGTAATCGGTCGTCGCTGGATCAAAGGCGGCAATTTCTTGCGCCGAAGCCCCTTCTAATTTAAGCAAAGCCAAATTATTATTTAAATCATCTGCTACACTTGTGAACAATGTAACGCGCAAGTGATCCCCCGTTTGCGAGAATTCAACCTGACGTTTCGCTGTTGCTTCGCTTGCAAGATCGACTAAATCGCCATCGGCCGCTAAGTAACGCGTTTCAATTAACGCGCCGCTAGCGTTATAGAGATCGACTTTGGCATTAAGGTTCGAAGCCTCCGCCATCACCAAGTTTTGCAAGGTAACATCAGCGACCGCATGGCCGTCGACGTTCGCAAGGTTGACTTCACTCTCAACGTGCTCAGCATCAATGTTTTTAGCAAGTGATTGAATTGTATAAATTTGAGAGTTGTCTTCCGTGTGCAATTCTGAAACTGCGGTCTCACCGTCATAAATTTCAGCTTTGACATAAACCGGAATACCACTTTCTGGCACTTCATTCAATTTCAACGTTTCTAGCAGCTCTTTAATATTGATATTGACGTTTTGCGTGAATCCGCCCTCGTCGATCAAGTTCAGATCCTCGCCCGTAAGCGTAACCTCTTTAACCGCATACTTGCTTTCTTGGTCGTAATAGAAACCTAATTTAACCGAAGGATTGGCAAGTTGGCTCAACTTAACCTCACTCGAATTGTAAACGTTAACCGCTAATTCGCGGTGACCATCAGCAGCTTTCAACTGTTTAACTCGGCTCAAACCTACATTCAAGACAGCAATATTGACTGTGCCGGTAAGATCTTTAGTTTCACCGTTCGCAAACGTCACTTTTACATTATAAGCCGGATTAGCAATCGTTGCATCCGCCGGAATGTTGTAATTCAACAAGAATTGCTTAGTTTCGTTCGGTTGAACGCTCGCGGCATTATAAGTTTTCTTATCTGCACCAACCGTAATTTCAACTTTATCTATCGTCGAAATTCCCGTGTTGGCAAGTGAGAATTCAACTGGCAGTTCAGTACCGCGCACAACTTCATCAGGATTCGCAACTAAACTACTGATTTCAGCATTAGCCACAAACGTGCTCGTCGCACTGAACAAGCTGCTTTGTCGTTTAGGAACTGCCACCACTCCATCATCGGTCTCGACAGATGTAGTATCAGCTAAATTTTTAGTTCCCAAAATCACAGTTTGTAGAGTTGTTCCGCCTGCTAAGTAAGCATCGAAAGTATCAGCCACCGTGCTAGTCGGTAGGATTGCTACCTTATTAACGCCGGTGATTGAAATCAGACCATCTTTTTTCATCACAAATTTAACGCTATTTAAAATTCCCGCCGTTTCCTCGGATTCATCGCCCGTCGCTTCAAAGCTTGTCCAAGTTAATGCTAAGTCGTTCAAGGTATTGCCTGTCGTCTTAGCGAACTCGAAGTCGTTCGAAACATCGAACTTCTTACCATCCGCTGCTTGTGAAAGTGTTTCTGGGAAATTATGCGCATCATTTTCGATAATTCCCGCTTTCGAAACTAATTTTAAGAGGATATCACTTTCCGCACTTGTTTCTTCAGTTCCATTGATCGAATTGTACCAAGCTGTCAAGAACACTTCTTTTCCATCAACTTTCACCGTTTTAATTCGCGGCGATTCGTTCAAACCGCTAGCTGTTAACAATTGATTCTTAACAACCGCTTCATTTTTCGTGTCTACAATCATATTGTAAACTGGACGATCAATCTGAACACCATCCGCTTGGTCTTCATCGGCTTCTTTCACGGTATAGGCAATTCCTAATTTGTCATCCGCTGAAAGTGCGATGTCTAGCCCTGTGATGGTTCCGTTCGTACCGTTGTAAAGCGGTTTTTGCTCAGACCATTTAGCTGTCGCTTTGTCATAAATCTTGTACACTAGATTATCATTTGTAGATAAACTTCTAACATCGCTGACGTCGTCAATGTAGGTGTTACGCCACACGACAACCGCTTTGTTCGCATTGCTCGCAACCACTGGCGCTACGTCTGGAACGCTGTTAACAGTCAACTGTGTTGTTGTCCATTTCGCACCGTTCCAAATGCTCGCATTAATTTCAGCGCTCTTCGCTATGGACGCTTGTTCCTCCGCGGTCACTGTTGTACCTTCACCTCGATCAGCAATCGACTTGTCAGTAATCGCTACCCAGCTAGCAACAGCTAGAGAATTATTTCCACTAACTTTCAGGTCAGCATCACCATAAGAAGTTCCCGAGTTTTCGATGTTACCTTGATCGGTATAACTTGCCCCGTTCAATTTAGCGAAACTTGCGCGTGTTTCCGTTACGTCTTCGCTCTCATTATCACTTAAGTAAACAAATTGTGATCCGTCATCAAGTAATTGAGGATTAGAGAACGGGTAGGCATTCGTTTCGAACGCACTGGCAATTCCGTTCGCAGCTCCTAATCGCGTCTTCCAAGCACGCGTACCTTCTTCAAGATAGTCTCTGCTTTCAATCGCGGGAATCGCCGCGTACATCTTCATCACCTCAGGATGATCATTGAAATAAAGTGCCTTCATTTGCGCAGCGGTGGCTTGGGTGGCCGGATAGGATCCGCCGTGCACCTCGCCCCAATAATCTACAATTTTTTTCCAGTTATTAAATGACCAATCGTGGCTATATTGCTGACTTGCGATGACGTTGGTATAGGAGATGAAGAGGAACTTGAGAACCACTTCCACCCCAAATGCGCCCGACAATCTTATGTGTTGACCATTTTCGGTTTTTTTCGTTAGGAGCGCACCTGGATCCTGTTCACCTAGATATGATCGCGATAACCAAGCGTTATTTGAAGTCAGTATGACTTTGCCAAAGACCCCGACTTTTGCCGCTAGGACTGTGTAGTCGAACCCGAAGCCCGCGAACACTTTCGCCCATGCGTTGATGCGCAATTGTGTTAAATAGATATTTTGATAATCGTGCTTCTTCGCCTCTTCACTCCACGACTCTTTAATGCCGTTGTATGTGCGTTCTTCATAGATCGATTTAGAGTTGAAATCAACCATTAAACCTGCACCGAGACCTACTTCAAAGGTTCCTGGGAATTTATTAACATTCCATTTATATCCCAGCTCCATGCCAAGTTGCATTCCACCTTCAGCAACTCGTGTTTCCCATTTTCGGGTTCCGACATTATATCTAATTTGCGCCGTAAACATTCCTTGCGCCCGGAAATTCACGATTTTATCGCCGATTGGAGTTTCACTTGGGGCTGCGTAATTATCTTGCAGCTCTTTCATTTGGTCTTTACCCCAACCCTTAGCTCCACTTTTGATCATCGAAGCTACATCAGTAACCTGTGGCAATAGTGTCAAATCTCCGTATCCACCATCAATATTAGTCGGTGCCTCTTCCATGAGATTAGCATCGTTCTCGACTTCATCAATCCCTAACGTAATCACTGCTTCAAACGCTAACGGATCTTGTGTTGCCATAATTTGCATTTGGAAGACGCCGCCATTTAACTCGCCCTTGCTAGATAAACCTTCTAACAGCGCCATGCCGCCCTTCAAAAGTATGTCTTTGTTGGTCGAGTCATTGTTGTATTGACTACCATTGTTCGAACCCGATAGAGAAGATTTCAACTCTTTGAAGATATCTCTTGAACCGCCATCTTGATCCAAAACATTTGGTGTATTTAAAGCGTTACTCACGCTAAAACCAGTAGCAAGCGTGTTGTTTAGAGCAGCACCATCTTCGTATAATTTATAGATCATAGTATCTTGCGCAAAATCTTCAAGCCAACCATCTAAAGTCGTTTTGTTTAAAGGCTGCGACTGCTCTGTGATGTGGATTGTACTGAACGGGTACGTAGTCGTTTTGTAACTTTGACCTTTTAGCGCTTTACCTACCGAGCTATTACTCTCAACTTTAGCATTTTCCGTAAAGCCTGTAGCATCCCACCAAACAACAGTTGTATCCACAATCCTATCAGGATGATTTTTATTTACCCCAATTAGCCCTTTATAACCGATTAAATCATACGCTCCTGTTGCGCCAGCATCGTAATATTTTTGATCCGCGATATACGTTTTTGCTACTTGCCCAGCATTCGTATTTTCCCTGACGTACTCGATGTGTTCGCCTGTTGTTACTGAGTTTTTAGCATTTGTTTTACCGCTCGATTTAGCGATGATTGGGAAATAAGGATAAGTATCGCCATCCTTGAATTGAAGTTCTACGACCGTTTCAATTTCATCAAGCGCCGCTAGTGGTTCTGCATCGCCGCTGATGGTAAAGTTCGTCGCATCCACGCTAATAGTAAGTTTACCACTTGAATCCGTGGTCATTACACTATCGGTCGGCAATTGCGATTTCACGCAATACTCTCCGTTCTTATAGGTACCACCGTTGACAATTACATCCTGATTGGCAAGTGGTCTGCCATCCGGTTTCTTAAGATAATAAACCACATTAGCAACGTTTACTAGTGTCACAGTATTCAACGGATACAGGCCAAGACTAACCGTGCTAGCTTCCCCCGATTTCAGGGTTTTCGCCGTTATCGTCGCCATAAATGCATTCGCGCCCGTACCAGATTTGAATTGCACATCCGAGGCAATTCCTTTCTCTTCATAAACCGCTAACCGCCCTTGATCATCGGTCGTTTTCTCAACTTGGTCTCCCGCGCCATTTTTATACGTTACCGTAGTTGTCGTGGCTGGTACTGCTTGGAAGATGTATAGTCTGTCCTTGGCTGTTTCCACGCTAACATTAACATCTGTGGTCATACCTGTTAAAGCAGCATGGGTAGCTGTGATTTTCACCGGTTCTGGTGTATCTTTGCGTCCTTGGACTTTAAAATCAGTACCCGGACTATAGGTTTCATAGCTAAGCGTTTCTATATTATTATAGAGGCCGCCTTGTTCGTAATTGATAGTTGCGTATTCATTATTTTCGCTCAACCATTTGATTTGGTCATTCAATCTCGACCAAGCGTAGTCGCCGTAGTTGATGCTAATAGCGCGGTTAAGATTGATATCTCGACCAAGGTCAATTATTTCTTCGCTAGTAAGACCTTTTAACCATTCGCGATTAGAAATTACTACATTGTCACCTTTTTTATTATCCACTAAGATATCAAGAGCATCGTGACTGTAAACTTCAAAAGTTTGCGAAGCGAAACTGTAGGCTTCGTCTGTGCCGTTTTTAACTTGAAAATTAATTTGGTAAGTTTCTTTTAATTTTATATTAGGAACATCTTGAATAGGAATCAAAACTGAGCCTGTAGTGTCAGTCGTTGAGCTTTCGATGATATCTTCTCCAGCTTTAGTCACGGTGTACGAGATATCGCCATCTTTCGCGTTGACCTCATCAAAGTTCTTAACTTCAAAATTGAAGTTTACCGATCCCACTGTATCTAAAATTGTCTCCTTAATTGGTGCGCTGACAGTTACACTCGCCGGTTTTGATTTCACGATGATGTGCCCTACCGCGGTAACTGTTACATCATCGTCATAAGGGTCAGAAACGCTTACTTGGAAGGTGTAATTAGGTTTATTTTTTTCTGATATTTCGCCTAAGTCGCCGCTAGGAATTGTGAATTGGCTAACATTGATTAGTTTTTCACCAGCGTAAGTCTTCGCTGGTGTTTTACCTTCTAACTGCGAATCTGTGAAATTGCCTTTATATAATTTAACAGTGAATTGCGTCTCGTCTTTTTTTGACAAGCCAAACGGACCGCCGTGTTGATTAAGGTACGGGATATTCGTCGACCAATAGATTTGTGCATCGTCGCCCTTGGTCACCAAGAATTCACTCACGGCACTCGGAATAATCAGATCCGGTGTAGTAGCTGTAGTAACTTGAAGTTCGTAAGTTTTTTGGACGTCGTTATTAAGTCCTTTGTTATTAGCTTTTAAGATTACGTTCACTTTACCAGGCTCTGTACCTAGATGGATCACGCCTTCTTGGTCGATGGTCGCTATTTCAGGTTTGTCCGTCGACCACGTAACTGATTTATCCGACGCCGTGCTCGCGTTGTCGATTTCGTAACCAAATTTGAATGTATCTCCTGTCGGGTTAGTGATTACACCCGGCGTTGCCCAATTAGTTGGCGGGATAATGCGCATTTCGTCTGCGCTTAGCAAGTTGACACCGGCGATTTTGAAGTCTGTGTAGAAACTGTCGCCATTTAGCATCACTGCCCAATCGTTAATTGCGGGGTTCCACCAATATAATTCGACCCGTTTTATTTTATTTTCTTGAGTCAGATTTTCCGGCAATGTCACTTCGCCTGTTAACGATGCCGTCTCCTCTGTAGTCCCTTCGTTTATTTTTAGGTCAATCAGTGTTTTTCCGCCATCGATTGAAGCTTTATAATTTTTTAAATTTCCGCTGTCTTGATTTTGAGAATCATATACCCATTGTATTCCATTCTTAGAAGGTGCGCCCAGAGGGATTTCGATGTGCGCTGTACTGTCCGATTGTCCATAGGTATTGTCTGTTATTTCCGCACCCGCATCATTTTTCAAAACGATACCCTGGAAAGTTGAACGTTCGCCGTTTGCACTTGTTTTGACCGTACCGCTAACATTTTCGTTGATTGTTATATTTTCTATCGCTCTATTATTAGGGTTTCCTTTAGTTACGATATAGGGAATTGCCCGAACTTCCTTGACCGCGACTTCACTTGCTGCAGTTTCAGGAACTTTGTAATTGTAGTCGACAACTTTGGTGTAGCTAGCCTCACTCTTTTTATCCGCGGTAGCCATAGTTGGACATTCCGCACCGTCTGACATTATTATTTTAGAACCCGTGCTTAAAATTGGTAAGTCATAAGTTACAGTCACCGGCACAAAATCGCCTGCTTTAAATTTTTTATCAGGAATTGAAATATTAGTTACCTTAGCTGGCGTTTGGATATAAGACATCGTTTGGGTCACATCCACATAATGTTGGGCTAACATGTCAGCGTTAAACCCCTTCGCTACTACATAATTAAACAACAGAGAACTGCCTGCTTTATAGCCGACATCCCATTGATCAATTTCCGTTTTGCTGACCTCGGCTCCACCTACAAAGCTATTGTCATTAAAATAATCTCCTTTAAAAACATTGTTACTAGTAATGCCATCAAAATATCCATTAACGTTGGGAAATGACACCGCATCCGACATTTTTAGTTCTATAGGCCTTACAGCGATACCTGACATCAGACCCTCTTCATAAATTGTTTGGTCATCTTCATCCAGTAATATGCTTGCGCCAAATTTCGCGTTTTGTATAGTAGAAATCTTTTCAAACGCAGGTATTTCCCAGTGGACTGTAAGAGCATTATTACCGAAACTGGTGTCTCCCTGCTTCATAACACTAACACTACTATTAACTATTTCTGTATTATCAGCGCGATACAAATTCTTGCCATCCAATCGAGCTAAGAGATTATCATAACTGAAATTATTGGCCATCGAAACCGCAAATTGCCCTGTTTCGCCTTCTGGCAAACTCACACCCGATTCATTGCGCAAATTAACTTTGACATATTTTTTACCGTTATATTTATCAACCGTTGCATCATAGCCACTTTCTCCGGGTTGCTTAAGCTTGCTGACTTGGATCGGGATTTCAGCCGCCGTATCGCCAGCCGCCATCGTCACGGTGCCAGTCCGATCTTTATCAGCTACTGCCGCCGACCAACTTCCATCTTCGATTGAATAACTAAATACCGTTTCATACGGAAACGCCGAATCGCTAGTTAGGATTAATTTTGCATTTTCTCCCGTACTGCTTAATTCGACTACGGATTTAACCGTGTCTTGCTTCAAAGTAGTACTACGGCTCTTATACCCATTCGCAACCGCTTCACGGTCGTTCATCAAATTCGTTCCGTACTGCAGAGTGATGCCGTTTTGAGAGAATTGCTGTATCAAACTCTTCAAATTTTCAATTGTTTCGCTGTCAGGTGCAAACGCTAAATCGCTCTCTTTTTTAGCCAGCAGAGCTTCGATTTCAATCATCGCTTTGATGTCTTTTAACTGCACTTTTTCCCCGTCGATAAAGGCTTCGTCCGTTAAAACAGTCTCTGGCTGCGCTAGAATTTCCTTGATTTGTTCTAGCGTATAATCTTGATCTTTATATGAAATTTTAACAATTCTAAACTGTCCGCGGTCATTAATAACACCAGACTCTCTCAACTGATTAAATAATGCCTCGCCTTCTGCTTGTCCGTAAAGTTCAATCAAATAGGCTTTGACTTCCTCGGATGAGTCAAATGCGCTCACCATTTCATCCGCAAATACTTTAACGTTTCCGATATTCGGAGTTAAAAGAACCCCCGTCATACCGATTAACATTGCTTTCTTTAAAAAGTTTTTACCAAGTTTCATAACAATCTCCTGTTCTAAACGTGTCTATTAATATAATTATAGACCTGAAAATTGGTAAAAACAAAAAATAACACATATAAAAAAAACAGGCCAAATTGACCTTTTTTTTCTTTTTTAAATAAACTCTTTAACACAGACACATTCTGGTGCAAAAACGTCTTTTTGTAGTAATTTTACTGCTCCTGTTTTTTTATCACGAGCAAATAAAGTTAAGTTGTTTGTGAACAGGTTAGCCACCACGATGAACTTATCGCTAATGATATTGAAATCACGCGGATGTTCACCTTCAACGCTGACGTGGCCTAATAGTTCAAGATTATTTTCTTCGACTTTTAGCGTCGCTAAGCTGTCGTGTCCACGGTTAGTTACATAAACAAAGCGCCCGTCGTCGCTGACCTTAATTGCCGCTCCGCTGTTTTTTAAAATATCGAAATCAGCCGGTAGCGTTGGGGTCACGCTCAAAATACGCATTTCTGGATAGCTGACAACACTAACCGTCGCGTCGAGTTCGCCTAACAGATAGAATTTCGAGCCGTCTGGTGCGAACGTGATTTGGCGCGGACCGCAACCTGGCAAAGTATTTAACACTTCGATTTCAGTCGCAACGTTGTCTTCATCTAAGTCGTATAAATGAACTTGATCGCTTCCTAAATCACATGTAATCAGGCGACCGTCTGGTGTCGGCGCGACAAAGTGCGCGCGCGCTTGATCTTGATTCGCATGAACGGAATGACCAACGTACTGAATAGTTTGTTTTAATTCAAACGGCGAAACCGTGTGAATCTTAATATTTCCGTCGTGATAATTTGCGCTATAAACTAAACCGCGTTCTTCATCTAAAGCTACATAGCACGGAGCCGGTCCGTCAACGACCACGCTTGTGCGCTCGCCGGTCGCTATATCGTGCAAAGCTACGCCGCCGTTAGTCGTCGTAACGACCTTCGAGCCATCGCTCGAAAAATCGACCCATGTCGAGCCGCATTCTTCTAAAAGCAACGTGACCTCGCCCAACTTGCCCGCTTTTTCGTCGAGGTCAATCGTGTAGATTCCCTTGCTCAGGGCTTTCGTGTAAGTTCCAAGAATTAATTTCGTCATCTTAAACTCCTATGGAAGAATATTTCCGGCCGCCATGTAGATCGAATACCACTCCTCGCGCGTCAGCACCAGATCCGAAGCATCCGTCGATTCGCGAATCCGGTCACGCGTCATCGAGCCAATAACCGTCTGGATGTCCGCAGGGTGGCGATTAATCCACGCCGTCGCAATTCCAGTTTTCGTAAAGCCGTATTTTTTAGCCAGTTTTTCCAGTTGCGCATTCAACTCAGGGAACTTGTGGTTGTCGAGGAAAATCCCCTCGAAGTAGCCGTATTGGAACGGCGACCACGCCTGAATCGTCATATTTTTAATGCGCGAATATTCCAGAATCGAGCCATCGTGATCGACCGACTCGCCGTCCTCCATATTCACGTGCAACCCGTTGCTGATCATCCCCGCGTGGGCGATCCCGAACTGCAGTTGATTGGCAATTAGCGGCTCTTTAACCGCTGTTTCAAGCAGCTGAATTTGACGTGGATTGAAGTTGGAAACCCCGAAGTGACGGACTTTACCAGCAGCCTTCAACTCGTCAAACGCTTCTGCAACTTCAACCGGTTCCATCAAAGTATCCGGGCGGTGAAGTAGCAACATATCGAGATGGTCAGTGTCCAGACGCGTAAGCGAACCCTCAACCGATTTGATGATGTGTTCTTTCGAAAAGTCGAACGCTTTACCGGGAATAATCCCGCATTTCGACTGAATCAGAATTTCATCGCGCGAAATCGAAGTTTCTTTTAGCGCTTGAGCGAAGTAAGTTTCACACTTGCCCCCGCCGTAAATGTCAGCGTGGTCGAACGTGTTGATCCCGTTATCGAACGCCGTTTGCAGCACCTTCGACACCTTTTTCTTGCGCTTGATCCTCTCGTCGAGGCGCATGCACCCAAGAATTACCTGCGAACCTTCCAGTTCGCTCCCACCAATTTTAATCTGTTTCATTATGCTAGCTCCTCTTTCACGATTTCGTTCACCAACTTGCCGTCGGCTTTTCCTTTGACTTTCGGCATCAATTCCCCCATCACGGCGCCCATGTTGCTCGCTCCGCCGGCGATGATTTCCTTGACCAGCGCGCGAACTTCGTCCGCCGACAACTGCTCAGGTAAATATTTCTCGACAATTTTCAGCTCTTTATTGACCTGTTCAGCCAGGTCGTCGCGGCCCGCTTCGGCGAATTCTTTCCCCGAATCGCGGCGTTGTTTAGCCTCGCGGCTCAAAACTGTCAACTCCTCGTCGGGCGTTAAGTCCTTGCCAGCCTTGATTCCTTCGTTGAGCAATGCCGATTTAACCATGCGTAACACTGACAAAGTTTCCTTGTCCTTAGCGCGCATAGCAGTTTTGATATCTTCATTTAACGTGTCTAATAAACTCATTGTTTCTCCTTCCATATTCGCAATCGCAAATAAAATAGCGCTTTCATTTTACCACAAAAAGCGCCTAAAAATATATACTTTTATTAAAGTAATTTACTTTCCCATTCCGGTTCTTTGAAACCGACCAAGACAAAATCGTCGCCGATAATTAACGGGCGTTTTACTAACATACCATCTGTCGCAAGGATTTCAAGTTGTTCGTCCTCAGTCATGTCAGGTAATTTTTTCGCTAATCCTAATTCTTTATAGACGAGTCCGCTCGTGTTGAAAAATCTTTTCAGCGGTAGGCCGCTGACTTGCCAAAATTGTTTAAGCTCTTCTTTTGAAGGATTGTTCTTCTTGATGTCGCGGTAATCGTGCTCGATGTTATGGGCGTCGAGCCACTTCATCGCGCGTTGGCACGTCGTGCATTTCGGGTAACAAATCGCAAGCATTTTCTACCTCCAAAAATTCTTTTCGTCTTTTTTGTCTTCGATATTAAATTCGATTATTTCTTTTAAGAGCTCGTAGTTAGGAGTTTCGTTCCATTTGATTCGGAACATTTTCTTCGTCGGGGCATATCCAGCATCGCGTAATTTCTGCTCGAATTTAAGCATCGTTTTCTCTTCCGGCATCAGCGAAATCCAATTCGTCGCGGCCGCAAAACTTATAATATGCGTTCCGTGATCGGTCAACATCGGCTTGTTCCACGCCATCCTTAGTTCTAGTTGAGGAAATTCCTTTTGCGCCCAGTTTACTAGCGAGTGCGCCTTGTCCCGATTTTCCTCAGCAACCGTATCCAGCCACTCATCCAACGTATTGATATATCCCATATTTTTCTCCTAGTGACTCCAAATGCCCGCTTTTTTGCTAAAAAGCCCTTATTTCTGACGGTTTGAGTACATGTAAAATCTATATGTACTCAAAATATCCAAAAACAGGTCATTTTTTCAAGTTTTCGGTCATTTTGAGTCAGTTACTATAAGTTATCGATTTCCGGGCGGTCTTTCGTCTTCGAAAGTTTACCTTCACGGCGTTCAAGTTCACCTCGAATATCACCCAAAGTCAATCCACGCTCAGCCATCAAGACTAACGAGTGGAATAATAGATCGCTCAACTCGCCAACTAGCTCCTCGTCATCTGCATTCTTCGCGGCGATGATTACTTCGCTCGCTTCTTCGCCGACTTTTTTCAAAATTTTATCCAACCCTTTGTCGAACAGGTAGTTCGTATATGAACCCTCTTTCGGATCCGTTTTGCGCGCCGAAATCGTCGCAAATAATTCTTCTATCATAATTTCTCCTTCAGCTCATAGATTAAACTTAGCGCTTCTAGCGGTGTTAAATTGTTGATATCGAGCTCTCTAAGTTCGGCAAGTACTGGCGACTCAGGCGTGCTCGCTAAATATGGAACGTCGTCATCTGCGACCATCGGTCGTTCAACCCCAGTTTCTAAAGTATGCAGAATATTAGCTGAGCGTTTCAATAATTTATCAGGTAAGCCTGCAAGTTTCGCTACGTGAATCCCATAACTTTGATCAGCCGGTCCATCAAAAATTTTGTGCAAGAACACAATCTCGCCCGCATCTTCGTTGACCCCAACATGAATATTTTGAATCTCGCTATATTTATCAGCTAAATCAACCAACTCGTGATAGTGCGTCGAGAAAACCGTTTTCGCTTTAATATTTTCAGCGATATATTCGATAATCGCCTGCGCTAACGCCATCCCATCATAGGTCGCCGTTCCGCGCCCTAATTCATCAAACAGAATCAGCGAATTCGGTGTCGCTTTTTCGAGCGCTAAATTAGCCTCACTCATCTCGACCATAAACGTCGATTGGCCGCCGACCAAATCATCACTCGCTCCGATTCTCGTGAAAATCTTATCCACCACCGGAATCCGCGCACTTTTCGCCGGCACGAACGATCCGATTTGCGCCATAATCACGATAATCGCAAGCTGCCTCATATACGTCGATTTCCCCGACATATTCGGCCCCGTCAAAATCAGAATCTCGCGCTCCGCGTTCATCACGACTGAATTCGGCACGTAGTCACTCGAACCCGTAACCTTCTCGACCACCGGGTGCCTCCCGTCGATAATCTCAAGGTCGCCGTCCGCGTAAAATTCCGGCTTGATATATTGATTGTCTTCGGCGATTTGGGCAAGTGACTGCAAGCAGTCAATCTGGGCAATTGTGCGCGCAATCATCTGAATTTGTTCCGTAAAGCCCGAAACATAATCTCGTAATGACGTAAATATTTTATATTCTAAAGCAGCACTTCCCGTTTCAGCCTCGTTGATTTTTTCTTCAATCCCCGAGAGCTCTTCAGTCGTGTAACGTTCGGCATTAGTTAGAGTCTGAACGCGCGTATAACGTTCATTTTCAAAACCTTGATTAGCGACCTTAGAAATCTCGATGTGATAACCGAAATTCCGCGAATAACCGACCTTCAAATTTTTAATTCCGGTTAATTCTTTTTCGCGCGCTTCAAGCTCAGCGAGCCAAGTTTTCCCTTCGCTTAAAGCCTTACGGTAATCATCTAGTTGGTCGTTAAATCCTGTTTTAATAATGCCGCCATCTGTAATCGTCAACGGCGCATCCTCGATAATCGCCGCGTCGATATAGGCGACAACTTCACTCACATCAGGAAGCCCTGCCAGAATTTCAGCGAACACGTCATCTTTGTTAATTCCACTCAGCAAAGTGCGAATTTGCGGAATCGACGACAACGAAATTTTCAACTGATGCAAATCGCGAGCGTTCGCTTTCCCGAACGACAAGCGGGCAATTAACCGCTCCAAGTCATAAACACGTTTAAAAATTTCGATAATATCGCATCTTTCAAAGAACGAATCAAGTAATGTCGCCACCTGATTTTGGCGCAAAACAATCTCGTCAATATTGACCAATGGCTTGTCAATCCACGTTTTCAACTCACGTGTTCCAAGTGCCGTTTTCGTCTTATCCAATACCCACAACAGCGAACCCATCTTCGAGTTCTGCCGTTGATTAGCGACCAATTCCAAGTTCTGTTTCGTGAAATAATCCATCTGCAAATAATCGCTCACGACATAACTTTCAGCCTTTTTAATATGGTTCAAATTGCGCTTTTGCGTCGCGATAACATAGCTCAACAATAGCTGCAAAGCCTCAATCTGTCCGGCATCAGACACGCCTTCAACCGCGAAATTAATCTCCGCCGCATCGACCAAAGCATCGACCGTTGACACCATAACTCCTGTCTTCTTCAACACCTCGGCACTCAAAGGCTTAGACCCGTAAACAACCAATTCCAGCGTCCGCAGCCCGATAATCTCGTTGATCAACTGCACATCATCCGCGACCGTCGTTACCTTCAGCTCGCCTGTGGACAAATCTGTATAAGCTAAATTATTATCGATCACGCTGACCAAAAAGTTGTTCTCCGCCGATTCGACAACGTTCGTCCCTGGCGTAATCACTTGGATTACGTCACGCTCGACCAGTCCTTTTTCGCTCGGCTCGCTAATCTGTTCGCAAATCGCCACCTTGTAGCCAAGGTCGACCAACTTCTCAATATAGCCACTCGAGGCGTGATGCGGAATTCCGCACATATCGACCGGATTTTTCGACGTTTTGTTCCGCGCCGTCAAAGTCAACTCCAACAGCCGCGCTGCCAAAATAGCATCACTAAAAAACAGTTCATAAAAATCGCCTAGTCGATAAAACAAAAAGGCGTCCGTATATTTTTCTTTAATTGTCAGATATTGCACCATCATCGGCGTGTGTTCGCTCTTGTCGATAGGCACCCAAACTAGCGGTTCAATCATTTCTCAACTCGTCATTAATGCGACCGATCAGCCCATTAACGTGCTCCAATTCATCCAAATATTCCTGATAAAGAATGTTTTCCCCGAGTTCACGGCGCAGCTCGTCGCGCTCCGCCAGGGTCGCGACGTACTTGCCATCTTCCTTGACGGCTTGCTCCGTCGCTGCCTGCTGCAGCTCCCGAATTCGGGCAATTAACCCCGCAATCGACTCGTTTTCGGCGACTTGCCGCTTCAATAATTGAAAACGAACCACGTGCTCATCATTGCTCAATGCAGCACAAAGCTCGTCCAATTTTTCTCTGATTTCTTTATCCATTGAATAATTATAACAAATTTCCGGCGATAATGCTCCTATATTTTGCGAAATATATTATTCCGAGCACGAAAAAGTTTAGCGTGTAGAGGGCTAGGAGCAAGAATAGGCTCATCCAGCCGAGGGCCGTTGTGGCAAATAAGAGCACGACCACGGCGATGTTTACGATGACGGTTGTCATGAAAACGAAGCTCTGCGCGCCTAATGTTTGAAGCACGTATTTGAACTGTTCGTAAAGCGCGATCCCTACCACGGCGACCACAACTACGGGCAAGTAACCCGCTACGTTAGCTATTGTTTTCGCGTCGCTTGTGAAAAATGCTGTGACATATTTATTAAAAATAATAATTATTGCGAGCAAAAATGCGGCGATTAAATATGATACTTTTAATAAATAATTGACGCTTTGTTTGACGTGAATATTATTTTTTTCGCCGAGCGCTTGGCCGACAAAAACGGTTGAAGTATTTCCGAGGGCGTAAATTGAAATTTTGAGAAAGACTAAAATTTTAAAAATTACGCTGTAAATCGCGAGTTCTCCGAGGCCAAGATGGGCTACGATGGCATCGACGGCGATCAGGAAAATTACGCCTTCAAGGAATTCTTGACCGAACATCGGAATTCCGTATTTAATTAATTCGAGTTGTTTATTCGCTTTAGCTTTAAACGCTTTTGCGACGAGTTTTCTCGTTAAGACTAGATAAATTAGGAGTTCAACGACTAGACTGATCATATTAATCACACCTAAACCGATTATCCCAAATCCCAAAACTTTAACGATGATATAACTCAGAATAACGTGCATTATGGCGATTCCAACGGAAACATACATCATATACTGAGTTTTTTGTTCCACTTTCATCAGATTCGCAAAAGCAAATAATGACATTTGAATCAGCATATATAAGGCGTTGATCATTAAATAAAGCGCCGCCGTGTGCAGCAATGCGCCACTAAATCCATAAATTAATTTCAAAAAAATACTGCTAAAAAATAAAACAATAATAAAAAATATTATTCCGATTTTTAAATTCAATAAAATAATTGATTTAATATAACTATTTAATCCGTCCTCGTCATCGGCGCCAATTGCCCGCGAGGCTTTGATGTTGAACGCTACGCTGAAAATTCCAAACATTCCGACGAGCGAATATAAAAAATTATCCACTGTTACGATTGAGCCGAGGTTTTCGAGCGAGATTCTTGAGGCGAACGTGATGGAGATTTGTTCAGCGAAATAGTTGAAGAACCCCATGACGAGCAAAGGTACCGCAAATTTTCGAATTTCTTTTTTATTTATATTCATAATAGCGCAATTATACACTATCCCCCCCGTTATGTAACTTAGCTTAATAGCTTACATAACGACCTCCGAAAATCGGGCAATTAACCCCATCGTTATGTATGTTAAGCCCTTAACTTACATAACGACAAAAAAAGCGACACCTTAAGGCATCACTTATCTTCAATTCTAATTAGCTGCGTTTTCTTAGCGTGTCCGGTCGTATCATCGAGCTCGATAAAAATACCACCAAGCTGCGCACGGCCGTGTTCCAACACCTCGAAACGTTCGTTATAGCCATGGATATATTTATTGATGACATTTTCGGGATGAACGCCCAAAACGCCGTCCAAAGCGCCAGTCATTCCAGCATCCGTCAGGAACGCCGTGCCCCCGGCCAAAATCCGATTATCATTCGTCTGAACGTGCGTGTGCGTGCCGATAACCGCCGAAGCCAAGCCGTCAACATAATGCGCGAACGCAATTTTATCGCTCGTCGTCTCCGCGTGAAAGTCCACGAACACAAGCGGCGTAACCTCGCGCGCTCCCTCAATCACGGCCTTCCCGACCTCAAAAGGACAATCGCAAGGATTGTTCATAAACGTCCGCCCTAGCAAATTCACAACCGCGAGAAGCTTGTCGTTGACCTTCACATAACACGCGCCCTGACCCGGATTATTCTTCGGTAGATTCGCCGGACGCACCAATTTAGGCACTCCCTCGATAAAATCGAAGACCGCCTTATTATCAAAACAATGATTCCCAAGCGTCACGACATCCGCGCCCGCCTGCAAAATTTCTTTGTAACACGCCTCGGTAATCCCATGCCCGTGCGCCGAATTTTCCCCATTCACAATCACGACCTGAGGCTTAAATTCCGCCTTCAAAGCCGGCAGATGCTGCTTCAACGTCGCCCTCCCCAGAGCTCCGACCACATCCCCGATAAATAAAATTTTCATATTTTCCCTAATTTCTAAGCCGCATTCCAGCGCGACTGTTACTTGCCTAAAATCTTCTTGGCAAGTTTCTCTCCCGTCGGCGTCTTCGCCATGCCGCCGTCCGCGGTCTCCTTATACATCACCGGCATCCGCTGCCCGACGCGCCCCATCGAAATGATGACCTCGTCGACCGGAATCACCGATTTAATTCCCGCGAGCGCAAGATCAGCGCTCGTGATGGCAAGTGAAACCCCCATCGCGTTGCGTTTCACGCAAGGGACCTCGACCAGACCCGCCACCGGGTCACAAATCAAGCCCATACAATTTTTCAGCGTCATCGCAATCGCTTCACCGGCCTGCTCGACCGTGCCGCCACTCGCGATAACTAGCGCGCCGCTCGCAATTGCCGCCGCACTACCAATTTCGGCTTGACAACCACCCTCGGCTCCACTGATTGAAGCGTTGTTCGCGATAACTAACCCGAACGCTCCGGCCGTGAATAAGAAGTCGACCTGATCTTTTTCTGAGAGTTCAAGTTTGTGCCGAACCGCCATCAAGACCCCTGGCACCACACCGGCTGAACCGGCTGTCGGAGCTGAACAGATGACACCCATTTTTGCGTTGACTTCGTTGACCGCAATCGCGTTGCGCATCGCGCGAATTATGATTTCCCCACTTAGAGATTTCCCAGCCTCTAAATATTCGTTGAGTAATTTTCCGCCACCGCCGGTTAGGCCTGTGACCGACGTTACGCCCTCGATGCCCTGAGCGATACTCGTTTTCATTACGCGCAAATTCGTCAGCATTTGCTCGCGAATTAAATCGTGTGGTTTGTCCGTGTTTTCATGCTCGACTTCGACCATTAAATCCGCGATACTTTTATGATTTTGCGTCTGCGCCGCAAGCTCTCTTATCGAATGAAACATCTTTGTAGGCTCCTTTAAATATTGAAGAAATGGGCAATTTTAACCTTCGGAATTGAGTCGATCAGCGCCAAAGTATTTCCGATTTCCGTCTGGTCGACTTCCATTAACACTGTATTCAAACCGCCTTTTTCCAAACGGTTCATTTCGATTTTCGAAATGTTAATTTGAGCTAGGCCAAGGATTGTCGTGATTTGCGCAATCATTCCCGGTTCGTCATCGTGAACGATAATGTAAGTCGGCGTCGCCGCTCTGAGTCTTAGGTTAAAGCCATCGATGTTTGAAATCTCGACGTTTCCGCCACCGATCGAAACACCCATTACCGTTAGTTTTTCACTTCCGTCTTTATTTTCGACCACGATTTTAGCCGTATTCGGATGCACATCTTGATTTTTAAAATCAGGTTTAAAAACCACGTTAACGCCTTGTTTATGAGCGATTTCTAGCGAATCTCTCAAACGCATATCGTCCGGTTCCATCCCTAATAGTCCACCAACGAGCGCGATGTCCGTGCCGTGCCCTTTGTAGGTTTTAGCAAAACTGCGATACAAGGTAATCTTCACTTTGGCGATGTCGCTTTCGAAAAGACTACTTACGATTTTACCGATTTTAGCAGCGCCCGCCGTATGCGATGACGAAGGCCCTACCATTACTGGTCCGATGATATCAAAAACACTTTTATAACGTGCATTATACATAATCTTTTCCTCATGTTAGCTTTTTTAACATTATATCATTTTTTTGAAAATATTAGCTACCTATGCTATAATTTATAAGATAGAACCGAAAGGAAATTTCTAAATGCTAACAATGAATGATATAATTTTGGACACCGACCCGCTTTTGCGCGAAAAAAGCCTGCCCGTCGAGTTTCCGCTAGACTTTGAAACAAAAAAAATGCTTACCGATATGACTTTGTTTTTGAAACGTTCGCAGAACGCTGAAATCGCGGAAGCCGATGGTTTGCGCCCCGGGGTTGGAATTGCCGCCCCTCAGCTGGGAATTTTGAAGCGAGCACTTGCCATCTATGTTGAGTACGGTGACGACGAGGAGCCGTTTGATACGGTGATGCTGAATCCGCGGATTATTTCGAACAGCGTGCAGAACATCGGGCTCGAAGCCGGCGAAGGTTGTCTGAGCGTCGATTACGAGGTGCAAGGGTTTGTGCCGCGTTACAATAAAGTGACGGTCGAATATTTCGATATTGAAGGCGCTAAACACGTTGAGAAATTCAAGGGGTTTGATGCGATTGTGATTCAACACGAGATTGATCATCTGAACGGTGTGCTGTTCTACGATCACATTTCGAAGCAAAATCCGCTTGAGATTCCTGAAAATACGATTGTTTTGTAGGAGGTTGAAATGGGAGATTCTTTACAAGACCACCTCGACCACTCGCGGTTTGGTTACCAGTTTCACGGAGATGCCCCTGAGGTTTTTGGCGTGTTCCGCGAACGGATTTTTTGCGAAATTGAGATGAGCGACATCGAGAATCCGATTGTTTTTGAGGTACTGGAAAAGCATCTCGATACGCTGAGCAAATACCAAGCTAAGATAAATGATGCGATTCATCCGCCGATTTTGTCGAAGCTGATTGCGTTTTTCCGTGATCACAATATTAAATATCAGCTATTTTGTATCATCGACCCTGATGACGCGACTGATGACGCGCTGATTTTCTATAGCGATCAAGCTATCCCTGAACACAACACTTCATTTCACCTTGCGTTCGCCGACGAGCTAGTTGTCGCCCGAATTAAAGCGAAAGAAAAGGGTTTTCTCGGGAAATTATTTGGATAGAATACTAAAAAGGGGGATTTTGGCAAATTTTTTAATTTTTGAGCCCAAAAATTAAAAAATTTTCCAAAATCCCCCATTTTTTATTTTTATATCAGAATATCACTTTCATCATCAAGGATAACTGTAACATCTGGGTGACGTTGTAAAATTGATGCTGGCATGTCTTCAGTGACCTCACCGTATAGCATCTTGCGAACTGCATCCGCTTTACCTTCACCAAACGCGATCAAGATAATCTTTTTCGCCTTCACGATTGATGCAATCCCCATCGAAACGGCTTGAGTCGGAACATCGCTGGCAGAAGCAAAGAACCGTTTGTTCGCCTCAATCGTCGACTCCGTCAAATTAACTACTGAAGTTCCCGCCACAAACGAAGAACCTGGCTCGTTGAAGCCGATATGTCCGTTCGTACCGATTCCTAAAATCTGCACATCGATCGGATGCTCATCGATAAGCTTATCATAAGCCACGCACTCAGCTTCTAAGTCTGCTGCCCGTCCGTCCGGAATAAACGTTTCCTTGAACGGCTTAGTTGCGAACAAATTAGCCTTCATAAACTCAGCGTAACTCTGGTCGCTACCGACTGGAAGCCCCACGTACTCGTCTAAGTTCAGCGCTGTCATCCCCGAAAAATCAACCGATGACTCCCGCATTTCTTTATACAGTTTCAGCGGCGTCGACCCGGTCGCTAACCCTAAAGTCACTGCGCCCTTCTCCGTCGCCTCGCGAATGATTGAAAACGCGATTTTGCTACCTAATGTTTCACTATTTACTCTTACTATTTTCATTGATCAACTCTCCATTTATATAAACTTTCTGAATGTTAAGTTCTTCATCAAAGACAATAAAATCCGCCGCTTTATGCTTCGCCAAAAGACCAACCCCGTTAATCGAGTGGGCAATTGCCGCGTTATATGTCGCCATTTTAATACTATCGTTCAGGCTGACAAGGCTTTGCATATTCTTGACCGCGTCGCGCAAAATCAAGGTCGATCCCGCTAACGTTCCGTCGACATTGTGAGCTTCGCCGTCTTTAACCACGACATCCAAACCGCCAAGTTCGTAGTCGCCGTCAGGCATCCCAGCTCCGCGCATCGAATCCGTAATCAAAATTGTGCGATCAATACCACGTTGGCTCAAGAGAATCTTAATCGCATCAAGATTCACGTGCACGCCGTCAGCGATAACCTCGCCCCAGCTCGTCTTGTCGTTCAAGACCGCGCCGACAACACCGACATCGCGGTGGTTGAAAGGTTTCATCGCGTTGAATACGTGCGTATAAAAGTCCGCCCCGATCTCAACCGCGCGTTCCACCTGTTCCGTCGTCGCATTCGTATGCCCGATCGAAACGTGGATCCCTTGAATCTTACAACGGTGAATAAACGATTCTGCCCCTTCAAGCTCTGGCGCAATCGTAATTTTTTTGATCAGCCCGCCCGAAAGCATCTGCAATTCTTCAACAAATTTTATATCTAGTTCACGAAGTAACTTTTCGTCGTGAGCCCCTTTATAATCTGGCGAAATAAACGGCCCCTCAAGATAAATTCCTTGCACCTTCGCCTCATCCGGCCCCTGGCTATAAAGCAGCTCAGTAATCTTGCGCACCGCCTCACGCGTGTGATCGTCGTCGCTCGTCACCGTCGTCAAAATCACCGACGTCGTCCCTTCTTGGGCAAGTCGCACCAACATATGGCGATATTTTTCGATATCCCCATCCATCGTGTCCACCCCCGCAAATCCGTGAATATGCGTATCCACGAAACCTGGCGTAATGATTCCTTTTTTGAAATTTTTAATTGTCGCTTTTTCCGGTTTCGTCGTCGTTACTTCAACGATTTCCCCGTTGTTATCGACCACAAGATAGCCATCCGTCACTTCGTGCGTGCCAGTGAAAATCTTGTGCGCTTTGTATGCTTTCATATATAATGTTCCTCTCAACTTGCGTTTGCTAGGTAAATTTTATCACAAACTTGCCCGCTTTTCATTTTAGTTGGCAATTATTAAGACTCGGACGATTATTTGCGTATTTTGCAAAATGTAAGAGTTAATGCGCTTACATTTCATAATCACTTGAATTTATACATTCCTTAATGGTAATATAGTATAAAATTTTAGGAGGACATAACATGGACAAGGGCAGCAATCATCTAAATCGCGGACTCAAAAATCGTCACGTTCAGCTGATTTCAATCGGCGGAGCAATCGGAACGGGGCTTTTCCTCGGCAGCGGACGGGCAATTCAACTTGCCGGCCCATCGATTCTCTTGACGTACATCATCACCGGAATCTTCTGTTTCCTGATCATGCGCGCACTCGGCGAGCTTTTGCTCTCGAACCTCAACCACGAATCGTTCGTCGATTTCGTCGAGGATTACCTGGGTAAAAAAGCGGCATTCATCACCGGCTGGACTTACTGGTTCTGCTGGATCGCACTCGCGATGAGCGACCTGACCGGCGTCGGCACCTACTTCCACGGCTTCGCGCCCAACACGCCGATGTGGATCCCGGAAGTCCTAACCCTCCTAATTCTCCTTTTAATCAACCTGACAACCGTCTCAAAATTCGGTGAGCTCGAATTCTGGTTCGCGATGATCAAAGTCGTGGCAATTATCGGCATCATCCTAATCGGTATCTACGAAATCATCGCCAACCTCGGCGCGCCTCACACAACCGTGAGCGTGGCTAACCTCGTCAACGACGGCGGATTCTTCCCGCACGGCATCAAGGGTTTCCTGCTTAGCTTCCAACTTGTCGTCTTCGCTTTTGTCGGAATCGAAGTGGTCGGCGTGATCGCAGGCGAAACGAAAGACCCCGAGCGCGTTATCCCACACGCTATCAACAACATCCCAATCCGGATTATTTTATTCTACGTCTTATCAATTTTCGTAGCTTTAGTGCTTGCGCCGTGGTCTCACTACCACGCAGGCGAATCACCGTTCATCCACTTATTCACGGAAATCGGAATCACCTTTGGGCAAGTCATCCTGAACGTCGTCGTAATTTCTGCAGCCGCTTCAGGTTGTAACTCGTGTCTATATTCGACAGGTCGGATGCTTCACTCACTTGCCGAAGAAGGCAATGGCATTAAAAAATTCGGTGAACTTTCTAAGCGTGCTGTTCCGCGCAATGCGATCATCTTCTCAAGCGTTATCGTCTTGGTTGCAGTCTTGTTGAACAAGTTCTTCCCGAGTTCAGCGTTCGAAATGGTTTCAAGCATTTCCACAATTTGCTTCGTTGTCGTTTGGGCGATCATCGTCTTTACGCACATCAAGATGATGCAAGCCGGCGTTCGTTCAACGTTCAAACTTCCGTTCGCCCCTTACTCTAACTGGCTTATCCTAATCTTCCTCGTTATCGTCGGAGTGATTATGTTATTCGCACCCGCAACTCGCGTCGCGATGTTCTTCACCCCAGTTTGGTTCATCATTCTCTTAACCTTCTATTACTTCAAATTCGAACACAAAAAACCAGAAAAATACTGAGTATAAAAATCACTTGTTCATTTAAATGCGTATTTGGGACATTTCAGACCTCGAAATGTCCCAAATACGCATTAAAATGAACAATTAATAAAACCCCTTCGCGTGAAGGGGTTTTGACTTGCCTATTTTTTGCTGCTTCCGCCACCGAAAATTTGTAGCAGGAAGATGAAGATGTTGATGAAGTCTAGGTACAGGCTGAGCGCTAAATAGGCGGTGATGCCGTTGGTCGCTTGGCCGCTGTTGTAGAAGGTTTTGATTTTGCTTGAGTCCCATGCTGTGACTGCGGCGAAGATCAGGACGCCGAGGCAGCTGATTAGCATTGTGACTGCTGAGCTGTGTAGGATGAATGCGTTCAAGAACATTGATACAAGCAGGCCAATGACTAGACCCATTGATGCGCGGCCGATTGCTGAAAGGTCGCGTTTGGTGAACGCTCCGTAGAGGCTCATTCCGGCGAACATTGCAGCACTGCCGACGAAGGCTCCTAGGACGTCTGCCGATGTATAGGCAGCGATAATGATACTAAGCGTGAAGCCGTTAAGGATGGCGAAGAGGAATAGGCCGATCGTAGCGAAACCTGTATCTTTCATCGCTGATCTTCCAAGTACAAAGACTAAAATTAATTCAACCGCGACTGCCCCGAAGTATAAAATTCCGTTAGATGTGAAGGCGACGAAGACGTTGTAGAAAATTGTTTGAAGCGCTAGTACCGTTAGGGCGCTAACACCGACCGCTGCGGCAACTAGGCCGAAGACACGGTTGTAGACTTGGGTTAAGCCAGCTGTGTCGTCATAGACATTGTTTTCAAATTGATCCATTTTGGTGATCCTCCTATTTTAAACTTTTGGTTAAATGAGAAAGTAATTCCTCATATTTTGCTTGATATTTTGTGACGTCGCCTGCTCCCATAAATAATATGACCGCGTCGTCGAAATCTAAAAGTGGCGATAAGTTTTCATATTGTAACACGTTTGAGCCGTCGATTTTAGCTGCTAAGTCTTCGATTGAAACACCGCCTGATTGTTCGCGGGCTGAGCCGAAGATATCACAGAGATAGACGTTGTCCGCTAAACTTAGCGACGTTGCGAAGTCATCGAGCAAAGCGATTGTTCGCGTGAATGTATGCGGTTGGAAAACAGCCACGATTTTTTTATCGGGATGTTTTTGACGCGCCGCATCAATTGTCGCCGTAATTTCGGTTGGGTGATGCGCGTAGTCATCAATCAAAGTCATCGAGCCGATAATTTTTTCGCTGAAACGACGTTTCACACCCTCGAAAGTCTTAAGGTAACGTGCGACAGCTGCTAGGTTGAAACCTTCTAAATAGCTCGCTGCGATGACCGCTAAAGCGTTATTTATATTATGCGATCCGTAAGCGTGAATCTCAAACGAGCCGATAACTTCGCCATTGTGCTCGACTTCAAAAATCGAACCCTCACGCGTTTTTTCGATATTGATCGCGCGGAAATCATCATCCGCATTCACACCGTAATAATAAATCGGCACTTCCGCTTGAATCTTACGCAGCCAAACGTCATCGCCGTAGGCGATAATTGCCTTCTTGGTATTGTACGCCATCGATTGGAACGCCGTGTAGACGTCCTCGATGCTTTCGTAGTAGTCGGGGTGGTCGAAGTCGATGTTCGTCATCACCGTGTAATCTGGTTTGTAGGCCAGGAAATGGCGGCGATATTCGCACGCCTCGAAGACGAAATATTCGCTGTCCTCTTCGCCGTGCCCCGTCCCGTCGCCAATCAAAAACGACGTCGGCCGCATATTCCTAAACACGTGCGCACCCATCCCGGTCGTCGACGTTTTACCGTGCGCACCAGTGATGGCAATTGAAGTGTATCCCTCGATTAATTTTCCTAAGAATTCGTGGTAACGGTAGACTTTAAGACCCAATTCGCGGGCTGCCGCGATTTCCTCGTGCTCGTCGGTGAAGGCGTTACCCGCGATAACCGTGTAGCCAGGTTTCACATTAGCCGCATCAAACTCTAAAATTTCAACGCCCGCTTTATCAAGTTCGCGCTGCGTGAAGAAATACTCCGCAACGTCGCTCCCTTTGACTTTGTAGCCGGTTTCGTGCAGAATCAATGCCAAAGCACTCATCCCCGAACCCTTAATTCCAATAAAATAATATATTTCGTTTCTGTTCATTTTAACCTCTTACTTATTTACTTCGTCATCAAAACGCTCGATGTCATTATTGCGACCAGCCACATATAGAAAATCATCCGGACGCACAATCGTTGTACCTTCAGGCCACTCAAACTCGGCATCACCGTGCTTAACGCCGACAACATTCAAGCGATATTTCTGGCGAATTTGCAACTCATCCAAAGTGCGATTAACCAATTTTTTATTCACGATATGAATTTGCGCGAACGAAAGATCAGGCGTGATTTCGATGAACTCGTGAACGTTATTCGTCGCAAGTTCCTTCGCCGTCCGAACGCCCATATCCCGCTCGGGATGGACCACTTTTTGCACGCCAATTTTTTCCAAAATCCGCGCGTGGTTTTTATTTTTAGCTTTCGCCACGATGTATTTAACCCCAAGGTCAACGAGCATCAGACTCACCATGATACTTGCCTGCACGTCCTCGCCAATTGCCACCACGACGCAGTCGAAATTGCGCATCCCGATTGATTTTAACGTGTTTTCTTCGCTGGCGTTCGCGATCATGGCGTGGGTCGCGATGTTCATGTATTCGTTGATGCGTTCCTCATCGGAGTCGATGACCAGCACCTCTTGATCGGCGTCGATTAGCGTTTCGCACATACTGCCGCCGAAACGGCCAAGGCCGATAATTGCAAATGTTTTTTTCATAATTCGCCTCACTTTTTATCACTTTATATTATATCACAAAAAAGAGAACCTCGGTAGGTTCTCGCTATGGATTTATAATTCGCAGGGTCCGCGTGTCGCCCAGCCGATTATGCCGTTTGTAATTTTTTATCAGGTCGATAATCCGCCCCGCGTCGCAATCGTGCAGAATATACCCCTGATCGCCAAAATACGTCTCGCTAAACACCGCCACACTCGGCGTGTTGTCGATGTGATATTTCTGAACGATCTGCTGATCGGTGGCAAGTGAAGACCGCACCCAATCGCTATTACGATTCGTCCAAAACGCCTCGAGATCTGCCCCGATTCGCTCCAAAATCTCCTCGATTTCATCCCGCGTGTAGCAGTAATCGTGTGCCACATTCGAGCGGTAAAGTTCGTGCATAAAATTCTTCAAACACTTGTTTCCCTGCACTTGAATTGCCTTGATGTCAAGCGCCAGATTGTAGACGCAGCGGTAAATCTGGTTGTAATTATCGACGTTTTCGACCATTTTTTGCTTCGCCAAAATCCGCGAAACATACTTATTATTTATCACCGGAATGTAGCTAAATCGCAGCGGTGTATTGAATGGGAAGTCGCTCGCTCGCAGCTCATCTTCGATCAGCGTGTCGCACAGATGTTCCGGCCCGCAGAAAACAAAAATCTCAAGCATCTTCTCACCCCTCTCCATCAAATCTGTCTAAATAATACCAAAATCGCCGGTTTTTTGCAACGATAATCCCTTACGCTTAAAGACTTCAAGCCTTTTCTTGGCAAGTGAACAACTCTAAAAACGATTATAGCCCCTGAACGACCACTTTTTGAAATTCCACCCTGTTTTTGTCACAAAAGGGCTATTATAAAATATACATTAGCCCTTTCGCGACAAAAACAGCTCACTTTTCCGAAAACGTGTCATTTAAGGGCTATTTATTTTAGTTTAAAATACATAGTACTGGCAAAGCAACTCATTTTCGCCTTCGATATCGAATTTTTCTTGGAAAACTCCACAGCAAGCTTCGATTGTTTTGCGACTCGCAACATTTCCTTCAAGCGCCGTGACAATCACAGGCCTCTCGTCGATTTGCGTGATCCCAAATTTCAATAATTCCTTCGCATATCCGCATCCGCGATAACTCGGCGCAACACCGTAAATTTCTTTGCTTCCACGGCCAAATATTCTGCAAAATCTTCCGGCCGTTTCGCGTGTTTCTCAATAATTTCGCGCTCATAAGGCGTCGGATTTTCGACCTTCCAATCCTCGACAAACGCCTCGTAGGCCTGCTCATCTGCCAAAGTCAATTCTCGAATTATCATAAAATCGTCCTTCTAATCAGATCCAGCCCGCGCATCACCGCCGAAAGCCTAACGTGATTACGCCCGCCGTAAAGCCTAAAATGGTGCACCTGCGTCTCAAAACCTTTTTGGGCAAGTCCCACGAAAACCGTTCCCGGTGGTTGTCCATCTACTTCCCCAGACCCGGCGACACCGGTAAAACTAATCGCAATCTGCGCACCGGTTTTCGCAAGAGCTCCTTCGGCCATTAGGCGTGCCGTCGACTCGCTAACCGCTGGGGCTACCAATTTAATACCCAACATTTTTTCTTTTTGTTCTATCGAATAAGTGACGAAGCCACCTTTGAAAATTTCGCTCGCTCCACTTACCGAACAAATCGTCGACTGGAACAATCCGCCTGTTAAACTTTCAGCGGCACTAATTTCGATATTTTTTTCTCGCAATAAATCAACTACGGTTTTCTCCAAAGAATTATCTTCACCGTAACCGTAAAAGAATTCACCAACACGTTCTAAAATTTTAGCTTCTTCAATATCGATTTTTGACTCATCACCTTTTACAGCTAGACGCAGTGTGACTTCGTGCGTTTTCGCATAAGGCGCAATCGTGACCTCGCCTTGATTTTTAATTAAATCATCAATTTTTGTAACGAGCTGCGATTCGCCGATTCCGTAAAATCTCAATAAGCGAGTATGCAGTTTGTCCCCAACTGGTAACAAAGGTCTCACGCTCTCGTTAAACATCGGTTTAATTTCCGATGGTGGACCAGGTAAAGTAATATATACGCGCTCGTCCTTTTTATAGTAGGTTCCCCACGCCAAACCGGTCGGGTTAGCCAAAGGAATTCCACCTTCCATCACTAAAACTTGGCGCAAGTTATTCAAAGTCATCTCGCGTCCAATAACAGCAAAACGCTCGTCTAATTTAGCGCGCGCCTCAGCGTTTTCTACAAGCTGAACACCTAAAAATTCCGCCAACGTTTCCTTAGTTAAATCATCATCGGTTGGACCTAATCCACCGCAGACAAAAATCAAATTATGGCGCTCACTTGCCAGTTTTAGGGCGTCCGTCAGGCGCCCTGGATTGTCGCCGACCACGGTATGTTTATAGACGTTGATGCCGAGACTTGCCAGGGATTCACCTAGGAAGGCGGCGTTTGAGTTGACGACCTCGCCCATCAGGAGCTCGGTGCCGACGAAAATTAGTTCTGCGTCCATTTTTTACCTCTTGATTTCACAAAAACGCCCCGAGAGGCGTTTGAATTATAGTAGTTGTTTCAGCTCGATGTCCGGATATTTGTCCTCGAACCAGCGCAGCGCGAATTGGTTTTCGAAGAGGAATAGCGGTTGGTCGAAGCGGTCTTTCGCCAAAATGTTGCGCGAGCTCGAAAGCTTCACATCGAAGTCTTTTTCGTCGATCCAGCGCGCGACTTTCGACCCCATCGGGCTCATTTCGACTTGCGAGTTGTATTCGCCGAGCATGCGCGTCGCGAACACCTCGAACTGCAATTGCCCGACCGCGCCGATGATATAGTCGTCCGTCAGGATTGTGCGGTAGAGCTGGATTGCGCCCTCCTGCACGAGTTGGTACATGCCTTTTTCGAACGATTTCTTCTTCAGAACGTCCTTCGGCGTGACCTTCATGAACAATTCCGGAGTGAATTGCGGCAAGTCCTCGAACTCCACCTTGAATTTCCCTTCGTAGATCGTGTCGCCGATCTGGTAATTGCCGGTGTCGTAAACCCCGATAATGTCGCCAGCTACCGCCGACTCTACGTTCTCGCGGGAATCCGCCATGAACTGCGTCACGTTTGAAAGCTTGATTTTCTTATCGATGCGGTTGATCGTAACGTCCATCCCACGCTCGAAAGTTCCTGAGCAAACCCGCACGAAGGCAATTCGGTCGCGGTGTTTAGGGTCCATATTGGCTTGAATTTTGAAGACGAATCCGCTGAACGGTTCTTCCGTCGGTTCAACGATGACGTCTGTTGTTTTTGTCGTGTGGGCACCAGGTGCCGGAGCAAATTTCAGGAAGGTTTCAAGGAACGTTTCCACCCCGAAGTTCGTCAAGGCTGAGCCGAAGAATACCGGTGTCAGCTCGCCTGTTGCGATTTTATCTTCGTCGAAATCGTCGCCCGCTTCGGTTAGAAGCTCGACATTTTCGACAGCCTGGTCATAAATATTGTTGATGCGGAGCTTGTGACTTGCCGGGATTCCACCTTCGGCGTCAAGCTCGATAAAGCGCTCGTTGTCGTAATTTTCCGGACGATAAAGTTCCACGCGATTGTGGTAGATGTCGTAAAGGCCCTCTAAGCCTTTACCCATCCCGATCGGCCAGTTCATCGGATACGTCCCGATGTTCAGGACGTTCTCGATTTCCTCGAGCAGGTCAAGCGGTTCGCGCCCTTCCCGGTCGAGTTTGTTGATGAACGTGAAAATCGGCACGCCGCGCATTTTACAAACTTGGAAAAGTTTCTTCGTCTGCGCTTCGATCCCTTTCGCCGAGTCGATCACCATCACGGCTGCATCGACCGCCATCAAGGTGCGGTAAGTATCTTCCGAGAAATCCTCGTGCCCCGGCGTGTCCAGGATGTTCACGCGCTTCCCGTCAAAATCGAACTGCATCACCGAACTCGTCACCGAAATCCCACGTTGCTTCTCAATTTCCATCCAGTCGGACTTCGCAAAATTGCCCGTCTTTTTCCCTTTAACGGTCCCCGCCTCGCGGATCGCACCCCCGAACAGCAGCAACTGCTCAGTGATCGTCGTCTTCCCCGCATCCGGATGGGAAATTATCGCGAACGTGCGGCGCTTTTCAACTTCATTTTTTAAATTTGGATTATTCATTTTTTTGCCTTTTCTTTTCTGATTTCTTGTTTTCGCTTACGTTAGGCAATTCTCTACATCGGTCTTTTCTTCCTTTTTCATTCTAGTCCCTAAATTATACCATTTTTCCTTGGCAAGTATCCCTCCGGGATTTAGACATTAAAAAACCACGAACTTTTTAGGGTCGCAGTCTTCGATTTTTCTTAATAGTTACTTCCTACTTCTAATGTAGGGACATTCAATCCGCTTTCCACTTTTAAATTACCATAGACTTCCCCAGAAAATGTAATTACTTCACCTACTTCGGGGGCACCTGATGCTTTTTGTACATAGGCAATTATACATTTCTGTTCTGTTAATTTAGAATCCCCTGAACCCGCGTAAGTTCCATCACTTTCTGGTGTAATATTAATCCACACTCCATACTCTTGCTCCATTGTCACTACATTTGTTACTTTACCTTTTAAAGTAATCACTTCTCCTATATAATCATCGATATTATTTCTTAACTGTATAACTGTAGGTGCTTTACCAGCGCTGCTTGTTGCACTATCTTTCGTTGCCGCTGGTAACGGAGTCGGTTTCCCATACGCCCCATATCCCATTGAATAAATTAAATATTCTCCTTCTCCTGCGGTATGTATGTATAGCCAATCTTGCGCTTCTGCTAATTCTTCGCTTGACTTAGCATCTTCGACCCCTTCTTTAAAATACGTTAAACAATTCATCCATTCTATATCGTCTGTCATTAATCTAGAAATGAAACCAGCAGCATAATATTTGCTTTTACTTCCTAACTCATTCATCGCTTCAGTTAGTATATCTATATCGCCTTCGTGAGCTAATTCAACGAGTGCGTCAAACCCTTTCACATACTCCTCTGATTCTTTAGTTCTGGTTGTTATCTCAAGACCCGAATAATTTTCTTTAACTAAATCTTCTACATAACCCGCGCCATAACCCATTAATTTAAAATCTGCTAATGAAATATCTTCGCCACCGATATCATCTTTCCAATCATCAGAAGGTTTACTTTTGTTTTTATAGTCTGATCTTCCCTCTGCATATCCCTTTGCATATGCTTTTATGCGTGTCGCTACATCATGTGGTTCATCGCTTTTAGATGATTCTGGTTGAATTCCGCATCCGCTTAATCCTAAAATTAAAAATAATAACATTGTAATTTTCATTAATTTGTTTTTCATAATTGTCATTCCTTTCTTTTCCATCTTCCATCGTTACTTATTCATTATTAACATTATGAAGTGTTTTCCGGATCACTTAGAACGTTTTTGGCATATCGATAAAATGCTTTACCTTTTTCTGTTGTCTGATATTCCTTCATTTTTTCTTGATTCTCGAATGAATCTACTAACCCTTCCATAGCCAAACCAACTGCACTATCGCTATTTATTTCTTCGTTGCCTTTTTCTATCTTTATCAAGGTTTCATAGAAAGATTTCATATCATTTCCTGAAATTTTTTCAAAATCTTCAATCCACTTGTCCTCTTCAGATTTTGATTCATTAAGGTAAGTTTTTAATTTATTTTCTTCCAATTTAAGTTCTAATATTGTTTTATTGGCTTCTATTTTTATTTTTTGTTCAGCAACCGAAAAGTTTTGTTGAAGACGATACAATTTCATGTGCCATTTGCTAATTCCTGGTATTATTGCCAATCCAAAAAATAACGCAACTACCGCATCTATGATAAACCAAAGATTATGACATGAATAAACAGGTTCAAAGCATCTATATCCGAAATAGTTTTTTAAATAATCTACTTTAAGCACATCGTAATATTTTATTATATATTTTTCGTTTTCAAAAAATAACGAAACCAAACCTTGCCAATGTCTGGCGCACCAAAACAACGAATATACTACAGCTAATGGTCTTTTTATCTTGCCACTCAACAACCTATCTAAAAGTTCATTCAATATCTTTTCCTCCTAGCTTTTGTTTTTATGCAAATAAAAACAAATTCCCTTATATACTAGTATATAAGGCGCGCCGCGCAAAAAAAAACACGGACACATAGTCCGTGGGTGGGTTATTTATTTATATTTGCTATTCCATTTTGCTATTCATGCATATTTTTGACACGAGTTTTTCGGCCGTGATGCATATTTTCGCCACCAAAGTTTCCTTTATAAAGTAAATATCAGGTTATTTTATATTGTTTTCACTTTATAAAAGAAAAATTTAAATGCTATTCTACCACTTTTCTTCCAATAAAAAGTCTTCGATTCTTAAATGTTCAATACCATCTCGTGGCTGCAATATTGGATCAAGCGATACAACTACTTTACGATAATTATCTTTCACTTCATAAAACGGTGCAAATTCACGCTTAACTGTTGATTCCTCTGCGAGCAAGTAAGAAACTTGTACGTAAACTTTTTCACCATCTTTAGCAAAAATAAAATCTATTTCTTTTCCATTTATTTCGCCTACCGTAACATCGTAACCGCGTCGAATTCCTTCCAATGCTACAGTGTTTTCCAACACCAATTGAATATCAACATCGTTACGTCCGATAATTGCCTCACGCAACCCATTATCTACTATAAAATACTTTTCTTGCGATTTGAAAATTTCTTTACCTGTCACGTCGTGTTTTTTAATCGGATACAATAAAAACGCATCTTTTGCATATTGCAGATAATTCATCAACGTATCAACTTTTGCTGGCCGTTGTTCGTTTTTTAAATACTTCACGACATTCTTGGCTTCAATCACCCTTGCTATATTTGCGAATGCATAGAGAATTGTTCTATCTAACAACTCTGGATTTCTAATCGATTGCCGCTCGATAATATCTTTCAATACAACTGAATTGTAAACGTCTCGTAAGAAACCTTTATTGATCTCCGCGGGCAAGTCATCCGCAACTACTTGAGGCATACCACCTTCTTTTATATATTCTAGGAATTTATTTGAAATGTTTTCATCGCCTTTAACGCTCAGATACTCTTGGAAACTAAACGGATAAATATAAATTTGAATGTATCGCCCTGCTAGATAAGTAGCTAATTCACCTGAAAGTAATTTAGCGTTTGACCCTGTAATATATATATCTACATCTAGCGTCGTGCGTAATGAATTGATAACTTTTTCAAAACCTTTAACTTCCTGGATTTCATCAAGGAAAATATAGGCTTTACCTTCAACTTCATTAACTTTGTTCACTAAATGATAATTTAATAGTGTTGGATCTTGTAATTCAATATTTGCGTATTCTTCAAAATTAAGTTCAATGAACTGTTCAGGTTTACGTCCATTTTCTAATAGATGTTTCTTTATTAACTCTAAAATTTTAGATTTTCCCGACCGCCGGAAACCCACTAAAACTTTTACTAAGTCCACATCAATGAGTGGGATTATTTTTTCTAAATATAACGGTCTTTCAATTAGCTTTTTCATAGTTTTCTCCTTTATAAAGTAAATATTTAAGTTTATAATTATATTTTACCTTTATAAAGTAAAAATAGCAAATTATATAATAATATTTACTTTATAAAGTTAATGGTTAAAAGTAAATAAAAATCCTAATCGCATCCAAGCCGATTTTTAACTAATTCAGACCTCGAATCAGTTAAAAATCGGCTTGGATGCGATTAGGGCTATTTAACTACCTAATTTTTCATCTAATAAGATCAAAGTCAGCAGTTCAGTCGTTAAATCGATATACTGGACGTGGACGTTCTTCGGCACCCGCACTCTATCCGGTGCAAAGTTCAAAATCGCCGTGATATCGGCATCGACGATAACATCGACTGCTTCCTGCGCGAACTGCGAAGGCACGGTCGAAATCGCCACACTGACGCCTTTGTCGCGAACTACACTCTTGAAGCGCTTCATATCGGCGACCACAATCCCGCCGACCTTGTCACCAACGACATCGGCATTGTTATCGAACGCGCAGACAATCTCCAAGTTCTCATTGCGGCGGAAACCGTTGTTTATCAAGGCTTTACCGAGATTTCCACAGCCGACAACCGCGATTTTCTTCGTCTCGCGCACGTCCAAAATTTCTTCCAAAACTTTGATCATATACTGCACATCGTAGCCATATCCCTTGCGACCAAGTGATCCAAAATACGAGAAGTCCTTGCGAATCGTAATCGGTGGTTGCTGCATAATCTGTGACAGCTGCGTCGAGCGAATCCGGTCGATCCCCTCCATATCGAGGTTGAGAAACGTCCGCAAATAAAGCGGCAGGCGCTTAGCCGTCGCTTTCGGGATATTGACATCCTTCAAATTAATCTCGGTCATAATTTTCTCCTTAGTTTTTCCTCGGATAGCATCTATCCTTAGAACAGATCGTCGAATTCATCGTCTTCGACTTTAGTTGCGGCACTAATCGGCGTAATCGTAATGCCCGCACACGCTTCGTCGACCAAAGCGTCAATATCCAGATAACTCTCAAACTTGTGAACCTTGTCGAGCTGCGGCCGCGTCTTCGGCTGTTTCGGCGCAAAAATCGTACAGCAATCCTCAAACGGCTGAATACTCATCTCGAAAGTCCCTATTCTCTCAGCAAGTTCAATAATCTCCGTCTTATCCATCGTCACAACCGGCCTAATTATCGGCGTGTTCGTCACTTCATTAATCGCGACCATCGACTGCACCGTCTGCGACGCGACTTGCCCAAGCGACTCGCCGTTGACGATCAGCGACCCACCGCGTTCGGCGCGAATCCGGTCGATACAGCGCAGCATCATCCGGCGCGTCAGAGTCATCTGGTAGCCATCGTCGGCGTGCTTCTTGATCTCTTCTTGAATTTTCGTGAACGGCACCTCGATAAACTGAATCGACGACCCGCTATATTCGCTCAAAATCCGCGTCAGATTCTTCGTCTTTTCAAGCGACTCCGGCGAAGTGTAAGGCGGCGACGCAAAATGCACCGCTTCGATATTCACACCCCTTTTCAACATCAGATACCCGGCAACTGGGGAATCAATCCCTCCCGACAGCATCAGGTGGGCGAGGTCCGAATTGACCCCGACAGGATAGCCACTCGCACCCTTAATCACTTGGTGACTCAGGTACGCACCATCGCTACGGATGTCGACTCGCAGCTCGATGTCAGGCTTTTTCATCTGCACTTTAATGTCCGGAAAAATATCAAAAATCGCATTCCCGACCGCAAGATTCAACCCGTAAGTATCAAGTTCAAACTTGTGGTCTTGACGTTTGCTCGCGACCTTAAATGTCTCGATGCCCGTATAAACCTCGCGCATCATTTCTTGCGCCGTCGCATTAATCACAGACATTTCTTTTTCGACGCGCACAACCGGCGAGAACGTTTGGATTCCGAACACCTTTTTCAGGCGTTCATTGATCACCGCAAAATCCGCCCCGTTCAGGTGGATGTGCATCCGGTCATCGTTCCCTTTAATTTTGATTCCATCGATATCGCGCAGCACGTTCGACACATTTTTAACGAGTTGCTGAATAAACACCCGCTTATTCTTGCCCTTCGTCGACAACTCGCCGTACCGCACCATAATTTCCGTATATTGCATATTCTACCTTTTTACACCTTACTTAATTTTTTATATAAAAGATTAAAAACCACCATAAAATGCTCAATCTCGGCCATCGCATTCGTGTAATCGAGGCTGACGCGCACGATCGTTTCGGCAAGTTCCGGCGAATAGCCCATATTTTCGAGTGGACTTTTTTCTGTTTTCTTACGCGACGAGCAGGCACTGTTCGTCGATATGTAAATTTCTTTTTCTTCGAAAGCATGCACGAGAACTTCGCCGCGGATGCCCTTGATCCCAAAGGCGACGATATTTTTCGTATCCTCCGGCGAAAACAATGTAACGTTTTCGTAAGTGCCTAATTGTTCATATAAATAATCACGAATTTTTTTATCGTAACAATCTTTTTCTTTTTCGAGATATAGTCTTAGGGCTTTCGCCGTTGAAACGATTCCTGCCATATTTTCCGTCGTCGATCTTAGGCCCATTTCCTGACCGCCGCCGTGGATTAGCGGATCAATTACCCGACCTTCTTTTTTATATAAAATCCCAACGCCTTTAACGCCGTGGAATTTATGTGCGGAAAACGAAGCTAAGTCAACCCGGTCAATCATAAAGTCTTCGACCGCTACTTTCCCAAGCGCCTGAACGGCATCCACGTGGAAATGAATATTGGGATAATCTTCTAACACCGCCGCTATTTTTTTAATCGGCTGCGCACTTCCAACTACATTATTTACAACCATAATCGAAACTAAAATCGTTTCCGGTTTAATCAACTTCGCAAATTCTTCGACGATGACTTTACCGTCATGGTCTACCGGTGCGTAGTCTAACTCGAACCCTTGTGTTTCTAGCCACTGCGCCGAACGCGTAACCGCTGGGTGCTCAATCGCGGAAATTATAATATGATTTCCGTAACGTTTCTTCGCCCAAGCCGTGCCTTTAATCGCTAAATTATCAGCTTCACTTCCGCCACTCGTGAAAATTATTTCATCCGCCTTAGCATTCAATAATTCCGCTACTTGTTCGCGGGCTTTGTTCAAAATCCGATTCGAAACCACGCCCAAATTATGCAGACTCGACGGGTTCCCCACGAGGCGTTTCGTCGTTTCCATATAGCTTGCGAGCACGGCCGGCTCGACCGCCGTCGTCGCAGCATTATCCAAATAAATCATTTTATCCACTTTAAATTTCCTAAATTAATGTCCAATATTATTTTCCATATCGCTCATCGCAATCGGCCCTAAAACCTGATCGACCGCCTTCAATTTCCCTTGGCGCGGGGTCTGACCCGCCCACCACTCAGCGCGATATGCGTAGCCGTACGTCGTGATCGTCTCCTGCGTCGCATCAACAATCAACGTCGCATCCTTAAACGCCCGGTTGTAGTGTTTGAGCTGTGCATGCGTAAACAGCGGCTGCTCAGTTCGCTCACCCGGGGCAAGTGCCTTCTTGTAATAGTAATAACCATCGCCACCGTCAAGCCACAAATCATCAGTCGCTAAAGCGAAATTAATCGTAACTTGGTTGAGCTTTAACTTGCCATCTGTAACAACTATTTCTTTCCCTGTGACACCTTTTTTCGTCATCAGAGGCATCACGGCAATTCGCACAAACGCGTCATACTCGGTCTTGTTCTCGCCGTACTGCACCTGGTCAATCGAGAAGCCGTTGTCCCCATTTTCGCTGACATCGACTTTCTGACCCAAAAGCGCCTGAACCGGACCCAAAGGGCTACCGTAGTTCAGCGCGAGCACTGAATAAAATGCAACGAGCAACACGACCAGAAATCCGCCGATTAAAATCAGCATTTTTCCCTGCGTCGTCGACGGCAGCTCCTTAAGTTTTTTGAAATTCATCAGTTCCCTTTCATTCGTTTCAAACACTCGTCAACTAAGACCTCCTGAGCATCGATGACGGTGTACGGATGCTCACGGCTATCTTCTTCGACCGCCGAAAGTTCCGTACAGCCCAAAATAATCACATCTACATCTTTTAATTCGCTCATAATTTCGTGGTAAAGTTTTTCGTTCAAAATTCCACGCTCTTTAACTTCGTGATAAATTAAATAATTTACTTTAACTTGAAGCTCATATTCCGGCACGACAAACTCTAGGCCCTCAGCCTCAATCGCATCTTCGTAAACCCGCGATTTAAGGCTTCCTTCGGTTCCTAAAAAACCAATTCGCTTAGCCCTAGGAAACTCTTCGCAGATTTTTTTTACTGCTAAATACGGCATGTGCAAAAGCTCAACGTCACTTGCCGCCTTGAAATCTTCAAAGAAAGCGTGAGCCGTGTTGCAAGTCAAAACGATGAAATCGGGGCCGAGACTTGCCACCTGTTTGATGTCCTCCACGATGTACGGCACTGGATTCGCATCCGACTCGCCTAGTAAATACGCCGTGCGGTCCGGAACGCTCGCGTCGTTGAACACGACGAAATTGCAGTAATCCTGGTCACGCTCAGCGACCGTTTTTGAATTTAAGCGCCGAACGAAAGACTCGGTCGCAATCGACCCCATCCCACCTAGCACCGCGAAAAAGTTTTTCATCTCTACCCTCGATTTGCTTTGAAATATTTCTGATAACTCTTGATATATAGCTGATACATGCGGTGTTTCAGCAACCGCCGCAGAATATTATTGTCCTTTTTGTAGCCCAGCGTGCCGCCGTAATTGCCCGAATCGATAAAGCTGAAGGCAAGTTTCTTGTCCGGCGAGTCCGCAATGTAGTCGCGGGCAATTTCCACCGGAATCTCAATCCACAGCTTATCGCCTCGACCGTAAACGGTCTCGGTGAAAGGCGTCGCCTCGATCAGGTCTTCGACGAGATATTTCGCTAAGTTGTAGCCGTTCAGGGTCACGAAGAAGCTGCTGCGACCTTGACGCAGGTTGATTTCGAATAATTTATATTTACCATCGCGCGGATCGTATTTCATATCGAAATTAGCGAAACCGACGTAGTTAATTTTTTCGAGAAAACTTTTAATTTCCGCGAAAATTTCTTCGTTATAATCCGGAATAATCGCGACGTAATTTCCAATCGCGATCGGACTTGGATCCTCTAATAGCGGGTGTCCAAGGAACATCATGCGCACTTGCGAATTTTGATCGACATAGGCATTCAAGACGCGCATATTTGAATCATCGCCTGGGATGAAATCCTGTAAAATCATTTCCGACTTATAGCCTGATGCGTAGATTTTTTCCATCACGTCGTCAAGTTCTTCTTGCGAACGGATTTTAAAGGCTTTTAACTTGCCCTCGAAGTGGATGTGCGTCCACTCGATGCTGTTCGCCGGTTTCAGCGCAACCGGGAAGTCGTAAGGCTGATCGATATGCGGAAGACTTGCCGCCGTTAGGACCTTCGTGCCCGGATACGTCAAGCCGTACTCCTCGCAGATTTCGTAGAAAGTCGTCTTGTATTCAAGGCGCTCGAACAAGTTATAATCGATCGCATTGAAGTTGAAATACGGATCGAGTTCCTGATTAAATTTGGCTAAGAGCTTCGAATACTCGTCACTACAAGCTATTAACAACAGATTTTCTGCCGCTCGTCGCTGACCTAAATCGACTAAATAATTGACGAAAATATTCTCGTCTAAAAAGTTTTCGACCTCGGTCACGTGGACGATTTTACTATATTTTGTCGGAGCCAAACGACCTGAGCCGTAAGCTTCCGATTTCTTGTGATACTGTTCGTGAATTGCCCGCGCCATCCCGTAAACGTTGATGTCGCTGCCTAAGATGATAGGTGTAAAGTCTTTCATTTGGAACTCCTAATGTTTCAAGAATTGGCGGTTGTCTAAACCGAAAATTTTCGCTGACAGACTGCCGTTCGGCACTTTGTCTGTCGCTGGGATTATCATATTTACCTTCGCATCGATGTTGTCGATGTAGTGGATGATTTCCGCTTCGATGATGCGCGGCGCCACCGGCGAACCCCACTCAAGTTTACCATGATGGCTCAAAATTATGTGCTTCAAAAGCATTATCTTTTGACTCTTCGGATCAAGGCCGTTTTCAATCGCAACCTCGTCGATGATTTCGCTACCCATCACAAGGTGACCTAACAGATTTCCGCGAATCGAATATTCGCCGTTTTCACTCATTTCGAGAACCTTCGCGATGTCGTGCAGAATAATTCCCGCGAACATTAAATCACGGTCGAACGTCCCTTCCGGGTAAACGCTCATAATACCTTCAGCGAGTTTCAACATACTAGAAGTGTGGTAAGCCAAGCCTCCTAAATAAGCGTGGTGGTTAACCTTAGCCGCTGGCCATTCGTAGAAAAACTTGCCCATGCGACCCATAACAGTCGTCGTGATGAGTTTCAAATCTTCATTCTCAATCTCCGCAATTTTCGCATCGATATAGGCTTGCATTTCCGCCCGCGGAACCGGTGCCGACTGCATAACTTCCTCGCGGTCAATCGTCGGATCAACTACAATTTTGTTACCTTTACGCGTATCAATCTGAAGTTGCAACTCGTCACGACCTTTTTGCGTGCCGACCGTCGCTTCAATGCGGACTAAATCGCCAATCTTGATTTCCTTAGCTTCACCGCTCGGCGAAAACATAATCCCACCAATCGCATCCGTCTTATCCTCGAACTTGTAGAGCATAAACTCGCCCTTCCCGTTCGCGTTCTCCCAAGTCTTCAACTCGGCCTGCTTCACAAGCGCTACAATCTTCGCTTGAGCGCCAACTGCAACCTCGCCTTTGTTAATTTCTAGTATATTCATTACGTTCTCCTAGATAATAGCCCCTGAACGACCTGTTTTTCAAAAAACACCCCTTTTTTGTCACAAAAGGGCTATTATACTTTTTACATTAGCCCTTTTGTGACAAAAATAGGGCTAAATTTCAAAAACATGTCTTTAAAGGGCCACTTTTATAAATCAATAATGTCCTTACCGCTTTCGAGGTAGAAATCACGCATTTCCTTATCCGCCGTGAACCCAATCACCTGATTCGTCGCACTAATTTCATCCAGCAAGTTAGCAAACGCCACCTTGCGCGTCGAATCGTAGTGCAACCAACCATCATCGATAATCAGCGGTGCAATATTATCCGCGTGAATCGCCCCGAAGTACCCCAGACGCAGACTCATCACAAGTTGAGCACGGGTCGCACTCGAAACCTCTTCAACGTTAAACTTATTCCCGTGTCGGCTAAGCTTCAACTTACCGCGCGTAACGATAATATCGTCGTAATTCCCCGCCGTCAGCGTGTTGAAGTAAACCTTCGCAAGCTGCAAAATCCGCGGGAAGCGACTCTGCGTGCACTGATTAATCAGGTCGCTCAGAATCTGCATCATCACCTTATCCAAGCCCCATTCCAGGCTCAGCGTGTCAATCTCATCCTCAAGCAGCGCCTTCTTCTGATACAGCGCCTCAAGCGCAAAATCGTTGCTCCACGTCTGAATCAAATCGAGCGCATCCTGTTTCGCGCCCTCAATCTTGGCAAGTTGCGCATGCAACTTATCCGAGCGTTTGCTCTGCACTTCAAAGTAAGTACGGATTTCCTGCGGCGAAACGCGTTTCTCCAAATCGAAAATCCCACCGATCGCACCCGCAATCCCGTTAAGCCGTTCGCGAATCGCACCCGCATTATCATAATTAATCAGAAAACCAGGAATATCTGCAAACCGGGCAATCCCCCCGCGTTTCAGGTACTCACTACTGCGAATCACAATCTCTTCAAGCTTGCGTTGGAAAGCCGAAATATTCGAATGCATTTGCGACTGCACGTAGGCATACTCGCTCAACTTCGAATTTTCCATATCCACCGAAAACTGACGAAGCGCCGTAAAGCGTTGCTCAATCGTCATCATATCAATCGGCCAAATCGCCTTCAGGAAGTCAAAACGAGACTTGTTGTGCGCGACTTCACTGCGTTTAGCGAGCAAATTATTTTCCAGCGTGTGCAAATAATTAATATTCGCGATATAATTGTCAATTTCCTGCGGCAGGCTAATCCAATCCTCCAGCGCGACATACTTGCCCACGTTGTGCTGCGCCGCCCGCGTTCCGATTCGATTGCGGATATCAACTTCCGTGGCAAGTAGGCGGTCGTAGTCGCTACTCGACTTCACGACCGCGTCGCTCGCATCAACCAGTTTCTGGTTGAGATCGTTCCACTCTTTCTTGATCAAATCTCCGCTAACCAACTGCTGGAAATTCGAGAAGAGATGGCTCAGACCGACGAGCAAACATAGAACCGCAACGACGTATAACGGGGCCTTGAACTTCCAATCCGGAATCATCGAACCAATAACCATGAAGGCAATTCCGACGACCATCAAGAGATAACGCCACCATTTTACATCAGCCTTGCGCTCACGAGCAAAGACCGCTTTATATTCATTTTCAAAAGCTTCAAGGTTAGCTTTCGCCTGCTGAAGCTCGGTATTTAGACCTTCTTCGTAAGTTGCGAACCCGGAAATTTGCTGGCGCGTTTGATAAAGTTGCGCATGCAAATTCTGATTATCGACCTTTTCCGCCCGCGTGAACGCAATCGGCGGAATCGTCATCTGCCAGCCCCAACGATTATTATACTGCATAATTTCAACTTGCTTTTGGGCAATTTGCGACGAAATTTCGCTCAAATTCATCTCATCTTTAGTCAGCGTGTAGGCATCCTTCAAAATCGATTTGATTTCGTCCTCGTGTTGACGATAAAAGTCGATCAACGTCGAATCCGTCTCCTCAACGCGCGCCTCATCGATTTGCTTTTGTGCTACCTCGATTTCCTGCGAATACATTTGGTATTCTTGGTAGAACCCGCGCAGAACCTCGACCTCATCAGCTGATAAACCTTGCTGGCGATTCTTCAAAAGCAAGGTCAAATACTCTTCATAGAGCGGCAAGTTGGCCATCTGCAAACGTTGATGCTCTAAAACTTCTTCGAGTTGCAAGTGTTCAACGCGAACTTGATCCGCCTGTAAATCTAGTTTATTAACTTCTTCTTTGAGCTGATATTTTTTTTCTTCATCCTTCATCGCATCCATAATTGCTTCTTCGTTTTGTTGGAAGGCAATTATTTTTTGATTTAAAAGCGACTCCGGATTATTATGAGCATAAATCGAATTAGCATTCTTACGATACTCAGTCCCCATCCTTAGCAAAGAAGTCGAACCGGTCGTCCCGATCACCATCAAGGCATCTTGGATTTTGTCCGCTGTCAGCTCTGACAAGCTGTTGATTTTTTCATCTCCGACTGCATAAACTTGGTCGAACAACTCTAAATTCAACGGGTAGATGATTTTTTTCAGCATTGCTGCGCCGTCTTCTTCAGCTGTTTGACCGTAGACGCGACCGTTCGCAAAACTTAAAATCGCATCATCTTCGAACTCGCCGTAAAAGCGCGTTACCCCGATGGCACCGATTTTTTCGTCGATCAAAACGAGTGAGCCGCCGTACTTACTTGCCGGGTTATGTGGTTTGTAATGTTCGCGATTTTCCAGGGCGTCGAAGCCGAACAAAATTACGCGGATGAAGTTGAAAATCGACGTTTTTCCCGCTTCGTTCCCGCCGTAGATGAGCTGGTTGCTTTCATTGAAGTCGAGGCTGATGTTCTCCCAGCGCCCGAAACCGGCTATATTAAGTTCTTTGATATACATAATTTAGCCTCTTTCTTCAAAGGTGAAATTTCCCTCGATTTCTTGCCCGACTTTTTTCATCACTTCGCGCGCAAAACTCTTAGCGTCCATCTTCGCTTTGATTATTTCTTTGATTTTTTTATCGTCATAAATATCGCTCGTCAATTTCCGCACATCAGTCGTGCGAACTTTATTGTCGTAGTATTCCTTGAATTCATCTTCACCGAGTGGCAGCCGAATCAACTCGTCCTTGTGTCCACCGATGATTTCGATATGATTCAGACAAAACTTACTGAAGCCCAGACGTTCAATCTCGTTTTTCAGATAATTAAACGTGTGCTCGTGCATCTGTGAACTCAACAATTTTTTATCGACCTTTAAATCGATATTTAAAATGGCAATTTGCTCCTGCGGACTCAATCCCGCGTAAAGCTCGTTCATTTCGCTGACCACTAAATTCATAATGCTAGCAAAGCTTTCCGCCGTGCGCACATCAAGTTCCAAGCGGTGGTAGCCGACGACGTTGATTGCGATTGGATAGGTGTCCAACTTGCCACCTTTGAGTTCGACGAACTGCACCGAATTTTCGAACATATGCCGCTCATTGTGCGGATTTGGCGTCCCCGGACAGAACGCGAACGGCTCTTCCATGTAGAGGTGGCGGTAGCTGTAGCCACCCATCGCCCAGTAATCGTACTCGAAGCTCTTCATCACGTGATCAAGCGCGACCGGCAAGTTAACTGCCTCCTCCGGAGATTTTTTGTACATCAGGCCGATGTGATAATCCTCGTTACCTTTGACCGGATAATTGCCCACGCGGAATGGCTCGTCATCGTTCAGATATGAAAAACCACTGAACTTAACCAGCTCAGCATTTTTCGTGATAAATTCAAAAGTTTCGACATTTTTATCGTTAAAAATGAATAAATTTTCCGACCGTTTAATCCGCTCGTCGATATAGTTAAAATAACTAAATCCGTGAAAGTTAATTAAAATCTTTATATTATGTTCGCTCAACCGATCGATCGCTTCGTTAAAAGCCGTCGATGTCGCGTAACTCACGCACTTTTTGTGAAACGTTTCGCTCACGAGCAAAACGACATCCACGTCGTGTTCAATCGCCGCATCGACTAGGTTATTCAACGTATCGATATTCGATTTGACCAAACGTTCGATATCGTCATGGCACTCAATTGCCCGGTATGCCGAGTCAAGCTGTAATTTTGTGGTATGAATAAATTTCATAAAACCCGTCCTTTATAGACCGTCGCTGAAAACCTGTCTGTTTTTCGAGAAGTACTCGAACCCTGAGTAAAGCGTGGCAAGTAAGCACACGTAAAGCAAGATCGTGCCGACTAAGTTCACGCCGACTAATAAGAAAATCACGGCTAGCATTTGCGTAGTCGTTTTGACTTTTCCTGGCCAAGCAGCCGCTAGAACTTCGCCCGTTTCAACGAGTAAGATGCGAAGTGCCGTTACGGCGATTTCGCGGCAGACGATTAACGCCGCCACCCACGCCGGACACAGACCTTGTTCAGTCAAGACGATCAAAGCGCTCATCACAAGCATTTTGTCAGCGACAGGGTCGGCGAACTTGCCGAAGTTGGTTACGAGATTGTCGCGACGCGCGATGTAGCCGTCGAGGAAGTCGGTGATGCTTGCCACCGCGAAGATGATCATCGCGATAATGTTCGCAAGGTAGACGATGCCCCAGCCGAAGTCGTAGCTCGGCAGGATGTTGACTAGGCCCGCGACGATTAGGAAGAAGGGAATCAGGATGATTCGCATGACAGTGATTTTATTTGGTAAGTTCATTTTTAGGACTCTTTTCTTTTTATTGGGCAGGCGCCGGATCTTTAAGCAGGCTGATTTCGATCGTTGCATAAGTCGCGTTTTGCGTTTCCTGGATATCGAAGCCGTTCAGCAGACATTTAATCGTGCCTGGCGATTTGAAGCCGATGACGATTTTCGTCGCTCCATCAGGAAGGGCTAGCATGTAGTTTTCGTCAGCTGCCACACTGCGATTCATAATCGCTTGGCCGTAATTGATTTTTCCATCGCCATTATCAGCGTAAACCGATACAAAGCTAGCTTGACCGATTCCGCTTAAAGTCAGTTGATACGGAGCAGTTGCACCGTGGGCATCTAGGTAGATTGTGTTTCCGCTCTCAGTATTTTTTGTGACCGTAATTTCTTTCGATTGATCGTGCGATCCATCTGGAGCTGGTGCTTCAGCAGAATCTGGTGTCGAGTCCGGAGTCGCGCTATCCGCCGAGTCGGGGGTGCTATCTTTTTGCTCCGTATCTTCTGTGCTATCATACGGATCTTGATATGAGTAAATGCTCATGTTTTTCGCCGCATTAAAATCGTTCGGGAAGCTCTGGTTTTTCACCACCACGTAAAGTGACAGCACCAAAATTGCAAGCGCCGAGAAACTCACGATGAATACGACTGGGATGTTGCGTTTCGGCTTAGCTTTTTCTTCGACAATGTCATCGTCACTGACTAAGTCGTCCTCGGGGAATAATTCATCTGCGATGTCCCCGCCTTCTTTCACCGCCTCGCGATATTCTTCGCGGCTCAACGGTTCATCGCTTTTTTCGTCGTCTTCTTCCTCTTCGCTAGGGATCGCGGAATCGAGGTCGTTACTTGCCAAAGGAATTGTCACGGTTTTTCCAAGCGTGAAATTCTCAACCGCATCGACCGTTTCCTGTTCAGGCAAATCAACGGCAGCCGCGTACTTTTTCACAAGGTCGCGCAGGTAAAATGCCCCGCGGATTTCCTTCGCCCTGTCTTCCTCCAAAAGTTGGATGTGATCCTCAGAGATTGTGGCCACTTCGGCTAGTTGTTCAATGCTATATTCCTTTTTTTCGCGCGCCTCTTTTAGGATGGCACCGATACTTTTTTCAGACATATTCGATTCCTCTGGTCAATTTAATTTAATACTCTAAATTATACCACTTTGAACGTTTTTTTTCTATATGATATCGCAAATTCGGGCAAGTAAAAAGCCTTACTGTTTTTTAACGCGTTTTTTAGGACTTTCGACACTCGAAACTCCTAAAAAACGCGTTAAAAAACAGTAGGCAATTTTATTCTTTTGATTGTTTAGTTGTAATGATTGGTTCGCCATCCGTAATGACCAAACTGTGCTCAAATTGGCAACAAATCGAGCCATCATAGGTGCGCGCCGTGAAATTATTGTCATCAATCATCACATAACGCTTACCTAAATTAATCATCGGCTCAATCGTAATCGTCATCCCTTTTTTCAGACGTTTACCCTTACCTTTTTGACCGTAATGCGGAATCATCGGATCTTCATGGATCGTTGGCCCGATGCCGTGTCCAACAAATTCTTCAACAACGCTGAAACCAGCTTCTTCAACATAAGTTTGAATTGCGTGCCCGATATCCCCGATGCGATTTCCATCGCGAGCTTGCTCAATCCCTAAATACAAGGCTTTAAGCGTAACTTCGCGCAAACGGGCAACTTCCGGATCCAACTCGCCGACCCCGTAAGCCCAACAAGAATCTGAGATTCCACCCTTGTAGTCAACGCAGAAATCAACTTTAATCAAATCACCATTTACAAGTTTGTAATCGCGAGGCAGTCCGTGACAAATCTCATCGTTCAGCGATGTGCAAGTCGCATACGGATAGACCATGACTTCAACGTCAAAGCCTATTTGCGCCGCAACGCCTCCTGCCGCTTCGATTTTATCTTTAACGAATTTTTCAATCTCCATCAAGTTCGTTCCGACCTTAATAAAGTCGGCCAGTTGCTCGTGGATACTTGCCAAAATCGCTCCTGATTCTTTCATCACTTCGATTTCGCGCTCTGATTTAATTGTGATCATCGAGGATCCCCCTTCTAATTTCGGAAATAAAATACAGCGAGCCGGTGAACAGATTAAGCTCGGCATCAAGCGCGATCGCGCGCCAGTTCTCAACATAAGGCAAGTCGCTCGCGTAGTCGCTCACAGCCTTGACATAGTCGAAAGTCGTCAAAATAATTTTTGCATTTTTAACGGTTTTCAGCATTTCAATCATCCGCGTTGTGTCTTTTGTATTAATCGCCGCAAAAATAATTTTTTTATCAATATCGGCGTAATTCGTGTTCAAATTTTCGACAAGCCGCGTCATCGCGTGCTCATTGTGCGCACCATCCAAAATCAAATTCGGGGCAATTCGCTCGAAACGCCCTGGCCATTTCGTGATTTCGAGAGCCTTAGGCTCGACCTCGAACCCAAGTTCTTTAACGGCCGCAATCGCAACCGCGGCGTTTTCTTTTTGATGCGCGCCGTCCAAGCCGAGCGCAAAATTTTCCACTGGTTTATCGGCTAAAATTAATTTCGAATTTTTTTTTTGCGCTACTTTAGAGATGACGTTAAGCGCCTTAGTACCTACGTTTCCAACCACTACCGGAACACCTGACTTGATAATTCCAGCTTTTTGGAACGCGATTTCTTCGATCGTTTCGCCTAAAATATCTGTATGATCTAATCCAATCGTCGTGATAACGCTCAACACCGGAGTTAGAATGTTCGTCGAATCAAGCAAACCGCCTAAGCCGACTTCGATTATCGCATAATCAACGTTTTCTGATTTAAAATAATCAAACGCCATTATCGTTATAATCTCAAATTCAGTCAGATTTTTATACTCGTCTTGAAGATCTAAATCTTCGATCAAAGGGCGATATTTAAGCACTAATTCCGTTAAATCTTCATCCGAAATCGGCTCGCCATTAATCGAAATTCGCTCATTAAATAATTCAATAAATGGCGACGTAAAAGTCCCCACTTTGAAACCGCGAGCTTCGAGTAAATTGCGCATAAACGCAACTGTCGAGCCTTTTCCGTTCGTACCTGCGACGTGAATGATTTTTAAATCCCGTTGCGGATTTCCGACTAGTTCAGCCAGTTTTTCAACTCGTTCCAACCCTGGACGGATGCCCAAAGGCAAGCGCGAGTTGACCCAATTAATTGCCTCGTTCATTGATGCCTTCATCTTTCAAACGCGCGATGTAAATCGGACGTTTTTTCGTTTCCAAGAATATTTTTCCGATGTACTCACCAAGCACGCCAATCGCGATCAGCTGAATCCCGCCAAGCAGCAAGATTAGACAAACAATCGTCGTGAACCCTTTCGAGTCAACATAGCCGAAAATCGCGCGGAATGCATAGATTACAATCATAATCGCAGCTCCGAAACTGAATAAAAAACCAGCAATCGTCGCAAGTTTCAAAGGAGTATCGCTAAAATTCACAACCCCTTCGATTGAATATTTAAAGAGACTTCCGAAATTCCACTTAGTCTCGCCTGCCACGCGCTCAACGTTTTTATACGGTAAATACTTCGTGCGGAAACCAACCCAGCTAAACAACCCCTTCGAGAAACGGTTATATTCGCTCAAATCCAAAATCGCATCCGTCATTTGACGCGTCATCAAGCGGAAATCGCGCGCTCCGTTGACGATATTTGTCTTCGAAATCTTATTATTAATCGTGTAAAATAAATCCGACAGGAACGACTTGATCTTCGGTTCGCCATCGCGATCCGCGCGACGAGTCCCCACACAGTCGAACTCGCCCGACTCAAGATAAGTCACCATCTCTAAAAGCATCTCAGGTGGATCTTGTAAATCGGCATCCATTACCGTCACAAAATCCCCACTTGCATGTTTCAAACCGGCATACAAGCCTGCTTCTTTCCCGAAATTACGGGCGAAAATAATATAGTGACAATGCGGATTAACCTCGTTCAACACCTGAATCTTCGCCGCCGTCGAATCCTTAGACCCATCATCCACAAAGATATATTCAAATTCATAAGTTTCGCCGTTCAAACGGTTCAAATCCGGCAAAACACGTTCGCACGCTTGATAGAACGCCTCGACAGTTTCTTCCTCGTTATAACAAGGCACAACAATTGAAATTTTTTTCATATTTTTTTCTCCTAACCCTAAGGATTTCCGTGGTCAGTCTGACCCATTTTTCTAATCATAAAGCCCGGCTCAACCTTCTGCGCGACCGGCATCCACAGCTCCATCATCGGGTGCGGACAGTAATCGAGCTCCTCGCCGTCTTTGTCCTTCATATCCTGGGCAAGTTGCGTAAAGTGCACAAACCCCGGCCCGTAAAATTCAATCGTGTCGCCTGCGCTAAAGTTATTGCGCTGTCTAATATGGGCAATTCCCTTCGCCTCATCGTAGGCAAGTACCTCGCCAATAAAGCTATATTCTGGGCGTTTGCGGCGTTCGCCGAACAACTGCTCTTCAACGGCTGGATCGTGTAAATAAAATCCCGTCGACATTTCGCGTTGCGCAACTTTCCACAATTCGTCAATCCATTCCTGTTTGCAAACCCAGTTCTCTGGGTCTTCCATAAACGAATCAACCGCTTTTTTATAAACATTAGTCACCGTCGAAACGTAGTGAATCGACTTCATGCGACCTTCAATTTTCAGTGAATCCATCCCCAGTTTAATGAATTGATCGACGTATTTAATCATACACATATCGACCGCGCTCATTGAAAATTGTTCGTTAACGTCGCCTTTTTCGTTCAACAATTCACCGTCGCCATAGATATCATAGCGCCAACGACATGACTGCGAACAACCACCACGGTTGGCATCGCGCAAACTCATGTGATTACTCAACACGCAGCGTCCGCTATACGAAATACACATCGCACCATGAATAAAGACTTCGATTTCCAAATCCGTTTTCGCGCGAATTTTCGCGATTTCATCAAAGCTGACTTCGCGTCCTAGAACCGCCCTTGTCAAACCGTGGCGTTTCCAAAAATTCAAAGTTTCGCCGTTAATTGCACTCGCCTGCGTCGACAAATGCACCTCAGTTGCAGTTCCGCGCAACGTATTCAAAGCGATTTCGATCAAGGCCGGGTCGCTGATGATTGTGCCATCAACCCCGATTTCAGCTAACTTCGCAAAAAATTCACTTGCCCCGTCCAACGCGCCTTCGTGCGTCACCATATTCGCAGCGACGTAGACTTTGGCGCCTCGTGCATGGGCGAATTCGACACCTTCGGCGATTTCTTCGTAGCTGAAATTACCAGCACGTGTGCGTAATCCGAAGACTTCGCCGCCAATGTAGACCGCATCTGCTCCGTATTGAATTGCGATTTTTAATTTTTCCAAAGTCCCCGCCGGCGCAAGCACCTCGGGCCTTTTGTAAGTCGTCATTTTATTGTTTCCTCATCTAATTCATAAAACACCGTGCTATAAGTGCGTCCTTCTGGGAAATTGGCGCGAATATTCGCGTCAATTTCAGCCAAATCAACTTGGGTTAATTCGGCGATTTCGTCCCACGCTTCCTTGAACTCACCTGCTATTTTAACAAATTTTTCACCATCTTTAAAGAACAACGAATTAAGCCTAATCCACATCTTGCGATGACATTCTGGCCACGGTTTCGTGCGCTCATAAATTTCGTTTTCATTAGCCGCTCCCATAGCGTAAAGTTCGCCTAATTTAGGCATTAAATCTAAATCATTCGTATTAAACGTATGTGTTCCTTGCGCATCCTCATAAATCGTGTAATGCGTTTTTTCGTCCGCCGGATCAACGATAAATAATTCATCATAATTATTTTCAAGGTTTTTATAATCAAAATAATTGCGAATTAATTTGCGACGTGAATGTTGAATATTAACCGCTCCAAAAGCATTAATAATAACCGGAACCTGAGTGTGCGCAACCAAAGCCGCCATTTCATTTTTCGGGATTTCATTACTGATCAACGCGGCATAAGCCCCGTCTTGCGCGAAGAAATTAATTTGATCACTGTTAGTCACCAAAGGCGTCGGCGCATAGATATACGGAATTTCAATTTCCATTTCTCGTAACATCTCGATAACTCCAACATCGCCGACCAGTAAATAATCAGCATGAATTTCCACCAAGAATTTTAAATATTCTGGTAGATTTTCCATCCGCTCCGGCGTCATCAAAATATCGATCACTGCGCAAATCTCAGCAGCCCCGCGATGTGCTAAATCCGCTATCTCTCTCTGCTCATCACGCGTATATGAAAAAGGAAGGTTCCACGCAAATGGCGCTTCCCCAATCTCAATCACATCTATTCCGCGCTCAATCAAATCCTTCGCGCTCGCAAAATCCGGCGCATTCGTTAGTACTATCGCCATATTTTCGCACCTTCTTCAGTCCCGACAATCACTACATCCGTCGTCCCCAGAAACAACCCGTGCTCGACCACGCCGACCATCTCTTTAAGTTCTTTGGCAAGTGCCGGCGGATTTTCAATCACGCCCAAATGTAGATCGATAATATAGCCACCATTATCGGTCGTTAATTTTTCGTTATCATTATTCAGTCTAAACGTCGGATTATAACCACGCTCAGCCAATTTTTCAAAAACTTTTACACTGCCGTATTTCACGACTTCGACTGGCAAAGGAAATTTTCCAAACTCAGCTTCCTCGGCGCATTTATCCTCGCCGACTACCCAAATATTTTTATGCGAATTAATTGCCACGATTTTTTCGAACAACAACGCAGCGCCACCACCCTTGATGCCGTAGTAGGTATCATTGTGCGAACAAACCTCGTCACTCCCATCGATCGTTACGTCAATGTGGTCAACCTCGTCGACCGTTTTCAACTCGATGCCGAGCCCACTTGCCTTCACGCGGGTATCTTCACTCGTCGGAACCCCGATGATTTTCAAACCTTCTTCGCGCACGCGCCGGGCTAATTCGACCGTCGTGAAATGGACCGTGCTGCCCGTTCCGAGTCCGACGATCATTCCGTCCTCGACATAGCTTGCAGCTTTGATTCCAGCAACTTCTTTTAAATTCATTTTGGCTACCTCGCATTAAATTTCAATACCTTAATTTTACCATATTTTGCCCATTTTTTATAGTGCGAGAATTTTTTATTGTTTTTCAGTTACAAATTTTAATAAATGAGTTAAAATGAACATATATGCTTTGAAAGGAAGACCGTTTATGAAAGTTGCAATAGTTGGGGGAAGCCACGCGGCAATTGCCTGCGCCTGGCGACTCCGGGAGGAAGATCCGTCCGTCGAAGTTGAGATGTTTGAGCGCAAAGATCAGGTGTCTTTCGTGTCGCAAACGATTCCGCTTTTTTTGATGGGGCGTGCCGATATTTGCCATCAGGCGAATTATACGAACCCCGCGGAGCTAACGATGGAGGGCATCAACGTCCATATCAATACCGAAGTTAGCAAAATTGACATCAGCGGGAAAACGTTGACGGCGAAGACGAAGGATGATAAATTTAGCAAAGAATACACCTTCGATAAGCTTGTGATGGCGACGGGGAGCTACCCCAACTTGCCTCCAACGGGCGGCGAGCTGAATAAGACGCTGTTCCTGTTGAAAAATTTCGAAGATGCGTTCTCAACCGAAGAGTTTTTGAAAAATGCTAAACACGTAATTGTCGTGGGCGGCGGCTTAGTCGGCGTCGAAATGGCGCGGATCATTCGCAATCGGAAGATCGAAGTAACGATTATTCAATCGAACGAGTATGTTTTAGACCGCTATCTCGATCCCGAAGTGGCCGAGCACATCGAGAAACAGCTTGAACTCGAGGGAATCAAAGTTTTACTCCACACGCGGGCGACTCACTACGAAACGCACAAAAGTGGATTTATGAAAAAACCGAGTATCACGGTGACGACCGACAAGGGCGACACTTTGACTGGCGATGGCGTGATTATGTCAGTCGGCTTGCACCCCGATAGTTACTTGGTCAGCGGCCAGTTGACTTTAGGTGACCGTGGCGCAATTCTCGTCGATGAATATATGCACGCTTCAAAAGAAGATGTTTTCGCGATCGGCGATTGTTCGACGACTTATCTGAATTTGCTCGATGAAAATATTTATAACCCGCACGCTAGTGACGCGATTCGACAAGGTGAGATTGCTGCATTGAATATTTTAGGCTTTGACCGTAAAATCGCCCCAACTCAGGGTACTTATAAATTCAATATGGAGCGATACTTCATTGCGACGACTGGGATTACAAAAAAAGATGCAGTTGCGAATGGCTACAATGTCGACAGCGTGATGTGCACGAATACTTATCTAAATTCGGACCTCTATTCGGCGATGAACCTCGTTTACGAACACGGATCGCACAAGATTTTAGGTTTCCAAGTTCTCGGTTCTGTCGACATTTCGCCTTATGTGAACATCGTTTCTCTTGCGATTGACCAAGGGATGAGCATCGAGGATATCGAGTTTACCGACTTCTACTTTGAACACGGCTACAAGAACCCCTTAGGTTTTGCGCGTATTTTAGCTAAAATGGTTCGCCAAAAAGTTAAAGCCGACGAAGCTGAATAACATAAAAATCGTTAACCAATTATTTGGCTAACGATTTTTTATTGGTTTAAATGGCCCTACTGTTTTTTAAGGCGTTTTTTAGTGCTTTCGATCCTCGAAATCACTAAAAAACGCCTTAAAAAACAGTAACTGATTATATACCCAGTAATTTTTTTAATTCCGGTAATATTTCTTCGAATTTTTTCGAGCTTATTTCTTTTAATTCTTTTACTTTTTGTGCGTCCACGCGTTTTCGTTCAGCGTGTTCTTCAGGCCATCCCGTACCGAATTCTCCGTTGAATAATTGTTTTAACGTTTCTCTTAAATTATCTATTCCTTTATAGCCGTATTCTTCTCCTAGCGTAACTGATATGGCATTTCCGTTATTAATTCTTCCGAACAAATAAGCATCGATTGGAGTTGGTGCAAATCCACAAATCACGCCCGGAAGAGCATTTAGCGCTAGCATCATCCCTTGCCCCGAACTGCAACCCGTTATTACAAAATCGACTTCTTTTCGATTTAATTTAATTGCTAATTCTAATGCTTTTTCGACATAACTTAATCCCTCATAATTATTATAAATTATTTCGTGATTCGTAATTTCTTTTAGAATATTATTTATTCTTTCATCAGTCGTTAATATTTTCATAGTTTTTTCCTCATTAGGATAAATATTCCTAACGTTGCGCTCGAGATGATCGCACCGATTTCTAGGCCTTTTGGCAAGTAGGTAAATCTTATAGTGTGTTTTCCAGCAGGGACTTTAACGGCTAATAGCGCATTTTGATATGGCGTTATTTTAACTTTTTTACCATCAATTTTAGCAGTGAAATTTCCGTCATCTGGAATTGTTGTAAATAATAATTTATTATTTTTATTATTAGTTTTTATTTCAAAACCATTTTTTATTTTTACTGATAATTTTTCTACACGTTTAGCAGCATACGCTAAACTTTCAGTATTTAATTTAAGTATTTGCGGATTAATTACCGATAATTTTTTCGCGCCATTAAAATTAATAATTATTTTATACGTTTCAGGTTGGCTAGTTGTCCCTAAATCGAAATACTGTCCATCGACATCAGCTTCATAGGTTCCTTTTATTATAGGGTTAGTTTCACTCTCTGGAGTTCCATCCGGTCTGTAAACTTCAATGGTTACATCCGTATCTGCGATATCACCATTAGTGAAAAATAAGCTTAAATAATTCTGCACATTTGGCGTTGTTGTGTAATCATAACTCAAAGTCATAGGTGTTGTTTTGTTGAAAGCTTTTAAATTCATTACATTATTTTTTTCAGTATTTTTCGCAACCGATGTTACCTTTTGGTTTTGTAATTTTTCAAAACTGAAATAATTGTAATTAGTCTGCGCCATTGCATTCAATAAATTCTGTTGATTCATTATGTTATCATTAGCGATAATCTTAGTCTTCAAGACGCTTTCATCAACTAAATTAGCCGCTCCAAGCGCATTTTCATTTTCATAAAGTTTCCATTTATCCGGCGTTCCATCTAGTGCAACAGGCGCTTTATGCTTCGTTAATTTAAATCCACTTTTATTAATTGGTTTGTTGTCGATATTATATTTGATATTGAATAATGCATCCGCTAAAATCGTATTATTTTTATATCTAATATTTAGATTAGTTCCTTTTGATTTATACCCGAATTTATTTAATAAATCCGATGAATGCCGATTGCGAATCGACGAGAACATTGAAATTCCAGAGTAACCAAAATTAAAGCAGTCATTTGCTGATATTGGATCTAGGTTTTCTAAATGGTATAGTTCATCGTTTTTGGTCTTATCTACTAACCGCCCAATGCTCGCCCGTTCGTTAGTATAAGCTCCTATTCCGCTAAAGACCCATTCCTGTTTGATTCCATTGACAGCACCTAGTGCATTAACGCTTAATTCACTGACTATTACGAGTAAAATTAATAGCGGAAATATTTTTTCGTTTATTTCTTTTTTGTAAAAGAAGAAACATAGCACCCCAAACAAAGCTAGGAAGATCAAAGTGACTGATTCATTTCCAATATTCAAATATTTCTTATGAACAAATAAATAAACTAATCCGAAAATTAAAAATAATATTCCTGAGATTTTTGCTAACATTAAATAATCAGGATCTTCGAGCGCCCTAGCCGCTAACATAATAACTAGAAAACTCCATAGGAAAGTAAAGCGACTCAGAAACATAATCGGCTCGTGCATTCCTTGCCATAATAGATTTAATGGTTCGAAATAAAAACTAATAATTAATCCGCCAATTAAAATTCCACTCGTTATTTTTTCGTGTAAATTAATTTTTTTATTAACGAAATAATATACTAATAAAATAAAAACAAATAATCCAGCATAGAAGAACGTTAGCGAGTGATATTTAGTAGTATCGAATCCGCCTACCGTATTCTTGATTATTATATCCAAAGGGCCAGCGTCTTCGTGCAGCAACCTTTTAAACCCAGAAAATTTTTCACCGTTATTTTTTATATCGAGAACGACCGGCAGTAGGAAGACGCTACTTGCCAAAGCACTCCCGATCAAGACGAAGAAATAACGCCAATTAATTTTGCATTTTAATAAATAATAAAGCGTCGCAAATATCATTATCATATAAGCGAAATAAAAGTTGGAAAAAATTGCTAAAATAAATAGTCCGAATAATAATTTGAACCGACTTTTATCGATTGCATAGATAATCAGAGGTAAGTAGATAAAGCAGTCTAGCCACATTATCAACTCGAGATGGGCGATGATAAAACCGCAGAACGGATAACATAAAGCTAAACCCAATTTTATATTTCGATTTAATTTAAAGGTTTTATCGATGTAAAAATAAGCACTCAGCCCCATCGCACCAAATTTTAATAACGTAATTAAATATAGTGCATTTGGGATGTCAAAATTTTTAAAAAACACTACAAGGAACGTGAAAAATCCGCCTAAATAATAACTGTATAGGGATAAAAAGTTTATCCCTAGCGACGCATGCGTTGTAAATAATGCTCCTTGCTTCCCGTGTAGAAAATTATTAAACGCCGCGTGAAAGTTTGAGAACTGCGCAAAAGAGTCGCTCGCTAAAACCGTGTAAGGTCCACCCCAGTAAACACCTATACTCGCGAGCGCTCCGCCCAATATTAAAATCGATAATAAAAATGCAAATCCATAATATCTTTTCATAACTAATATTATATCACAATTCCCTAATCGCTTTTAAGCCGTTTTTTAGGCATTTCAGACCTCGAAATGCCTAAAAAACGGCTTAAAAGCGATTAGCACAAAAAAACCGACCCCCTAAGAGCCGGTCTAACGGTTAAAATCCTAAAATTTCTTTGATATCTTCCTTAGTCAGGCGCGGTTTAACGCTCTGCCCACTAATAATATCGCTAAACACTTGGCGTTTATCATTTTGCAAACGCAAAATCTTCTCTTCGATCGAATCCTTTGCGATTAAACGAATAATCTCGACCGTTTTCGTCTGCCCAATCCGGTGAGCCCGCGCGAACGCTTGCTCCTCGACATTCGGGTTCCACCAAATATCATACAGGATAACGGTGTTCGCCCCTGTAATATTCAGTCCCGTACCCCCGGCCTTCAGGGAAATCAGGAAAATATCCTTTTTACCCTCGTTGAAATTGTCAACCATCTCAAGCCGGCTACTAATCGGTGTCGAACCGCTCAAATAGTAGTACGACAAGCCCATCTTCTCTAGATCTTCGGCAATTATATTCAACATCGACGTGAACTGCGAGAAAATAATAACGCGAGAGTCATTCTCTTTCATCATCCCGATCAAATCTTTCAGCTGCTCCAACTTAGCACTGCTCCCCGAGTATTCAGGGTCAATCAACTTAGGATCGCAACAAATCTGCCGCAATTTCAAAATCCCGCTCAACACGTGCATCTGCACCTGCGCCCACGGCACCTCTTCCATATCACCAAAATCGCGCTTCATCGCTTCTAAAGTCGCCAAATAATATTCTTTTTGCTCGTCATACAGGTCCGTATAGAGGTTAACTTCAACCTTATCTGGAATATCCAAAGCAACCGTCGTCTTATCTCTTCGCAAGATAAACGGCTGAATCATCTTCGAAATTTTCTCGTGCTCGAACGTCCTAAACAGCTTCTTCGCGGGGAATAATCCCGGCAAAATAATCCGCACGATACTCCACAATTCCCCGACGTGATTTTCAATCGGCGTCCCGCTCAGCGCGAAACGATGCTTGATCCGCAAAGTCGACAAGGCCCGCGTAGTCTTAGCCAAATCGTTTTTCAAGTTGTGCGCTTCATCGATAATAAAATATTCAAACTTCTCTTTTTTATATTCTTCGATATCCTGACGCAGACTCGCATAAGACGTAATCACAATATCCGTCTCAGCCGCCGCATCCAAGAGCGCCATCCGCTGTTCCTTCGTCCCGCTCACGACCACCGCCTTCAAACCGGGCGTAAATTTCGCAATTTCCTCTTCCCAGTTGTAAATCAGCGAAGCCGGCGCGACCACTAGGGAGCGCTTAAACTTGCCCAAGAGCTCTTCTTTTTCGCTCAGCAAGTACGTCAGGACCTGCAAAGTCTTCCCAAGCCCCATTTCATCGGCAAGTATCCCGCCAAGATTATTGCGACTCAGCGTCTTCAGCCACTTGAAACCTTCCGCTTGGTAGGGACGCAGCTCAACGGCCAAACCCTTCGGCAGCGCAAAATCCTGCTCGAACGGGTGGGCAAGTTCATCAAGCAACTGCTCGAAGCGCTCATCCTGCTCGTAATCGACGTTATGAATCTGTTTTATCGCGCTCGAAAGCTCGAAAATCTTGCTTTTTTCGACGATAATTTTTTCGTTCGTCGGACGCAACTCGTCTCGCAGAAACTGCAAGGTCTCGTTCATCTCTTCATAATATTTTTGATCGAGCACTAAAATCTTTCCATCGCTGAAAATATGGAATTTTTCGCCTTTGAGTATGCTCTCAAGAACGGAATTTACGTTCTCGTAATTGATGCCTTTAATGTCGAAGTTAACCTCAAGATACTCATTCCCGAGATTAACATGGAACTCCGGGACCAGGTCGTTTGGGTCGATAATCCGCTCCAAAATATCATCGTAGTTCCCGTGTTCGCTCGCCTCAATTTCATGCTCGCTCTCCGCTTCCGCATCGGCAATTAACCGCAGATTGTAAGGCATTCCGTATTCTAAATCAGGGTTATCGCGAATAATCCGACTCTTTTTCTCATTCCGGATCACAAGCTCCGCCGCAATCATATGCCGGCAGTAACCGCGCGTTTTAAACGTTTCGCAATCGCAATTGTCATCCTCAACAGGAGTCCCATCGAGAAAAACATGATTCACGCGCGTATCATATACCTCGGCGACGAATCCCTTGAGTGGAATATCTGCTCGAATGTAATACACATTTCCTTCAGCAATCAACTCGCGTGCTTCGTCGATCACTTTTTTAGGTGTTGTCCACTTCATAATTAGCCTTTCTCGTAAAAATCTATGGGTATATCCAGATACTACTTTTGTCACAAATTTTTATATTTTTCATTTATCAAGGCATCTGCCGAGTTCCATGTGGTCCATGGGACGAGAAGGATAACGCTGAAAAATGGAAAATATGGACACTTGAGGCAAATTGAGTTTTTGGATATGCCCATCACGTAACACTCTATTATACCACGAAAAACGAAAAAAGCGAATTTATAAAAATCCGCTTCCTTGGCAAGTGCCCCTCCGGGCAAGTTCCGTGTCGATTGCATTCATAATTTCGAACTTTTTCAAGCTCCACATTGGCCCTACAAGTATATCCCGTGGGGCGTCACCGGTTAAACGGTGAATAATAATGTTTTTCGGAATAATTTCTAATTGATCGCACACAAGCTTAACATAATCGACTCTTGGCATCAGTTTCAGCTCGCCCCGTTCATAATCATCGATAATGCGTGAACCTTTTATTAAGTGCAACAGATGTAATTTTATCCCTTGAATATCGCTATCAGCGACAACTCGGCGTACGTTTTCCACCATCTGTTCGTGATCTTCGCCGGGCAGTCCGTTGATTAAATGGACGCAAACGTTGATGTCTAAAGCTCGTAATTTAGCAGCCGCTTCAACATAAACCTGATAATCATGCCCCCGATTAACACGACGAGAAGTTTCGTCGTTCGTCGTCTGCAAACCGAGTTCAACCCATAAATAAAATCGCTTATTTAATTCAGCTAAATATTCCAGCACATCGTCTGCAAGGCAGTCAGGGCGGGTTCCAATCGAAATCCCAATAACATCAGGATGATTAATTATCGCCTCATAACGCTCGCGAATCACCGCGATATCTCCATAAGTATTCGTAAACGATTGGAAATAAACGATGTATTTATGCGCCTTTGGCCATTTCAATTTCAGCCGCGCCACTTGTGTTTCAAACTGTTCAACCAAGTCCCGCGTGTGGGTCACCATCGCGTCGCCGCTTCCCGTCGATGAACAAAAAGTGCAGCCACCTGTGCCACACTTGCCATCACGATTCGGGCAGGTAAAACCTGCATCGATCGGAACTTTAAATATTTTTTCAAGGCCAAAACGCTCTTTGAGCATCTCGCCATACGTGTTATATCTCTTTTCCATATCACTAATTATACCACATTATGCGATAATAATTACATTTGTCGATCGCCGCCCCCAAGCAAAACATTCCTTAACCGTCGGGTAATGGACATCGATGCGCATCCCCTTAATCGCGCCACCCGTATCGCTCGCATACGCGTAACCGTAGCCTTCGACGTAAACAATCGAGCCCAGCGGGATAACCCGCGGATCGACGGCAATTGCATTCGGATTTTGGAGCAAGTTTTGCCCTGTCGCCGTAATCGTCCCCTCGCAGAGCGCGTCGTGCTGGTCACTCGAATAAGCCGTGGCGCTAACTGTAATCGTCGTGCCTTGCGGATGTTCATCTAAAAGCTGACCGGGGCGAGAGTTGGCAAGTGCCCACTGCGCCCGCTCTAAATCAGTCGAATCTTCTTCGACCGGAGCAGGTTCTTCAACAGAATCTGCAACTTCCACTGAGTCTGCGACGATTTTGGGAGCACTGTCGCTTTGCGTTTTTGTAGCTGGAATGAACAAGATAATTGCGAGTAATAATGGCGTTAAAACCATAAGGATTTTTTTCAACATAATAAATTTATTTTACCATTCTCGCGCGCGAGAAATATTACAGTTATATTAAAACGAGATTAAAATACAATGATTTTAATCTCGCTTATATTACAATATGTTGTGTTACTGAGCTGCTGAATCGTCCGTATTTTGTGTTTCTTCCTCTTTGGCATCTTCATCATGCATCACTTGTCCGACATCCGCTAAAGTTTGTTCGAGCGAGTCGCGCGTATATTTATTTTTTACTTGTTTTACCGCAGTTTGCGCTAACAAATATGCTACTCGATCGACCGGTTCAGCGATTTTTCCTTCACCAATTAACGCCGATACTTTTTCCTCAGCATCACGCTGGGCTTCGAACTGTTTACCCGCAAGTTCAATCCCTTTATTTAAACTAATTTGGAACAAATTATCTGAATCCGGTTTATAATAATCTTTTTTTACCGCTTCGAATTCTTCTTGGCTTACTTTAAACGAAATAATTACATCATTATTTTCTTTTGTTCCGACTAAGAAAGGAGCATCGAACAGCTTGTTGACTGCTTCCTGAGCGGCAAGTTTATTTTTCATCGCATCTAATTCTTTTTTTATTGATTTATAAAATTGATAATATTCTTTTTTATCAACTTTTTTATTCGTAATTTCGTCGATGTCCGCCCGACTTGCCGAGAGTTTTTTTTCGAGTTCCGTCACCCATGAAGAATCGAAGGTATCATCAAGGAATCCACCACTCTCTTCCTCCTCTAATTTAGCCGTTGAATCGCTGATTTTAGACAGGTCATCGAGCTCGTGCATAACGATTTTTTGTTCCTTTTGCGCCTCGTTATCTTCGTAAAATTTATAGCCGATTAATCCTAACGCTCCTAGAATAACTACCAAACAAATTGTTAAAAATAATCCGCTAATTATTTTTCCTAATTTTTCCATGATTTCCCCTCAATCTTAACTTGCCATTATTTTACTACATTTTTCGGTAATTTGGCAATAGAATTTGACTATTCTTCTTATGTATGTTAAAATAATCACAATATCATTTTTTGATATTTGAACTTTGAAAATTTATTAACGAAAGGATTATCTACTGCAAATGACATTAATTATTGCATTAGGTGTTCTCGCTGTTATAGCTTTAATCGTTGGTATTATTATCGGTCGCGTTATCGGTAAAAATTCAGCAGCCGCTGAATTGAAAGCCGAACAAGATCGCGCGCAAGTTTCAGCTGATTCAATCATTAAATCAGCCGAAAAACAATCAGCTCAAATTGCCAAAGACGCTAAACACGTCCTTCGCGATGCTGAGTTGGAAGCGAAAGAACTTGCCCAAAAATACCGCAATGAAGTCGAAAAAGATTTAAAAGATCGTCGAGATGAAGTAAAAACTAATGAAGCTCGCATTTTGCAAAAAGAGCAAACGCTTGATAACAAAGATCAAGCCATTAGTAAACGTGAAATCTCGCTTGACTCTAAATTGGATGATCTTGCGAAAAAACAAGAAAATCTAGCACAGCGTGAAGACCAAGTTGAAAAACTTATTGAACAACAAAACGAAGAACTACACCGTATTTCATCGCTTTCGAAAGACGAAGCTCGCGCTTTAATCTTGAAGCAAACCGAGGATGAACTTGCCAGCGAGGTAAGTATCATGATCAAGAATGCTGAAGACGAAGCCCGCGACACGGCTGACCGCAAGGCTAAAGAGCTGTTGACGCTTGCGATTCAACGTTCGGCTGCTGACACTGTTAGCGAAACAACTATCTCAGTTGTCTCTCTTCCGAATGACGAAATGAAGGGTCGCATCATCGGTCGTGAAGGCCGTAACATCCGGACGCTTGAAACTCTGACTGGTATTGATTTGATTATCGATGATACGCCGGAAGCAGTGGTTCTCTCTGGATTTGATCCGATTCGCCGCGAAATTGCCCGAATGAGTTTGGAATCGCTGTTGACTGACGGCCGAATCCACCCAGCTCGCATCGAGGAAACTGTTGAGAAAGCTCGTAAAGAGATCGATCAACGCATTCGCGATTATGGGGAACAAGCCGCGTTCGAGCTTGGCATCCCGACTCTTAACCCTGAGTTAATTAAACTCCTAGGTCGCCTGCATTTCCGTACTTCTTACGGTCAAAATGCGCTTAACCACTCGATTGAAGTGGCTAAGTTGACTGGTATCCTAGCTGCCGAAATCGGCGAAGACGTTCAACTTGCCAAACGTGCTGGTCTCCTGCACGACATCGGCAAGGCCATCGACCACGAAATCGAAGGTTCGCACGTCGAAATCGGTGCGGAAATTGCCGCGAAATACAAAGAAAACGAGATTGTCGTTAATTCGATCACTTCTCACCACGGCGACGTTGAAGCTACTAATGCCATCTCGGTCTTGGTCGCTGCTGCCGACGCTTTGAGTGCTGCCCGCCCTGGTGCGCGTAGCGAAACTCTTGGCAATTACACGAAACGTCTTGAAGCCCTTGAAAGCATCACTAACAGCTTTGAAGGTGTCGATTCAAGCTTTGCGATCCAAGCCGGTCGCGAGGTCCGCGTTATCGTCAACCCTGAGAAAGTTACCGACCTCGAAGCTATCAAGCTGTCTCACGATATCAAGAAAAAAATCGAAGACGGCCTTGACTACCCAGGTCACATCAAAGTCACAGTCACCCGCGAAACTCGAGCAATCGATTACGCGAAGTAGGCAAGTCAAAGGGTTCCCGCTCGTCGCGGGAACCCTTTTTCGTCGTTAATTTACTTTTCGTATTTTTGCGAGTATAAACTCGACAAAATCGTCTTGATTTTAGTCTTTTTTAGCGAGTTTATACTCGCAAAATTCATCACGGGTGATTTGCCACGCATCAAAGTCGCGCAAACCTTCGAGATTTGCAGATGATTGCCATTTAACAACCGTTCCGCGTTTCGTCATGCCCGCACGCGCCATCGCCCGCCCACTAGCCGGATTTTCGACGTCGTGAATCGCAAAAATCACTTCTTGTCCTAACTCGTTAAACGCTAATTCAAGCACTCGACTCAAAGCCTCGCTCGCATAGCCCTGATTTTGATATTTATGGCTAATCGACCAGCCGAACTCTGAGCTTCCTAAACGTTTACCTTCATGCGGGCGCAGATCGAGCGTTCCGATAAATTTGTTTTCATCTTTTAACTCAATTCCCCAAGCGCCTAACGGTTTCTTCATAAAGAAATTAGCGATCGCTTCGCGGGTACTCTCGATTGAATCATGAGGTGGAAAGACAAATTTTGTCATCTCCAAGTCCGTCGCGTAATCAAACATGTCTTCGGCATCTGCCAATGTAACCGGGCGCAGGCGCAGACGCGGAGTCTCCATCACGATATTTTCAGCCAACTTCAAAATAATTTCATTATATTCCATAATTTCCACCCCCCAAATAATTTATAGTATTATATCACATTTTATGGTATAATGAGTTACTAATTAACACGAGGTAAAAACTATGTCTAAGAAAAAAATTCCTAACGTCGAAGTCAAACTTGACGATATCCGCTTCACTTTCAACGACGAAGAGGTCGATGCAGTCGAAATCACTTTCGGTAAACATCCCCTTGCGACAATCGTTGAACACGCGAACAACTTCCACCTTCTATACGAAGGCGAAGCCATCGGCAATTACAAAACCTTCGACAACGCCCTTCAAACGGCAATCGAACTTTACAATCTTGATAACTAAGTCGCCCGTCGGGCGGCTTTTTACTTGCCCGCATTTCGCTCCATAAAAAAGGAGGAAGCACATCTCGTTTTCCAAATGCGCACGAAGCGCACCAACGAGACATCTTCCTCTGGGTTTGGCACCACAGTAATGATACCACAAAACGGCGAGCAACGCAAAAACGGCGGATTTTATTAAGGAGCGAAAAATCTTAGAAATTCGCCCACTCGAAACTTTGATTTTATTTGTTAAAATTATACTTATCATGTTACAATGAAAGGGAGATAATTATGATGAAGATTGAGGATAAAAAAATGGACAAATTTAAATTGCTGATTTGCGATGATGACGCCGATATCCGGGGCGCGCTGAAGATTTATTTGACGGGCGCTGGCTACGATATTGTCGAGGCAGAAAACGGGAAAGAAGCCGTCGAAATCGCACAAAAAGAGGATATTCAGTTGATTTTGATGGATGTAATGATGCCTGTCTTAGACGGGATTATGGCAGCTGTGAGAATCCGCGAATTCTCGAACGTGCCGATTATTTTCCTGAGTGCGAAAACCGAAGATTCCGACCGCATCTTAGGACTTGAAATGGGGGGCGATGATTATATCACGAAACCTTTCATTCCTGGCGAGCTGTTCGCCCGCGTGAAATCGGCGTTAAGACGCTACTCGAAACTCGGCGGCGTGACCGGCGAAATCGAAACGGGGAAAAACGTCTATCAAACTGGCGACCTAGTCGTCGATGACAACAAAAAACTCGTGACCCTTGACGGCGAAACTGTCGACCTAACGGCACTCGAATACAATATCCTGAAACTAATGGCGTCGCACCTCGATTCGGTATTCTCGAGTGAACATATCTACGAATCGGTCTGGGAAGAACCGGCATTCGATACGAATAAAACAGTATCCGTTCACATCCGCCATATCCGCGAAAAAATCGAAGCCAACCCCAAGGAACCTAAATACTTGAAAGTTGTTTACGGCCTTGGTTACAAGGTGGTCAAAATATGATCCAAAAAATCCTCCGCAACCCGCTGACTCGACTTGCCTGTGGTGTGATTTTTTTCCTCACGGCCTATGCAGTCATCAATCCCGCTAGAGCATCGGCCCCTGCGAGCGGCTCTGGCACGGTTTACGAAATCAATAGCGGCTCGATGACTTCCGGTGTTTTCAATTCCGTTCACCCCTCTTGGCAGGGGATAACGCTCCCGATTTTCGGGAACACCTACACCTTCCAGCCGACGACCATCTACATTCTCATTGGCTTCGTCGCCTTCTGCGCCTTCGGCTGTCTCTACTGGTACAACGCGAAAAACCTGATGGGCAATTGGTTCACCCGGCTAAACTATACCGGAATCTGCGTCGTTTCGGGGGCAAGTTGCTTCGCCCTGCTCGAATTCATCGGCCACGCTAATAACCGTCCTGACTGGTTTATCTTCACCATCCTAGCTGCCATGTGCACTTTCGTTCTCCTGTGGTTCGGCACTTCGATCGTTCGCCTCCGTGCCCGCTCAATCCGCGAACTTGCCATCATGGAAGAAGCAGAAATACAGGCAATTGAAGAGCGAATCAAGGCTGAGCGTTTCAAAACCGAGCTAATCGCGAACGTTTCGCACGACATCCGGACACCGCTAACTTCGATAATTAATTACGTTGATTTAATTGATCGTTTGTCTATCGAAAACGAGGAATTGGATAGCTATGTCGAAGTGTTGAAGCGAACTTCTAATCGGTTGAAATCACTGATTGGCGACCTACTTGAGGCTTCGAAAGCAGGTACTGGAAACGTCAAAATAAATATTCAAAAAATCGATTTAGCCGAATTGCTTGGCCAAATCGCTGGCGACTTTGATTCCCTTTTCAATGAAAAAGGTCTCGAATATGTCGACAACATCGACCACGCTTTCGTGGCAAGTGACGGTGAACAACTTTACCGCGTTCTCGAAAACCTTTTAGGTAACGTCATCAAATATGCGAAACCTGATACTCGAGTTTTCGTTGACGTAATAGCAGAAAACGAAATCGCAAAAATCAAAATCCGCAATACTTCTAATGTTATTCCGGAAGTAACCGGCGAACAATTGACCGAACAATTCGTTCAAGGCGACCGATCGCGCAAAGTCGAAGGTAACGGCCTTGGTCTTTACATCGCGAAATACTTGCTCGAAAATATGAACGGCACCCTGACCATCGAAATCGACGGCGACCAATTCATCGCCACTGTGACTCTACCTTTAAACTAGGATATGCGCTTTGCATATCCTTTTTTTCGGATATCTTACATATTTTCGTTAAATTTTCGCTCACTTGCCAAATGTGCTATAATATAGATATACACGTTAGGAGGTATCGATAAATGTCTCAAAAAGAGAAAATGCTTGAAATTATCAAGAATAAACAGGGTGGTGGCCGTTCGAAAGAAATGCCTGAGCCGAAAAATACGCGCAACAACATGCGCAAAGGTCCGAAGATCTACAATAAATAACTAAATCCTCCTCGTGAGGATTTTTTACTATTCAAGGAGAAAACGAAATGACTTTACCAAACTTCAAAGAAAACCTGCGCAAATACGCGCAATTAATGATCAAATACGGAATCAACGTCCAACCCGGGCAAGTGGTGGAACTCAGCCTGGAAATCACGCAAGGACCGCTGGGCGAAGCGTTAGCTGAAGAAGCCTACATCGCTGGAGCTGATGAAGTCTTAATCAATTGGATTAATGACACAGAATACCGTCTTATGATGGAATATTCATCCGATGAAAAATTAAGCCAACCACCCCACCCCTACCAATTCGCTAAACGCGATTACTTACTCGAAAGCGACTACGCCTCGGTCGGTGTCATCTCAGGCGACCCTGCTGCCTTCGCTAGTATTCCACCTGAAAAATTCGCCCTGCGCCGCGAGGCATATAAAGAATTCGGTAAACCGATGCGCGAGAAATCGATGGGTCATCACTTCCCGTGGACCATCGTTGTAGCTGCTTCTCCTGAACAAGCAGCGCTCGTTTTCCCGGAACTTGCCACTGAAGAAGAGCAAGTCGACGCGCTTTGGGACGCACTTTTTGCGGCAACTCGCGTTTACGAAGCCGACCCGATTGCGGCGTGGAAAAAACACATCGAATTCACTAGCATCAAAGCGAAAGAACTCAACGATGCTGCCTACGATTCGCTGCACTATTATTCTGATGAAACTGACTTAACGATCGGTTTGCCAAAAGGCCACATCTGGACGACCGCCTTGGCAACTGCCGACAACGGCAAAGAGTTCATCTCAAATATTCCTTCTGAGGAAGTTTGGACCGCTCCGGATAACCGCCGGATCAACGGTCACGTCGCCTCGACTAAACCGCTAGTTTACAACGGTTCGGTCATCGAAGGCCTGAAATTAACTTTCAAAGACGGGCAAGTCATCGACTTCTCGGCTACCAAAGGTCTAGATGTTCTCGAAGTTTTACTTGAATCTGAAGGTGCTAAATCTTTAGGTGAAGTCGCTTTGGTACCGCACGATTCACCAATTTCGAATACCGGACTTGTCTTCTACGAGACTTTATTCGACGAAAACGCTTCTTGCCACTTAGCACTTGGCGATTCGTATTCGGATAACCTTACCGGTGGTAGCGAAATGTCCGAAGAGGAACTTGCCGAGCACGGTTTGAATAGTTCGCAGACGCACAGCGACTTTATGGTCGGATCGGCGAAGCTGAATATCGATGCGCTTAAGACCGACGGAACGGTCGTTCCGCTTTTCCGCGATGGCAATTGGGCTTAAACTTTAAAACTTAATAAATACGCTAAATCCCCTAACTGTAAAGGTTTGGGGATTTTATTATATCGATATATCGTTAATTATTAAGATAACGATATATCTTTTTGTGCTATAACGATATATCGTGATATAATTAATTTGTTGAACGCGATATATCGCTAACTAAAAACGAAAGAAGGAAATAATTATGATTGGAAGAGAAAAATTTGAAATGCGCGGTGGTTTCCGTGCTCGCCGCGGAATGATCCAACCGGCAGTTTTATCTGTCTTACTAGATGGTGACAAAGTCGGCTATGAAATCATGAGCTCGATTGAAGAAAAAACGCAAGGTATGTGGCGCCCCTCACCTGGATCAATTTATCCAGCTTTAACTAAACTTGAAGAAAAAGGTTTGGTCACCGTCACCGAAGAAGAAGGCGATAAAAAACGTTACAGCCTAACTGATGAAGGCCGCACAATCGGCGAACATCACAAAAAATTATTCATTAAACAATTCGCTAATCGCGGTGGCGCTGTTAATATGCAAAGAGAATTACGTCCATTAATGATGGGGTTGATGGAACCGCTGAAAAAAATCGGGAAACAAAATAATCCCGAAAAAATGGCGGCGGTACTTGCCAAATTCGAGCAACTCAAAAAAGACCTCGAAGAAATAGAAGGAGAGTAATATGACTTACGCAATCGAAGTAAATAACCTTGTCAAAAAATTCGGCGACAACGTAGCCGTCGACGGCGTCAACCTCAAAGTCGAAGCCGGCCAAATCTACGGTGTGCTCGGCCCAAACGGTGCTGGAAAATCAACAACGATCAATATGCTTGCAACCTTATTAAAACCGACATCGGGCGAAGCCAAAATCTTCGGCCACGACATCGTTAAAGAAGGAGCTATCGTCCGCCAATTAATCGGTGTAACCGGCCAGTTCGCCTCGGTCGATGAAGGTTTAACCGGAATGCAAAACCTCGTTATCTTCGGTCAACTTTTAGGCTTATCTAAAAAAGATGCTAAACAAAAAGCTAAAGACTTACTCGAAGAATTTAGCTTGACTGAAGCAGCTGATCGCCCGCTCGAAAAATTCTCAGGCGGGATGCGCCGGCGCTTAGACCTCGCAGCTTCCCTTATCGCACAACCTGACCTGATTTTCTTAGATGAACCAACGACCGGACTTGACCCCCGTACCCGCAACCAAATGTGGGAGACAATTCGCTCCCAAGTCAAACGCGGAGCGACTGTCCTCTTAACTACCCAATATCTCGATGAGGCGGATCAACTTGCCGATCGCATCGCGATTATCGATCACGGAAAAGTTATCGCCGAAGGCACTCCGCAGGAGCTCAAAGATTCGGTCGATGGCGCTGTCACGCTCGATGACGTGTTCTTAACCATTACGGGCGACCATATCGAAGTCGAAGAAGGAGAAGAATAAATGACAACGACAACTCTCAAAAATCATATCGGCTTGCGTGCCACCATCAAACAATGCCTCGTTTTCGCCTACCGCGGCTTCCTCAAAATCAAAAGCGTCCCTGAACAACTCGTGGACATCACGCTCCAACCGATCCTCTTTATGTTCATGTTCACCTTCATCTTCGGCGGCGCCGTCTCAGGAAACTTCGTGGCCTATCTGCCCATCGTCATCCCCGGCATCCTCGCCCAAACCGTCATTATGGCAAGTATCTCAACCGGCGTCCAACTTCGTGAAGATATGGACAAAGGCGTGTTCGCTCGGTTCAAAACTTTGCCGATAGCCCGAATCGCACCGCTTGTCGGCTCTATGATCACTGATTTTTTCCGCTATTCGATCGCGACTTCAGTTACTATTTTCGCCGGTATGGCGATTGGTTATCGACCTGCTGGTGGTTTAGGTGGGACGTTACTTGCTGGACTACTTATGGTTTTCGTCGCTTGTTGTATGAGTTGGATTTTCGTTTGGGTCGCTTGTGTCGTGCGCACCGCTGGTACTGTGTCTGCCTTCTCGATGATGATCTTGTTCCCTGTGACTTTCCTGTCGAATGCTTTCGTCAAAGTTGAAACGCTACCTTGGGCGCTTAAAATCTTCGCTACTTGGAATCCGGTATCGCACCTGATTACTGCTATGCGTTCGCTACTCGACCACGCGACAATCAACGGCGACTTCTGGTACACAATCGTTGGCGCGTTAATTATCCTTGCAATTTTCGCTCCTTTAGCATTATTCGCTTATCAAAAGCGTAGCTAAAAACAAAATGTTCATTTTAATGCCGATTTGGGACATTTCACACGGTGAAATGTCCCAAATCGGCAAAAAAAGGAATTTTATTTTTTTACTTAGGCTCATCGGCATCCCAATTGCCCGAAATCTTTTGGCCGTCAGCCAAAGTTAATGTCCCTTCGCCTTGACGAAGCCCTTTCGAGAACTGACCTTCATAGCTCCAGCCCTTCGCATCGGTGTAAGTCCCTTTGCCCTCGGCCACGCCGTTCTTGAACTCGCCAGTATATTTAGATCCGTCCTGATAAGTGAACGTCCCGCTCTTAACCGAGCCGAAATCGAAATCGCCCTTCAAGCCCCAGCCTTCTGGCGACTTGATTTCACCCTCGCCGTGCGGTCCGTTTTTGCCCCACGGGCCATCGAACGTATCTTCGTTGCTATCAGTGACCTGAGCATCGCCGACCACGACATTATCTCTAAACTCAGCCACGATAACTGCTGCATCTTTGAATTTAATGTTCGCCTTACCTTCAAGCATTCCGTCTTTGAAATGCCCTTCATAAGTCGTTCCATCTTCCAAAGTCAACGATCCTTCGCCTGAAGGTTCGCCGCTCACGACTGTCCCACTGTAAGTTTCTCCCGCCGGTAGCGAGTCGTTTTGCACCGTGTGACTTGCCGTCGTTTCGATTCCGCCGAAGGCAAATAGGCCTCCGACCACGACTACAACTGCAAACAGTGCGCAAAGTATTTTATTTCCCATATTATTTATCCTTCACTTTCTCAATCGCCGCCTTCACGACATCCGCGTAAAGCTGCTCCGTATCCGGGCGTCCCGGGTGGAACGCGTCATTCGTCATCGCACTGCGATCTTTTTCGGCAATTGGCGCTATCGCGGCCGCCCAATCGGCAATCGTTACGTTGCTGTATTGATCCGGAAGCGTGCGCAACCAGTCAGCAAATTTAGCCATCCCGCCGTATCCGATACCGTAACCAGTTACAAAAATTATGTTGTGACCAGGCCCAACTTCATCAATTATTTTCAGCGCTGCATCTTTCGAAACATCCTGCGAAATAATGTTTGTTCCTAGCGAAATTACAATCGTATGAGGCAAAGCGTCGTGTGATTTCAGATCTTCGACAACTGCTAGACCTTCATCCATTTTCCGGTTACCCATCGCATCAACAATAAGTCCTGGAATGGTGCTACGCAAACGGTTAGAAGTAATGTTCGTTACCGAATCTCCGATAATTGTCATCGTCGTTTTATCAACGTGTGATTCATCACCGACTAACAACCTAGCTTGATCAGCCATGTGTGAATAATTGCTAAATTTTTCAGGGTTAGGAAGCAATTCCGGATGATCGTGATCGACCACTGGACTTTTCGAAACGAACGTCCCCATATCTTTACAGTAAGGTGCTAAGTTTGAAATCGCACTTGTCCGTGTTTTCGCATTCAAATCTAGTTCTGTTGCGCTCACTAGCGGTGACGTTAAAGCCACAAATAATGATGAAGCTAGCATCACAACAACAACTCCACTCGTCATAACTTGCGCTGGTTTCCACTCGTGAACCGATCCGAAAGCCAGATATCCAATCTCTGCAAAAATCAAAGTCAAAAGCAATGTCGCAAGCATCAAAATCCATTGATTCGAATAATTATTAACCTGTGCGTAATCTTTTAGCAACACCGAAATCGGCCAGTGAAATAGGTAAATCGCGTACGATCGACTGCTGAAATATTCAATAATAAACCATTCGCTCGTCTTCGTCCCTTGACCAAACTTCAGAACAGTCACGATAATCACGCTCGTCAGAACCGACGTCAAAATCAAACCGTAATGATAAGTAGAAAGTTCGTCAAATCTCAAGACCTGGGCAAGTCCAACCAGCCCCAAACCTGCTGTGATCGGCAAGATCGCTCCAACCGCTCCGGCTTCGATTTGCTTCGGCTTCGTTCCGAGGAACGCACCAATCGCGCTACCCATCATCACCGTAAATCCGTGCGTTTGCAAAGCGAAATAAACATCAGTGAAATTATGCGTATCCGCAATCGCCGTCGAACCAGTTACCATCAGAACTGCGCTGCCAATTGCCAAAACAAGGGCAAGTGGTGCGATGATGCGACGCGCTGCATCTGAGGTGCGAACGAACAAAGCGATGAACGCTATGATAATTGCCCAAAGAATGTAATATTGGAATTCAACCCCCAAAGTCCACGTGTGGATGAAGATGTGGGCGAAGAAGCTCGAGCCGTATGATCCGCCGGTCGCGATTTCATAGTAGTTGGTACACTGGGCAATTGCCGCCATTACTTGTTTGAGCAAGCCGCTCCGGAAGTCGCCGGGCAGTCCCAATAGTGCTACCGATGATGTGCCGACCATAAATAATAGAAGCGGAACCAACCTGCGGATGCGTTTGGCGAAGAAGCCGAACAAATCGAATTCTGGAAGTTTTTCTACTATTAATGCTGTCGTCAAATATCCCGATAAGACGAAGAAGATGTCAACTCCGATGAATCCACCTTTGAAGATGTGGACGTTTGATGGTAGCAAGTGGTACGCGAGTACCATTACTAGCCCTAATACTCTGAGAGTGTCTAACCATTTAATTTTTTTATTTCTCATATTTCGACTCCTTTTCTAAATCCTAAACATAGTATAACAAACGAATTCGCATTTCAGGGTTTGTGAAATTCAAAGATTTTTCGAACCGTTAATTGTTTAATTAAATTTTGTTGCTTTATATAGTAGATAACTGTTTTTGAAAATATTTAATAATTTAAGTAACTTTACTTTAAGTTTCATTTGATAGAATTATCGTATAAAGTAAAGGAGGAAAAAATTATGCCTAATAATATTATAACAATTTATGGCTGTGATATCGAGGAAAACGAGCAGTTCGTTGAATTGTCTGAACGCTACGGTGTCGTGCCAATCGCAACGGTCGCAAACCTCGACGAAGTAACCGCACCCCTGGCAACTGGCTGTCAATGTATCAGCGTTAGCTCGACTGCTTTAGTCAATGAATCAATTTTACTTAAACTTAAAAAATTCGGAGTTGAATATATCTGCACTCGCGGAATATGTCGCTATATTGATTTAAATGCAGCCAAACGTCTAGGTATCACCGTCGAGAACATTTCCGATTCGATATCGAATGTGATCGAGACAACTTTATTAAACTGTCAGAACTTCACCAGAAATGCACTCGCCTAGCGGGTGCTTTTTCTTTGTATATTCTGCTAGTCGCATCCAAGCCGATTTTTAACTGATTCGATGCCTGAATTAGTTAAAAATCGGCTTGGATGCGACTAGGGCTTTTTATAGATAATTAAAGTTTATAGCAAATTATTAAGAACTTTTATTTTTAGTTGCACATTGTAACTTATGGGTGTATAATAGTTTTCGTAAGTTACAAAACGTAACTAAGAAAAGGAGCGAATATTATGTCTGCAAAAACTGCTAAACCGCAAAAAGAAAAAATTCCTAAAAACATTATGAACGCCGCTTGGATCTTAGTCCTTGGCGCAATTATGCCAATGCTTGATTCAACGATGGTCAACATCGCTATCAACCACTTGAGCCGCGACTTCGGAGCTAGCCTTTCTGCTATTCAATGGGTTATCACCGGTTACGTGTTATCAATCGCCATAACTGTTCCAATCGCTGGTTGGGCCGCTCAAAAATTCAACGGCAAATTCCTAATGATCGGCGCAAACGTCATCTTCCTGATTTGCTCAATTGCCTGCGGGTTGAGTTGGAGCATCCCATCGATGGTCTTCTTCCGCGTCGTGCAAGGGATCGGCGCTGGGATCATCATGACGCTTGTGATGACGCTTATCGTTGAAATCGCTGGCCAAGGCTACATGGGTCGCCTCATTTCTGTCATCGGCCTACCGACTATGCTTGGCCCAATCTTAGGCCCAGTCATCGGCGCGCTAATCATCCAATTCGTTTCGTGGAGATGGTTATTCTTCGTCAACGTTCCCGTCGGCATCATCGCAATCATCATGATGGCATGGAAATTGCCAAACTTCGTCCCATCAAACGTCAAAGCAAAATTCGACTTCATCGGTATCACGCTACTTGGTGCAGCATCTGCCAGCCTAATCTACGGAATCACTGAAGCAGCCAAAGATCACACCTTTAACAACTCATCAACAATCACTTTCGTCATCGCTGGTGTCGCAATTTTAATCGCCTACATCATCTACGCAGCTATCCGCGGCGACCGCGCAATCCTTCCTTTGAAACTCTTCAAAGTCAAAAACTTCAGTGCGGCAAGTGTCGGCCTATTCCTAGCTGGAATCGCAACAAACGGCCCAATGATGCTACTTCCTCTCTTCTTCCAAAACGTTAAAGGTTTCGACGTGTTGTACGCTGGCCTATTGTTGATCCCTCAAGGTGTTGGGATGTTAGTTGCCCGCCCATTGATTGGTAAAATGGTCGACAAAGTCGGCGCTCGCAACGTAACGTTGATCAGCCTAGCAATCGCTGTAATCGGAACAATTCCCTTCACATTCTTCGGCCCTGATGCTTCTCTAATCGTGATTTCACTTGTCTTGTTCATCCGCGGTATCGGTATCGGCGGCGTGACAATCCCAATGATGACCGATTCTTACACAGGTATGGAAAAACAAGCAATCTCGCAAGCATCTGTCGGTACTCGGATCGTCCAAAACATCGGTGGTGCCTTTGGTTCAGCTGTGTTGGCTACAATCGTCAGCATCTCAATCGCTAACCAAAAACCAAGCGTCGAAGTGATGGCAAGTGCCTATAACGCTGGCTTCGTAGTCGCTCTTGCTCTTTGTGTCGTAATGGTCATCCCAGCTCTCTTCTTAACAAATAAAAAAGCTGCTAAAAAATAACCAAAATAAAAGTTTTTAAACTTAAAGTTTAAAAACTTTTTAATTTGTACAGTTTTTGTTTGTAAAGTTTAAAAACTTTTGTTATTATGTAATTGTGAGGTGTCAATATGATAATAAGACAAAAATACATAGATCAATTAAATTCATTCTTCGATACTGGATTTGTAAAAGTTGTAACAGGCGTTAGACGTTCCGGGAAAACTTTTATTTTAAAAATGTATCGCGAATCTTTGACTAAACGAGGAATAACGAATAATAATATTCTTTCGATTAATTTTGAATCCTTAAAATTTGAAGAATACCAAACCTCTAACAAATTTTATGATTACGTAGCTAGTTGGGTTGGAGATAGCAAAGATAAGAAATATTTATTTTTCGATGAAATCCAAAAGGTTACCGATTGGCAGAAAGCTATTAATAGTTTTCGGGTAGATTTTAACTGCGATATTTACATAACCGGTTCAAACGCTTCGTTACTTTCTGGCGAGATATCTACTTTGATCGCTGGACGCTATGTTGAAATAGAAGTTTTTCCCCTTTCCTTTAAGGAATATCTTGAATTTAAAAATATCGATAAAAACAAAGATGAGCTATTCTTGGATTATATTCAGGAAGGTGGATTCCCCGATATCGCATTAGCTCCTGATGATATCGGTGTTAAGAAGACAATTGCCCAAGGAATTTTTGATTCCATTGTTTTACGTGACGTTAATTTGCGCGCGAGTATCGGAAACGAACTCGTTCTGAATCGTCTTGTCGCTTTTATGCTAGATAACATCGGAAATTCTATGTCCGTTAATAATATTACTGGTACCTTTACTAGCGATAAAATCGAAACAAACAATACTATTTTGACTAAATATATCAATGCTCTAAAAAATGCCTTTATATTTTATAAAGCATCCCGCTATGATATTCGGGGGAAATCTCTGCTCAAAACACTCGGAAAATATTATGTTGTCGACACTGGTTTACGAAATCTTCAATTAGAACGCGATTACAATGACAGCATTGGTCATCAAATTGAAAATATCGTCTATATCGAATTGCTTCGTCGCGGAAACAATGTCGCAATTGGTAAAGACGGAACCAAGGAAATTGATTTCGTTGCTCGTAAAGGACAAGAAATTATTTATTATCAAGTGGCTTATCAATTGCCTGAAAACGACGATCGCGAAGTCCCCAATTTAGCCAATTTAAAAGATGGATATCGCAAAAAAATCCTAACCTTCAACCGAATGGATGTCGGAATAAGAGATGGCATCGAGATTCAATACATCGTCGATTTCTTACTAGAATAAAACACAAAAAAGCCTAGACCTCCCTAAAGGTCTAGGCTTTCGACTAATTAAAATTAGTTAGCCGCTGAGATAGAGATGCTACCGTCTGCTGCTTGTTTTAATTCAACTTGGCCAGATGTTGCAGCTGGCGAGATTGATTTGCCTCCAACATTGATGTTGCTGCCATCAGTTGTGATTGCGACAGTTCCTTCTGGAGCTGCTGTAGTTGCCGCCGGTGTATTTGCCGGTGAAATCACAGTTCCTCCATCGGCTGCGAATGCAATTGCCGGTACGATCACTGCTGCAGCTGCTGCCGTTGCTAATGCGATTACTAATTTGTTCTTTTTCATGTCTTTTCTCCTTTTTGTACATGTTGTGCGCGTCAATTCCTTGACTATACCCATTTTAGCAAACAATTTCAAAGAAGAAGGTTCCTCAAATGTTAAGATTTTTCAAAATCCGGGCAATTAACCCCGAAACCAGCTCACTACTTATCTTCTAATTCTTTTATCAGTTTATCAAAATCTGAATTAATAGCTTGTGTCCGATTGAAAACATCGTATTCCTTTGCAGCTTTATCCTTAGCATCTTTCATCGAAATTTTGCCCGCCCCATCTAGAATTTCAAAGCGGTTAAATTTCAAAAATTCATCTAAACTTTGCGCAAATTCTTCCATCGTGAAAATCCTCTCTTCTTCGATTAAATTCTCGATGTAATCAAAGTAAGCCGAAACGTTGCGCTCCAAGCGTTTAATGTCTTTTTCGTTCAAATAATTTTTGGCAATTTGCGAATCAGTTTTCAATATTCGTCCATCTGGTGAATTTTTCCAATTCACCAACCCCATATTATCTAGGTTGCTGTCCGCACTACTATCGATAATTTCAGCCGCCGTCTTTCCTGTAATTGCGAAATGAAATTTATTCTGCACAGTCGCAAAAAATTTCTTGGTTACTTCGCTTTTTGCATCATAGTCTATTGATAATTCAGCAAAAATATCTGTGATTTGTTGCCACACTCGGCGTTCACTTGCCCGGATCGAACGAACTCTTTCGAGCATTTCACGGAAATAATCTTTTCCAAATGTTTGCTCACCTTGTTTCAAGCGCTCGTCATCTAAGACAAATCCTTTGATTGTGTATTCCTTCAGGATTTTCGTCGCCCATTGGCGGAATTTTGTCGCCTTGCGCGAATTAACGCGATAGCCAATAGAGATGATTGCATCTATGTTGTAATATCTAATTTCTTCTTTTACAGCCCCGCGAACCCCTCGGTTTATGACTGTTTCCATTTTGGAAACAGTCACTTCTTCATCCAACTCGTCCTCAGCAAAAATATTTTTCAAGTGCTTACTAATCGCGGATTTCCCAACCCCAAACAACTCTCCAATCGTCTTCTGCGTCGCCCAAATCGTTTCATCTTTAACGATCACTTCGATATTTGCATCATCTTTGCTTCCATCATACAACAAAAACTCTAGTTCATTATTCATTCAAATTTTCCTTTCTATTCAATTTTCTTGTTATGATTCTACCACAATTTTTTACCCCCTATAATATATATACGTAAAAAATTCCGTTTTGTTACATTTTCGGCCAAAATAATTCAAAAAAACTTCTCTCATAACAAAAAAACGGGCAATTAACCCCGCTAATTTCAATTCTATCAAAAAAAATTAAAAGATCCAAGGAGTGTTTTTTAACTTTTTATGAACTCAACTAGCTATTTGTGTTGTTTTTTCTGAAAATAAACCGCTATTTATGTTGTTTTTTGAAAAATTAACTAGTTATTCGTGTTGTTTTTCGAAAAAATAACTAGATATTCGTGTTGTTTTCTGTTGCTCAACAAAAAAATTACAGACTCGTAAGAATGCTCCTTGCGAGTCTGTAACTTTTATGTGTTACTATTAATGATAAACAACCGAGAACTGCGAACTTCCGCTCGCCACCGATTCCGCCGCATTCTTATCGATAAACGGCCCCGCGATCGTATTCCCAAAATCATCCACCACATACCAATTTCCCATTTTCTAACCCTTCAGACCAGAAACCCTTGGGCAATTCAAACCGAGACTTTTATCTTTCTTTCAAAGCTAGTGTAATCAGTTTATCAGACCAATCTGCCATATAAAGTGGAATATTAAGCAAATTATCATCAAGCGATAAACTACGCAATGAATATCTAACTCTTAACTTGCTGTTATTTTTTTCGGAAAAAGTTTTAAGACTTTTACTTCTAATATTTTCTGATGCTTTCACTTCAATTGGAATTATTTCGTTTTCAAATTGAATAATAAAGTCTACTTCCGCGTGTGACGAATCGCTAGACCAATATTTTGGTTCTATTTCAAAATTCCTCCATAAACTATTACAAATATAATTTTCTGCTAGCGATCCTTTGAATTCCTTAAATAATTTTTCTTTTTGTAAAACAAGTCGGCTGTCCAGACCTGCCATATTTGCGAGCAATCCTACATCTAGAAGATATGTCTTGAAAACCTGCCCATCGTCATAAGGTCGTAAAGGCAGAGCTTTCGCACTATTCCAGTTAACTTTTTCTATTAGCCCTGCATTTATCAGCCACTGTAAAGTTTCTTCCAAGTTTTTTGCCCTAGCACCAACACGAACTAAGCTATATATAAATTTCTTATTCTCTTTTGCTAATTGTCGTGGTAATGAATCCCAAACCAAAGTAAGTTTAGTCTGCTGTGACTTCGTCGTATGTTTGGAGAAATCATCCCTGTATGTTGCCACTAAAGCATTTTGTACTTCTTTGACTAATCCAATATCTTTGTTTTCTACCCAAGCAATCACCGCTTCAGGCATCCCTCCAATCAAATAATACTGCATCAATTTTTCTTCCATGACATCTTTTAAAACTTCAATGACTTCGTAAATACTACTCGCTTGCTCCATTTGTGTTTCTAATCTAAGCTCCCCTGTTGCTTGGAGGAATTCTTTAAATGATAAAGGACCCATCTGCATAAATTCGACTTTTCCTACCGCTATGCCATTTAAAGTCAAGCCTAGCAAACTTCCAGCGCAAGTAATATGATATTCAGGTTTATCTTCATATAAATATTTAAGCGCGTTAAGCGCTTCTGGGCATTCTTGTATTTCGTCAAAAATTATCAGCGAATCCTTCGGGTTAATTGCTTCTCCATTAATTAACGCAAGATTTTCTAATATCCTTTTAGCATCTTTAGTATTATTGAAAATCGCTCCAAGTTCTTCATTTCGGTCAAAGTTAAAGTACGCAATGTTTTTGAATTCTTTTTCGCCAAACTCTTTTAGTATCCATGTTTTTCCAACCTGCCTTGCACCTTTTAAGATCAGCGGTTTTCTATTTTTTTTATTCTTCCATTTGATTAAATCATTCAGTTTTTCTCTGTTCATAATACACCTCCAACTAAGAAGAGTATAACAAAAAGTGTTTATTTTGTCAAAACAACCCGCTATTTGTGTTGTTTTTTATAAAAATAACCAGCTATTTATGTTGTTTTTCGAAAAATTAACTAGATATTCGTGTTGTTTTTCTTTTGCTTCAATCAAAAAGTTACAGACTCGTAAGAATGCGCCTTGCGAGTCTGTAACTTTTTTGCATTACCTATTAACGATAAACAACCGAGAACTGCGAACTTCCGCTCGCCACCGATTCCGCCGCATTCTTATCGATAAACGGCCCTGCGATCGTATTCCCAAAGTTGTCCACCACATACCAATTTCCCATTTTGAATTCCCCCTATTAATATATTTTTCTTCTATGTCCAACCGTAATCGCATGAATAATTAATTCTGCATCTTCGATTTGCACAATAACTCGATAATCTCCAATTCGATATCGCCACATACCCGCGTGATTGCCCACCAAAGCTTTAGCATTGGCATATGGGTTTTCTCGCCCATCAACATTATCATGCAGCCATTGCAATATTCTTTTTGCTACCGCTTTATCTAACTTCCTGATTTGCTTATCAAACTTTTCTGTTCGTCTAATTTGATATTTCCCCATTACTTAATACCAAACTCCGCATACAAGTCATCCATCGGTTGCGACTTCGATCCGCCAGCAACCCATTCGGCAATTGATTCGTCACCGACTTTTGCATCATATTCATCTTCAAGCTGCTCAAAAGTTTTTCTCTTCAACAACTCAGATATACTCAAACCTTCAAATTTCGCCATAAAATCGATAAAGTTTTTCTCTTCTTCCGTCACTCTAACTGATATAACTGCCATAATAATCACCTATTCCTTATATCACCATTATAACACCAACTACATTTGTAGTCAAGAATAGGTGGTTAGGCTTAATATTGTACGATTGTCTATCTACTTCTCAATTCTTTATATGAAACTTTCGCAACTTGGTGCATCACGAACTGATAGTATTCTGTATCTTTAAACAACTTCTCGTAAGCACTAGTATTCTCCATATATAACTTCATCGTCATTTTTTCAAACTCTTTTTTATACAGATCATTCACAAACATAGCCGAATCATTGTTCTTCGCCATATGTTCCAGCTTGTGATCAGGATCATCCAGAGTTCCGTTAACAATGCTCGTCAAAATAACTCGATCAGCATCGCTAAACCCTTCGGGGAACCGACCATTAACTCGGGCAATTATCTCTTCAAGAGTCTCATCTTCGTTCGGTGCTTTTAAACTGCTTCCAGCACCGTTAAGGTTTTCAAGAATACCCGCATCTTCGTCTTCTTTTACTAAAGGAATTGCTCCTTCAAAATCTTTGGTTATTTTGAAATATTCCAAACTTATTTTATCAGACAAATCAACATTGGCGCGTTTCTCAGCCGGCAAGAACGACAACAAATACTTCGCGAACATACTTTCTTCAAGCAGCTCCATATCGAGCATTCGAATCAACTGCGTAACGTAGCCGTAAATCTTGATAAACTTACGCAACGATGCTCTGAAATCATATTTAACTTCATCCGACAAATCATTATAGCGGTCTACTACCGGTTTCAAAGCACTACTCATTCGTCCAAGCAAACGTTCGTCTTGCTTCTTAGATGCCGCTCGGTAAATTGCCATAACTTTTTCAATATCTGCGGAATTATAAATTTTAAATTCGCGCAATTTCATCTGCAAACTATAAATAATATTTACGTCAATTTCGTGATCCAACGAAGTCTCTTCATAATAAGGTTGAAATGCTTCTAAAATCTCATTTTGCGTATTAACGAAATCCAAAACGAAAGTATCATTCTTCCCTTGCATTGTCCGGTTCAACCGTGACAAAGTTTGCACCGCCTTGACTCCGCGCAACTTCTTATCAACAAACATCGTGTGCAATAACGGCTCGTCAAATCCTGTTTGATATTTCTCTGCGACAATCAGCACGTTGAAATCTGGAGTGTGAAAAACATCTTTCAACTGATTTTCCTTAACACTTTTACCATCTTTCATAATGTTCAATTTCGGTTCTGTAAAGCTAGCACCATCATCGTCAACTTCGCCCGAGAACGCGACCAAAACATCCATATCCGCATAACCTTTTTCAGCGATATATTCTTTAAATGCCTTCATATAACGAACGGCGTGTAACCGTGATGCCGTAACAACCATCGCTTTTGCTCGCCCGTTGATAGCCGCTTTCGTCACTTCCCTAAACTGCTCAACCATAATCTGCGTCTTTTGCGCTAGTTCATACGGGTGCAATGATTCGAAGCGGGCAATTGCCCGGGTCGCCTCTGACGTCGGAAGTTCTGGATTTTCTTCGATTTCTTTAGCGATTTTATACGACACGTTGTATGTCATATAGTTTTGCAACACATCTAAAATAAATCCTTCATCAATCGCTTGGCGCATCGAATAAATATGGAACGGTTTATACTTCCCATCGAGTTGCTTTTGTCCAAACGTTTCCAAAGTTACCTGTTTAGGAGTAGCTGTAAATGCAAAGAAGCTCAGATTCGGATGCTGTCCGTGGGCAAGTAATGTATTGACCATTTCATCTTGAGAATCGACTTCTTTAGCTTCGATTTCATCTTCGAGCTCTTGATATTCCTTCAACGCCTCGGTTTTATCGGACAAGGCAACCTTTAATTTCTGCGCGCTACTTCCCGTTTGCGAAGAATGGGCTTCATCGACGATCACGGCGAAGTTGCGTTCTTTGATATCGTCGAGTTGGTCGAAGATAACCGGGAATTTTTGTAGCGTTGTGATAATGATTTTCTTGCCGTCGTTTATCGCATTTTTCAAATCTTGCGCTGACTTGCCTTCGCCAATCGTCTCAACTAGACCCGGCTGGTGATCAAAACTCGTAATCGTGTTCTGCAGTTGGCGATCAAGCACCGTTCTATCGGTCACTATGATGACTGTCGAGATAATCGATTCATCGGCCGCGTCGTGGGCGTTCGATAAATGATAGGCCAGCCACGCAATGGTGTTCGATTTACCACTTCCTGCACTGTGTTGAATTAGATAGTTTTTACCCGTGCTGTTGAACAGGATATCTGCTTCAACCTTTTTAACCGCGTGCCATTGATGGAATCTCGGGAAGATCAATTTGCCATCGTCAAGATTCATAAAGCGTTGTAAAATATCCATCAACGAATCTTTTTGCAAAACTTGTTCCCAAAGATAGCTTGTCGCATAGCCGGCGGTGTTTTCAGGATTGCCTTTTCCGCCAACTTCTCCCGGTCCGTTCGACCCTTGATTAAACGGCAAGAAATAAGTTTTCTTTCCATCTAATTTTGTTGTCATCCAAGCCTCATAATGGTCGACGGCAAAATAGACTAAGAACCGGCGGTTAAATTGGAATGATAATTCGCGCGCATCGCGGTCATACATAAATTGCTTTTTCGCGTGTTCCACACTTTGATTGGTGAATTGATTTTTCAACTCAATCGCAACTAGCGGAATCCCGTTCAGCGACAACACCATATCAATCGTGTTACGATTGTTAGGGCTATACGCAAATTGGCGCGTGCAAGTCAAAATATTTTTGCGATAATTATCCATCGCCTCTTGATTCAACCTTGAACCCGGTTTGAAATAAACGAATTTCAGCGGTACGCCGCGATCCTTGATTCCGCCCCGCAAAACATCAAGTAAACCTCGACTTTGAACCTCGTCATCAAACCGCTTATATAACTTCTCTGGTGCATCGCCCTTATAAATCGTTTCATAGCGTTTCCAAGCTTTTGGCTGCGTTTCTTTAACAAATGAAACTAATTTTTCCAAATCAATTCCTCGCTCAGCATCGAATCCACCATCCTGAAAAACTTCCTTCTGATATCCACCGTCAAAAGACGTCAAAAACGACTCAATATCCTGCTCAAACCTAATTTCTTTATTTTCTAATGCCATAATTATTCTTCGCTCTCCTCATCAAATGAAATAGGCGTTACACTATCAAACTCCAAATTTGGAAATTTCATCACGCTAGTAATCGACTCGACTTGCGTTCTATTGTAATCTAATATATCTTGCAACGGGCGCAATGTTTCGCTCATCGCATTAATAACCGCAACGCTTGGTGCCATCATTTTTGAAATTTTATCTGTATACTCACTCAACCACGAAAAGGATGGTAATTTTATAGCTGCAATTATTTCTCCCATTCTTTCGCTCGCAATTCTAATAGACTCTACATATTCTTGAGATCTTTCGAGGCTAGCCGCTTCAAATATTTTGGCTCCGAATTTATTGTATATTACAGTGTCGCATAAAGAGTACAGCATATTTATGAATTGCTTTGATTCTTTTTTTATAAACTCATATTCTTCAAAACTAACCGATTTATTATGTGCTACCTTATTTCTTATTTTATTAAATTCTAATATGAACGCTTCTACATTGACTACTTTAAATTCATCAGCGATTATCGGTTTGAAATATCGCTCCCAAACAGACGTATACTCTTCCAAAATCTCGCCGTTCGAAATTCTTTGTAAAATCCCCAACACTGCTGATTCCTCTAACAAAATTATATCACTCACATTTTTGGTTTGATTTTTCAATCCTACAAAAAGTTTTATAAATATAAATTTCTCCAAATCAGAAATAGTCATTTCATCAAATATATGTTCGCTTTTAGCACTTTTTTGATTGCTTTTTAGCTTTTTTATTTTAGTTTTATCTAAAAAATGATTTTCCCACCCTTTGCCATGATCAAGAGAAAACGTCAACACTAATAATTTTCTCAAATTATTTTCCATCTCATTAATTATCGGATATAGCTTTCCTGAATAATAAGCCGAAAGTGGTTTGTTTAGAAAAGTGATTTCATAATCATTTTTGCTACAGTGCTTTTTTAATTCGTATTTGAACTCATCGTAATATTTCATGTGCTGGTATCTAACATCAGTTATTGCATCTACCCATGCAAATAATATTCCATCGTCAACTTTGGCATCAATATTAAAAATAATTGATTTATTTATATCACTTGTTCGAAATGATAGTTCATCTCCTTCATACGAGAATGAGTCGTTCGAAAAGACTGAATCATATAGATTTTCAATTGATATTCCTTCTAGTTTAGGTATAATTACAACTTCAAACGTCAATTTAGCCAACTCAAACCTCTTTCTTTCCGGTTACGTATTCGAAGATTATTGATTTTTTATAATTTTCGTATTCTACCACCAATTCGCTTTTTTCTGAAATCAACGATTCAATATCAGCAGATAACTTATCCAAGCTATCAGCAATTTCATTTTGTTCTTCTATTTGAGGCAAAGCCAACTTTAATTGTTTTATATCGTTATATGTGACTCCCTGCCGTACTCCAGACCCCATACCGTAATATCCTTTATTAATATCAAATGCATATAATTGATAGTAAACAAATTTACTGTTGATTTTCAATTGTGGTCGCATAGTAATATAAGCAGATGTGATTATTCCTTTTTCCTCGACGAATCCTTGTCTAAGACTAGTATGATCGTTTTGTAGATCTGTCATCCTTAGCACAATATCTTTATAATTTATGATATTATATCCCTCGAACGATTCAGGTAATAATCCATCTCCGCCGTTAATGTTCTTTCGTTTTAGTTTGCCGTAAGACAAGGATAATAGGTTAGTTTCAACAAGATTTTTATTTTTATCTTTAACTTGAGTAAAATATTGCGAAATCGAATTAATACTCCACTTTTCGGGGATTTGGCCGATCCAATCGATGTGGCTGTCTTTGAGTGGGGCGTTGGGGTTGAGGCCGCGGGTGACGGCTTCGGTGATGATTGATTGTTTATATTTTTTCAACTCTTCAATCGACTCTTTCGTCTCACCAATAATCGAATCAATGGTTGATATTTTCTCATCAATAAGAGAAACTATTGCGTTTTGTTCGATTAATTTAGGCAAAACTAGTGGCAATTTGCATATATCACTATACGTTACTCCCTGACGAACGCCAGAACCCATACCGTAATATCCTTTAACGATATCGAAAGCAAATAGTTGATAATAAACAAACTTACTATCTACTTCGTTTCGTTTTCTGATAGTTATATATGCTGATGTTAATATGCCTTTTTCATTTACAATACCTTGTCGTAAGCTGTTATGATCGTTTTGTAAATCTGTCATTCTTAAAACAACGTCATCTATATCAACAATATTATATCCTTCAAAACTTTCAGGTAATAATCCGTCACCAGAATTAATATCTCGTCGTTTTATTTTGCCGTAAGAAAGAGATAATAAGTTAGTTTCTTGCATACCGATATTTTTTTGTTTATGGTGCTTAAAATATTGCGATATTTTATTTATTGACCAACTGTCTGGCATTGTTCCAAACCAATCAATTCCACTATCTTTCATTTGTCTGGTCATTATTTCACCTCGCCATTTGCTAGAGCGTCAAACGATTTCATAATGCTTGCTTCGAGTTCCTTGATGCGAGAAGCGATTGTTTCACTTGCCTCGGGAGCGACGTATTTATAGAAAAGGCGTGTGAACGGGATTTCATATCCGATTTTAGTCCCTTTTTCGTCAATCCAAGCGCCGGGATTATATGGTAAAACTTCGCGCTCGAAATAATCCTCGATATTTTCTTTTAACGGAATATCTTCGGTATCTTTGGCATCTTTATCGGCAGTTGGTTTTCCTTTTTTCAAGATTATTTCCCCCGCTTCATCTTTAAGCGGCGTTTGAACGACAATTTTGCTAAAACCAAAATCTTCGTTATCGAAAATTTTAGATTCTAAAACGTTGCCAGCTACTTCGTAATTCTTTTCTTGGAAATCGCCATAAGCTTGAACGATCGCATCGCGATTTGCCGTATCAATTTCAACACGTTTGCTACCGATGTTTTTACGACGTTTAACATACATTTGCGAAGCGTCGATTAATTGAATTTTGCCTGCACGTTCAGCCGATTTGTTTTTGCTGAAGATCCAGACATAAGTTGAGATTCCGGTATTGTAAAATAAATCGGTTGGCAGTTGAACGATGGCTTCAAGATAATCATTTTCAATTACATAGCGACGGATTTCTGATTCGCCACCGCCGGCATTGCCAGAGAATAGAGCTGAGCCGTTATGGACAATTGCCATTCGACCGTGATCTTTTAATTTGCTCAAGCCGTTTAATTGGAACAGTAATTGCCCATCGCTGATTTTCGGAGTACCTGGCGCAAAGCGCCCGTTTTCGCCAAGCGCGTGCTCAGCCTCAACCGCGTCTTTTGCCGTCTTCCAGTCGATACCGAATGGTGGATTTGAAATACAGTAGTCGAAAGTATAGCCAGGAAATTGATCCTCAGAGAGCGTATTCCCTTTTTTCATATTATCAGGATTTCCGCCACGAATCATTGTATCTGATTTGGCGATAGCAAAGGTTTCGGGGTTGAATTCTTGCCCGTAGGTCACGACGTCGACCGATTTGTTAAGCTCGTGAATACGCTCTTGCATCGCGCTCAGCATTTGGCTCGTCCCCATCGTTTGGTCATAGACCGTTTTCGTGATGTTTTGTTTAGTCAGGATGTCCTTGTCGTTGACCAACAATAGGTCGGTCATTAGGTAGATGATGTCGCGGCTGGTGAAGTGTTCCCCCGCACCCTCGTTGGTGCTTTCTGAGAAGCGTCTAACCAATTCTTCGAAGACGTAGCCCATATCAGTGCTTGTCATTTCGTCGGCGCCTAGTTTGGCTTTGGCCGAGTTGAATTCCGTGATGATTAGGAATAATGAGTTGTTATCAGCTAGTTTTGAAATTTGATTTTCGAACTCGAAGTTTTCGAGGATTTCTTGAACGTTTTCCGAGAATCCATTTAGGTAGGCTCGGAAGTTAGTTTCGATTTGATCAGCATCCGCTAATAGTTTATCGAAGGTGAACGGACTCGTGTTGAAGAAGTCGTAGCCGTTCGGGTTTTCCGGCGTTTTAGTCGCTTCTTTGATGAACATAGCGGCAAGTTCAGTAGCTTTGTCTTTATGCTGTTCAGCTGCTTTGATGACCGCTTCGTGCGTTGGTAGTAAGGTATCGTGAAGGCGTTTGATGACGGTCATCGGTAGAATTACTTTACCGTATTCGTAAGGTTTGTATGCGCCTCTTAATAAGTTGGCGATATTCCAAATTAGGTTTGATTTTTCTTGAACGTTAGCGTTAGTTTGTTTTGTGTGATTGTTTTCCATTTTAATGGGTTCTCCTATTGTTAGGTTAACCTCCTAACAATGTCTTTACCCCTAGGGGTAAAGACAAAAAGAAAAGGTATACCTTTGAAATTTTTTCTTCGTATTTTTAATTATAACATTGATAATGCTTGTTTTCTATTATATCTAGCTTATTTGATCTCGAACAAATCCGAAATATTCATATCTTGAAAAAGTTGTTGATCTAGCTCTTTTTCTCTTTGTTTGAGTTCTTGAATTTTCTTATTTAATTTATCTTTTTTATTATTGTAATTCTCAACTGATAAAATTTGATCGCGCAATCCGATTTTTGGTAATTTCAATGATCTTAAATTATTAGGCGATATTTGTTTGATTGTGCCCCCTTCAGACATCTGCTCCAATTGAGCCAATCCAATCGGGCTCTTCAAATACTCAAACAGCCACTCGCTATCTGTTCTGCTTGGATAAGGACGAATGCAAATAAGATTCGAATTAAAAATCACATTTTCATAATCTTCTTTTATAATGCAAATTTTATTAGTCGTTCCGCGAACCGATAACAAGACGTCACCTTTTCTTACCTTGTAATTTTCTATTCGCGAATTTTCTCTTGCCTTCACCTTTTTTAGTAACTTTGTATCCAATTCATTGTCAATAATATCTGAAATTTTGATTATTCTATAAGCTCCTTCATCGTTTTCATCGCTCGTCGAGTAGTTTAACCCTCGATGCAAATCGGTAACCTCATCTAATCGTTCAGTCAATTTTTCCGGCATCTCTGCAAATTTTACCTCGACCACTCCATAATCGCCCAATTCGATTTCGTTTGAGAATACATATCTCGATGGCAAAATAACCGCATCTTCTAAATCTTCAACTTTGACGAATTTAGAAAAACCGTCGATTTCATTGCGTTCCGCATAAGCGAACAATATTTTTTCGAAGTGATCCTTAAGCTCGTTTTCGAACTCCATAGATCTGCGTTCTACTTTAAATTCTGATGCGTTTACCATAAAAATATCTTTTTCTTTTTTATTTTTATTGATAATTAAAATCGAGCTCCCTCGATTAGTGCTTAGCAGCGACCCTTCTGGTAATTCAATAATAGCCTCGACCCACTCATTTGCCAACATTCCTCTTCTGATTTCTGCAACAATAGATCCTTTAAAAAGAAGACCGTTAGGTATTAGGAAGATTGCTTTCCCTGTTTCATTAAGGGCTGCGATTCCGTTGCAAACAAATGCTAATTCGGGCGTATTGTGTGGTGGCATACCAAACATAAATCTGTTATATTTATCGTTATCAAAGAATGAACTACTTCTTATCGTCGTACCCATTGGAGGGACCGTAATGACTTTATCGAATTTTTCGTTTTTATAGGCCGGAGTGTCTAAAACATCTCCTTTATATATTTTTATATTTTCTTTTTTTAACAAAATAGCCTTCATCCTAAGCAAAGCTACATTGCTTGGATTAATATCTTGCAAACTGAAATTATCAGTTATTTCCTCGCTAAGAATAGTTTGCAATGCGCTACCTTCCCCAGCTGTCGGGTCTAGCACACTATCTCCTTCTTTCAAATCTCCTAACGCATATAACAATTCGTTTATCGCTGGTGAATCAACGTGATCAGCAAATCGTCTTCCCCCGTATTCACCGATTGTGTCTACAATGTCAACGATTAATCCTGATTGTTCATTTTTGAAGGCTTCAACTATAACTTCGTACGCACCTGCATCAATTTTTTGGGCGAAATCGAAAAGCCTTATGTCGATTAGCGAATCGTTTAATTCTTTCAAGGTCGTAATTAATTCACTCGTACTCTTTGCTCTTGTTACTCCGTATCCAGCTACTAAAAGCTGTACTTGTTGCAATTCAGCCTGTCCTCTAAATTTTTTAGTTATTTCATACATAATTCCTTTTTCCATTTTATCTTATTCTCCGTTTCAATTTTTCTTTAATTTGTTTTAGAACCACCGCCATTCATGCATTAATAGCGAAAAGTCGTCACTTTTATTCTACTTTGTATATCATATACTGTTCTAAATGATTTGTCAATGTTTTTAAACGGTATTATTAATACTCTTTTATACAGAGCGTTTTCTTTAAATTTTTTTAATTATTTTGCCGGAAAATGTAACAAAACCGAAAAAAATACGTATATATATAGTATAGGGTAAAAAAATTAAATCAAGAAAGGAAACCCCTTTATGAACAAAATTGAATCAAACGAAACAGAATTTTTCTACAATGTCGCTAGACTAATCAACGATGCGCGAAGTCACATCGTCAAGACCGTCAATTCCACAATGGTCATCACCTACTATGAGATTGGACGGAGAATTGTCGAGAAGGAGCAGAAAGGAGCGGATAGAGCTGAGTATGGTCAAAAGTTAATTAAAGGGATGTCTACGTATTTAACCGAACATTTAGGGCGCGGATTTTCTATTACTAATCTCAAACAAATGAAGAAATTTTACTTGATTTATTCATCAAATCAAAAAGGTCAGTTGTTAACTGACCTTTTCGAACCTGCGATAAGTTGGACTCATTATGTCCAATTAATGAGGATTACGAATATAGATGAGCGCTCGTTTTACGAACAGGAAATATCAAGTAACAATTGGACAATTAAAGAATTTCAACGCCAATTCGACAGCGCCCTATATGAACGTCTGGTCTTGTCCAAAGACAAAGAAAAAGTTAGCGCCCTGTCCCAAATCGGGCAAATCATCGAAAGCCCAGTAGATATTATCAAAGATCCCTATATCTTGGAATTTCTAAACTTGCCCGAGCACTCCAACTATTCAGAAAGCGAGTTGGAGCAAGAAATTATCGACCACCTTCAGGAGTTTATGCTCGAACTAGGCAAAGGATTCTCATTTGTCGCACGCCAAGAACGCTTCACATTTGCCGAAGATTCGTTTTTCGTCGACCTGGTTTTTTACAACCGCTTGCTTCGCTGCTTCGTGCTGGTCGATTTAAAAATCGGGAAAATCACTCCGCAAGACGCTGGGCAAATGCAGCTCTACGTAAACTATTATGATCGCGAAGTCATAGTAGACAGCGAGCACCCAACGATTGGAATTATTCTTTGTAAAAACAAGAACGATAGCGTCGTCAAAATGATGTTACCTGAGGATAATAAGCAGATTTTCGCCTCGAAATACGAAACTGTTTTACCTACTAAAGAGCAACTTTTAAAACTTCTTAATGATTGAGCTCTACACTTTTTCTGTCATAATTTTCCCGGTTCTTACATTTTTTCTACCATAGTTTTTTTAATTTTAACATTTTTTCTACCATAACGTTACCAAACTTTACAATTTTGTATGCTTAAACTTTACAATTTACACAAAAGCAGCAACCTCTACTCAAAGATATTGCTGCTTTCATTTCATTTTAAACTCTAATTTAAACAAAACCTACTATTCTATACCAATCTTCAAAATTTACAACCCTTAAACAATTAAGTTTGAAAAAACTTAACTTTTAGAACTCCCAAAACCTTGAATTTTTTTGCTATACTATCATTAGATTAGATTAAAAGGGAGATTACAAATGAAATTACGTAAAAAAATCATCATCATCGTCGTAGCAGCTCTCATCGTAGTTGGTACCGGCGTCGGGGCATTTGCCTCAATCGCAATTCACGACAGCAAAAAAGCAATGAACAAAATGTACAAAGCAGTCAACAAAGATAGCTTCAAAGCCGACAGCAAAGACAGCGTCTACGTCGATCCACTGAAAAGCCTGAAACCAGTCAGCTTCCTCTTGATGGGCGTCGATACAGGTAGCGTCGAAGGTCGTTCTGACCGCGGTCGCTCGGACACAACACTCGTCGTGACGATCAACCCACTCACTCGCAAAACGACGATCCTATCGATGGAACGCGACGTCTACACGCAAATCGTCGGCCACGGCACGTACGACAAATACAACACGGCTTACGCCTTCGGCGGGGCAGAGATGGCAATTAACACCACTCAACAATTCCTGAACATCCCAATTGATCACTACATCGCAGTCAATATGAACGCAGTAGTTGCCATGGTTGACCAACTTGGCGGAATCGATGTCGATAACCCTTACGCTTTCAGCCTTGATGGTGTTCACCTTGAAAAAGGTCCTCAACACTTAAATGGTTACCAAGCGCTTCAATATGCTCGTTATCGCCATGAAGATCCCGAGAGTGATTACGGTCGTCAACGTCGTACTCGTGATGTTGTTGTCAAAATTCTTGACCAACTTCTTAGTGTTAAAGGTGTTTCTCAATACAAAGCCCTTCTTGATACAATGTCAACAAACGTTACAACTGACCTGACTTGGGACGATATGCTTGCTCTTCAAAAGAGCTACACGCCTGCCCTTAAAGATGTCGATGAGCTTCAAGTTCACGGTGTCGGCACAATGAAATTCCCTGGCCACGCTGGCGTTTCTTACCAAGTTATGCCTAAAGATGAGCTTCTTCGCATCCAAAATGAAATGCGCGCTTCGCTTGGTCTTGACCCCGTCACTGACCTTTCGCCGAATCTTACGACTTACGAAAGTGCGTTCGGCTACACTCCTAACTACGATTTCTCGACTTCGGCCGATACGAAAACGCAGTTCAACAATCCAAATGCTGCCCCTGACGAACCTCAGGACAGCATGCCGGATTCGACCGATTCAGGCAAGTAAACCCAACAAAAAATCTCACTCCTATTGGGGTGAGATTTTTTCTTTTTATTTAGTTAAACCTTCGAACAAGTCAGTGTAGATTGCTGTCCAAGATTTTGCACCTTCTAAATATTTGACGTTTAATCCGTCTGTCAACACTTGGAATAAGCCAGTCAATGCTAATTTTTCCTCATCAGTTGCAGGACTTGATGCGATTTTCGATGCGATCAAGGCGTTCGCTTGACGTGTACGTAAGGCTTCCCATTCGTTGTAAGTCATTGAGATGAATTTTGAATCTAAGTTTTCGTTTAAGACAAATGTGTCAGCTTGAACGATCGCTTTCAACGTAGCTTCTAAATCAGTCGTTGCGAAATCTAGTGTTCCAGCTTCTTCTAAACCTGTGAACGCTCCATCCGCAAATGCGATTCTGATAAAGCTGTCATTTTTTTCATTGTACAAAATAATGTCTTGTGCCATTGTAAAATACCTCTTCCTTTTATTTAATATTAAAATTATATCACAGTTTCAGGCCCCAAATGACACGATTTCTAAAGTTTTGCCCTTATTTTGGCACAAAAGGGCCTGATTAAAAAGTAATCAGGCCCTTTTGTGCCAAAAAATGACCTTTTTTCGGAAAATCTCGTCATTTGGGGCCTGATCATTATAATTTCTTTTCTAGGTCGCCAATTTTTTCCATAATTTTCGAGCCGCGATAATTATATAAAACTCGTTGCATGCCGAGCGAGACGAAAAGATATAGCGCAGTTGTAGCGGAGCCGAAGCCCGAGTTACCACCTGTGGCATGCGCGACAATCTGATCATAGCCCAAATGAAGCGAAATAGAGATAATCCACAATAACGCCGATAGCCAGGTTCCTTGTTTATAAATAATGCCATCTTCCTTCCAAATCTTAAAAGTTGGAACGCGGATGAACGCCATTACAAATGCTAAAACAAAGCTCCCTAGAATAGCAATAATTAAATGGGCCGTAACTAAATGTTCAAAAGTCAGATGATTTAGAACACTCAAATCTTTCCCGTCGACCAGTTGTTTAATCTGCTTTTCACCCAAAAGATACTCTGCTAATTGCACCAAACCGACCGCTAATAGGATAAATAAACCTTTATAATCTGCCTTAACTGGTTTCTTTTTCAGCTGTTTTGCTATCACTAAAATAACAACAACTAATGTAACTAATGAACTTGTCATGAAAATTTCTCCTATTTACCTAAACAAAATTGCGTAAATAATTCAGTGATCAATTCATCAGGCATCGAGTCACCCGTGATTTCGCCTAATTTGTTCCACACATCTGTGAAGTCGATTTGCACTAAATCGATTGGCATTCCATTTTCAATTCCCGAAATCGCTTCGTTCAACGAGGCGCGCGCTTCTTCTAATAAAGCTACGTGTCTCGTGTTTGTCACCAAGCTGTCCTCGTCGAGTTGGATATGTCCGTCGTTGAACATCACTTCGATTGCTTCCTCGATTTCGACGTTCGTCGCGTCATTTTTTAAAGACATCTCGATAAACTCATCGGGCAAGTCAGCAACGTCAAGTTTATGCTCTAAATCACTTTTGTTTAAAATAATAATTCGTTTTTTATCTTTAGACAATTCCAGTAATTCGCGGTCCATCGAGGTTAATTCTTCATTATAATTTAGAACTAATAAAACCAACTGCGCCTTAGCTAGTGCAGCTTGGCTGCGTTCCACCCCGATTTTTTCAACAACGTCATCGGTTTCACGAATCCCTGCGGTATCGATTAAGCGCAAAGGAATTCCGTTGATATTTAAAAACTCTTCGATCGTGTCACGCGTTGTTCCGGCAATTTCAGTTACGATTGCTTTTTCTTCATCTAATAATTTATTCAACAAAGTAGACTTCCCAACATTTGGGCGACCAATAATAGCAGTCGTTATCCCATCGCGATACAATTTAGAATACGCTGCGCTCTTAATCAATTTATCAATCCGCGAAGAAACCGACTTAGCCTTATCCATAAATTCAAGATGAGTCATTTCACTGACATCTTCATATTCCGGATAGTCGATATTTACTTCAACCTGCGCAATAATATCTAAAATAACCCGACGCAAAGAGCCAATTAACTTCGACAAGCGCCCGTCCAACTGATTCAACGCCAATTGAGCAGATTTCTCCGTTTTAGCATGGATTAAATCCATAATCGCTTCTGATTGAGATAAATCAATCCGTCCGTTCAAAAAAGCTCGTTTTGTAAACTCACCAGGTTCAGCTAAACGCGCTCCGCCATTCAACAATAAACGTAAAACGCGATTGCACGTAACCATTCCCCCGTGACAGTTGATTTCCACAACATCTTCACGCGTGAAAGTTTTCGGAGCGCGCAAAACACTCACCATTACTTCGTCGACCAACTCGCCGTCGCCGTCATATAGATGTCCATAAACAATCCGGTGACTTTCCACCGAAACCAAAGGCGTAGCACCCCGATAGAACGAATCGGCGATTTTAATTGCCGCCTCACCGCTCAGGCGGACGATCCCAATTGCCCCGATGGCGTTGGCGGTTGAGATGGCTGCGATTGTGTCGAATTCTTTGATAATGCTCATATAATTTCCTCGATAGGCAAAAGCCTACACAAAAGTGTAGGCCCTGATATTAAATACTAAATTTACTTGCTTCAACGACCACGTAGCGGTTCGGCTCTTGACCTTGCGAAGATGTCTTGATGTAGCTATCTTCAGATAGGACAGCGTGCACGATGCGACGTTCAAAACTCGGCATTGGCTCAAGTTTAACAATCTTGCGATCATATTTCGCGTCACGCGCAGCATCTTTCGCCAAACGAGTCAGGATGCGTTCACGTTTTTCGCGGTAGTCACCAACGTTGACGTTCACGATAATCTTGTTTTTCGAGATACGGTGAACGTAAATTTGAATCATGTATTGAATTGAGTTAATCAGTTTCCCGTGTTTCCCAATAACCATCCCTTGATGGTCGCTCGAAATTTGGAAAATCACTTTCCCGCTTTCGCGCTCAACTTTAAATGTCGCCGTTTCGTCAATGTGTTTCAAAATCCGGCTCAAGTAAATACCCGCTTCTTTAATAGCGTCGGTATCACTCAAACGACGAGTAATAACACCTTCAGCCGCGGCTTCTTCAGCTGCAACTTCTTCTTCGGCAATTTCCTCTTTAATCGACTCAACATCGATCAATTCAGCAATGCGATCTTTATAAGAATCATCAACCTCGAAGTTTTCTGCTTCGATGCGTGCTTCTTCAACTTTTTCGTGGATTGGCTCCATGTCGACAACTGCGTCACGTTTACCAAATCCTAGAAAACCTTTTTTACCTTCTTCAATAACGTCAATTTCCACTAAATCACGCGATAAATTAAGTAAATTCAACCCTTGGGTAATTGCTTCTTCAACAGTTTTTCCTGTGAATTCCATACCTTGGACCTTCCTTATACTAAGTCTTATATTTATTCAATAAAATAAATACTTTTAAAATTATACCAAATAATACCTAAAAAGGCAAATTAACGTTTTTTTTGAAGTTTTTTCAGCGCCTTTTGTTTAGCTTTTTCAGCGTCAATTTTCGCTTGACGTTCCGCTTTAATTGTAAACGGATTGTTTACGATCATCGTTTGACCCGCTTGGAACAAGTTTGAAATTGTCCAGTAAAGAGCGACCCCACTTGCCAAACCAAGCCCCATGAAGAGGATCATAATCGGCATACCGTAAGTCATCATTGTCGTCGTCGAGTTTTTCTCAACTTGCGACATTTGGTTCAAATACGAGCTGGCGAACGTGGCAAGTGCCGCTAGAACCGGCAAGATTAGGTAGATCACGTTGTTCCCTGAGTTCGAGAAGTGCAGACCTAAATCCCAAATCCAGAAATGTCCGTTGTGGATTTCCTGGATGCGCGAGATACTTTGGTACAACGCCCAAAGAACTGGCATTTGAACTAGCATAGGCAGGCATCCGACGTAAGGATTAACACCGTTTTCTTTATAGATACGTTGTTGTTCTTCCATCGCTTTTTGCTTCGATTCCTGATCTTTCCCTGGATATTTAACTTTAAGTTTATCCAGTTCCGGTTTCAAATCTTGCATTTTGCGCATGCTCTTCATTTGGAAGTGCATTAGCGGGAATAAAATTACCCGAATTACTAATGTAAATAGGATAATCCCCACACCCATGCTCCCACCGAACGATAGGAACTTGATGACTTGCCCGAAGTTCCACACGAATCCGTGCTCCCAAAGGCCTGTTGATTTAGCAGTTATGGCAGAAGTTCCACAACCTGTCAATAGCACTAGCGACGAAAGGGCCGCGAATGCCAATAATAATTTCTTTTTCATTACTTTTCTCCCAGTAATTTCGCAATTTTCAGCGCGTGCGTCAGATTTTTCTTGAATTCAGCGAACTCAAGCTCCTCGACCCCTGGCCTAGCTATCACGATAAATTTTTTATCTTTTTTTATATTTTGCGACAGCTCAGTCAGCGACTGCCGAATATATCTCTTCACTTTGTTGCGCGTGTGCGCCTTCCCAATCTTTTTCCCGACCGAAATCCCGACCCGAAAATGCTGGGCAAGTCCCTCATCACCCTTGTAAATAACAAAGCAGCGATTCGCAATGCTATCTCTCGCGGTAATTAGATCGGCAAACTCTTGCTCTTTTTTTATCCGATATGTTTTTCTCATTTTTCACCCGAACTATGGACATAATTTTAAAAACCCTCCCTAAACTACAATCTAGGAAGGGTTTTTATAGTAAATCGTTTATTAAGCAGCTATTACTTTACGTCCTTTACGACGACGAGCAGCCAATACGCGACGTCCATTCTTTGTGCTCATGCGTTTACGGAAACCGTGAACTTTTTGATGTTTACGTTTATTCGGTTGGTAAGTTCTTTTCACTATGATACACCTCCTCGTCCAACTTATTTAAATGACATGCTTGAATATTCTACCAAAAATTGAGGTCATAAGTCAACTAAAGTTAATTTTGCTTTAACTTTATTAATAGTTTGGATTCTCAGACAGCAAACTCGCTCTTTTTTAACACGATTTTTAATTTTTAACCCTTTTTTGTGAAGAAAGAGCGATCTCTTAAATGTATACTCGCTCTTTCTTCACAAAATACCCAGTTTTCGCCTAAATATTGTTAAAAAAGAGCGAGTTGAAAAAAATATCCACAGTTGTGTATAAGTTGTGTTTATCAACATCTTTTTCCATAAGTTTTTCCCTTAATTATCCCTAATTAACAAGTGTTTTCGATAACATTTGTTCACAGGTTATTAATAATTGGATAACTCCTTTATTTGTAACGTTCTATTGCTAAATTTTATCCCCAATAACTATGTTAATAAAACGTTTTCTTTTTAATTTATCCACAAAATTCACAACTTGTTGAAAACTTTAATAACAGTCACTCTAATAAAACTCTTTTTATGTTAATAAAAAGGTTATTTAAACTTTTTTATCCACATTTTAATGATAACTGTGGAAAACCTTAAAGAATGCGCCCATATACACTGTTTTTGTGTTATAATTGAACAACTTATTACTATATAAAGAAAGGAGGACCTAAAATGGTTACTATTGATCAATTTTGGAATCGCTTAGTTGATGAATTTGCTACTCAAATGCAAACAGGAGCCCTAAATAACTGGGTTCACAAGGCTACACCGGTCAGTTTTGCCGGAAATACCCTGACAATTAGCGTTCCTAGCGATATTATGAAGCGTTATTGGGAAAGTAAATTAGTTGGTAGCGTCTTAGAAGTTGGTTTTGAATTAACTGGCGATGATGTAAACTTAGTAGTTAATGTCGAATCTAGCACATCTACTCCGGCTCCACCTATTGTTTCTGCACCGATTGAACCTGTTCATACAACTGATTTCAACAACTTCGGTGTTACTTCAATCAACGATTCAAAAGATAAATTCAATAACATTCCAAGTGATTTCGGTGCTTATTATACTGAAGTAAGTCCTCAAACTGATTACTATTTCGAAGAAAAGCTACGCGCCGCTAATTTAAGTGAACAATTCACCTTCACTAACTATGTGGTCGGCGAAAACGAAATGGTTTATAACGCTGCCCTTAGTGCAGCTGAACGCCCTGGTCAATACAATCCGCTATTCATCAGAGGTAATTCCGGTCTTGGAAAAACTCACTTACTTAAAGCTATCGGTTACGAGTTCTTGAAACAGTTCCCAAATTCAAATGTCTACTATACATCTACTGAATCATTTATGAACGAGTTCACTAATACGTTCAAAGATAAGACACAGGCTGAATTTAGAGAAAAATATCGCAATCTCGACTTACTTCTAATAGATGATATCCAGTTGATAGGACGCGCCACTCAATCGCAAGAAGAATTCTTCAATACCTTCAACGCTCTAGCTGATAATGGTAAACAAATAGTTATCGCAAGTGACTCGATGCCCCTACAAATCAGAGATTTAGCTGATCGTTTACGCACGCGATTTGTCCAAGGACTTAACGTTGAAGTCTTAGCACCAGGTTTAGATACACGGATCGCTATCTTGCAAAACATTTCAAATGCTGATAATATCGTTATCCCATCTGATGCCCTTGTTTGGATTGCTCAGAATTTCAGCAGTGATGTCCGGACACTTAAAGGTGCTCTCAACACTGTTATGGTTCAGACTGTTATGATGAACCGTGATATTGACCTTGAACTTGTGCAGAATTCACTTGCCCCGCAGTTAGGTTTTGATCCAACGATTGAAGTCACGATGGATCAGATTCAAAAGGCCGTTGCTGACAGTTTCGGGGTGACAATTGCCCAAATGAACAGCAAATCGCGCAAAAAAGAGATTACGACACCGCGCCACATCTCTTTTTATCTGATGAAAGAGCTTTTGCACGAAAGTTATCCGAATATTGCGAAGAAATACAAGCGTGATCACACGACAATTATGAACTCTTATAAGAAGGCTAAGCAGATGCTCGATGCCGAGCTTGATCTGCGTGATCAGGTCGATAATATCAAGCAAAAACTGGGGACAAATTAAGGGAAAACAGGGAAAAATCATCGATATTGTGATATAATATAGATAGTGTTTTCCACCCTATCGAAAGTTGTTTTCTACACCAAGTTAACAACCTTGCAACCTCGATGAACCCAGGTAAACACTTGCCTCAAAGCACTTATGCACTTATACACACACACTACTAATACTACTATAAATATATTAATAATATATATAAAGAACGCACCGAAAGGATTGGACCACTATGGAATACTCTATTTCACAACATTACTTCTTAAATGAACTTGCCCTAGCAGCAAGAGCCATCTCATCAAAAACAACAATCCCTGTCCTAACAGGAATTAAATTCGACGTCAAAGAAGAAGGCATCTACTTAACTAGTAGCAACTCAGACATCACAATCAAAACCTTCATCGATGCGGCAAGTGAAGACGCTAAACTTGAGATTCACCAAATTGGTGGATTGATTTTACCAGCTAGCCGTTTCATCGAAATGGTTAAATTGATTCCAAACGATATCATCACTATCAAATTGTTAGATAACGATGTTGTTTTAATCAAAGGTGGATCAACTGAATACAAACTTCAAGGTGAACCGTTGGATGCTTATCCGCGCTTACCGGAATTCAATGCTGAAAAAACTTTCAAAATCGACGTCAACATTTTAGAGAAAACAGTCAACCAAACTAGCTTCTCGGCGTTGAACAATGAATTCCGTCCTATTTTGACTGGTATTCATTTCACTGTGAAAAATTCTTTACTAACAGTGGCGGCAACTGATGGTCACCGGATGTCTAAAGTTTCATTAAATAACTCTGACATCGAAGATATCGATTTCGTTATTCCTAAAAAGAATATCACTGAACTTATCCGCTCTTTGGATAACGCCGAAGACAAAATCGAAGTTAGCGTAACTGAAAACCAAGTTTTATTCAATGCAGGTAATTTCGAATTCTACTCTCGTTTATTACAAGGTAATTATCCAGATGTTGATAGAATCGTTCCAACTGAGTTTTCAACAACTATTGAATTCTCGCGTCAAAAACTTCGTGATTCATTGAAGCGTGCATCTATCTTCTTTACTGAAAATGGCGATAACCGTATCATTTTAGAAATTACAACTGATGATATTCAACTATTTACTCAATCTCGTAGTGCAGATAACTATGAAGAGTATTTAACTTATGAAAATATCAAAGGTGATCCTTTGAAAATATCATTCAACCCGAACTATGTTGATGCTGCCTTAAATGCCATCGATACCGATAACGTCATCATCAAATTCGTTTCTAGCACGATGCCTTTCGTAATCTTACCAAAATCAGAAGATTTAAACGAAAACTTCATCCAACTAGTAACCCCAATCCGCATTTCAGAATAACATTGTTCATTTTAATGCCGATTTGGGACATTTCGAGGTCTGAAATGTCCCAAATCGGCATTAAAATGAACATTAGTGAAGTGAATCAATTAAAAAACGCGTATATCGGCCGATATGCGCGTTTTTTGGTGTTTAAAGGGTCCTATACTTGCCCTATATTAAAATGGAAATATCGTGGAAAAGATTGAAAAATACGGCAATTTGTGGTATAATTTTACTAATATTTACGGAGGTTTACAGGTGCAAAAATATCTATTGAACGAAGATACTGAATTCATCACTCTCGGTCAGTTATTAAAAGAACTTGGAATCATTCCAACTGGTGGCGCAGCTAAGTGGTTTTTAGCTGAAAATCCGGTCAAAATAGACGGCGAATTTGACGATCGACGCGGTCGTAAATTATATCGCTCGATGACTATCGAGATAGAAGAAGGTCTTGTAATTGAAATTAACTAATTTAAAACTACATAACTTTCGCAATTACGAAGACGTTAATCTCGAGTTCACTGAGCAGTTCAACGTCTTTATCGGTGAGAACGCTCAGGGGAAAACGAACTTACTTGAGTCAATTTACGCGCTCGGCGTTACCAAAAGTCATCGCACCAACAAATATCAGCAACTCATCCGGTTCGATACGGATGCTTCGCTGATCCAAGGAACAGTGGAAAAATCTACCACTACAACTGAGCTTGAACTCGATTTGAGCGCAAAAGGTCGCAAAACAAAGGTCGACCACTTGCCGACGAGAAAAATCAGCGATTACTTCGGTAATCTCAATGTCGTCCTTTTCTCCCCAGAAGATCTCTACTTGATCAAAGGCGGACCGAAACTGCGCAGAGACTTCCTCGACATCGAACTTGGGCAAATCAACAAAATATACTTATACGAATTGATGGAGTATCAAAAAGTTTTAGCTAGCCGTAACGCTTACCTAAAACAGATAATAAATTACGCCGATATCGACGAGGTCTACCTTGAAGTGATCGACGAGCAACTTGCCAAACTTGGTAAACAGGTCGTCGACCTGAGAATCCAGTTCTTAGCACGCTTAGAAGAAACACTGCAAAAGATTTATCAGAACATCGCCCACAAAGACGAAAAGATTGAAGTTAGCTATCTGACTGATATCAAAGATGACTACGCAGCGCAGCTGAAAGCTAATCGCCGGCAGGACTTTATCAAAGGTTCAACACAGATTGGTCCGCACCGTGACGATTTGATTTTTAAAATCAACGGTAAAGACGTCAAGAACTTTGGTTCACAAGGTCAACAGCGGACGGTTATTTTAAGTCTTAAAATTGCCGAGATTCAGCTTTTCTTTGAAGAAACGAACGAATATCCGCTCTTGCTTCTTGATGACGTGCTGAGCGAACTCGACCAACAACGGCAGGAACACATTTTTAACGCCATCAAAGACGATGTGCAAACTTTTATTACAACCACTGATTTAGGTATCTTGAAAGATAAACTAAATAAGAAATATGAAGTATTTGAGATTCAGGAAGGTAAAATAATCAATGACTAACAAAGATGCGACGATTCGCGAACTAAATGACATTGAAGCCGTACGCCTGCGCCCTGGGATGTACATCGGTGCGACTGATTCGCGCGGATTGCACCACATGGTTTGGGAAATTGTGGACAACTCGATTGACGAGGCGCTTGCTGGCTATGCCAACGAGATCAACCTGACCGTCGAGAAGGACAACTCGATTACCGTCGTCGACAACGGCCGCGGGATTCCCGTCGAAAAGCTAGAATCGGGCAAGTCAGCGCTCGAAGCCGTGTTCACGGTTCTTCACGCTGGTGGTAAGTTCGATAATGAAGGCTACAAATATTCAGGTGGACTTCACGGAGTTGGGGCTTCAGTTACTAACTTCCTTTCTGAAGAACTTGATGTAACAGTTAAAAAAGATGGAAAAATCTATCGTCAAGCCTATAAACGCGGAGTTCCAACGAGTGAGTTGCAAATCTTAGGTGAAACGACTGAAACTGGAACGACTGTTCACTTTAAACCAGATTCAGAAATTTTCAAAGATCAAGAAGAAATTGCTGATGAGAATTTCAATACGGAAATCAAAGAATTTGCGATTGAGTTCGATACGCGCATCTTAGAAACGCGCATTCAACAGCTTTCTTATCTGAACCGAGGGTTAAAACTTACTTTGCGCGACAATCGCGAAAGTGATTATTATAAAGAATTCGTTTCTGATGACGGAATCAAGTCTTATATTACTGACTTGAACCACGACAAAGCAGTTATTTTCGATGATCCGATCTATGTTGCGGGCGAAGAAGATGACAAAAATGCTGGTCTGATCAAAGTCGAAATTGCCCTGCAATATTCGAAAGATTTAGACACAAAAATGCTAGCATTCACCAACAACGTTATCAACTCTAAAGGCGGTAAACACGTCGAAGGTTTCAACCGAGCGCTAACGCGGGCAATTAACAACTACGGTCGCAACTCAGGGATCGTGAAAGAAAAAGATGAAAACTTCAAAGGTGAAGATGTGCAAAAAGGTTTGACTGCGGTTATTTCCTTGAAGCACCCTGATCCTCAGTTTACATCACAAACCAAAGATGAACTTTCTTCTAAAGAAGTGTCGGGAATTGTTTCGCGAATCTTTGATAAAGAAATCACTAAATATTTGATGGAAAGCCCAGCGACGGGTAAAGAAATCGTTAAGCAAGCGCAAAACGCTCAAAAAGCGCGCAAACAAATGCAAAAAACGATTGAAGAATTCATCGCACCGCGTAAGGATGCTTTAGGAATTTCTTCGCTTCCCGGAAAACTTGCCGACTGTTCAAGTAACAAGGCAAGTGAATGCGAACTGTTCGTCGTCGAAGGAGATTCGGCCGGTGGTTCTGCTAAATCTGGACGTGATCGTAATACTCAAGCTATTTTACCTATTCGTGGTAAAATCTTGAACGTTGAAAAAGCTTCGATTCAAAAAATACTTGCCAATCAAGAAATTCGTTCGCTCTTTACAGCGATGGGTACTGGATTTGGTTCGGAATTCGATGTGACGAAGGCTCGTTATCACAAACTCGTGATTATGACCGATGCCGACGTCGATGGAGCGCACATTTCAACGCTGCTACTTACGTTATTCTACCGTCACTTCAAACCTTTGGTTGAAGCTGGCTATGTTTATATCGCTCAACCCCCTATTTACGGGGTTAAACAAGGTCGCAGCATCACTTACGTTCAACCAGGAATGATTGAAGGTAAAGATCCTGAGCAGCGACTTGCCGAAACGATTGAAAGTCTGCCTCAGATTCCAAAACCTTCTGTTCAACGTTACAAAGGACTTGGGGAAATGGATGAAGAGCAACTTTGGGAAACGACGATGGATCCAGCGCGCCGCGTGATGAAACGTGTGACGGTGGATGACGCTGAACTTGCCAACGCTACTTTCGAGATGTTGATGGGTGACGAGGTTGAACCGCGTCGCAAATTCATTGAAGATAATGCAGTTTATGTTAAGAACTTAGATATCTAGGGGATAAAATGTCTGAAGAAGAAAAAAATGAAGAGTTAGAAGCTCACGAGTTTCTCGAAGGAGAGATTTTAGATAAGGTTGAAGTTCCGCATTCGACGATAGTTGACGTTAAGCTATCGGAAGAAATGCGCAATTCATTCCTTGATTACTCGATGAGTGTAATCGTATCGCGTGCGATTCCAGATGTGCGTGATGGTCTGAAGCCAGTTCACCGCCGTATTTTATACGGAATGAGCGACCTTGGGATTACGCCTGACAAACCACACAAAAAATCGGCCCGGATCGTCGGCGACGTAATGGGTAAATATCACCCCCACGGGGATTCGGCAATTTATGAAGCGATGGTCCGGATGGCTCAGCCGTTCAGCTATCGGGCAATGCTTGTCGATGGTCACGGAAACTTTGGCTCGATGGATGGCGATGGTGCCGCAGCAATGCGTTATACCGAAGCTCGGATGTCGAAAATTGCCTTGGAGTTGGTTCGTGATTTAAAGAAAAATACTGTCGATTTCACCGGAAACTACGATGAAACCGAAGTTGAGCCGACTGTGCTCCCTGCCCGCTTCCCTAACCTGTTGGTTAACGGAACGATGGGGATTGCCGTTGGGATGGCGACAAATATTCCGCCGCACAATTTAGGTGAAGTTATCGCGGCGACACAGTTGATGTTGCACAATCCGGATGTTAGTCTTCCTGAGTTGATGCAAGTTCTGCCCGGCCCTGACTTTCCGACGGGTGCGATTATTTCTGGTCGCAGCGGAATTCGTAAAGCGTTTGAAACTGGCCGTGGTTCGATTATTTTGCGCGCTAAGTGCGAAGTCGAAGTGCGCAAAGGCGGACGTGAACGAATTATCGTCACAGAAGTTCCTTATATGGTTAATAAGGCTCGCTTGATTGAGCGAATTGCCGAATTGAACCATGATGGGAAAATCGAAGGGATTACTGAACTTCGCGACGAGTCTAACCGTGAAGGTGTCCGCGTCGTTATTGGAGTTCACAAAGATACGACAGCATCTGTCCTGTTGAACCATCTGTATAAAAACACTGCGCTACAATCTAGCTTCGGGATCAATATGCTTGCGATTGACAAAGGTGTCCCTAAAACACTTGGTCTGCGTGAGATTTTAACGTTATATATTGCCCACCAAAACGAAGTTATTGTTCGTCGTACTGAATTCGACAAGAAAAAAGCTGAAGAGCAAGCTCACATCTTAGCGGGTTTGCGAATTGCCCTCGATAATATCGATCGAATCATCAAGTTGATCCGCGAATCGGCAACTGATGAAGAAGCGAAGCAAAGTCTGATTACTGAGTTCGATTTGAGCGATAAACAGGCTCAAGCGATTCTTGATATGCGTCTGCGCCGTTTGACCGGCTTGCAACGCGACAAGATTGAAGCTGATTACCAAGCGTTGATGGAGTTGATCAAGGATCTCGAAGATATCTTGGCTCGACCTGAGCGCGTTAAGCAAATCATCGACGAAGAACTTGAGGATATCAAGGTTCGTTGGGGCGACGATCGCCGCACGGAAATTCAAGATGGGGCTGCCATTTCGCTTGAAGACGAAGATCTGATTGAGGAAGAAGACGTCGTGATTACCCTTTCTTCGAAGGGCTACATCAAGCGCATTCCGAAATCTGAGTTCAAGGTGCAAAATCGTGGTGGTCGTGGCGTTAAAGGCATGACGACTTACGAGGATGACTACGTTTCGAACATGATCTCGACGTCGACGCACGATTATCTGTTGTTCATTACGAATCGTGGAGTGGCTTTCCGTCTGAAAGGTTATGAAATTCCTGAGTATTCGAAGACGGCCAAAGGTCTGCCGATTGTGAATCTTCTGCCGCTTGATGCCTCGAACGACGAGCACATCCAGGCGATCATCCAGATTCCGCGCGACATTTCGAATCAGGTGCACGCTGCTTCCGAAGAGGAAGATGGCAAGTACTCGCTCGTCTTTGTGACTCGCGACGGTTTGATCAAGAAAACTAACGCTGAAGCGTATTCAAATATTCGTAAAAATGGCTTGCGTGCGATTAAACTTCGTGAAGATGATGAAATCGTGAACGTTATTCTAGCTCAACCGGACGATACAGTGATTGTTGCGAGCAAACGCGGCTATTCAGTTCGCTTTGCCTTGAATGGAATACGTAATATGGGTCGAATCTCAAGCGGGGTTAAAGCAATTCGCTTGCAAGGAGCTGATGACGCCGTAATCGGTGCAGCAGTCTTGCGTGAAGGTGAACAAGTCTTGATTATCACGGAAAAAGGCTTCGGTAAGCGGACAATTGCCCAACGTAAAGGCGATTACGATGTTTATCCAGTCAAAGGCCGCGGCGGTAAAGGTGTGAAAACCGTGAATATCACTGAGAAGAACGGTGATCTGGTTTCCCTATCTGTTATCAATGCGACTGAAGACGTGATGATTATGACGAACCACGGTGTCTTGATCCGTGTCCGTAGCGAATCAATTCGCGAAACAGGACGTGTTTCTCAAGGTGTCCGGATCAAACGTCTTGACGAGGACGAAGCAATCGTTGCAGTTTCCATCGTGGAACCTGAACCGGATGCAGTCTACGACGAATCTGAGATCGATACAACCGCAGTGGTTGAGGAAATTGAAGAACTAGAGACTGAAATTGATGAAGAAATAATCGAAGAATAAGCGAAATGCCGGGCAATTAATTGCTCGGCATTTTTCGTTTGACTTGCCCGCCCTTTTTATGTTATGATAGAAGTCCGTAATTCGGGGGCGTTATGGATTCGACAGGCGAATCTGAGGCTTGAATTGCAGCTCGAGGGCATCTCGCTAATCTGCGCAGAAAATATAACTGCTAAAAATACAAACACTTACGCTTTAGCTGCCTAAACCACAGTTAAACGTGGCCATCATTTAATCGCTTGCGTTAAATTGACTGGCCCTAACTTTAGCAAGATACGCTCGCTCTATTTCTAGGATTGCGGGAAGAGATTTACTAGAATTGCTTGCTAGCTGCTTGGTCACGTGTGCTGCTAGTGGGTGAAATTTAACGCGCTGACTATGGCTGTAGATTTTTGGGTTATCACTCGTTTGGACAGGGGTTCGACTCCCCTCGCTTCCATTTATTAAGAAAATAACGATACTTGAATTTTTTCGAGTAATTTGTTATTATAGTAAAAGAAAAGAGCCGATGCGTCAACATCGACCCTTAACACACTAGCGTCGCATAGCGGCAGCTCGTTATGTATTAATGTTTAGATTAACCACAAACTCGCAAAAGTCTGAGTGGTTAATCTTTTTTCTTACCTTCACGAAACATGATGAGTAACATCATAATCTCGATCAAATGCAAAACGTCCGATGTGGACATAGATTTGGAAACCCCTTTCCTAAATTTTTAGTGCGCCATGGATTGTTTTCCATGGTATCACCTCCAATCGTAAAAGAAAAGAGCTACCACCAATGACTTTAACTAGTGTAATAAATAGAATAACACAATTCGCAACGGCGTGAAAACTCGATTTCCGAGCTTAATATTTTTTCTATCAAATAGGTTACATAGTGTAATTCATACAAATCTTAAGAGTTTAAGAAATTTGACAGATTATGTGATTTTGTGATATAATGTATTTTCGGAGTTATGCCCTTGTGGCTGCTTCGCCTTGTGGGCACGTCGGGTGTCCACCAATAGACCAAAAGGAGGAAATAATTATGAGCAAAGTTCAAGCTTATGAAATTACTTACATTATCCGTCCTAACATTGATGCCGATGCACAAAAAGCTTTAGTTGAACGTTTTGATTCTATCTTAACTGACAACGGAGCAACTATCGAATCATCTAAAGTTTGGGAAAAACGTAAGTTAGCTTATGAAGTTAAAGGATTTAACGAAGGTATCTACCATATCGTTAATGCTTCAGCTGCAACTGACGCTTTAGCTACTAGCGAGTTCGATCGTTTAGCTAAAATCAACGATGACATTATCCGTCACGTTGTAATTAAAAAAGAAGCGTAAGGGGTAGAAATTATGATTAATAATGTTGTTATTGTGGGACGTTTAACACGTGATCTTGATATTAAAACATCAGGTTCAGGTATGACTGTCGGCCGTTTCTCGCTAGCTGTTGATGCTAGTCGCAAGAACGCCAACGGAGAACGTCATACGAATTTCATCAACTGTGTGGCTTTTGGTAAAGCTGCTGAGTTGATCAATCAATACATGAAAAAAGGTAGCCAATTAGGCGTTACTGGTGAACTTCGCACTGGAAGTTATCAGAATCAACAAGGAAACACTGTTTACACTACAGATGTAGTCGTTAATGAGTTCCAATTCCTTGATTCTCGCAACTCTAACAGCGGAAGTGCGCCGGCAAGTGGTGGTTTCGCACCTCAGTCTGCTCCGGCTCCGACACAATCAACTGGTTTTAATCAACCTGCTCCTCAAAGCAACAACTTCAACGCTGGAGACCACAACTTAAGTGGTGGATTCTCAACGCCTGTTGACAATGTTGACTTTTCAGATGATGACTTACCGTTTTAAACAAATTGAATTAGGAGGAAAACAAAATGGCTTTTCAAAAACGTCCGATGCGTAAACGTCGTAAAGTAGATTATATCGCTGCTAACAAAATCGAATACGTGGACTACAAAGATGTAGAATTATTACAACGCTTTATTTCAGAACGCGGTAAAATCTTACCTCGTCGTGTAACTGGTGCTTCTGCTAAGAACCAACGTAAAGTTACTACTGCAATCAAACGCGCTCGTGTAATGGCTCTATTACCATTCGTAGCTGAAGACTAAGCGTCTGCTTGGTTATCTAAAAATAACGAAGAGGCCTCTGGGTCTCTTTTTGTTTCACGTGAAACAATCGTATCATTGATGTGAAAAAGTTTCACGTGAAACATAGGTTTATGGTATAATATTAACAAGAGGTGACATTATGAAAATAGTATTTATTAAAGATGTAAAAGGTAAAGGTAAGAAGGGTGAAATCAAAGAGATTGCATCTGGATATGCTCAATTCCTTATCAAAAATGGATCAGCTAAAGTAGCCAATAATACAGCGTTAGGCGAACTAGATGGTCAGAAGAAAGCTAAAGAAAAACACGAGGCCGAAATCTTGGCTGAAGCTCAAGAATTAAAAGCTTTCTTAGAAAAAGAAGACACAATCGTGCACTTTAAAGATAAACCAAAAGCCGATGGAAGCAGTATTGGTGCGGTTTCATCGATTGTTCTAGTCAAAGAGCTAGAAAAACAATACGGTGTTAAAGTGGATAAGCACAAGCTAGAAATGAACCATCCAATCAAGTCTTTTGGTAACTCTGAAGTGCCAGTTAAGCTGCATAAAGACGTTAAATCTAAGATTCAATTAAGAGTAGATGAAGCATAAAAATGTTTCACGTGAAACATGGTGAATGAAATGAATGAAGAAAGAGAATTACCACGCAACCAGGAAGCAGAACAAGCGGTTCTTGGTTCGATTCTGCTAGTTAATGAAGCGGTAATAACAGCGTTAGAGTTTGTCGAAAGTGCAGACTTCTATTATGTAGCTCACCGCATTATCTTCGATGCGATGACTCGTCTACATAATATGAACCAAGCTATTGATGTTCTGACGCTGAAAGATCAACTAGAGCGCAACAATCAACTAGAAGATATCGGTGGAATCAGCTATTTAGCTGACTTAACTAATGTTGTGCCAACTGCAGCGAGTGTTGAACACTACAGCAAGATAGTTCAAGAGGCTTCAACGCGCCGTAAAACTATCAGCTTTATGACTGGTGTCATCAAAGATGCCTACGATGGAGCGGCTACAGCTGAAGAGTTAGTTGCTAATGCTGAAGAAAAGGTCCAAGCGTTATCTAGCATCCGTAATGGTGGTGGAATGCGCCTGATTTCAGACGTTCTTCACACAACTGTCCAAGATATCGAGCGTCTATCTAAGTTCAAAGGTAATGTTACCGGTCTTCCTACTGGATTTACCGAATTAGATAAGATTACAGCAGGGCTTCATCCGGGGCAAATGATCATTGTTGGAGCACGTCCAGGGGTTGGTAAGACTGCGTTCGCACTGAACTTAGCGCAAAACGCTGCTACTAAGACCGGCGGTTCAGTTGCCATCTTCAATATGGAAATGTCAGCCGAAGATTTGGTTAAACGGATGCTTTGTGCTGAAGGGATGATTGATGCTACCAATATGAAGACAGGTCAGTTAACACCTGATGAATGGGAAAAGTTGACGTTCGCTATGGGTCAACTAAGTCGTACTAACATCTATATTGATGACACGGCCGGACTTAAGATTACTGAAATGCGTTCTAAGTGTCGTAAGTTAGCACAGGAAACTAAAGACCTAAAATTAATAGTTATCGATTACTTGCAACTGCTTACGCCAGCTAATGCCCGGTTAGATCGTCAGAACCAAGTATCTGAAATGTCACGTGAGATTAAGAAGTTAGCATTGGAGCTTAAAGTTCCGATTGTGACCCTTACTCAATTATCACGTGGAGTTGAACAACGCCAAGACAAACGCCCAGTTCTAAGCGACATCCGGGAATCTGGTTCGATTGAGCAAGATGCCGATGTGGTAACGTTCCTTTACCGCGACGATTATTATCGTCCGGAAGAAGGTGCAGAAGAGCAAATGCCGCAGAAAGAAGACATCATCGAAATCATCGTTGAGAAGAACCGTAGTGGTGCTCGCGGCACGGTCGAGTTGATCTTCAAGAAAGAATACAATAAATTCTCAGGTATCCTTACAGATAATTCCTGGGAAATGGCCGAAGGCTACGTATAAAAACCCAAAAGTTTTCCACAACCTGTGGAAAACTTTTTCTTTAACAACAAACATCGCAGTTGAAAGAAACTCCCGCTTAATGTTATAATTAGAGGTAATTGTTTCAAAAGACAAGGGAGGATTTATTTATGTCATCAGTAGTAGTTGTTGGAACACAATGGGGCGACGAGGGTAAAGGTAAAATCACGGACTTTCTAAGTGAAAATGCCGAAGTTATCGCGCGCTACCAAGGTGGAGATAATGCAGGTCACACGATTCAATTCGATGGTGTAACTTATAAATTACATTTAATTCCATCAGGGATTTTTGCACCTGAAAAAGTCAGCGTGATCGGAAACGGTGTCGTAGTCAATCCTGAAAGCCTAGTCAAAGAGCTTGCGTACTTACACGAACGCAACATCACAACTGATAACCTGCGCATCAGCGACCGCGCGCACGTAATCCTGCCTTACCACATCCTTCAAGACCAATGTCAAGAAGACGCCAAAGGCGAAAACAAAATCGGAACAACGATCAAAGGTATCGGCCCTTGCTACATGGACAAGGCAAGTCGCATCGGAATCCGGATCGCCGACTTATTAGACAAAGAAATTTTCGAGGAACGCTTACGTCGTAACCTTAAACATAAAAACGAAATCTTCGTAAAACTTTACGGTGTAGAGCCGCTAGTCTTCGAAGAAATTTTCGAGAAATTCTACGACTTTGGTCAACAAATCAAAAAATACGTTGCTGATACTTCAGTTATCTTAAACGATGCTTTAGATGATGGTAAACGCGTCTTGTTCGAAGGTGCGCAAGGCGTAATGCTTGATATCGATCAAGGAACTTACCCATTCGTAACTTCATCTAACCCAGTGGCTGGTGGTGTAACTATCGGTTCGGGTGTTGGCCCTGTCAAAATCGACAAGGTTGTCGGTGTTTGTAAAGCCTACACTTCTCGTGTTGGTGATGGACCATTCCCGACAGAATTGTTCGACGAAACTGGTCACCAAATCCGCGAAGTCGGTCGTGAATATGGAACGACGACTGGACGTCCGCGTCGTGTCGGTTGGTATGACTCAGTCGTGATGCGTCACTCTAAACGCGTGTCAGGAATCACCAACCTTTGCTTAAACTCAATCGACGTCTTGACTGGCCTGCCAGTCGTGAAAATCGCCGTGGCTTACGAGTTGGATGGCGAAAGAATCACGCACTACCCGGCAAGTCTAAAACAATTAGAACGCTGCGTTCCAGTTTATGAAGAACTTCCAGGTTGGACAGAAGACATCACTGGTTGCCGCACGCTTGAAGAATTACCAGAAAACGCTCGCAACTATGTTCGCCGCGTTGGTGAATTGGTTGGCGTTAAGATTTCAACATTCTCAGTTGGACCAGATCGCACTCAAACTAACGTCTTAGAAAACGTTTGGGCGAAAATCTAATAAATAAATCATAGTTGCGAACGGATAATTGCTTATCTGTTCGTAACTATTTATCTTTTTAGTGGTAAAAATTAGATTGAAACGACAATATAATATATTAAGATAAAAAATAAAGTTATGATAATGTGGTAGAATTAAATAACTCATACTCAGATAAATTAACTTTTAAAGGAGTCTATTATGGCAGATGAAAGAGTTTTAGCGACACAGAGATGGTTAAACGCAACTTATGGAAGTGTTTCTGGATTTGGATCGGTTCCAGAAGATGGCAAAACCGGATGGCTAACAATATATGGATTAATTCGCGGATTGCAACACGAATTTGGAATTGAGAATCTAGTAGATAATTTCGGACCGACAACAATTCGTAACTGGGATGATTCTATTGCAGAATGGTGGAAAAACGCGCCTGCAAGGCTAAATGGCAATTTTGTGTATTTGATTCAAGGAGCATTTTGGTGCAAAGGAATTGATCCTGGAGGATTTAATGGTGAATATTCTGGAAGGTTAAAAGATGCACTTATGGAGTTGCAATCTGATGCTGGTTTTTCCACACCTAGCGGAACGTTTGAATCAATGTGGGCGAAATGCTTGTTCGATATGAGCGCATTTGTTTTAGTTCAAGGCGGAGATGACACGATTAGAAAAATCCAACAATGGATTAATGCTAATTTTTACCAATATTGCGGTGTACTGTCTGCAGATGGTATTTATCAAAGGGATACAAATAGTGGACTTATTTACGCATTACAAGCTATGGAAGGAATGTCTCCAGAAGAATCCACGGGTACATATGGAAATAAGACTACTGAATTAACGCCTACAATCACCGCAAGTAGTCCTGAAAATTTAATTAAATTATTGCAAAGCGCTTTATATGTAAATGGATTTTATAAAGAAGGGGGTATTAATGGAAAATTCACTGAAGATTTATCTGAAAGCATTTATCAATTTAGAAAATTCATGAATTTAACTCCTTATAACAATATCGCAGATATGACAGTTGTTAAGGGGTTATTAAGCAGTTCGGGAAATGTTAATCGTAAAACCGAAGGTGTTGATGCTTCGACTAAAGTTTTAACAGAAAGTGTAATAAATACACTAAAAAATAATGGCATAACACATGTTGGTCGTTATTTAACAGGTACGGTTGGAGTGCCGCCTAATGATCGTGATAAAAGTTTATCTAGAGAAGAATTGCAATTATTATTCAATGCGGGACTATCAGTTTTCCCGATATACCAAGATGATAAGGCTCAATTGAGTTATTTTAGTTATTCACAGGGATTGAACGATGGAACAGTAGCTACAGCTAAAGCAAAATCTTTAGGGATACCAACTGGAACAGTCATTTATTTCGCAGTTGATATAGATGTTTTGGGTGATGATATTTCGGGAATAATAACTCCGCATTTTAAAGGAGTGATAGAAAACACGGCTAAAAACGGTTATGTTGTAGGAATTTATGGAACGAGAAATGTTTGCAATAAAGTCATAGCCGCAGGATATGCTAAATTTGCATTTGTATCAGATATGTCTACTGGATTTAGTGGCAATTTAGGTTTTCCAATGCCTAGACAGTGGGCATTTGATCAAATATTAGAAGAAACTATTGGTAGCGGAGATGGATCTATAGGAGTTGATCATGATGCGATTTCCGGAAGAGACAATGGTTTTAATAGTTTTTCTGCTGGTGAGGATAAATACGAGCAATACATTGAACACAATAAAAAAATGATTGAACAAATGCTAAAAGTATATCAGTTATTAGAGACCGAAACTTTAGATTGCTCGATAAATCCGCATCTATCCTTTTATAGATACAAGGATTATAACGAGATGGCTTGGAACGTCTTAGCAGCACCAGTTAGCCAACACGATAAATTAATATTTGATGATTTGTGGGATAAATTGAATGCAGAGGAAACTATGTTAAAAACTATATTCGATCCTTATTCTGGAAAAGAAATAGATTTGAGTCACATGATTGTAACTTTGCAAACCCATCTGTTTTTATCGGCAATAATATATGAAGGAGTTGCTGATTTTGCTGGCTGGGCAGGAGATTTATTGACATGTTGGGGATATGCAAAAACAAAAACTGAAAAAAAACCAGATGAATTAGAAAGTTTTTTATATGAATATATAGGAAGTGATGATTCATCAACTTTCGGAAAAGAGGATTTTTATCAAGATATAGATGCTTATAATTTGGCTCAATTAGTCAAAAAAGATGGAGATGAAAAAGCGATTACTGCAATGATAGAATATTATATTAACGGCGGTTGCCAAAACAGAACTGCACTATTTATTAGGGATCGATTCGGAGGATCGGATCATATTTTTGATGAAACATTACAATTACTAACGTCCAATCCAACGATTGATATTTTAGGAGAAGGTCTATTATTATTTTTCATTACGTTAAAGGTTGAAAATCATACGATGAACGACTTCTTAGGAGATGGTAAAGTTACGGCAACGGCATGGGCGAATAAACTTAATTATTTCTTCAATAGTGGACTTTATGAGGAGGCGTAATGAGAAAAATAATTAAATTACTATTTTTTTTAATACTTCTAATAGGTGTTTCAGGTTGCGGAAATGATATGTTTGAGGATTATACGCCAGAGGAGCTGGTCGAAGATGTCCAACGCCAAGCGGCAGATAAACGGCCGCCTATTTCATACGAAATCCAAGATGAATACAAGCTTAGCGAATGTTTTAGATTTGATGGAGAAGAAGAGTATCAAAAAAATACAGAAGTAATTTCGTTCGGCCTGTTAGCTAGCCATACATCTTTTAATCAAAGGTTTAGGGAATTCAACGAAGAAGAACAAATAATATTTATAGAAGCTCTTTGTTCTTATCAAGGTAAATTGCTTAATAATTATAAATTTACATCAATAATTGTCAAAACAATATATAATTCCAGAGAAGCTTTAGGTGGACGAAGTTCGTATTACAAATTCATTATGACACTGGAAGATGGAACAAAAATATTCATATACAAGGATGGATTATAGATAAGTCGTTAATGATAAAAATAATGAGCCGCTAAACTTGAGAAGTTTAGCGGCTTTTAGCACTCTTTTCAAAGAAGTGCTAAGTTTTTTAAGATATCTAAACTTTTTTCTTGACCGGACGTTCGCATTGCGATATAATAGATTTTGTAATTAGCACTCAAACAAATTAAGTGCTAAAAAATATGGAGGTGTCACATTGGATATTACTAATCGTCAACAAGCGATACTTGAAATGATAATTGACAACTTCATTGAGAGCCAAGAGCCGGTTGGTTCAAAATCAATGCACGAGCTATTCAACGTTTCGAGCGCCACAATCAGAAATGAAATGGCGAAGCTTGAAAAGATGAATCTCTTGATGCAACCGCACACTTCAGCTGGACGTGTTCCGACGCTTCAAGGGTATCAGTACTATGCGAACAACCTCGAAATTCCAAAGGTGAGACGCATCAAACAAGATATTACGGCTGGACTGAAACAAATTGCCGAAAAATACAACGTCTTAACATTCTCGAGTACATTGAGTTACGAGAATAAAATGTTGACCCGAGTATTGATCGAACCGCTCGACCACGAAAAAGCGTTAGTCGCATTTGCCATCGATAACCGAGAATGTTATTCGCAAATCTTAAACCTAACAGGACTTGCCGATGTGGAGAAGCTCAACTTCGCGCAATTTGTGAAGCAAGAATTCGAAGGTGAATATCTCGGCGAGATTTATCACGCGATGAAGATTAAACTTCCGATGATTGCGAGCAAGTATTTCAGCAACGTTCAAAAAATCTTTGAACTGGTTGAACAAATTTTCAGCAAGTTATTCGTAACGCAGATCAACGTGTTCAATACCTTGAGCCTCGTTGAGAATGCACCGCAAGAGCTCATCGAGAAACGCAAGTTCCTCTATGAGAACTTCAAAAATGCGAACTTCATCGCTGAAACCTTAGATCTCGGAACGAACAAAGAGTTCGAGGTCGTCATTAGGGAAAATGACAATAGTTTATTATCAGGACTGAGCATCATCTATCTTCCATATAAAGTGGACGAGAACGATGGCAAAAACGTCATCGGGGTAATTGCCCAAACGCCTGTTAATTATAAAGAAATCGCCGTGGATTTACAGCGGCTAACTGGAGGTAGAAATGTCTGAAGAAGAAAACGTTGACTCACCCGAAATCGAAGAAGTAATCGAGGACGTGGAAGAAATCATCGAAGTTGATGAGATCGCTGAACTAACAACAAAGGTCGGCGAATTAGAGAACAAGTATTTGAAGGCCCACGCGGAAGCGCAAAACGTCACGCGCCGCGCCAACGAAGAACGTCAAACCTTAATTAAGTATCGTTCGCAGGATTTAGCGAAAAAAATCCTTCCTGCGCTTGATAACATCGAAAGAGCCTTGGCAATTCCCGAGATGGACGACAGTGTCCGCAAAGGAATCGAAATGGTTCAAGAGAGTTTGGTAAATTCATTGAAGGACGAAGGCGTCACGGAAATCGCGACCGACCAAGTGTTCGACCCGAATTTACACATGGCGGTGCAAACCGTTGAGGCAAGTGAAGAGCAACCCGCTGAGTCAATTGCCCAAGTTTTACAAAAAGGATACGCTCTCCACGAGAGAGTTCTGCGACCGGCAATGGTTGTAGTGGCCCAGTAACATTAAATTTAAAATCAAAGGAGAAAATTAAAAATGGCTAAAATTATTGGTATCGACTTAGGAACAACTAACTCTGCAGTTTCAGTATTTGAAGGTGGAGAAGCAAAAATCATCGCTAACCCTGAAGGAGCTCGTACGACTCCATCGGTTGTTGCGTTCAAAAACGGAGAAATCCAAGTAGGTGAAGTGGCTAAACGTCAAATGGTTACTAACCCTAACACTATTTCATCAATCAAACGTCACATGGGTGAAGCTGGTTACAAAGTAACTGTTGATGGAAAAGATTACACACCGGAAGAAATTTCAGCAATGATCTTACAATACCTTAAAGGTTACGCTGAAGATTACTTAGGCGAAACAGTTGAAGAAGCAGTTATCACAGTTCCAGCTTACTTCAATGATGCTCAACGTCAAGCGACTAAAAATGCTGGTAAAATTGCCGGCTTGAAAGTTGAACGGATTGTCAATGAGCCGACTGCGGCAGCACTTGCCTACGGTCTTGATAAACAAGATAAAGAAGAAAAAGTTCTAGTATTCGACTTGGGTGGAGGAACATTCGACGTTTCGATTCTTGAGTTGGGCGATGGTGTCTTCGAAGTTCTTTCGACATCAGGGGATAACCACCTAGGTGGGGATGACTTTGACCAAAAGATCATCGATCACTTGGTTGCGGAATTCAAAAAAGATAACGCAATCGACCTTGCGGCTGACAAAATGGCGTTGCAACGTCTAAAAGATGCAGCTGAAAAAGCGAAAAAAGATTTATCAGGTGTGACTTCAACGCAAATCAGCTTACCGTTCATCACGGCTGGCGATGCTGGTCCATTGCACTTGGAATTGACTTTAACTCGTGCGAAATTCGATGAATTAACTCACGATCTAGTAGAACGCACTAAAACTCCAGTCCGTAACGCACTTCGCGATGCTGGTCTGAACGCTTCTGAAATCGACGAAGTTATCTTGGTCGGTGGTTCAACTCGTATTCCTGCGGTTGTTGAAGCGGTTGAAAAAGAAACTAGCAAACAAGCAAATAAATCAGTTAACCCAGATGAAGTTGTAGCGATGGGTGCGGCGATCCAAGGTGGAGTTATCGCTGGTGACGAAGCAGCTGGTGGTATCGTGTTACTTGACGTTACACCGTTGTCATTAGGTATCGAAACAATGGGTAGCGTGTTCACGAAATTAATCGACCGCAACACAACTATCCCGACTTCTAAATCGCAAGTCTTCTCGACTGCGGCTGATAACCAACCAGCAGTAGACGTGCACGTCCTGCAAGGTGAACGTCCGATGGCGGCTGATAACAAGACTCTTGGACGTTTCCAATTGACTGATATCCCGGCGGCTCCTCGTGGAATTCCACAAATCGAAGTAACATTCGACATCGACAAAAATGGTATCGTAACAGTTAAAGCAAAAGATTTAGGAACTGGTAAAGAACAAAACATCGTTATCAAATCTAACTCTGGCTTGTCTGACGAAGAAATCGATCGCATGATGAAAGATGCTGAAGCTAACGCTGATGCGGATGCGGCTCGTAAAGAAGAAGCAGATCTTCGCAACGAAGTTGACTCGATGATCTTCGCGACTGAAAAAACAATCAAGGATGCTGACGGTAAAGTTGAAGCTGACTTGATCGCTAAAGTTCAAACTTCATTGGACGAGTTGAAAGCAGCGCAAGAAGCAAATAATCTTGAAGATATGAAGGCTAAAAAAGACGCTTTGAACGAAACAGCTCAAGAATTGGCTGTTAAATTGTACGAACAAGCGGCAGCTGAGCAGCAAGCAGCAGGCGGTGCGGATGCAGATCCGAACGCAGCGCAAGGTTCGGCTGACGACATCATCGACGGCGACTTTGAAGAAAAGTAATTTCTCGGCAAATGAAGCGGCTACGCCGCAACAGGGCGGCTAAGGCCGCCCTACTTGCCTAAGAGAATTAGAATTAGAGGAGAAAGCAATGGCTTCGAAACAAGATTTTTACGATTTGCTTGGGGTGAGCCGTGGGGCGAGCGATGCCGAGATCAAGAAGGCATATCGCAAATTGAGCAAGCAATATCACCCGGATATCAACAAGGATGCCGGGGCTGAGGATAAATTCAAGGAAATTTCGGAAGCATACGAAGTTTTGAGCGACGAGCAAAAACGTGCGGCCTACGATCAATATGGTCACGCAGCCTTTGAACAAGGTGGCGGACCGGGCGGATTTGGCGGCGGTGGCTTTGGTGGCTTCGGCGGTGGCGGCTTTGAAGGCGGCGGATTCGAGGATATTTTGAGTTCGATTTTCGGTGGCGGAGGTCGACGTCAACGTCGCGACCCGAATGCGCCAACGCAAGGCGAAGACCTTCAATATACGATTGATGTCACTTTTGAAGAAGCGATTTTCGGCACGGAAACCGAGATTACCTATATGCGCGAGGAAACTTGCGATACTTGTCACGGTAACGGGGCGAAGGCTGGCACGAAACCGGAAACTTGTAGCGAGTGTCACGGTTCAGGTGCGGTAACGCGCGTTCAGCAGACGTTTATGGGTGCGGTTCAGTCGCAGACGACTTGCCCTAAATGTCACGGAACTGGTAAGGAAATCAAGGAAAAATGTCCGACTTGCCACGGCGCGGGCCACAAGCGCGGCAAGCACAAAGTCAAGGTCAACGTGCCGGCTGGTGTGGATACCGGTCAGCAAATGCGTCTTGGCGGACAGGGTGAAGCCGGTCGCAACGGCGGACCTTACGGCGATTTATATGTTGTGTTCAACGTTAAGTCTTCGAACAAAGGCTTCAAGCGCGATGGCTTTAATATTCATAAAGAGGTCGAAATCGATTTCGCTCAGGCAGCTTTAGGTGCTGAGATCGAGGTCGAAACGGTCCGCGGCGCGGTCATCCAGAAGATTCCGGAAGGTACGCAAAGCGGCACGAAATTCCGTCTTAAAGGAAAAGGTGTTCCGATGCTTCGCGGTAACGGAACGGGCGATCAGATTCTGACTGTTAAGGTCGTTACGCCTAAGAAACTCAACAAGGCTCAACGCGAGGCACTTAAGGCGTTCGCCGAAGCTGGGAAGAAAAAATAAATTTTATTTGAATAAGCTATTGCACGTAATATTGCGTGTGATAGCTTTTTTTCTTTCGGGAATATTGAGGCGTGGCCAATATACTTAAGTATATAAACTTTTTGTTTATCTTTGACAGATAAACAAGTTTAGGAGCTGAATATGAAAATAAATTTAAAAATTTTTTTATCGTTGATAGTCTTCATGACCGTAGTTATTATGTTAATAGGAACAGGAATAAAACTTCTAAATCCACCATTCATAGGAGGAAGCGAGGATGGATGGTTAGCATTTTGGGGAAGTTTGATAGGTACTGCTATAGGAGTGATAGGTGCTTATTTTGTAATGAGAATGCAGTTAGAAATTGATAAAAAACCTATTTTAGGATTCTTAAATAGAAATGAAACAAAATTTGAAAGCGATAGTAAGTTAGAAATGACAAGTATTAATGGTGGAATAACTCCGATATTTAATGTTGTTATCGCTTATGAATTGTCAGAAAAAACAAAAAAAGAAATAAACTATAATGAAATAAGAAAAAAAGAATTTATGGAAAGCTTTGATGTTATTTATCCACAAAAGGAGCAGACATTAAGTATTCCTCGAGAATATTGTAGCAAATTTTTGACACATATGAAAAAGAAAATAACAGGGAAAACTGAAGAGATAATTTTCGAAGTTAATGCAGAAGTTTCATATGAGGATTATAATTTAATGCCCGTAATAGAATATTATATTATTTATGTAGTTTTCCGCTATTTAGTTTCAGAGGATCTTAATAATAGATGTTCCAGTATAATAAAATATAAAATAAAAATCAAAAAAGTAAGTAATCAAAATGTAAATAATAAATTAATATAAAAATTTCAAGGAGGAAATAATTATGAATAAAAATTTGATATTAATAATTGCAGCGGTGGTATTGTTAATGATTATATTAACATTAATAGTGTACAAGATTATTAAGAGTAGAAAAGGAAAAAGAGAACGAGAAAGCTGGTTGGAATTAGGAAATTTATCTTGGGATGACGAAGACTATGAAATGGCGGTTTTTTATTACAGTTTAGTAGTAGAATCATCGGAAAATAAAAAATATGATAATGCTGGATATCGACTTGGCTTGCTAAGTAATTCAGGTATAGCGGTAGAGTTAAAAGGGGCCAATAATTTTATTGAAAAATATGGAGCTAAACTTGGAAAAAGTCGAAGTGATACTTTTCATGATTTAGAAACAGTTAAATATTTAGTAGCACCTAAAGTGGATGAGGAAAAAGTGCGATTGAAAGGGAAGTGTCACGCCATAATCCACAGCGCAAGTGCTGCTTGTGCAGGATTTGGCGGCGGTTTAGCACAAATTCCTATGGCAGATACAATCCCAATAACTGCAGCTCAGGTAGCTATGATAATTGCAATAGGACAAGTTTACGGGGAATCAATTACAGAAGGCATAGCGAAGTCGGTTTTAGCAGAATTTGTTGCCGCAAATGGGGGTAGGGCTATAAGTCAGTGTTTAGTTGGTTGGATTCCTATTGTGGGTAATTTGATAAATGCTGGGACGGCAGGTGGAATCACCGAAGCATTGGGGTGGTACGTTCAAGCAGATTTAGAAAAACATTATTTTGAATAGACAGAGGATTATTATGAGAGAAGAAAAACCAAAAAGATTCAGGACAGCTAGAAAAGATGGGACAGTTGGTGCTATGGAGAAAAAGATCGCCAAAGAAATTAACGTCCCAGGTGTAAAAATTCAGAAACCAAATGGCAAAAAAGCTCGAACTGATATGAAAATAGAAACGCTGCGAAAACACTACAAAAACAAATAGAAGTAAAAATTTAGACACCAAATCAATAGTATAAGAATTCTTAGCATAAGATTTCTTATACTATTTTCGCTAATAAACGTAGTTTATTAGCGAAAAAACCACTTATAAAATGTGTTTATAAGTGAAAACTTCACCTATAAAAGCATTTTATAAGTCAAAAGTTGGAAAAGCAGATTAATTGTAAAGTTTAACAAATTTTAAAGCACCTTAAAAAGGGTTATTCACCACTTGGTATGCGAAATTTACCACTTGGGAATAGGCCCTTTTTTCGTGCGAATTTTGTGATATAATTAGGGTGTCTTAAGGAAAGGAGGTATGCACGTGACCATCAACTTCATCTACAACGACGAATTGCCGGAACGCGACGTCAACATCGAAATCAACCCGCTCAACAGCGAAATGCTTAGAGAGCTCAAAGCAATCGTAAATCGGGCAAGTGGCGACCGCATAACGTATATGCAGGGAGAGAAACACTACTATTTGGGGCTTGACGAAGTTTTGTTCTTCGACACGAGTCAAAAGCAAGTGTATGCGCATACCAAAAATGACATCTACAAGACGGACAAAAAGCTTTACCAACTCGAAGAAATTCTACCGATGAGTTTTATGCGAGTTTCGAAAGCGACCATCGTGAACACGAAGAAAATCCGGTCGATCACCCACAATATCACCTCGAGTTCTTTAGTCGAGTTTGCGGGAACGGTCAAGGAAACCTACGTTTCACGCCAATATTACAAATCATTAGTCGAAAAAATCAATAACGGAGGACTTTAAAATGAAAAAAGGAAATAATATTTTACTCGGAATTATCTTCATCGCTTGCGCTGTCTTGTTCCTATTCGGTGGGCAATTGCACCTGAACACTTGGACAATTATCTGCGCGATCGCAGCAGTTTACATCTTTGTCAAAGGGCTGATTAGACTTGACTGGTTCAAAATCGCTCTAGGTCTGGTCATCGGATTATATGCAGCGAGCGGAACTATCCTGACAGTGTTCAATATTAGTTTGAACTTATGGCAAATCACAGTTGCGGTGATTTTAGTCGGAATTGGTCTAAACTTCATCTTCAAACCTAAATATCAATTTGGTAAATACGTTTATTTTTCAAGTGACAAGAAAACGAAAAAAGAAGATGACGGAATCGTTGATGCTGAATTCGTTGAAATTGAAACCGAAGAAAGCGAGCACATTGGAGCAAAAACGTATTATTCGAGCGATGACGAAGAAGTTATCGAAGTTAAAAACCGGATCGGTGCAATCACAACCTATATAACTAGCCAAGCTGTCCGCGAAATCCACGTTGAATCAAAAATCGGCGCAGTTGAAGTTCACTTGGAAAACGCTGGCCTAAAAACTGGTGAAGCAGTTCTATATGCCGATATTAAAATGGGCGCTTTGGAACTTTACGTACCCAAAGGTTGGATCCTTAAAAACCAAACAGACGTAGCGTTCGGTGCTTTAGATGGAATTAAGAGCGGCGATGAAGGCGGAAATGTCCTAATCATTCGCGGCGACGTCAAACTAGGTGCAATCGATGTAAAATACATCTAAAAACTCTCGGAGAGTGGGCTTAATTGCCCGCTCTTTTTCTTATTTGATTTTTTGCGAGTATAAACTCGCCGAAATTGGCTAAATTTATAGCGAAAAATGCAAGTTTATACTCGCAAATTTCAAATAAGCAAGTTACTTTGAAAATTTGATGGATTCAAGTAAAATAAGGGTATGGAAATTATCGAAAAAATCTTATCGGCGGTCAACTACTACTCAGCGGTTGCGATGGAGCCGTTCAAATTTAGCGGTTTGGCTGGAAAAATCACGGCTGAAATATTTTTAGGGATCCTGATTATCGGGTTATGCTCTAAATTAGTATCTATGGGAAAATTAGTAGTGCGTAGAGCGAGAGGTGTCAGATGGAAACGTTGAATGAAGTTTTAGGGGTTCTTTGGTACTATGTTTCGAAACTGATTGAGCCGATAACTTTCTACGGAAAGCGACTTTTGTTTGGTGGCTACACAGCAGGAAATATTACGGGATTTATAATCGGAGTAAGCGTAGCGATTCTCGTCCCCTGGCTATTTTTCGGCACTTTGATAGGGTTAAAAAGGCAGTATTTGGGTTCTGATGACGAATCGCCCGAGCCACGCAGAGCAACGAGTGGAAGAAGTCATTACTATGAAGAGGATGAGCCTAGTTGTTCAACTTCGGATAATGATCGAGAGGTTGACAATAGTTATTCCAGGCCGCGGCGGAATCAAGGTTTTAACCACCAGCAACCTACTTACCATTCCTACGATGACAATGCTTGGCGAACTTCGGCTACGTCACGCACAACTTCGAGTTCGAACGGTTTCAACACTTATTCGAACGGCGATTCGAGTTTTAATTCGGGTTCAACTACCTTTTACAACAACGGTGGTTCATCGCAGAAATCGGGCAGTTCGACCTTCTATTCGGGTGGCGTAATGAGCCAAAAAATTGGGAATACTGAGTATTTCAGCAACGGCTATTCGCGCACGGATTTCGGTGGTGGGAACAGCACGACACGCAAAAATTGGTAACGAAGCGGGTTTAATTGCCCGCTTTTTAAGGCGAATGAAATTGTTCGCCTTACTTGCCAAAAAGCGGTATAATTTAATTAACGACACGAAAGAGGGCGAGAATATGAGTTTGATTGAAGTGAGAAATCTGAACCGGGTTTACGGGAAGGGCGAGTCGCGGTTTGAGGCGCTGAAGAACATCAATTTCAGCATCGAGCAGGGCGAGTCAGTGGCGATTATCGGGAAGAGTGGATCGGGCAAGTCAACCCTGATGCACCTACTGGCGCTGCTTGATCATCCGACGAGTGGTGAGATTCTGTTGAACGGCGAAAACACGGCGAAGATGAAGAAAAAAGAGCTGAATAAGACGCGAAATAAGGTGTTCGGGTTTGTGTTCCAGCAGTTTTTTATGAATGCGAAAGAGTCGGTTTTGAATAACGTGACGCTACCGCTGAAAATTGCTGGCGTGAAAAAGAAAACGCGAAAAGCGCAGGCTATGAAGGCGCTCGAGCAGGTAGAGATTGATTCTAAGGCGCGGAATCGGGCGACGGATTTGTCAGGCGGGCAGAAGCAGCGGGTGTGTATCGCGCGGGCTTTGGTAAACGATCCGCAGATTATTTTCGCGGATGAGCCGACTGGGAATCTCGATTCGAAAACTGGTGAAAAGGTTGAGGATATTTTGTTCGGACTGAATAAAAATCAAGGAATCACCCTGATTGTGGTTACTCACGACGACGAGCTGGCTGCGAAGTGCGATCGCCAGATTAAGATTGTCGACGGCGAAATTGTAGAGGGTGGTGAGTAGGATGAAATTAAGAGATATTTTCACTACGGCAAGTAGCAACCTAATGCGCAACAAAGGGCGGACAATCCTAACCATCGTGGCAATTTTCATCGGCGCGGTGACAATTTCGCTGACGACCGGGTTGAATGCCGGAATTAATAATTACATCGATAATCAGCTGAATAGCGCAGGCGGAAAAAACGTTTTGGTTGTGCTGAATCAGCCTGAAACGAAGTCTTCTGGACCCGCGAAATATGAGCCGGAGACGGAAGTCCCCGCTTCGACGCCCGGTAGTAACGGAGCCGTTAAGATTATTACAAAGGCGCAGTTGGCTAAAATTTCTGCGGTGAAAAACGTGAAGCATGCTGGTGAATATGCGATGCCGTCGATTACCTATATTGAAGGGCCAAACGGCACTAAATATGAAGGCGCGGTGAACGCGACAGTGCCTGGGGTAGAGATGCCTTTGAAAGTGGGCGTTCATTTTGATGGCGACAACAAAACGAAACCTGAAATTATTTTGACGCCGGAATATGTAAAACCTCTTGGATTTAAATCTGCGGAGGCGTCGCTTGGAAAAACAGTAACTTTGGCGGCAAGTACAACGCCAGGACCTACGGGGCCGAGCGTGGTTAAAACTTTTGAAGCCAAGGTCGTTGCGGTCGGCGAAAAATCTTTGCTGATGTCTAATACGTCGATTTTGAATTCGGCTGCGACGGATAAGATTCGTGAAATCACACAAATTGGGATGCCTGAAGAAATGAAGGATAACTACTTAGCCGTGATGGCGCAGTTAAAACCTGGCTTGACGGATTCGCAAATCAATGACGCAAAAAAAGCCGTTGAAAAACTAGGATTCAAAGCGACAACGATCGATGACGAAATCGGGATGGTCAAAAACATCATCAACGCAATTACCGGTGTCTTGACGTTCTTTGGCGCAATCGCTTTGGTGGCGGCGGCGTTCGGTATCATCAACACATTGTTTATGTCAGTTCAAGAACGAACTCGTGAAATCGGCTTGATGAAAGCGATGGGATTATCAAGTGGAAAAGTTTTCCTTAGCTTCTCTGTCGAAGCGATTTTGATCGGCTTCTGGGGTTCAGCTTTAGGCGTTCTAGGTGCAACAGGTTTCGGAGCATTGGTCAACACGGTCGCTCAAAAGTCCTTCCTAAAAGGACTTGATGGCTTGACTTTGATTTCGATGACTCCACAAAACGTGGTGCTCGTTATGGCAATTATCATTTTCATCGCCTTCCTAGCAGGCACGCTTCCGGCTCGCCGCGCAGCAGCACAAGATCCAATCGAAGCTCTACGTTACGAATAATAATTTTGCGAAACAGATGGCTTAAAATGTCATCTGTTTTTTATTGTTAAAAAGCTAATGTGAATTTTAGGAGGAGTCAGGTGCATTTCTGAGCCTAAAAAGTAGGGATATTAGCGTTTAACTCCTCCCAAAATTAAAAGATGTGATATAATTAATCCATTATGTTGAATAAATTAAAAAAATATTGCACGCCCGACGATTTGAAGGCGAGCATTCCCAAACTCAGCGCCATCGCGGTCTACGCCTTCCTGTCATCGGTGACGATCAACGCCTTCTACCAGCCGGCCCACATCTACTCGAGCGGCCTGACGGGACTTGCCCAAATCATCGACACCCTGCTCGGAAAATTCATTGGGGCAAGTATCCCGATCGGATGGATGATTTTCATTTGTAATCTGCCGATGTTTATCATCGCGTTTAAGTATATCGGGAAAAGGTTTACGCTGTTTACGGTGATGACGGTTTTCGCGAGTTCGCTCGTGATGAGTGTGCTGCCTTTACAGGCTTTGACGGGGGATCCGATAATGTCTGCGGTCTTCGGGGGAGCGACATTCGGACTGGGGATAGGGTTCTGTCTGAAAAATGGGATTAGTTCAGGTGGACTCGATATTATCGGAATTATCGTGCGTAAAAGAACGGGGAAAACGATAGGTTCGATTTCGATGATGTTTAATCTCGGAATCATCATTTTGAGTGGAATTTTGTTCGGACTTTCGAATATGTTTTATTCGGCGATTGCTATCTTTTTAAGTGGCATGGTGGTCGACGTAGTCTACACGCGTCAGAAAAAATTGCAAATTATGATTGTGACGTCGCGTACTAAGGAAGTAGTTGATGAAGTGCAGTTGCTTTTGCGCCGGGGGATTACAATTATTCACAGCGCTGAGGGGGCTTATTCGCACGAACGGCGCGAGGTTCTGATTTTAGTGATTACGCGTGATGAGATTCCGGTGTTCAAAAAAGCGATGCAAGTGGCCGATCCAAATGCGTTCGTTTCGATCAGTGAAGACGTGAAAATTATGGGTAATTTTTACGATACGGAAAGCGAGATTCGCTAATGAGACTCGATAAATACTTAGCTGATATGAATCTTGGCACACGGAGCGAAGCGAAAGTTTTGCTTAAGGGTAAGCGAGTTAAGGTCAACGGGAATATTATAAAGACCGGGAATCATCAGGTAGATTTACAAAATGATATAGTTGAATTAGATGGTCAGGTTATCAGCTATCAAAAATATTTTTATTATATGTTGAACAAACCAGCAGGAGTTGTAAGTTCGACGAAAGATCCATTGCACAAAACAGTGATGGAGCTGATTCGCAAAGAAGATTTTCGTGACGATTTATTTATGTGTGGTCGCCTGGATAAAGATACAGAGGGCTTGCTGCTCATAATGAACAACGGTGACCTGTCTTATAAATTATTAGCGCCTCAACATCACGTTGATAAAAAATATTATATCGAATGCGCCGAAGATTTAAAGGGCGAAGATATTATAACCTTAGCGCACGAAGTCCGCCTTAATGATGAGGAAACCGTTCGCGGCGGGAAACTCGAAATTGTTGGAAAACGCACGGCCTACCTAACTATTAACGAAGGGAAATTTCACCAAGTAAAACGAATGTTCCACGCTATTAATAACGAGGTATTGTATCTAGAACGTGTAACTTTCGGTCCGCTCGAACTTGATCCTTTACTAAGGCATGGCGAATATCGTCCTTTAACCGAAGATGAAGTCGGACTACTATTAGATTTTATAAAAAAATAAAGAGGAAATAAATTGTTAGAGATTAAATCGGCAAAAATATTATCATCTGAAACAAAGCAAAGCGCAAATGAATTGTTTGCAGCTGTTCATAGAACTGATAATACATTTTTCAAACCTAACTTAACAAATGATTCAGGTGTGATAGAAAGTATCACACCTTATTTTTGGATTGAAAAAGATGGAAATGTATCTTCGCTTCTAGCAATATTCGTGGAAGGTTATGAGAGTAATTATGTGGCTAACGCTTGGCTAATGACTTGCCCGGATGATAGGGATCAAGGTTATGCGACTGCTCTGGTTGAGGCAGCTAAGGCTGAATTGAAAGTGCACAATATAGATGAATTGGTCTTTATGAGTGAAACGGCGTTCCTCGATCAAAACGAATGGTTCGTTGAAAAATATAATCTCATTGAACCGTTGGCAAGTGCGTACGAAATGAAATTAGATAAGCTCGTTGAACCCCAAAAAAGCTGGATTGAGGTTCGATTAGCTTCGTTAGTAGATTTAGAATTAGTGGCTGAATTACATTCGGTGATCTATTCTGTTCCGCGCGAAGCAACAACCTGTTCCGCAAAGAAAGACTTAAGCGATGAAAACACAAGGTGTTTTGTTTTTTATAAAGATAATGTCGGTATTGGTTTGGTTAAAGTAGATTTGGCGAATCAATCGGCATATATCCATACGGTAGGCATTTTGGAAGGGTATCGAGGAAAAGGATATGCACAAGAAGGCTTAGTGCAAGTAATCAAAGCTATTCAAAAAGAAACTTCGGCTATTCCCACTATTCAAGTAAGATCTCAAAATATCGTAGCGATAAAAGTCTACGAGAAAATTGGTTTTAAAGTGCGGACTATTTATAATTGGTTTGCAACTAGCTCCAAATGACCGAAAACTTTGAAATTTGGCCCTTTTTTGGACAGTTTGAGTACATATAGATTTTATATGTACTCAAACTGTCCAAAATTGGGTCATTTTCGTAAAAAAGCGGACATTTGGAGTCGCTTTTAAAAACCTTTTCATATAATTCCCAAAAAAACATAGTTTTTAGTGGCAGAAGGTGGGAGATTGTGGTATAATTTAGTTAAAGTGGGGCAAAGTGGGTGAAAGTGTCATATTTCACTTGCCTAAGGAAAAGGAGGTACAGCTTATGTTTATGGGTGAATATTCCAACAACATCGACGAAAAAGGCAGACTGGTTATCCCGTCTAAATTCCGTGCGATGCTTGGCGAAGAGTTCGTAATAACTCGTGGACTTGATGGATGTATCTTTGGATATCCGGTCCTTGAATGGAAGAAATTTGAGGCTAAACTTAAAGAACTTCCGGTGGCTAACAAAAAAACTCGTGAGTTCGTTCGCTTCTTCTACTCGGCTGCTACGGAATGTGGCTTCGATAAAAGTGGGCGCGTGAGCATCCCGACGGCACTTCGTGAGCACGGTGATCTGCGCCGCGAATGCATTATCGTGGGTGTTGGTGGCCGCATCGAAATTTGGAACAAAGACGAGTGGCAAAAGAACACTCTTGCAGCTGAGGACGATTTCGAGTCGATTGCAGATGCAATGAGCGACTTCGGATTCTAGAAAACTATGACGGAAAACTTTAATCACGTCACGGTTCTCCTGCACGAAACGGTCGATCAGCTCGACATAAATCCCGACGGCGTCTACGTTGACTGCACCCTTGGGGGCGCTGGTCACACGACATATCTCTTGGGCAAGTTAAGCCCGAAAGGCCGCCTGTATTCGTTCGACCAAGATATGGTCGCGATTGAAAATGCGGCGAAACTTTTAAAAGATGATATCGATTCAGGTAAGCTAACTTTGATTCACGCGAATTTCGCCGAATTAAAAGAGGCGCTAAACCTAGTCGGCATCGAAGAAGTTGATGGCGTTCTATACGACCTTGGAGTTTCATCTCCGCAACTCGATGTAGTGGAACGAGGTTTCAGCTATCATAACGATGCACCGCTTGATATGCGGATGAATCAGGAACAAGAATTAACAGCTTACACAGTTGTGAACGAATATGCGTTCAACGACTTATTAAAAATATTTTCGCGCTACGGCGAAGAAAAATTCTCGAAACAAATAGCGAGAAAAATTGAGCAATATCGCGATAACGTCGGCCCGATCGAAACAACGGGTCAGCTTGTCGAATTGATAAAAGAAGGAATCCCCGCAGCGGCTCGTCGCAACGGCGGACACCCTGCAAAACGGGTCTTCCAAGCAATCCGCATCGAGGTCAACAGCGAACTCGAGGTGATCGCCGAGTCCCTAGAACAGGCCATCGACATATTAAGAAAAGGTGGACGTATCAGCGTCATCACGTTCCACTCGCTCGAAGATCGCCTCGTCAAAAACATCTTCAAAGAACGCAGTTCGCTCCCTGACTTGCCACCCGGTCTGCCGGTCCTGCCAAGCGAGATGGAAGCCGAGCTGAGACTTATAACGCGGAAACCAATCGTGGCAAGTGAAGAAGAACTTGCCCACAATAACAGAGCTCGGAGCGCGAAGCTGCGGGTCGCACAAAAAAATTAGGAGGGTTAGATTATGAATGCTGCACAAAAGTTAACGACGATTCGTCCATATGAAGTTGAGCAGCCGAAAATCGCGCCCAACGCCTATACGACTGAGCTGCAAAAATCATTTGCCCAAGCTCGCTCGAAAGAAATCCAAAAATTGCGTGTCGCTCACGTGAAATTCATTAAAGTTGCAATTGTCGCGGGATTGACGGTAGCGGGCTTGCTGGCTACGGTTATGATTACGACGACTAGCATCGCGACGCTTGAAGCGCAAATTTCACACTCGAAGGCAATTGTCCAAGCGAATAGCGACGAAATTGCCCAAAAAGTTGATGCTAAAAAAGATTTGATTAAAAAAGATCGCCTGACTGATATCGCCAAGAATCAAGGCCTAGTGCCGATGGCGACGAATGCACCGCGTCTAAAATAAATAAAATTTAACAGCAGGCGACCCGTCTGTTGTTTTTCTATGGAGGAAAAATGAGCAAAAATTACACGTTCCCGGCCGGATTCTGGTGGGGCAGTGCGGCAAGTGGCCCGCAAACAGAAGGACGCTACGACGGAGATGGAAAAGGCGACAGCCTTTGGGATTACTGGTTCGAGCAAGAACCCGAGAAATTTTTCGGTGGGGTCGGACCTGAGCGGACAAGTCGCGTTTACAAAATGTATAAAGAAGATGCGCGCTTGATGAAGGAAACGGGGCACAACTCGTTCAGGACTTCGATCCAGTGGAGCCGCTTGATCCCAGATGCGACGGGCGAGGTTAATCCAGAAGCGGTTAAGTTTTATAACGATTATTTCGATGAATTAATCGCGAACGGAGTTGAACCTTTCGTCGGGTTATTCCACTTCGATATGCCGATGGCGCTCCAAAACGAAGGCGGCTGGTTGAACCGCAAAACGGTTGATGCCTACGCACGTTATGCTAAGATTGCATTTGAATTGTTCGGTGACAAAGTGAAACGTTGGTTCACCTATAATGAGCCGATCGTGCCGGTTGAGGGTGGGTATCTTTACGATTTCCACTACCCGAATCACAAGAATATGAAAGAAGCGATGCGAGTGATGTATCACGAAATAGTCGCTCAGGCTTTAGCGATCAAAGAATTCCACGAAGGCGGATTCGATGGGACGATTGGGGTGGTGTTGAACTTGACACCAAGTTACCCTCGTGATCCGGAAAATCCCGAAGACGTTAAGGCGGCGAAGCTCGCTGATGCGTTGTTTAATCGTTCATTCCTTGACCCTTCGATTTTGGGAACTTTACCAGAAGAGTTAAAATGGTTATGGGCCGATAGTGGTACAACGCCAGATATGCTCGAAGGTGATGCAGAATTAATCGCGAATAATACTATTGATTTATTGGGTATAAATTATTACCAGCCTCGCCGCATCAAGGCGAAGGAAACTCCGGTCGAAGGCGATGGTAAGGGCGGTCCGATGCCGGAAGATTATTTCGATAATTACGACTGGCCGGAGAAAAAAATGAATCCGTATCGTGGTTGGGAAATCTACGAAAAAGGGATTTACGACTGCCTGATCAACGTTAAGGAAAATTACGGAAACATCGATTGCTACATTTCGGAAAACGGAATGGGCGTCGAAGGCGAAGAGCGCTACATCGATGCCAACGGCGAAATCCAAGATGATTACCGCATCGAATTTGTCCGCGATCACCTGAAATGGGTGCATCAAGCGATCGCCGAGGGTTCGAATTGCCACGGCTACCACATGTGGACTTGCATGGATTGCTGGAGTTGGACGAACGCCTACAAGAATCGCTACGGCTTCATCGCGGTCGACCTCGACAACGATGGCGCGCGCACAGTCAAAAAATCGGGCAAGTGGTTCCACCAAGTCGTTGCCGATAATGGATTTGAAGCTTAAATGCACCGTTACCTCGCAAAAACAGGCTAAAACTTCGAAAATATCACTTTTAGTGTGCGTTTCTCAATTATTAAGCTAACAACCGGGCTAGTTACTCAACTAACTCGGTTTTTTGGTATAATAGTAGAATAAAATCTAACAAGAAAGAGGCTGCGCGATGCAAAAGAGTTTTTATCGCTTCATCGAGAGTGTAAAGGGTCCGAGGTTCCGGCCGCTTGCGAACAAAATTTACGCGGATACGAAGTTTCCAAAGCAGTCGAGCGACTACGAGGAGATTTCGACGTATCTCGAGATGAACTTAGATTACATCGATGATATCGCGGAGTTTGACGATCTGTGGGATCGCTACTCGAACTTGGGGACGCACCTGCAGAAGGTTGTGCCCAATTATTTCCCGGAGGGGGTTTAGAATGGCAGTAATTCAATGGTTTCCGGGGCACATGGCGAAAGCCAAACGCGAAGTCCAGGAAAAATTAAAATATGTTGATATCGTGTTCGAGCTAGTCGATGCGCGCCTTCCTTTGTCGAGCCGCAACCCGCTGATGGACAAAATCGTCGGCGAGAAAAAACGCCTTGTTTTGCTCAATAAAGTCGACTTGGCCGATCCGGCGAAAATCAAAAGCTGGATCGCCTATTTCGAACGTCAGGGGCACAAAGCGCTGGCGATCAATTCAAAAGAAAATTCGGCAAGTAAGCAAATCATCAGCGCGGCAAAAGTCGAACTGAAAGAGAAGTTCGACCGCGAACGCTCGCGTGGGATTAAACCGCGTGCAATCCGTGCCATGACCATCGGGATTCCGAACGTTGGGAAATCGACGTTGATGAACCGCTTGATCGGTAAAAAAATCGCGAACGTTGGGAATAAACCGGGTGTGACTAAGGGTCAACAGTGGCTGCGTCACAATTCGGAATTGGAATTATTAGATACGCCAGGGATTTTGTGGCCGAAATTTGAGGATCCAGAAATCGCTAAAAAGCTAGCGCTGACTGGTGCGATTAAGGATCAGCTGATTCCGATTGATGACATCGCTATTTATGCGATCGATTTCTTCAAGACGCACTATCCTGAATATCTGCGCAACCTTTACAAAATCGATAATTTCGAAGAAGACTCGGCGGAGATTTTATTGGAGCTGACCCGCAAGCGTGGGATGCGCGACGACTACGATCGCATGGCTGAGGTCATCCTGAACGACGTCCGCAGTGGCCGCCTTGGTCGCTACATCCTAGACGAGGTGCCTGTCGATGAAGATTAGCGAAATCAAAGAAATCTTGGCAAGTGACGCTCCGCGAGCCGAACAGCTAGAAGAAATTAAAGCTGATCAGCGCGCTGGTGTGCAAAAATTATACGAATCTTATTTGAAACGATTAGCTAAACTCGAAGAAAAAAAAGAAGATTTTCAAAATCGTTTAAGCTATGAACGAGCAGCGCGCGCTAAAGGTGCAACCCTAATCGCCGGCATCGATGAAGTCGGACGCGGACCGTTGGCTGGACCAGTAGTTGCAGCAGCTGTAATTCTGCCAGAAGATTTCGATGTTATCGAAGTTAATGACTCGAAAAAAGTTCCGAAAAATAAACACCAAGAAATTTCAGATAAAATTTTAGAACAAGCGATTGCGGTTGGCGTGGGCGTAGTATCGCCTGCCACAATTGATCAAATCAACATCTACGAAGCAAGCAAACTCGCAATGGTTGAAGCGGTCACAAGACTTGCAACCGATTTTGGAAACGGGGAACAAGTCGTTCCGGATTATTTGCTAGTCGATGCGATGGAACTTCCGACAAAAACACCTCAAGACAAAATCATCAAGGGTGATGCGAAAAGTGTTTCGATTGCGGCGGCGAGCATCGTCGCAAAAGTCGTGCGAGATGGCATGATGGCTGAATATGACAAGGCCTTTCCGGGCTACGGCTTCACTCAAAACGCCGGCTACGGCACGGCACTTCATCTCGAAGGTCTCGAAAAATACGGGATCACACCAATTCACCGTCTCACTTTCGAGCCGATTAAATCCATGGTGAACAAATAATGAAAAAAGATAAAGTAATAGTTCTCGGCTTTTTCGACGGCGTTCACCTCGCTCACCAAAAGCTGATTACCCTAGCGAAAACGCGTGCGGACGAATTAGGCCTGCCCTTAATGGTGCATACCTACGACCTTTCGCCAAAAATGGTGCGCAGTGGAGTTCATAATGAAACGCTGCTCAGCCCTGAAAAAAAAATAGAAATCTTCAAATGCCTCGGGGCAAATGAAATCTACGTCGAACATTTCGACGAAAATTTCGCGCACAAAACACCACAAGAATTCATCGAATATATCGAAGGATTCCACCCACATACAGTCGTAGTCGGCTATGACTACACTTTCGGTTGTAATAAATCCGGAAAAGCTCAAGACCTAAAAGGCGATTTCGAAACAATCATCATGCCCAAAGAAACGCTCCACGACACTAAAATTTCGTCGAGCGAAATCCGCAACCTAATCGCTAAAGGCGAACTCGACAAGGTCGAAGAATACCTCGGCACAAGATACGAAATCACCGGCGAGGTCGTTCACGGCCGCGCGCTTGGCAGAACAATCGGATTCCCGACGGCGAACGTCGAAGCTGACTACGAATGTATGGTTCCCGACGACGGCGTCTATGCCACGCTCATAAAAGTCAAAGACAAAAAATACCCATCGATGACCTCTGTCGGCACTAATGAAACCGTCAGCGACTCGAACAAACGCACCATCGAAACCAACATCTTCAACTTCGACGAAGACATCTACGGCGAAACCGTAACCGTCGAATTTATCAAAAAAATCCGCGATATGGTCAAATTCAGCTCGCTAGACGAACTCAAAAACCAAATCGAAACCGACCGCGAGGAGATCAAACGTGACTTCGATCTACATCCACATCCCGTTTTGTAAAAGCCTCTGCCGCTACTGCGACTTCACCAAATTCGCCATCCACCACCAAAATGTGGACGCCTACCTCGATTCTCTCGAAAAAGAAATTCGCGGGGCTTGTAAGGGCGCGCTCCCGCGCACCATCTACATCGGCGGCGGAACACCGACCGCGATGAACGCAGAGCAACTAAAACGCTTAATGAATATCGTCGACGAAAATTTCGACTTATCAAAATTAGAAGAATTCACAATCGAAGCTAATCCAGGTGATTTAACACCGGAAAAATGTGCATTATTAAAAAATGTAACGCGCGTTTCGTTGGGGGTTCAGACGTTCGACCAAGATATTTTAATTAAAATCGGACGACTTCACTCGCAAAAAGATGTCGGAGAAAATATTAAAAATTTAAAAGCAGTCGGAATAGATAACATCACGATCGACTTGATGTATGGACTTCCAACCCAAACAATCAAAACGATCCAAAAAGACCTCGAAATTTTCGACAAACTTGAAATTAATCACGTTTCCGTTTACTCATTAATTCTCGAAGAAGGAACTTATTTGTTTAATCATAAACAAGACCTTCCGGATGAAGACGAAGAATACGAACAAGGAAAATTCATCGAGCGCGAACTTGAAAAACGCGGTCTAAAACGTTATGAAATCAGCAACTTCGCGCGAATTAATTACGAGAGCAAACACAATCTCGTCTATTGGAACAACGAAGAATACTACGGATTCGGCTGTGGCGCATCGGGTTACATCAATAAAACCAGGTACGAAAACACGACCGATTTACAACAATATTTACAAGGTATCACCAAAATAAATGAACATAAATTAACACCTCAGGAGATCGAAGAAGAGCGCATATTCTTAGGATTGCGCAAAGTCGAAGGGGTTAATTGCCCAGATCAGGATACGACGGATTTGGAAAAAAAGGGACTAATAATTAGAGAGAATGGACGGATTCGGCTTTCGGAGCGCGGGTTCGAGCTGGCGAATGAAGTCATGAGCGAGTTTATCCAGGGGGAAGATTAAAATGGCAACAGAAGAATTTGATAAATTGGATTTCGCGGAGACGAACCTCCTCGAGTTTACCCAAAGTATTGCGCTTGACGGGTTTGCGGTCACGCCGCTTGCCGAAGAGAAAGCACGCCCGGAGGCGTTCGTCGAAGGTTCGCGCAGTCAACGTCTGTATGGTGAAAAACGCACATCACCGTTTTCGTTCATCAAAAAATCGAAAGCGGGTGCGCAGGATAACCTGACGAGCCAACAAAAAGTTACGCGCGGCACGTTCTGGATGAGCCTATCTAATCTCGGCTCGCGGATGCTCGGTGCGATTTATATCATCCCGTGGATGTTGTGGATGGGCGAACATAGCTACATCGCAAACGGACTCTACGCAATGGGTTACAACATTTACGCGCTATTTTTGCTAATTTCGACAGTCGGAATTCCAGCTGCGATCGCTAAACAAACTAGTCGTTACAATGCGCTTGAAATGTTTAAAGTCAGCCGTAAAATCCTTTATACAGCCCTGAAATTAATGGTTGTCATTGGAGTCGCGTTAGCTGCCCTAATGTTCTTCGGAGCGCATTTCTTAGCCGAAGTTTTCGTCGGCCCAGACAAGGTCGCTGACCTCGTTCCAACGATCCGCTCGCTATCATTTGCGCTATTATTGTTCCCATCGATGTCAGTCGTCCGCGGTTTCTTCCAAGGGAACAGCATGATGACGCCATACGCGATGAGCCAATTCTTCGAGCAAGTCGCCCGCGTGATCTACATGCTAGTCGCGACTTACGTAATTATGAAAGTCATGGGCGGAAGCTATGTCAGTGCCGTCGCGCAATCGACCTTCGCGGCGTTCATCGGAATCCTAGTCAGCTGCGGCTTCCTCTTCTTCTACTGGACTCGCGAAAAACCTTACTTCGACGCGCAACTTGCCCGCTCGAAAGACGACGAAGGCTTCAACGCAATTCGCCTACTTAAAGAAACAGTGCGCGAGGCAATTCCGTTCATCCTCGTTGGTAGTGCGGTGCAAATTTTCCGCATGATCGACCAGTTCACCTTCATCCGCGTGATGAGTGCAACGACGGAATATTCGAAGGATAAATTAATCGAATTATTCAGTGTGTTCAGTGCCAATCCCGATAAATTAACGATGGTTATTATCGCCCTTGCAACCTCTATTTCACTGACTTCGCTACCGTTAATCACCGAAAATATCGTCCTGAAAAAATACCAAGAATTAGCAAAATTAATCAACCATAATATCCAATTATTTATGATGATTATGCTACCAGCGGTTTCGATGCTAATCGTCTTCTCCAACGAAGTTTACGTCCTATTCTACAACCAAGATACGCTCGGATCACACGTCTTAATCGAGGCGGCACTCAGCTCAATCATCATCGGTTTCTACATGATGAGCATCACAATGCTGCAAGGAATGTGCGAAAACCGTTCGGCAATTAAATTCTTAGCCTACGCGCTTATAATTAAATTAGTAATCCAAATCCCGTGCATCCACTTGTTCCAAGTGTACGGACCACTTCTTTCAACGTCAATCGCCTTATTAGTCGCAATCGTCTTAGTTTTGCGCAAAATGAAATCGGGTTCTGGGACAAACTACAAAATCACGTTCAGTCGCACGACTTTACTGCTTATCATTTCACTAATCAGCGCTGCAGTTGCGCTAATTCTGAAACATATCGTCTTGATTTTCATCCATGCCGAAAATAAACTTTTCGCCCTTATTATCATCGCAATCGCTGGTGGAATCGCAGGTCTAGTTTACTTAATTCTAATCATCAAAGTTGGAATTGCCCGCAAGCTTTTAGGCAGTAAAATCGACGCCATCGAAGCGAAATTACCCTTTTAAAAATGATGGACATTAGGCCGGTCATAGTGTATAATAATCTTATTATTGATGAGGTATTGCTATGAAGAAAAAAACATTGATCTTCTCGGATCAGGAAGTGAAAGCGTTGAAGCATCTCCGCGGACAGCGCCGCAAGAAAAATGCGACTAAATACTGTGTTGTGCTCGCAGCGATTGTCATCATTTTTGCAACTTTCGGGGTCATTAACGGGAATTTACATAAAATTAAAGAGCTTAAAGTTCAGGCGGCTCAAGAAGCATCGGCTGCTAAAGAATCTAATCAGTTGAAAAAGCAGCTCGACCAAGAAATCGAAGAGTTGGCTGATCCGGAATTCGCCGGTAAAGTTGCCCGCGCTAAGCTGTTCTACAGCAAAGACGGCGAGGTGCTCTACTCGATTCCCGACGAACTGCTCAACAAAATGCTCAATCCAACCAATAAAATTCCAAACGAGGGCAAGTAGTCCTCGTTTTTGCGCCTAAAAGAGGTAGTTATGAAAAACAGATTTATGGAACACGTCACCACGTCAAAATTCTTCAAACCGGGAAGTTCAGTACTTTTGGCAATTAGTGGCGGAGTGGACTCGATGGTTTTGCTCGACCTGTTTGAAAAAACGCATAGAGCGTTTAAAGTCGAATTTAAAATCGCTCATTTTAATCACAAACAACGCCAAGCATCAGACGAAGAAGAAAAATATTTTCAAGAACGTGGAGCGATTATCGGAATTTATGAAGGCGACAAGAGCGACGAAGCTAGTCTACGTCAGGCGAGATACGATTTCTTTGAATCCCTCGAAGGTATCGACTACATCGTGACAGCTCATCATGCCGACGACAATGCCGAAACTTATTTGCTAAAATTAATTAGAAATAATGATGGAATGCCAACCGGAATTAAAGAAATTCGGGGGAATATCGTCCGCCCGTTGTTACCGTTTAGCAAAAAAGAAATTATTAATTATGCTAACCAAAACAACCTAAAGTGGTTTGAAGATGAAACTAATGCACAAAACGATTATACCCGAAATAAAGTGCGCAATTTAATCATCCCCGAAATCGAAAAATTAAATCCCAGTTTTTCGACAAATATCAACGAAACAATTAAAGAAAATGAAATTCTAGAGCGTTACTTAGATGCGAAGCTAAGCCCGCTCTATGAGCGGGCGCGACTTGCCCAAGGGGTTTTCGACACGGAATATATCCAGTCGCTGAGCCTTGAAGAACAGCACCTTTTGCTCAAAAAAATGCCGTTCGAATTTAAGGTTGACGCGCTTGAGAAGGCGCTCGCGAAATTGCCGGTGCCGACGACTCTCGACTTGCCCGCGGGTTATGTAGTTGAAATAAAGAAAGATGCGATTAAATTTGTTTATTTTAACGGCTAAACGTGCTATAATAGGAGAGTTAATAAGATTAAAGGAAGAAAAATATGGCTAATATTTTAAAACAGATTATTGAAAGCGACAAACGAGAAGTTAAACGCTTGGACAGAATAGCTCATGAGGTTGATGCGTTAGCGGACCAAATGGCTGCTTTGACGGACGATGAATTAAAAGCAAAAACACCAGAATTTAAGGAACGTGTTCAAAACGGAGAAAGCTTGGATGACCTTTTGGTTGAAGCATTTGCCGTTGTTCGTGAAGCTGCGAAACGTGTTCTTGGATTGTATCCTTACCTTGTGCAAATTATGGGTGGGGTTGTCTTGCACGATGGGGATATCCCGGAAATGCAAACCGGTGAAGGTAAAACCTTGACTGCGACAATGCCAGTTTACTTGAACGCTATCGGCGGAAAAGGTGTGCACGTTGTAACTGTCAATGAATATCTTTCTCATCGTGATGCGACTGAGATGGGTGAACTTTACAACTGGTTGGGGTTGAGTATTGGGATCAATATGAACGCCTTGAGCCCACAACAAAAACAAGAAGCTTACGCTGCTGATATCACTTATTCGACTAACTCGGAATTAGGGTTTGACTATTTGCGTGACAACATGGTTGTTTACAAAGAGCAAATGGTTCAACGTCCTTTGAACTACGCAATCGTCGATGAGGTCGATTCAATCTTAATCGATGAAGCTCGTACGCCGTTGATCATCTCGGGTCAAGCTGAAAAATCAAGTGCTGGTTACATCCAAGCTGACTTGTTTGCTAAGAGCTTAACTGAGGAAGAAGATTATACAATCGACGTTCAGTCTAAAACGATTTCGTTGACTGATGCCGGAATGGATAAAGCGAACGATTACTTCCACGTTACGAATTTATACGATATCGAAAACACTGCGTTGACTCACTACGTTGAGCAAGCGCTTCGTGCGAACTACATCATGTTGACTGACATCGATTACGTTGTCCGCGATGGTGAAGTTCAAATCGTCGATTCATTTACAGGTCGGATCATGGACGGACGTCGTTGGTCTGATGGTCTTCACCAAGCGGTTGAAGCCAAAGAAGGCGTTGAAATCGAAGATGAATCGAAAACAATGGCGACGATTACTTACCAAAACTTCTTCCGTATGTACCACAAATTGTCAGGGATGACAGGTACTGCTAAAACCGAAGAAGAAGAATTCCGCGAAATCTACAACATCCAAGTTATCGGAATTCCAACTAACCGTCCTCGTATCCGTATCGATAAAGAAGATTTATTATATCCAACTTTGGAATCTAAATTCCGTGCCGTAGTCGAAGATGTTCGTCTTCGTTACGAAAAAGGCCAACCAGTTCTTTTGGGGACAGTTGCCGTTGAAACTTCTGAGTATTTGAGCGGGCTACTTGCCGAAGCGAAAATTCCTCACGAAGTGTTGAATGCCAAAAACCACGCGCGCGAAGCGGAAATCGTTATGAACGCTGGTCAAAAAGGCGCAATTACAATCGCGACAAACATGGCCGGTCGTGGTACCGATATCAAGCTTGGTCTTGGTGTTAAAGAAGTTGGTGGTCTGTGCGTTATCGGGACTGAACGTCACGAATCTCGCCGTATCGATAACCAATTGCGTGGTCGTGCGGGTCGTCAAGGGGACCCAGGTGAATCTCAATTCTACCTATCTCTTGAAGATGACTTGATGCGTCGTTTCGGTTCGGAACGCGTGAAGAAAGTTCTTGAAGCGTTCAAGATTACTGATGACGATGCGATTATCCAATCTAAAATGTTGACGAAACAAGTTGAATCAGCGCAAAAACGCGTTGAGGGTAACAACTATGACCAACGTAAACACGTCCTTCAATACGATGACGTAATGCGCGAGCAACGTGAGGTTATGTACAAACAACGTTTCGAAGTTATCACTGCCGAAAGCGACCTTGAAGAATTGGTTCTTCGCATGGCGCGTCACACGGTTGACCGAATCATCGCGAGCCACACGGTTCTCGACGACGCCAACGAGTGGGACTACGAAGGCATCACGAATTTCGCGACGAACGTAATCGTCCGCGAAGGCGAACTTGCTGTCGAAGACATCAGCGGGCAAGTGCCGGAGGCTTTACTTGCCGAAGGAAAACGCTCTAAGGAAAAAGATCGCGAAGAAGCGAAAGCGGCGATTAAAGAGTTGCTACTTGAGAAAACTCAAGAAGTTTACGCTGAAAAAGCGGCTCAAATCGGCGATCCAGCTCAATTGTTGGAATTCCAAAAAATCGTTATCTTGCGAGTTGTTGATAATAAGTGGACTGACCACATCGATGCGATGGAACAACTTCGTCAATCGATTACGCTACGTTCTTACGGACAAAATAATCCGTTGGTTGCTTACCAAACAGAAGGTTACGCGATGTTTGAGTCGGTGGTCGGCGCGATCGAATATGAAGTTACACGTCTATTTATGAAATCTGTTTTACGTGGGGAAGCTCACCGCGAACAGGGTCAACTTGGCCACGCTCACCAAAGTGGCGTGACGAACGCTGATGGTGTCATCAATGGTGACGGTGGAAACGCTCAACCTGTTTCTAAAGGCGAAAAAGTCGGACGTAACGAACAATGCCCTTGTGGCAGCGGCAAAAAATACAAAAATTGCTGCGGATTAAACGAATAAAATTACTCTAATCGCTTTTAAGCCGTTTTTTAGGCATTTCGGACCTCGAAATGCCTAAAAAACGCCCTAAAAGCGATTACGCTTAAATGAAGGAGTTTAAATTATGAAAACAAGAACTATCACTTATGCAGCAATTGCGACAGCATTAGTCGTTGTTGTCCAATTCGCTGGAAAAACTTTATTCGCCGGTAACACAATCGTAACCGGAAGCCTAGTCAACGCGGTTCTAGTCGCAGCGACATTGCTGTTCGGATTAGGTGTCGGCGCGTCAGCTGCGTTGCTTTCGCCAATCTTCGCGACAATCTTAGGTTTGAACGCAATGATCCCGTTAGTGCCATTTATTATGGTAGGTAACTTCGTTCTCATTTTATTAGTTCACCTATTCGCGAGCAAACTCAAAGGCATCGTCGGCGAGGTGGCTGGCGTAGTCATCGGCGCAGTCGTTAAATTTTTGTGGCTGTTTATCACGGTCGTCAACGTAATGATCCCAGTCGTGTTGGGCTTGCCAGCACCTAAGGCGGCAATTGTCGGCGCGCAATTCTCGTTCCCGCAACTAATCACAGCCCTAATCGGTGGTGCAATCGCAATCGTAATAGCAGCCGTCATCGGAAAAACAGTTAAAAAATAATCAATCTAAAGTCGTCCACGCGGACGACTTTTTCTATTTTAGCGGACTTTTTGCGTTTTGTGGTCATTTTTAG
>JAISJW010000023.1 GCA_031261175.1 Lactobacillales bacterium
GGGTAACTTTACACGGCCAACCACGGTTAATCGCATAAGCGCAGTTTTTTAAATAATCCGAGCCTCCATTTTGTTAAAAAACGGCTCTGATGCGATTAGGGTAAATTCAAACCACGAAAAAACCGCCTGCCAAGTGGCAAGCGGCTCGAATATATACAATTTAAGGATGACTATTCTTAAATTATTCGACGATTAGATCTAATTCGCCAGCTGCTTTCGCGTAAGAGTTGAAACGTTTCTTAGCGTCGTTAACAGTCTTGTCGAATAGCGCTTCTGCTTCATCAGGACGGATGCGAGACAATTGAGTGAAACGAGTTTGTTGTTTCATCAATGGTTTCATTTGTGAGAAGTCAGGTTTCTTGAAGTCAAGAACCATTGGCTCATCCAATTCTGGGTTGAAGCGGTAAAGTGACCAGTAACCTGATGCAACTGCATCTTTAGCTTCTGTGATTGTACCCATCATACCTGGAGCTTTAAGAGTCTTAACTTCGCCATCGAACTTACGAGTGTATGTAGAACCAGTGTAACCGTGGTTGATACATGGAGTGTAAGCGATAATCAATGATGGTCCAGGATAAGCTTCAGCTTCTTTGAACGCTTTGATCGTTTGAGCAGTGTTAGCACCGTTGGCAATTTGAGCAACGTAGACGTTACCGTAAGACATAGCGATTGCTCCTAAGTCTTTCTTAGCTAGACGTTTACCAGCAGCAGCGAATTTAGCGATCGCAGCAGTTGGAGTTGCTTTAGACATTTGCCCACCAGTATTTGAGTAAACTTCGTTATCCATTACAAGGATGTTTACGTCTTCGCCTGAAGCGATAACGTGGTCCAAACCACCGTAACCGATATCATAAGCCCAACCGTCACCACCGATGATCCATTGTGAAGTTTTCACGAATTGATCGCGAGCAGTCCAGATAGCTTCAAGGTCAGCATTTCCAGCTTTTTCAGCTTCAACTAGAGCTTTAACTTTTTCAGAAAGAGCGCGAGTTGTGTCGCCGTTGTTGAAGTTAGCTAACCATTCATCGAAGGCAGCGGCAAGTTCAGCAGAAACAGAACCTTTGGCAGCTTCAACTTGAGCTTTAAGGTATTTACGACGAGTGTTTGAAGCTAGACGCATACCCAAACCGTATTCAGCATTATCTTCGAACAATGAGTTAGACCAAGCTGGTCCGTGTCCGTTTTGGTTAGTAGTATAAGGTGCAGATGGAACAGCAGCACCCCAGATAGAAGAACATCCAGTTGTGTTAGCAACCATCATGCGGTCACCGAACAATTGAGTGATCAATTTAACGTATGGAGTTTCACCACAACCACCACAAGCGCCTGAGAATTCAAGTAAAGGTTGAACTAATTGAGAACCTTTAACTGTATCAGGTTTAGCGATTGCAGCTGTGTCTTTAATTGCCAATGTTTGGGCGAAGTCCCAGTTAGCTACTTCAGCTTCTTGAGAGGCACGAGATTTAACAACCAATGCGCCGACTTTTTCTGGACATGCAGTCACACATAGACCACAACCAGTACAGTCTTTAACTGAAAGTTGGATGCGGAATTTAAGGTCGCTGTTACGAACGTCTTGAGTTGCAAATGCATCAGGAGCGCCGGCAAGTTCAGCATCAGTCGCTAAGTAAGGACGGATTGCAGCGTGCGGGCAGACGAATGAACATTGGTTACATTGGATACATTTTTCGCTATCCCAAGATGGAACAAGCGGAGCAACGTCACGTTTTTCGAACTTAGAAGTTCCAAGAGGCATACGGCCATCAGCCATACCTTCGTTGATGATTGTTGAGATAGCAACGCTATCACCTTTTTGTGAAGTAAGCGGACGAAGGATGTTTACAACGTAGCTAGGTTCTTCAGCAGCAGCTTCAGCCGGAGCGTCAGTTGCAGTTGCCCAAGATGCAGGAACTTCAACTTTAACTAGGTTGTCAACCGCAGATTCGATTGCTTTCCAGTTAGCTTCAACGATAGCTTGAGATTTTTTAGCGTAAGATTTTTCAGCATCAGCTTTCAAGATTTCAACTGGTTCGTCAACGATCTTAGTCAAGTGGAAGAATGCTGTTTGCATCGCAGTATTTACACGGTTTCCAAGACCAGCTTCGCGGGCAACTTTAACCCCGTTCAACGTGTAGAATTGGATATCGTTGTTAGCGATAAATTGTTTAAGAGCAGCTGGGAAGTGAGTATCTAATTGTAGATTCACGTCTTCAGCATCAAGGCTCCAAGTTGTATTAAGTAGGAATGTTCCACCTTTTTTCAGACCTTTGATTACGTCATATTGTTTAACGTAAGCTTGAGTTGAACATGAGATGAAGTCAGCTCCGTCTTCGATCAAGTATGGAGAGTTGATTGGTTCACTACCGAAACGCAAGTGAGAGACAGTCAAACCACCAGATTTTTTCGAGTCGTAAGAGAAGTAACCTTGAACATATTTGTATTCGTTGTCAGAGTCACCGATGATTTTAATTGCCGATTTGTTCGCACCGACAGTACCATCTGATCCGAATCCCCAGAATTTAGTTTGAACAGTTGTTTCTTTGTTCGTCAAATCAAGAGCTTCAGTTAATGGCAAGTTAAGGCCAGTAACGTCGTCGTTAATTGCCAAAGTGAAAGCAGCTTTTGGAGCTTCTTTAACCAACTCGTCGAAGACAGAGATGATGTGGTTTGGCAATGTGTCTTTCGAACCGATACCGAAGCGGCCGGCGATGACAGTTGGTTGGATGTCAGTTCCGTAGAATACGTTTTTCACGTCAAGAACTAGCGGATCAGCTCCACCGATTTCTTTAGTGCGGTCTAAAACAGCGATTGATTTAACTGATTTAGGAAGTTTTTCTAGGAAGACGTCAGTTGGGAACGGACGGTAAAGGTGGATAGCGATAACGCCGACTTTACGTCCTTGAGCGTTCAAGTAATCAACTGTTTGGCTGATTGTTTGGTTGATTGAACCGATTGCAACGATAACTTCAGTTGCATCAGTAGCACCATAGTAATCAACTAAGTCGTAGTTAGTTCCACGCAATTTGTTGATTTCGCCCATGTATTTGCGAACAGCAGCAGGAACAGTGTCATACCATTTGTTCACAGATTCACGTTGTTGGAAGTAGAAATCAGGGTTTTCGTTTGTTCCGCCGATGTGAGGGTGTTCAGGGTTTAAGGCAAGTTCACGGAATTCAGCCAAAGCTTTTTGATCAACTAGCGGTGCTAATTCATCGTATTCGATAACTTCAACACGTTGAATTTCGTGAGAAGTACGGAAACCGTCGAAGAAGTTCATGAATGGAACGCGAGTTTCGATGGCAGCCAAGTGAGCAACAGCAGATAAGTCCATAACTTCCTGAACTGAGCTTTCAGCTAGCATAGCGAAACCAGTTTGGCGAGCAGCCATAACGTCCGAGTGATCACCAAAGATATTTAGTGAGTTTGTAGAGATTGCACGAGCAGATACGTGGAAAACTGTTGGTAATAATTCACCAGCAATTTTGTACATGTTCGGGATCATTAGTAATAAACCTTGAGATGCAGTGAAAGTAGTAGTCAAAGCACCAGTGTTTAATGAACCGTGAACCGCACCAGCAGCACCAGCTTCAGATTGCATTTCTACGATCTCAACTGGGTGTCCGAAGATGTTTTTCAAAGGTTCTTTTTGAGAAGCCCATTGGTCAACAAGTTCAGCCATTGGAGTAGATGGAGTAATAGGGTAAATTGCAGCAACTTCTGTAAACGCGTAAGCGATGTGAGCAGCAGCAGTGTTACCGTCCATAGTTTTCATTTTGCGCATGTGATTAGTCATCCTTTTTTATTAGATTTTAGCGCACATTACCACAACGCAAACGTGATAAGTGCAACATTTTTATTATACTCTTCCTATGGATTATTTTCAAAAAAAAACTTAAACCTTAATAAAAAGCATAATAAAAAAGGCAAGTCGCAAAATTGCGATTTACCTCTTTTGAATTTTATAAATTTAATGGCGTTACATCTTTAAGTAATGGGTGGTTTTCGTCAGCTTCGCTAACCTCTGCATTTTCAACGTCTGACCACTCGATTCCAAGAGCTGGATCAGCGTAATTAACGAACGCATATTTAGGTTTCAACTCAAGCGCCCAGTAGTCGTTTACTAGGTATGAATACGAAACTTCATCACTTAAAACTTGGAACCCATTTGCCACGCCGCGCGGAACGTACATTCCGACACTTGCATCGATAACTTTTTGATAAGTGTTACCGAAGCTTTCGCCTTCGCGCAGGTCAACCCAAGTTCCAAGAACTCGGCCGCCATCAGCGACTGAAATATATTTATCCCAAGGCTCAGCGTGCAATCCTCTTAAAACGTTTTTACGCGAAAAAGAAACGTTGTTTTGCAATTTTCCTTCCGCGAAAAATTCTAATGGGAAACCTAATGGCACCATTTTTTCTTTTTGAAAGTTTTCTTTAAACCAGCCGCGATTGTCGCCGTGAACAGGAATATCGAATTCCAACATTCCAGGGATTCCTTTGACCTCACGAGCTGCTAGTGTTTTTCCAAATAATGAATCTGTCATTCTTAAAGTTTCCCTTCAACTAATTTCAATAGATATTGACCGTAGTTATTTTTCTTCAATGGCTGGGCAAGTTCGCGAACTTTCTCAGCGTCGATGTAGCCCATGCGATACGCGATTTCTTCAAGGTTCGCAACTTGCAAGTTTTGCACGCGTTGAACTGTTTCGATATATTGCGCCGCCTCGATCAAGCTTTCGTGCGTGCCCGTATCAAGCCAAGCGAACCCACGTCCCATAACTTCAACGTTCAATTTCCCGCGTTCAAGATAAACTTTATTCACGTCCGTGATTTCAAGTTCCCCACGAGGCGATGGCGCGATATTTTTCGCGATTTCCACAACGTCGTTATCGTAGAAATAAAGACCTGTTACCGCGTAATTAGACTTAGGATTTTCCGGTTTTTCTTCAATAGAAAGAGCTTTGAAGTCCGCATCGAATTCGACAACCCCGAAGCGTTCAGGATCGTGCACGTGGTAGCCGAACACGGTAGCGCCATTGTCGCGACTTGCCGCGTTTTGGAGTAATTTCGAAAGGCCGGCACCGTGGTAGATGTTGTCGCCGAGCACTAGGCAGACCGAGTCGTCGCCGATGAATTCTTCGCCGATGATGAAGGCTTGCGCAAGTCCGTCTGGGCTTGGTTGCACGGCGTATTCGATTGAGATCCCAAGGTCAGATCCGTCGCCCAATAAATCAGCGAAACGCGGAGTGTCCTGTGGTGTCGAGATGATTAAAATTTCTTTGATTCCCGCTAATAATAATGTCGACAACGGGTAGAAGATCATTGGTTTGTCATAGATTGGCATCAATTGTTTCGATACCGCTTTCGTTAATGGATATAGACGCGTCCCCGACCCGCCCGCTAAGATAATACCTTTCATGAGTTGCTCCTTTTAGTAAAGTATTTTTGCAATATTATAATTATATCAAAAAACCTTTGGGCAAGTGGGCTTCGCCTTTATAATTTTAGGTTCTAGTGATGTAGATATAGCCCCTGAACGACATGTTTTTCGAAAAACACCACTTTTTTGTCACAAAAGGGCTATTATACTTTTTACATTAGCCCTTTCATGCCAAAAAATGGCCTAAATTTCAAAAACGTGTCTTTAAAGGGCTACTTTCATAAAAAAAGCCACCCGCGGTGAGCGGGTGACTTGCCTAATTATGCTTTTTCTGTAGTGCCGAAGCGTTCGATCAGGTTTTCAACTTCGTTGACGATGGCAGTGAAGCCAGGCGCAAGAAGTTTACGAGGATCGTAGCCTTTACCTTCGTGGTCTTTACCAGCTTTAACGTATTCGTTAGTAGCGTCGCGGAAGACAAGTTGAAGCTCAGTGTTAACGTTGATTTTCGCAACGCCAAGTGAGATAGCTTTTTTGATTTGATCTTCAGGGATTCCAGAACCACCGTGCAATACAAGTGGAACTTTGTGGCCAAGAGCACCATCAACCGCAGTTGTGATTTCTTGCAAGCGTTCGAAGCTCAAACCAGTCCAGTTTTCAGGGTAAGGACCGTGGATGTTACCGATACCGCATGCTAGGAAGTCGATTCCTGTTTCAGCGATTGCAACACATTCGTTGATGTCAGCAAGTTCACCAGAACCAACGATTCCGTCTTCTTCACCACCGATAGTACCAACTTCAGCTTCGATTGAAGCGCCTTTAGAGTGCGCAAGAGCAACCAATTCTTTAGTTTTAGTGATGTTTTCTTCGAACGGGAAGTGAGATCCGTCGAACATGATTGAAGTGTAGCCAGCAGCTAGGGCCGCTTTAGCGCCTTCGTATGAACCGTGGTCTAAGTGCAACGCAACCGGTACAGTGATTCCTAATGAATCGATTAAGTCAGCGACGATGTCGTAACATACTTTGTAGCCGCCCATGTATTTAGCAGCGCCTTCAGATGTTTGGATTAAGATTGGAGCGTTTTTAGCTTGTGCAGCTTTCAGAATAGACTGAGTCCATTCAAGGTTGTTCGTATTGAATCCACCAACACCGTACCCGTTTTCGCGAGCGGCTGTAAGGAATTCAGAAGCAGATACTAATGGCATTATGATGCCCTCCTTATTAATTTTAGTATGTGATAATTATATCAAAAATCGGGGCAAGTTGACCAAGAAAAACGCAAACATTAATAAAACCTTAATAGTTTGTGAAATAAATAACAAACTGCCGAGCAAGCGAGGCTACCCGCCCCGAATGACAAGAATTTTAGAAAAAAGGTCGATTTTGGGCAGTTGGGGGCGGGTATAGATTTTATACCCGCCCCCAACTGCCAAAATAAGGGCAAAATTTCGAAAATCTTGTCATTCGGGGCGGGTCACAAAGTAAAAACAGACTGCTCATAGGGAGAGCAGCCTGTTAAAAGAGGGGTGTGATTAATTATTTAACTTCGCCAGCAGCGTCGCGTTCAACTTTCATGTCTTTGATTGAGATGAAGTCCATTTTTTCGACGATGTTCTTTTGAGCGTCGCTACCTAGTAGGTAGTCGATGAATTCTTTAGTAGCACCTTTAGCTTCGCCTTTAGTGTACATGTGTTCGTAAGCCCATACTTTCCAGTCGTTAGATTCAACGTTTTTGTTAGTTGGTTTTACGCCGTCAATTGCCAACGCTTTAAGGTCGTTAGTTACTTGCGAGAACGCTAGGTAGCTGATTGCGCCTGGTGTTGAGCCGACGATTTGTACGACTGTACCTGACGATTCTTGTTCTTGAGATGTGATCGGAGTTGCTCCGCCAAGTGCCCATTTTTCGAATGTTGCGCGAGTTCCTGATCCAGCAGCACGGTTGATGATTGTGATTGCTTCGTCTTGTCCGCCAACTTCTTTCCAGTTAGTGATTTTTCCAGTGAAGATGTCAACTAGTTGGTTTTGAGTCAAGCCATCAACTTTAACGTCAGCGTTTACGACTGGTGCCATACCGACAACAGCGACTTTGTGGTCAACTAGTTCAGATGCGTCAACGCCTTCTTTTTCTTCAGCGAAGATATCTGAGTTACCGATTTGAACTGCGCCAGTTTGAACTTGGGCAAGTCCTGTACCAGATCCGCCACCTTGGACAGAAACTGTGATGTTAGCGTGGTCAGCACCAAATTCTTGAGCTGCTTGTTCCGCTAATGGTTGTAAAGCTGTTGAACCAACTGCCATAACTTTTTCGTCTTTAGCATCAGTTGAAGTTGTAGTTGTTTTTACTGCTGCGCCACAACCTGTTAAAACAGATAGGCTTACTAGTAGTGTTGCAACGCCTGTTGCGAATTTAATTTTTTTCATTTTGTTGTTGTCCTTTTATTTTGTGATTTGTGTTTTTGTCTCGTTCGACATTTACAAGTTTACCTTAATTTTAAATCTCGTGCAACTGAATTTTTTGTGAAGCAAATGGCGAAAAAAGGATTTGTGGGTTAGTTGTTTCCCACAAATCCTTTTTTTATAATTTTTTTGGTTTTCCGTGCGTTTTGCAAGCGATTTTCACGGTTTTTCAAGGTTTTTTGAATTCTTAATATTAATTGAAGAATTCTATATACTCTCTTAAAACATTATCTTTCTCGCTCGTGAACATCTTGTTGTGACCATCGGTCAGGGCAAGTACTTGGTCGTAGTCGCCGTTTTCGAGGGCTTCAAGAATCTCGCGGTGCTTGGCTGAAATTTCTTTAAGATCAAGGTTTTCAGCGTTAAGACGCAACCAGCGGTAGCGGTCTAGGTGCATATTGATGTCCTGAACCCACTTCCAGATTTGCATGTGGTTTGCGATTCGGTAAAACTTTTCATGAAAGGCGTCATCGTATTTCATCAATTCTTTGATGTCATTATTTTCGATTGCGGCTTCTTGATGGTTGATGATTTCACGGATATCTTCTATAAAATCAGGACACATTAAACCAAACGACAAGCGCATGATTTTCTTTTCGACTTCGCTTCGCACAAGTTGCGCTGAAACCACGCTCGCAAAATGGATCTTTGAAACGTAAGTTCCGCTGCCCGGACGTTTTTCGATTAGCCCTTGTTGCTCGAGCTTTCCAAGCGCCCCACTGATCGGAGTGCGCCCGATGCCAAGTTCGCGCTCGAGACTGCGCATCGAAAGCTTTTGACCCGGTTCGTATTCGTTAAATAATATTTTTTCCAAGAGCAAGTCGTAGGCTTGATCTTGGAGATTTGTATTCTCAGTCGTTTCCGTACTCATCGGCTGACGTCCGCATCAGAAAGCATAAAGTCAGTGACTTCCTGAGCATTAAATTGATTCATATCACCTAAGACGGTGTGTTTTAGGTGACTTGCCGCCGTTGCGAATTCGATGATTTCTTGCGGTTCTTGTTTGTTTAACAAGCCGTAAAGGACGCCGGCCGTCAGCGCGTCGCCGCCGCCGATGCGGTCAACGATCGGTTTGATTTCATGTTTAACTGACGAATACATTTTCCCGCCGGTCCAAATGTTACCAGTCAATTCGTTATGTTCGCTTGAGATAACGTTTCGCGTTGACGAATAGATAACTTTGATGTTCGGGAATTTTTCGTTGATTTTCGTAAACGCTCCTTCAAGGTCGCCAAGTTCAGTGCCTTCTAATTTAAGAAGCAATTTCGCGTCTTTGTCCCCTGCTGATAAAATGTCGATTTTCGGCAAGATTTCGTGAAGCGCCGCCCCACAAGTATCCGCCGTCCAAAGTTTCGCCCGGAAATTGACGTCGAACGCAACTTGAACACCGCGTTTTTTCGCTTCATCGATAAGTAAATCTACGTTAGCAAACCACGCATCGCTTAAAGCCGTAACAATTCCTGAAAGCAGGAAGATTTCAACGTCTTCAAAAAGTTCGTCGAAGTCCCATGGAAGTTCAGTCGTTAACGCAAACGCCGAATAAGCACGGTCGTAGAAAGCTTGAGCACCACGTGCCCCACTTCCTAGTTCGATATAGTAAGTGCCAAGGCGATCGCCTTGTTCGACGATGTGTTTCGTGTCGACGCCGACACTTGCCAAGGTTTTGATGACGTGGTCACCGAGCGGGTTTTTCGGTACGATCGTTGCGTATTTGACGGGCGCGCCGAATTGCGCTAGCGAGTACGCCACGTTGGCCTCGCCGCCACCTAAGTAAGTTTTCACCGCGCTTTCGCTGAACAATCTTACCCCTGGATTGCTCGAAATGCGCAGCATGATTTCGCCTAATGTTAGAATTTTTTTCATCTTTTTTATACCCCGAAAGGGCAACCGTTAAATTGCCCCGTTGAATTTTTATTTTTTAGGTTGCTGATAAAAAATAGTTTTAGAATAAATTTAGTAGTTTTTAAATTAACAAGGATAGCAACGAACTCCATGTGGTTCATGGAGCGAGGCGCTAGACGATGTAAATTTATATACTACTAAATTTAGTCAAATCTATTTTTTAGAAGCAGCCTTAATTTCGTTGAATTTCGCCATGTATTCCTTAGCGACTTCAGTGATTTTATCGTATTCGCCAGTTGCAGCTGGGGCAAGTAAATTGCCACCAACGCCGACAGTGATTACGCCTGCGTCGAACCATTCCTTCATGTTATCAAGCGACACGCCGCCAGTTGGCATGATGTTCAGGTGAGGAAGTGGAGCTTTGAACGCTTTGATGATCGATGGACCAAATGCGTTACCAGGGAACATTTTAACGATGTCCACGCCAGATTCTAACGCCACTTTCATTTCAGTGATCGTCATGCAACCTGGAAGATACGGAATTTGGTAAAGGTTACAGATGCGAGCAGTTTCAGCGTCGAAACTTGGGCTCACGATGTATTCTGCGCCGGCAAGAATTGCCAAGCGGGCTGTGATTGAGTCAAGGACTGTGCCGGCACCGATGACTACGTCTGTGCCTGCGTATTTTTCGCTAAGCGTTTTGATGGCGTCGCTCGCGTTCGGGACTGTGTAAGTCAATTCGATTCCGTTCATTCCGCCAGCGATGATTTTGTCGCTGATTAGGACCGCTTCATCCGCTGAGCCCCCACGCACAACGGCGATAACGCCTGCTTTTTCTAGTTTGTTTAAAATGTTTACTTTTTTCATTGTCTTTCCTTTCGCGGCGCGCTCTCAAGTGGCATGCCAGTTCGATGTTTTTATTATACTACTATTAAATATTAATTGCAAAAGTATTAACCGCGATTTTAAAAGATTTAAGGGTTTTCAGGGGATTTGGAATTTTAGGAGGAGTTAGGTCGCATTTTCCGACTAAAAATGGCCGATTTTTGCACCTGACTCCTCCTAAAATTTAATTTATGATTAAGAGTAGTATCGGGATGACGAAGAGATAGGTCAAGACGCAGATGCCGAGCGTTGCGGTCGGGAGTTCTTCGCCGGCGTTGTAGCGCCGGGCTAAGAGGCTGACCGAATTCGGGATTGGAAGTGAAGATTGAATGATGAATACGGATGCCATTAGGTGTGGCATTTTGAAGAATTGTTCTATTATAATTATGGTTAACGGAGCTAAGATGAAGCGGCCGAACATAACTAATACTACCTCTTTGGTTAGTTTGAGGTTACGCCACCCGATAAAATAAACCATAATTCCGATAACAATCAGCGAAAGCGCACTCGTCAACGAGCCGAGCTCGCCGGTTAACTGCATTAGATTTTTGAGTTTGGGAAGACTCAAGAGCACCCAGACGATCCCAATCGAAAATCCGATCAGCGCCGGCGAGAGGACTTGCCTAGCGAGCTTTTTGGGTTCGAAGTTGTGGAGGCCTTTGGAGAACTCGGTGCCGTCGGCTTTGATTTGGTAGACGCCGAAGGTCCAGAAGTAGACGGTGTTGCAGATGTAGTAGATGAGGACGTACGGGAGCGCTTTGGCGCCGAAGATGGCGAGGTTAATGGGCAGGCCGATGAAGATTGTGTTCGAGCAAACGAACATCGTGAGGAATTTTCCGTAGTCACGCGGGGCGACTTTGAAGACGCGGCGGACGGCTAGGCCTATGAAGTGCGTTATTGCGATTGACAGGGCCGGGATGAAGGCTGAGCGGATGAGGTCGAGAAATTCGGCGCGCGAAAACTGCGTGACGATGTTAGCGAACATCGAGCACGGCAGACTGACATTGAGGATTAGTTTGGTTAGCGAGTCGATTGACGACGAGGCGAACCACTGTTTGCGGGCCATCCACCAACCGAGGAAAATCATGATGAAGATTGTTAGGATGTTTAAATAGGAATTTAGCATGAATTAATTATAACAAAAAAAGCCTGCGCAATTTCTGCGAGGCTTAAATTTTCCTAATCGCATCCAAGCCGTTTTTTAACTAATTCAGTCCTCGAATTAGTTAAAAAACGGCTTGGATGCGATTAGCTTATTTTGAATAGACGATTTTCCCGTCCGAAACGGTTAAAATCGTGTCACCGAACACCGTCCGACCGACGAATGGTGTGTTTTTTCCTTTACTTAGGAAATCCTCGGCCTTGATTTCGAACGCATGGTCGATATCGAACAACGCAAGGTTCGCCGCCGCTCCCACTTCGATCACATTCTTCGGTAAGTCAAAAATCTCACTCGGGGTGTAGCTCATCACCTCAGCTAGGCGTTCAAGCGACATCAACCCTTTGTCGACAAACGTCGAGTACATCAGCGCAAACGCCTGTTCGCTGCCGACAATTCCAAACGGCGCTTTTAACATCGACTGGTTTTTCTCATCAACTCCGTGTGGCGCGTGGTCAGTCGCGACACAGTCAATCGTGCCGTCGAGCAGTGCCTCGATCAAAGCGACCCGGTCCACTTCACTGCGCAGCGGCGGATTCATCTTCCATTTTCCGTTATCTTCATCGATATCGAGGTCGCTCAAAATCAGGTGGTGCGGCGCAACTTCAGCCGTCACGTTGACCCCCATCTCTTTACCAAGACGAATCGCCTCAACCGATTCCGCCGTCGAAACGTGGCAGACGTGATAGTGGCAACCAGCGTCGCTCGCAAGCATAATATCGCGGGCAATTTGGCTCGACTCAACGCTGTTTAAAATTCCCGGTAAATCGTAAGCTTCCGCGACCGGCCCTGCGTTCATCACCCCACCGAATAACAGACTTTCATCCTCGGTGTGTGCGACCATAATTCCATCGACCGCAGCGACCTCTTTCATCGCCCGATACATCGTGCCAGCCGTTTGAACGCCGACTCCGTCATTCGTAAACAAGCGAGCACCTGCTTCGTTCAAGCCTTTAAAATTCACAAGTTCTTCCGATTTTAAAGCATGCGTAATCGCTGCATACTGCGTCACCTTGATCACCGCGTCGCGTTCGATAATTTCGTTAATCGCGTTATACGAATTCACGTTGTCCGGCACCGGATTCAGGTTCGGCATCGCGCAAACGTGCGTGTACCCCCCGTGCGCCGCAGCCGCCGTCCCCGTCGCAATCGTTTCCTTGTACTCAAACCCCGGCTCGCGCAAATGCACGTGCAGATCCACAAGCCCCGGGAAGGCAAGTGCCCCGCGCGCGTCGATTACGCGCGCGTCCGCGCCAGCGGACAGACTTGCCCCGATTTCTTTGATGATTCCCCCGCTGATTAAAATATCCGCTGAAGAGCCGTCGATTAGTTGTGCGTTTTTGATTAAAATTGTCATAATTCACCTCGTAAAAATATTATACCACGAAATAAAAAAGGTTCCTAGAAAGGACCCGGTAATTTTAGGCCCCAAATGACACGATTTTCCGAAAAAAGGGCGATTTTTGGCAGAAAAGGGCCTGGTTACTTTTTAATCAGGCCCTTTTCTGCCAAAATAAGGGCAAAACTTTGGAAATCGTGTCATTTGGGGCCTGCTCGCACAAAAAAGACGCTCACCGTAATGGAGAGCGACTTTTGGGATGATTCTTATAGGTAGTATTTGTTAAGGACGTTCAAGTTGTCGTCGAATTCGTAGACAAGCGGAGAGCCTGTTGGGATTTCAACTTCAAGGATTTCGTCGTCAGTAAGGCCGTCGATGTGTTTAACCAAGGCGCGGATTGAGTTGCCGTGAGCGCCGACAAGGACAGTTTTACCTGATAACAAGTCTGGAGCGATTTTGTCTTCCCAGAAAGGTAGAGCGCGTTCCAAAGTGATTTTCAAGTTTTCAGCGTCAGGGACAACTGATTGGTCAAGTTTAGCGTAACGACGGTCACCGTGCGCAGAGTACGGGTGGTCATGCGGCATTGGAGAAGGTGAAACATCGTATGAACGACGCCAGATGTGGACTTGCTCGTCACCGAATTTTTCAGCGGCTTCAGCTTTGTTTTGACCTGTTAAGCCACCGTAGTGACGTTCGTTTAAGCGCCAAGATTTTTCAACCGGCACCCAGATTTGGTCAGAATATTCTAACAAGTAGTTAGTTGTTTTGATAGCGCGTTTTAAAACAGAAGTGTAAGCTTGGTCGAATTCGATCCCAGCTTCTTTGATTTTTTTACCACCAGCGATGGCTTCTTCGACACCTTGTTCAGCTAAATCGACGTCAGCCCAACCAGTGAATTGGTTAAGTGCGTTCCATTCAGATAATCCGTGGCGAGAAAATACTAATTTTGGCATTTTATTTGCTCCTTTAATTATTATACATAAATTATATCACAAACTGACGTGGTCAGATTTGTTTTCGTTTAAATATTAACGTCGAGATTGCGATGAAAATCGCCGAGTAAAACAGGATCATCCCGATCATCACCGGCAAATTCATCCCCTGCGTCAGAGTCGCGACCAACTGGCCGCTCATGTCAGAGGCGGGCAAGTTAGAAACCTCAAGCGCCGAAACCTCATTGATCGATAGCATGTTTAGCGGGTTCCACTGAATCCCAGAAAACTTGCTCATAAACAGCACCATAATCATATTGATCGCCGTGCCGAGATTCGTAACCAGAATCCCAATTACAATCGTGAACGCCTGCGAATTCGTAATCACCGCAAACAGCATCACGATCGCCGCAATATAGAAAATCAGGAAAAATTCCGAAATCGAATTGCGAAGCGTTACCTCAAGCAAACTCGTCTTGTAAAGCGCACTTGCCTTCGTCAGGTTGTGTCCGCCGAGAAACAGCGGGTAAATAATATACGACAGCACATTCGTCCAAATAATCAGCACCAACCCAAAGCTCAAAACCGCGAAAAACTTGGCAATTAAAAGCTGAACCCGGCTAATCGGGCGAGCCAATAATAATTTAATCGTGCCTTTTTGTTGGTCGTTGGTGAACAGTTGCGCCGCAATAATAATCGCTGCAATCGTAATGAAGCTCGTAATTCCGCCGAGCGCACCCGTGTAAACTCTCGAATCAGCGAGTGAGCCGATCATCGTTTTATCAAATTTTAATTGTCCTAAAAGTTTCACCGTTCCCACTGTGACTAGCATAAACAGCGGTGCTAAAATGAATAAGACTTTCGACGATGTTCGGCGCGTTAATTTATAAATTTCAGTCTGAAATAATTTCATTAGTTCTCCGTCCATTCTAAAAATTGATCTTCTAGCGATTTTTCATCCGCATCAACTTCCGCGCGCGTCGCCGTTTTCGTAACCACGCCTTTTTGCACGACGACTAACTCATCGAACATTTGTTCGAGATCGCTTAAGAGATGACTCGAAATCAGAACGCTCGTCCCCTCGTTGTGGGCAATTTCAAGAACTAAGTCCTTAAAGTCTTTCATCCCGCGCGGATCAAGTCCGTTCAAAGGTTCATCTAAAAGTAAATATTTCGGTTTGTTTAAAATCGCTTGAGCTAAAGCTAGACGTTGTTTCATTCCCAAAGAATAAGTTTTCACTTTATCATCGATGAAATCTTCAGCCTTAACTAAGGCGATAACTTCGTCAATTCGCTCATCATCAACAACCGGCTTGCTCAACTCGGCAAGTAACTCCAAGTTTTCTCTTCCGGTTAAATAATCATAAAATTCAGGCGTTTCAATTACCGCCCCAAAATCTTTCAAGGCAGCAGTCGAAAGTGTTTCGCCATCGATTAAAATTTCACCGGCATCGATAAAGCGCCAAGTTAAAATAGCTTTCATAATCGTTGTTTTTCCGGCCCCGTTTGGTCCGATTAAACCTAAGATTTGGCCGGGTTTCATCGTCAAACTTACGTCTTTTAAGATTTGTTTACGTCCGATTTTGAGGTCGACGTTTTTAACTTCAATCATTTATTTTACTTTCTACGAATTCGTGAATGCGGCGGATACCTTCTTTAATCTTTTCAATATCGCTCGCGTAACTTAAGCGGATGTTGTCTTCGTGCCCAAAACCGGCACCAGTCACAACCCCAACGTGGGCAATTTCTAGAAGATCGTTAACGAAATCGTTAACGTCGTCGTAGCCCATTTTATCAAGCGCTTCACGCACATTTGGGAACAAGTAAAACGCCCCGCGTGGTTTGTCTAATTTGAATCCTGGAATCGCTGTAACCAACGGATAAGCTTCGTTCAGACGAGCTTCAAAGGCTTCACGCATTTCGATAATCGAATCAGTCGGGCCGTTCAACGCTTCGATAGCGGCGTATTGACTTGCCGTTGTTAAGTTTGAAGTCGCTTGTGAGATGATGTCAGCCATCGCTTTAATGATTGGAAGCGGGCCAACCGCGTAGCCGACGCGCCAACCGGTCATCGACCACGTTTTCGAAACGCCATTGATGACAATCGTGTTTTCTTTGATCGCGTCACTAATTCCTGAAATCGGGAACCATTCGTTTCCGTTATAAACTAATTCTCCATAGATATCGTCGGCGATAATCAAAATGTCGTTTTTAACAGCCCAATTTCCGATTGCTTCAAGCTCGTCGCGCGTGTAGATCATCCCCGTCGGATTCGTCGGCGAATTAAGCAAAATCGCGACCGTCTTATCAGTGCGTGCTGCTTCTAATTGTTCAACTGTAACCTTAAACTCATTAGCTTCGTTTCCTTTAACTAAAACGGGAACGCCGTCGGCTAAACCGACCTGTTCACCGTAGCTCACCCAGTAAGGAGTCGGAATGATGACCTCATCACCCTCGTCGCAAATCGCTTGGAACAAGCAGTATAACGCGAACTTAGCTCCTGTTGTAACAACAACTTGGCTCGTCGTATAATCAGTTTTATATTGGCGTTTCAAGTAATCGACGATTGCTTGTTTCAACGGAAGAATGCCGGTAGCTGGCGTGTAGAATGAAGCCGCCCCGCTTTTAATTGCCGCAATTGCTGCGTCCTGGATGTTTTTTGGTGTGGCGAAATCCGGTTCGCCGACGGTCAAGCCAATGACGTCAACTCCTGAATCTTTCAGCGCTTTCGCTTTCGCTGTGGCTTCAAGTGTGACTGATGGTTCAAGTTCTAAAACGCGTTTTGCAAGTTTCATTAAAATTTCCTCACTAAATATCTTTAACTTCGTGAACGACTGCACCTGTGTAATAATCGACTAGAATAAAATTCTCATCGCCATTTTTCGTTTCAAAACCGACTTCGAAAACCGGTTTATCCTCGAACATTCCAAGTGCGACGTCATCAATTTTCGTCGCTTTGTAATCCTCAATGACGCGCTTATTGAGCGCCTTCGTGTCGATCGCCTTCTCAGCATCGAGTTCAATCACCGTGTCCGAGCGCGGGCTGAACAGGTAGTAAACCTTGTGCCCATCGACGTCTCCTAGCGCACTGTTGTAAACCGTGTCCCAGCTGAAATTGCCGACCGCTTCGACGTGCTTCATCCCCGTTTTGTGGGCAAGTTTCACGACCTGAGCGTTCTTGATCACGACCTGGCGCGTCGCCTTGACATAATAGCCAATTGAAAACGTTAGAATGATAACAAATAGCACATAAAAAAACGCAAAGCGCTTGTGCCGATTGATATCCCTAAGTAAAACCATAAAAAATTTATTCATTTTTTTTCCTAAGTTCCGCGAAGAAATCGCTGATGATTTCTGCGCATTCTTTCTCCCTGATCCCGGGAACCACCACTGCGCGGTGATTGAACCGAGAATCTTCGGGCAAGTCATAAAGCGATCCGGCACAGCCGGCCTTCTTATCATAAGCTCCAAAATAAACCGTTTTTAGTCTCGACCAAATAATAGCGCCACTGCACATAGCACAAGGCTCGATGGTGACATAGAGGTCGGCTCCGGTCAATCGATAATTTTCGATATTTTTGCTTGCATTCCTGATTGCGTTCATTTCAGCGTGGGCGCTCGCATCGTTGTTTTTAATGGTTTCGTTGTGGCCGCGGCCGATAATTTCGCCGTCTTTAACGATAATTGCCCCAATCGGCACTTCGCCGATTGCACTTGCCTTCTTCGCCTCTTTTAGGGCCTCGCCCATGAATTCTTCGTTAGTCATCGGCACGGTCCAGCACGCTAGTGTCGTAGATGGTGTCGCGCACGAGCATGAATTTGAAAAGCGGGAAAACGAGGAAAAATAGAAGCGCGTTGACGATGACCGTGTAACCCAAGATGTGGTTGACGAACTCGCTGATGCTGAAGACCGAGACACCGTAAAGCGCCTGGACGAACATCGTGATGAACTCGAAACAGAAAATCGCAACGATGTAGAGAAAAATCTCGCTGACCGCCGAAACGTGCTGCTTCGGATTGTATTGACGCGCCCGGTAAATCAGGAAGGTCGTCAGCGGAACTGCGACGGCGAAAACGCCGACGAAGCCCACGAAATATAGGTCGAAAAAGACCGAGAGAATGATGGTGATAATTAGCATGTAGTATTCGTCGACGACGCAACTTGCCGCTACGATCATTGCGACGAGCAAGTTGATGTGAATCGTCGCGTGCCCCTCAGTCAGGTTATCCATGATGTTGGTCAGGTGTGAGTCGAGCAGAAAAAGCACGAAAACGATGATCGGCATGAGGCGTTTGATGTTCTTGCGAGCAATCATTATTCTCCCCCTGTCGCGTCAGCTTGGACTTTCGATTTGATGACAGTCACGAATTGCAGACCGTAGAATTTGGCAAATGGGCGGATGTAGACGATGCGTCCTAAGCCCATTTTGTCTGGGTCGATGCGCTCAACTACGCCGACTAAGAGGTCAGCTGGGCTTCCGCCACCGAGACCTGATGTTTGCACAACGTCGCCGACGCTAACTTTTTCCGGCGACGTGATTTCGCTCGCCATTAGAAGTTCGTCTTTGTTTGAGTAGTTGGTTAGAAGACCCATTTCATCGCCATCTTTGGTTGTGATTTTGATTGGGAAATGGTTTGAGTTTTGGTTTGAGCTAGTTAACAATTCGACCTTAGCGCTCGAGTTCGTTACACTGATGACGCGCCCAATTAGGCCTTTACCGCTCATCACGGCTTGGTCGACTTCGACGCCTGCAGATTTTCCTTTGTCGATTACGATGATATCCTGCCATGCGTCGGGCGAGCGGTTGATGACGTTCGCTGTCGTTTTATCGAACTCTCTCAATGTGGCTTGCAGGTCGACCTCGTGTTTCAGGTTGGCGATTTCTTCAGCATCATTGCGCGACTGAACCTTCAGATTTTGATAATCGTCGAGCTTCGCCTTCAACTTCGCATTTTCCTCGAAGGTGTTTGCGACCTCGCTGATGTTCGTCGTCACCGAACGGAAGAAGTGAACCGGCGCGTAAAGCACCTTGTCGACTAGGCCGATTGGGGCGTCGGATACTTGCTGCAAAGGGTTGATGCCCTTCGTGTTACTGCGCACCAAAAGTGTCACGGTACTCGTGACAGAAATAATGATGATCGTAATCAGCGCGATTAGAATTTTTTTATTAATTTTACCTTTTTTATTCACGAAAAAAGCCTCATTTTTAATTTATGGTATATCTAAACAATTTTACCAAAAAATCGTAGGTTTTTCAACGCACCTTATGATATACTTATATTATACAGGGGGATTTACCATGAAGAAAAAATCAATTTTAGCAATTTTAATCGTTTTAATCGTCATCGTCGCAGCCGGCTGCCTCTTCGTCATCGGCGGGCATCGGACTGACGCTCCAGGGCACGATTCGGCGAGCTCGTCAAGTTCAAAAGCAAGTTCTTCGGCAAGTAACGAAACCACTACGGCGACGAGTATGTCGATGCCAGAAGAAACTTCTTCGACCAGCTCGTCAACTTCTGAAACTAACACGCCGGCAACTGATACTTCAGCTCCCGATACAGTTGATATGAATGCCGATGTTAGTTGGATTGATGGAGTTTGGAAAGTAATCGGTGGTGCAGCTGATACTTATCAATTCAGCCTCAACGATGCTAAGACTGAACTTACAATGACTATCAATGGGGGTGAAATGACCCACACAATTACCAATATTACATCTAACTTGATCAAAGCATCAGGTGGAGTTGTTCTAAAATTCGACAATGGAGTTCTTCACTTCACTCACGAAGGTTCAACCGTCGCTTTAGAAGCATTTTAACAAAAAAAAGCGCCGCAATGGGCGCTTTTTGTCTGGGTAAAATTCTCTACTGTTTTTTAACGCGATTTTTAGTGATTTCGAGGCTCGAAATCACTAAAAATCGCCTTAAAAAACAGTAGGGTTATTTATCTTGCTCTTTTTCGAGCATTTTTCTCGATTTAATGTAGGCGAAGGCGCAAAACATCGTGTTGAACGCTAAAACAATTGCAACACCGACGTTTCCGATTGTGCTTGAGCTTGAAACCATGAAACCACAGATGATGACGGCGACTGGCATCATTGCTGCGAGGAAGCCGCTATACGCTCCTACGCGGCCGGAACTTGCCATGAGGTCTGCCCTTAAAACTTGCGTCGAAGCGACGCACATGATTTCGCCGACGGTCAGGATGACCGCGGTAATTGCCAAGGGCCAGAAGTCGTGCAGAAGGTATGAGAGCGAGAACGAGAAGCCTTGAACGAGGATGCCCGAGATGATGGTCGCGTTGGGGCTGAGGCGGCGGGTTAGGCGGTTGATTGCGCCCATGAAGAGGACGATGAAGGCGGTGTTGATGATGAGGGCGGCTGAGAGCATGCGCTGCGCGTACATTTCGATTCCGAAGATGGTGGTGTTGTGGAATGATTCGATGAGGTGCGCGGGATAGTAGGTGTCGAGTTGCATGAAGATGACGGTATTCGCGATGCTTGCTGCTGCGAAGACGAGATATTTTCTGTCCTTGACGACTGCGCCATAAGTGCGAAAGACCTGCCAAACGCCGGTTGTATTTGTCGAGCGACGGCGAAGCGACAAAGATTCTTTGATGAAGATGTAGATGACTGCTGTGCTTAGAGCTGCGACGGCGGTGGTCGCGACCGATAGGCCGAAGAAGTGGTCGCGGAAGAACCAGGCGCCGAGTGCCGAGCCGATAACGAGGCCGACATTGATGAGCCAATAGATCATTTTGTAGATGAAACCGCGCTGTTCGCGTTTGGAAACGTCGATCATCGCTGCCTCTTCAGCCGGTCGGTGGAACGCTGCCCCGGCTGATACGATGACGAAGCCGGCGAACGTGCCCCACGGCAAGTTAAGACCCGGCGAGTTGACGATGGCAATTAGCGCGTAGCCGCCAAACACTGCGACCGATCCTACAAGCATCGTGACGCGGCGGCCCCAAATATCAGCGTAGTGCCCGCCATACAAACCCACGGCGAACGTGATGACGGCGTTTATGCCGACGAGCACCCCTGTTACCGCAAGCCCGAAATGTTGGACGTTATAAATCGTCATATTCGGCAAAATGATGGCAGACAAAATCAGGCCAAGAAAATTGACCCCGATTCTTATCTTTAAATCTTTACTTAATTTCAAAAAGTCTTTTAACATACCGTAAATTATACCATAAAATTAAACTAATCATATTTAAGGCGTTTTCGGGACATTTCAGAGGTTGAAATGTCCCAAAAACGCCTTAAATACGATTAGCAATGTTTATTTTTTTGTTACCAACCCGTATTGTCCATTGACAATCGGTGTTGGGTAGAAGTCAGGCGAATATTCTTTCGCCGGCAGCACCATTTTGAAAGTCTGGCGCTGAGTAACATCCGAGCTCGGGAATTGCAGCAAGCGAGTTGCGGCCCGAGGCATTTCAGTCATTCTAGTTTTTTGCGACGTCGCAACTAAGTAATCGTCGCCATCAAGAGTCTGGTAGACTTTGAAGTTGAATTTATAGCTGTTCTTGAATTCCAAATCGTAAACGACCGGTTTTTCCAAAACAGGCGCATCAACCACGAAAGTGATCGCGACCTCTTTTTGGTCAGCAGCCACAAACTGTGTTTGCGACTCGATACTGATTTTAAGAGTCTGGTCCTTCGACTCATCCGTCATCTCAAGCCCCGTCGTCGGAAGATTCTTCCCACCAGGAGCGGCAGATGCGGCAAGTGCCGGGTCAACTGCGCGGTTGTGGACGAACTTCATTAGGACTTTCGTTCCGCCGAACATAATCGCGAAAATCACGACTAAAATCAATAGTTGTTTAATTAAGCTTGGGCAATCGACGTAGAAGAACAGGCGATTGAAGCGAGTTTTAAAGCGTTTGATAGCACTAATCATTATCGCTCACCTCCAATGCTTTCGTGTCGTACACAAACTTGTAACGACCTCGGCGTTGGTTCGACTCACGATCGCGACGCAATTTCTCAATCATGTAGCGTTTGTGGTCTTCAACGAAAATCAACATACCCATCCAAAGAATCGAAAGAACCCCACCGGCAAGTGCCCCTAAAAGCACATCGCGGTTAGTCTTCGGAATAATCGGTTTGTAGTTTGCCTTCGCCACCGACAGCAAGCTGATTCGTTTCAAATCAAGCAAGTCCTTAGCGTGAGCCGTGAACACTTCTGTCGTCTTGTTCGAAATAGCAGCAGCGATTTTCGGCGTCTTCGCAGTCGCACCAATAGTGGCTACTTGGGCATCCGAATTCGAAGTACACGTCACCATTTTACGCAACTGGTCTGACGTCAATTTGATTTTTTCGGTTGTATACTTTCTAATGGGGTTTGTTCGAAAACTCAAAAGACATATTGATTCCAATTTCTGATAAAATGATTTTACACTACTAAAATCAACCACAAGAAAGAGGAGAATCAATATG
>JAISJW010000017.1 GCA_031261175.1 Lactobacillales bacterium
AAAAATGACCACAAAACGCCAAAAGTCCGCAAATGCCAAAAGTATGAGGCAGAAATTTAGCGAAAACTTGCCCGTTTTAAGAGTTTCAGTGATATAATAGAGAGATAAAATTCAGGGGAGAAAATATGCTAATATTTATGATGCTAACGGCAGGTCTCCTTGCAGTTGCAGTGTTCTTGTTCATTCACGAAAAATCGAAGCCGTTCCACGAAGGGGACGAGCCAGCGGCGCGCGAGAAACGCGAAGGGCGTTTGGTCAAATACGCCAACGGGCCGTCACTCAGCGAAATCAACGGAACAATCGATGTGCCAAAAGATGGATCGTTCTTTAAAACGCTATTAAAATATTCAGGGCCGGGAGCGCTAGTCGCCGTGGGCTATATGGATCCAGGAAACTGGATCACGTCGATTGATGGGGGAGCGGCGTTCCGCTACGCTTTGCTGAGTGTCATCTTAATTTCAAGTTTAATCGCGATGCTCCTTCAAAGTATGGCAGCTCGTCTTGGCATCGTGACCGGTATGGACTTAGCTCAAGCGACCCGCAAACACACATCGAGTCGGGTTGGGGATGCACTTTGGATCGTAACTGAACTCGCTATAATGGCGACAGATGTTGCTGAAATCATCGGAGGAGCCATCGCGTTGCAGTTGTTGTTCGGTATTCCGCTAATCGTAGCCGTTCTAATCACTGTTCTCGACGTGTTCCTGCTGCTTGCTTTAATGAAGTTGGGCTTCCGCAAAATCGAAGCGCTCGTTATGTGCTTGATTGTTGTAATCTTTGCAGTCTTCGCCTATGAAGTCGCGCTCAGCCAACCTAATTTCGGTGATATTATGGCAGGGTTCGCGCCGCGTACTCAAATTCTAACTAACTCATCGATGCTGACTTTAGCACTCGGAATCATCGGCGCGACCGTTATGCCGCACAATTTATATTTGCACTCGGCACTTGCCCAAACGCGCAAAATCGACCGCAGCGACAAAGACTGCGTTCGCCGAGCAATTAAATTCACCAACTGGGATTCGAACATCCAGCTAGCGGCGGCGTTTGTCGTCAATAGCTTGCTGCTAATTCTAGGTGCAAGCTTATTCTACGGGAAGGCCGAAAGCCTCGGACGTTTCGCCGACCTCTTCGACGCGCTGAAAAATCCGGCGATAGTTGGTCACATAGCGAGTCCTTTACTTGCCATTCTTTTTGCCGTGGCACTCTTAGCCAGCGGTCAAAATTCGACGATCACAGGAACTTTAACTGGTCAGGTCGTAATGGAAGGGTTCATCCACTTCAAAATCCCGGTTTGGGCACGGCGGTTGCTGACGCGACTAATTGCTGTGATTCCAGTAATCATTTTCACGGTAGCTTTCAAAGGCAACGAACGAATGGTCGAAACGCTGCTCCTATACTCGCAAGTGTTCCTATCGGTCGCGCTGCCATTCGCGATAATCCCGCTCGTTTATTTCACTTCGAGCAAAAAAATTATGGGCGAGTTCGCCAATAAACCGTGGTCGAAATACCTCGGTTGGTTTTGCGCGATAGCTTTAACCGCTTTGAACATAAAATTAATCTTTGATTTAATTATCAGCATATTTTAAAAACGCCCGTGAAGGCGTTTTTTTTGTTATATAAATTTTTGCGAGTATAAACTTGCAAAAAAGCGAAAAAAAACAAAGCGAAAAACGCAAGTTTATACTCGCAAAAATAGATTTCCTAAAGTAACACGAAATTTTTCAGGATTTCGCGGCCTTTCGGTGTTAAAACCGACTCGGGGTGATACTGCAAACCGTACAGCGGATGGTCGCGATGCTGCACACTCATAATCTCCCCGTCATCCGCCTTCGCTGTAATCAAAAGTTCCGAAGGGAATCCCTCTAAATCGCTCGCCGCAAGCGAATGGTAGCGCGCAATCTTAATATCCTCGCTCTCAAAACCAGCATAAACGCTCGGAAACGCCGCCTCAACCTTATCTGGGCGAATATAAGAAAACTTCCCGTGCATCAAAGTCTTAGCATAAGTGACCTCGGCCCCGAAAACTTGGCAAATCGCCTGGTGGCCGAGACAAACTCCCAAAATAGGGATCTCCTTGTGAAGCTCGCGAATAACCTCTGGGCAAATCCCGGCGTCCTCCGGACGGCCTGGACCTGGGCTGATTATTATTTTTGAAGGAGAGAGCTCGCGAATTTCAGCAACCGTTAAAGCATCATTTCGCACGACTTTAATGTCCGGATCAATCTCGCCGATCAGCTGATATAAATTATACGAAAAACTATCGTAATTATCGATCAATAAAATCATTTCACTTCACCTCCCGCGTGCAGGGCGTTGATGACCGCCTGCATTTTGTTGCGCGTTTCGATAAACTCGGTTTCGGGGTCACTATCTGCGACGATGCCGGCACCACTGCGGACATAGACGTTTCCGTTTTTCTTGTAGGCAATTCGAATCGCGATACAGGTATCCATATTTCCGTTGTTACAAATATAGCCGATCGCGCCACCATAGATTCCGCGTTTTTCGTTTTCGAGTTCGTTAATAATTTCGCAGGCCCTAATTTTCGGCGCGCCCGATAAAGTTCCGGCAGGTAGGACAGCGTCAATGGCATCAACAGCATCTCGATCAGCTGTCACCGTGCCGCTCACAACCGAACCGATGTGCATAATGTGCGAAAATTTCAGCACCTTCATATATTCATCAACGTGAACCGAGCCAAATTCGCTGATCTTTCCGATATCATTTCGGCCTAAATCAACAAGCATATTGTGTTCGGCTAACTCTTTTTCGTCGCTTAACAAATCCGCTTCAAGCTTCGCATCGTCAGCCTCGTCAACCCCGCGCGGACGCGAGCCAGCGAGCGGATAAGTGACGACTTTGCGGTCGGTAAGTTTAACCAGAGTTTCCGGCGAGGCGCCGGCGATTTCCATATCGGCTCCCGCGAAATAGAACATATACGGGCTCGGATTGGCGTGGCGCAAATAGCGATAGGTGTCGAACAAGCTTCCACTTGCCGACGCCTTCAAACGGTTCGAGAGAACGACTTGGAAAATATCGCCCTCTTTGATGTAGTGCTTGCATCGTTCAACCTTGGACATAAATTCGTATTTTTCGAACAACGGTTCAAGCTCGCTCGTCAAAGTCAAAGGCTCTAAAACGGCATCAGGCCCGTCAAAAATCTGCGCAGTCATCTGCTCCAATTTAACCTTAGCTAGATTGTAATTTTCCGCAAGGTCATCAGTTGGCATATTATAAATCACAAAAATTTTGTCGAGCAAATTATCGAACGCATAGATTTTGTCGAACAACATCAAGTCTAAGTCCTTGAAGCCTTCTTCGTCGTGGGCGTCCAAAGTCAACTTGGGTTCCGAGTAATGAACGTAATCGTACGAAAAATACCCGACCAAACCGCCAGTAAATGGCGGCAATTCAGCCAAAACCGGACTCTTATTTTCGTCGATAATATGTTTGATATATTCCGCAGGATTCGGCGTTTCAAGCTCAATCGTCGTCCCACCCGAAATCGTCATCCGCCCGTCCTTGCAACTAATCGCAAACTTCGGATCAAACCCGATAAACGTGTAACGCCCCGTGCTCGTCTCCTCCTCGAGACTTTCAAGGATAAAACACTGCCGACTCAGCGCCTTCAATTTCTTAAAAACGTCAATCGGCGTAAGCTCACCGCGCTCAATAACGTTGGCAATTGGCAGTCGATTAAATCCTGCACTCAACCGCTCAATCGCTTCAAGGCTCTCAGGCCAAAAATTCTTCTTCATAAAATCTCCTCGCAAAACCTTTCATCTATTTTAACACGCTTCGCGCGCTTGGGCAAGTGTGCGGGCGAAAACGCCCGCAAAATATACTTTAAGTATATTAAACTTTGTAGTTCTATTTGACATAGAACTACATACTAAGGGGAAGAAAAAATGAGCGATGTTCAAAAAAAGACCGATACAAAAGGGTGTGGAAAAGGATGTATAGTTTTACTTATCCTGATTGTAATTGCAATAGCGGTTCCGGTTCATATTCACAATATCAATGAGCGTTTTGGTGATTCTGATTGGGATAATAACGGAATCAATAGATATACCAAAACAGAATACGATAAAAATGGATATGATGAATGGGGTTACGATAAAAACGGTTTCGACAAAGACGGATTCAATTCTGATGGATACAATAAGAAAGGTTTCGATAAAGATGGTTGGAGTAAAAAAGGTATAAACGAAAAAACCAGAACCAAGTATGATAAAAAAGGTTTTGATCAAAGTGGATTTGATAAAAATGGATTTGATAAAGATGGACTTAATGTGAGCGGATATGACAAAGATGGATATGATTCAGGTGGATACAATAAAGAAGGATATAACAGAGATGGGTATAATAGATTGGGATATAACGCTGAGGGGTTGAATAGAGAAGGGAAAACAAAAGAACAGGTAGCTGAGGAAAAAGCAGCAGAGGACAAAGCGGTTGCTGAAGAGAAAGCGGCGGCGGAAGCTCAGGCTGCAGCGAATGCAAAAGCCGCTGCTGATGCGCAAGCAGCAGAGGACGCAAAACAGCAAGCGAGATATGATACCGTAGCTAACTGCACGTCAGAAGAATTTAGTGCATTAGATAAAGCCGAAATAACATTGGATGATGATGCGGGTTATTCGAAAGCTGCCCTAAAAAAAACGCTTGTTAATTTTTATAAATGCACAGAGCACGATGCGGATTTTGCAGTAGAATACGTAAATGCAGATTGGAACGAACAGGCACTTAATTTCTACAAAAAAAACAATTTTTCATCTTTATCAAAAGAGGATATGCAAAAGGCGATGGCTTTTAGAGGCTTTGATCAATCACAAATAGATTATGCGGTTTCGCATAAATAGATATTGAAATATGGAGGATAATAAAAATATGGCACTTAGAGAAATTAGTTACGCAACATTAAAATACAAATTACCTATTATTGGTTGGCCAGTAACGCACAAAACAAATGAAAAACAAACAGTTTATTTGGACGAGGAGGCACAATCGATTAGATTGGAGAAAAAAATTCCAGGTGATCAAGAACACGTTAGAGTAACTTGCTGGCACTTGTCAGAAGTTAGTTGTTGGGGATAGTTATTAGAAATTAACATTAAAGCCGGAATTAGTTTTCCGGTTTTTGTTTTGGAAACTTGCCGAATGGTGTTATAATTATAAGAAATAACACTAGGAGCTAAGAAGATGAACGTTGAATTGAAAGATTACGAAGAGAAATATTTAGAAGAGTTAGCGATGATGATGACGGAATTTCAGGAATTCCACGACGCGCTGTTTGGCTTGGAGTTCGATGAGATTCCAAACGATGACGACTCGAAAATGCTGGTTAAAGAGTGGATCCGCTTAGAACGCACGATCAAGATTATCGAGGCCGACGCAACAATAGCAGGATTTGCGGTGTTCCACAAGGATTGGTCAATCGTCGAAATCGACAATCTCTATGTTAAGCCGGAGCTGCGCCATAATCAAATTGCGACGAAGGCGCTGCGCGAAATCGAGCGGATTGCGACGCAGGAGCTGAAGGTCGATTCGGTGCAGCTGTCGGTCATCCCGCGCAACAAGACGGCGTTTGGCTTCTATCAGATCAACGGCTACATCGACCTTTGCGAGCTGACGATCCGCAAATCGTTCAGTGATGAGTCCCCGCGCGATAAGTCGGAAAACGTCTTCGGACACGATCTGAATTTTTAAGCTAAAATTTAAGCCAACTATAAAATTAAATTTCCTCATTTGCCTAGCAAAACCGCGGGCAAGTGGGGGATTTTTTGCGCGTGCGCAAAAAATTAAAAAGCAATCCCGTAAAATAGCGAAATCGCGGCAAAATCACCAATCCAGTAAAATTTTTTTTGCGCAAAACCATATATCGATTTTGCTATAATAAAGCCATGAAAAATAATCAAACAAAAGGCGTAGGTTGCGCGATATTTTTAGCAGTCATAATGCTAATTATCAGCGCGGGACTTGCCCTGAGCTACGTAGTAGATCAAAAAATTTATAACAGCACTGATTTTGGCTCAACGATTGGGAAAATTGTCGATTACGAAAAAACGTACGACCATGCCGATTCGGTGGTGTATTACAACGTCGTCGAATATAAAGTGGCGGGCCGGCAATACCGAATCGTCTCGGACGTCCAATCGCGAGATGATAAAGGCGCCAAAGTCGAGATGCGCTACGTCCGGAGCAATCCGCAACTCGCGATGGAGAACACGCATGGGGCAATTAAACGACTGATCGGCGGCGGATGTCTAGGTCTATTCGCACTTTTATTGCTTTCGGCGGCAATTCGTCAGGCAATTTTCAAAGATGGTTCGCTGGAAGTCTATTATGGCGACGAGCCGCGACCGTCGAGACCTAATCCTTTAGATAACGTAGCTCCTTATCGAATTGCCATCGCAATAACGATTATTGTTGTCGCGCTATGTAATATCATCGGGATCGAACGCTTTTCGAGCAATTCATTTTTGACCGCGTTTTTCATCAATGATAAATTCGTATTTTTATTCCTCATTCCTGTTTGGGTTCAAACGATATACGCTCAACGTTCAAATAATTAAGAAGATTTTATATGGAAAATAATCAAGAAACAGTAGCAGTAGTCAAAATTTCAATTTTGCGAAAAATTAACGCGACACTTAACAAGTGGTTCTCAATTTTAAAAATGATTTGCAATATATTGGGTTTTGCTGTTTTTGTCTTTATTCTTTTAATGTTGCTACAAACGATCCGAAGCGGCCTTTAAATGTGATATAATTTCCCTATGAGAAAATTAACTGATGAACAATGCGAGAAAGTAATCGCTGTGTTCGAGAGACGTGCGGCAAGTCGGGAACTGTCGAAAGAAAATCGTAAATTGCATAATAAAGTCGAGCTAATTGCCGGCGGTGCTCTTTTGATTCTTGCACTTATATTGAAATTGATGGGAAAATTATGAAAAATCTAAAAGACTTCAAAATAAATTTTTTGAACGACGACATAAAATCGTTCCAAAAAGCACCGGCAAATCTAGTTGTCGGCACGTCTGATGTTACGTGGAGTTTTAACTCCGCTAAAGAAGGTATTCCGTTTGAGCACGAGACAGTAACGAATATCACTAAAAAAGCGGAAGTTCACGGTCTTGAATGCGTTGAGACGTCGGAAGTTTACGTGAATACGTTTAGCGGCGTAACATCGGTTTTTAAAACGTATCAACGTCACATGGACGGCTACGATCAATGCTTGGCGCTGAGCGAAGAATACGACGAAAGCGTTCAAATTTTGACATTTAAGGACGAACCCTTTGGTGATCACCAAGAAAACGGCGGCATCAGTGAGCTTGATTTCAAAAAGAAAAACATTATCAAGCGAATTGGCGAAGAAGATTTCGTTATGGACGAAGAGGTCAACGGCACAGTTGATTTGGTCGGTCAGTATGAAGTTTCATTCAACGGAAAATCTTACGTTTGCTACCGTACGATTTTCACGTCGTATGACTTCCAAGTGTCTGATTTCTTATATTTAGAAGATGGAACAGAACTGTTGCGTCGCTTCTTTATCTACGATAAACATGGATACGATAACCCTAAAGGTGCGCCATATAGCGAGTGGTTCGAGCGCGTAGATTATTTAACCTTAAATGGCGAAAAACGAATCAACACAGATATTTTAATCAACAAGAACGCACTCTAGCCGGGTGCGTTTTTACTTGCCTGCGGTTTTGAAAATTCTTTGCTTTTGTTGCACCGCGAGGTGCGAATTCGCTTGGTATAATTAGGTAAAGTTAAGGAGGTGCGGCATGAAAAGAAATACAGCAATTATCCTAATCGTCGGCGTGCTACTGGTGGTCGCCTCGAGCATTTTCCACAAATACAACCCCAACGGCCTGTTCTTGGGGCCTGGGAGTTTCCACGTGAGCGTGCGGGCAAGTGCCGCCGACACGCCGGCGGATCCGGTCGAGGTCGAGCTTAAGCAGGGGATGATTTATCAGAGTTTGTCTGCTGATGACAAGAAGGCTTACGATGTTATCATGGCTGATTTGAATGCGCATAAAGAATTGATTTCGCATGATGAATTTCCCAAAGGTGTGAATCCGTATAAAATTGAGCGGTTTATTTTGAATGACAATCCAGGGTCACTGATCGCGAATCGGGAGTTTTTTAATCACGGCGAGGTTGATGATGATTTGAAGCCGAATTATAATGAAGATGCAAGCGTGCTTCAAGGTGAGTTGAATAAGGCGGCAGATAGTATAGTAGCAGGTTTTGGCGAAGGGGATGCGCGTGCGAAGATTAAGGCGATTCACGCTTATTTAGCGCACGAGGTTGAGTTTGACTATGACCAACAGAATCACAAAGGGCGCGATACCGAGTTAGATCACACGGCTTATGGCGCTTTGGTGAACCATAAAGCGGTTTGCGATGGTTACGCCGCGGCATTTGTGTTACTTGCCGAAAAATGCGGGGTTGAGGCGATGGTTGTCGACGGGACGGCGACTTATAAGGGAGTTTCCGGTTGGAGCGCTTGGAACGTCGTGAAGGTTGATGACAAGTATTACAACCTCGACAACACTTGGGATGCGAATTACCATCGCGGTCGGGGCGATGAGTATTTTGGCTATTATATGGTAGGATACACGCAGTTTTCGAAAGACCACATCTGTGACTTGATGAACGAGCCAGCTATAGCTAAGGAAAACTTGGAAAAATAAGTTTGTTATTTTCTTTTGTTTGTTGTATAATTGACTAACGAATGAAAGGGAGTGCCGTTATGATTGTTAACGAAGATTTTTCAGATAGCAGTTACCGTTTGAAGGAAAACTGCGATGCGGACAAAGCGTCTAAATATAAAAATTTCGAGACAGCCGCTGGATTGCAGGCGGTGGACGGTTTGAAGCCTTCTAAGTTGTTTTACAGGTTAGCCGATGAGGTCGTTGAGGGTAAGAAGACTTACAAGCAAATGGAGTTGGAACTCGATTTTGGACATGAGGAAAAAGAGGCTGATTTGGTTGCGACGAGAATTGCCGAACTTTTGGAGATTGAATATTTCGATGTTTTGGATCCGTCCGTTCTGACTGATATCCACGCGCATTTGTTCCCAGGAGTTCTCGACGAGAAAATTGTTGGCAAGTATCGCAACAAAGACATCGTTAAGGATGAGCCGATTTTGAATGGTGCTTCGGTTGATTATGGACTTTGGGACAATATCGAAAAAACGCTTGAAATTTCTTTTAGGCAGCAAGCTAGAAAAGATTTGGCAGTATTTGGCGAAAAAGAAAAAGCGTACGAACTGTTTAAATTTATCAATCATATCTGGCGGATTCACCCGTTCTTTGAAGGGAACACTAGAACTATCGCAGTGTTTGCGATTAAATATTTGAACGAAGTTGGATTCGAAATCGATAACGAACCGTTCAAAGAACATTCTTATTATTTCCGCAACGCACTAGTCAGGGCTAACTCAGGGGTTGGCGGTAGAACTTTTGAATTTCTAAATAAGTTTGTCGATAACTTGTTATTTGGGGCTGATAATGAACTTGACGTCCAAGAAGAATACATGTAAAACTTTCTACTGTGTTTTAAGGCGATTTTTAGTGGTTTCGAGCTTCGAAATCACTAAAAATCGCCTTAAAATACAGTAGACCTTTTTAAACGTTAACTTTTGCTTAAAAATTAAGGGAATTCGATGTTAGGAGTAATCGTTTACATTCGAAAAATCGACCTTTAAACATAACAAATGTTATGTTTTCTTACATAAATCAGCAAAAAGTGCAATTAATTAACCAAAACTACTTGTTATCTTATCTCCAGTGTTATAAAATATAACATATCTTAAATAAAAGGAGATTTACTTATGGGTTATGCAAACATTGCTTTTGTAATCATCTGTAGCGCGTTGGTTTTCTTAATGACACCAGCATTAGCGTTCTTCTACGGCGGACTTGCCCGTCGTAAAAACATCGTCAACACAATGATGATGTCAGTTTTCTGCTTAGGAATCGTCACAATCATCTGGCTAGCGGTCGGCTATTCGATCTCGTTCAGCGGCGAAGGAACTTTCTTCGGAAACTTCGGAAACTTCTTCCTGCACGGCATCGACACAATGGCTGGACCGGGTAAAGATGGGGCAATTCCAGACGCCTTGTTCGTCGTTTTCCAAATGATGTTCGCTTACATCACAACTGGAATTCTTACTGGTTCTGCGGTTGGACGCATGCGCTTCAACGCGTTGTTCATCTTCATCGCTATCTGGGTAGTTGTTGTTTATTCACCACTTGCTCACATGGTATGGGGTGGAGGCTTACTTGCTCAAATCGGTAGTATCGACTTCGCCGGCGGAAACGTGGTTCACATTTCAAGTGGTGTTTCAGGGCTTGTGCTTGCTATATTCGTGGGCAAACGTCGCGACTTCGGTGTCGGCGAACACCGTCCACACAACATTCCGTTCGTTCTTTTAGGAGCTGGTCTGTTAACATTCGGTTGGATCGGCTTCAACTCTGGTTCGGCTCTTGCGGCAAACGGCTTGGCTGTTCACGCATTATTAACTACAATGGCTGCGGCTGGTTCTGCTATGACTAGCTGGATGTTCATCGAAAAAATCGTCGTTGGTAAACCGACTCTAGTTGGTGCGGCGACTGGTCTAGTTGCTGGTCTAGTTGCGATCACACCAGGTGCTGGTTTCGTATCGTTCTGGTCTTCAATCATCATCGGTCTATTCGTTAGCCCGTTCTGCTTCTTCTTCATCTCGAAAATCAAGCCAAAATTGGGCTTAGACGACGCGCTTGACGCGTTCGGATGTCACGGTGTCGGCGGTATCTATGGCGGTCTAATGACTGGTATCTTTGCTGTTAAACACGTCGGCGGAGTTTCAGGTGTCTTAGAAGGCAACATCGGCTTGCTAGGTTCGCAAGCACTTGCCATTCTTTTCACTGTTGTTTTCGCAGGTGTGATGAGTTTCATCATCATCAAAGTGATCAGCTTGTTCGTTAAAGTCCGCGTTAGCGACCGCGAAGAAGCCATCGGGATGGATGACACTGAACACGCTGAAACTGCTTACCCAACTTTCATGGGTCTTGATTCGTAAGGGGGCAAATAAAATGAAAAAAATTGAAGCGATTATTCGCGAAGAAAAATTAGAAGATTTGAAAATTGCTCTAAATGAATTGATCGACGGAATGACAATTTCGCAAATTCTAGGCTACGGTAAACAACGCGGTTTCGACGAGTACGTCCGCGGGAAGGCCGTTCCCGTGCAATTGCTACGCAAAATCAAAGTCGAAATCGTCGTAACTGACGACCGCGTTCAAACGGTTATCGACAAAATCATCGCGACTTGCCAAACTGGCGAGGTCGGCGACGGGAAGATCTTCGTCATCCCAGTCGAAAACGCGATCCGCATCTCGACAAACACTGCCGGCGATGCAGCGGTTACTGAGTAACCGAGCGGAGAAAGGCGGGCAAGTCAGCTCGTCTTTTCTTATGAAAATCTTAACATTTAAAATGTAAAATTTCTGCAAATGCCCTTGATTTTCAAGGGGCATTAAGATAATATATAAAGATATTTCTAAAATAAGGGAGAAAAAAATGTCAACACAAACTGTACAAAAAGGCTTTTTAGGAACGCCAAAAGGCTTCCCAATCGTCTTCATAACTGAGTTCTTTGAACGCTTCAGTTACTATGGAATGAAAGCAATCTTGCTTTATTACATCATCGCAAAAACGACAGAGGCAAATCCAGGTCTAGGCCTAGATAACGGTGCCGGCGTCGCAATCGTGTCATTATATGGTGCCATGATCTACATGTCAAACATCCTTGGCGGATGGTTATCTGACCGCATCTGGGGTCCTGCAAAAGCCGTAACAATCGGCGGATTCTTCATCATGTTCGGTCACATCGTCTTGGCAATTCCTGCCGGCTTACCGGCTTTATTCGCTTCACTTGCCTTGTTGATCTTAGGTACTGGGATGCTGAAATCAAACGTTTCGACTTTGGTTGGGCGTCTGTACGACGAGCCTGGAATGGGCGAAGGGCGTGATGCTGGGTTCTCGATTTTCTACATGGGGATCAATATCGGTGGTTTCCTTGCTCCGCTTGTAATCGGAACTGTTGGTCAAACTTACGGTTACCACGTTGGGTTCTCACTTGCCGCTATTGGTATGGGTATCGGGCTGTTCTTGTTCTGCGTCTTCTTCGGACGTCGCTACAAACACCTGCAAAAAGAAGTTCCAAATCCAATTGCTGCTGACGAAAAAGGTAAAGTTATCGCTTTGGCGGTTGCGATTATCGCGGTCGCTGCGATTGTTAATGGCGGACTTTTCTTGAGCGGGAATTTAAATATCGACGTCTTCAAATATGAAGTTATGATCGTCGCAGTTGGCTTGACTGTTTTCTATTTCACACGCATGCTGAAATCGAAAAACGTGACAGCTGTTGAACGTAAAAAAGTTGTCGCTTATATTCCGTTATTTATCGCCGGCGTTCTGTTGTGGATGCTTCAAGAAGGTGGCGGAACTGTTATCGCTGAACTTGCAACTCACGCTAAGAAAACTTTGGGACCTGTTACGATTCAAGAATCTTGGTATCAAAGTGTCAATCCGTTTGTCGTAATCATCGGTGCAGCGTTATTAGCTGTATTATGGACAAAACTTGGTAAAAACCAACCGACATTGATTTCTAAAATCTCAGTTGGATTGCTATTAATTGGTGCTTCTTACCTAATCATCTTACCAGCTATCGGACCTGATGGATTCAGCCCGTTCTGGTTGATTGGCTCACTTGCCATCGTATCTTTAGGTGAAGTTCTTGTGTCGCCTGTAATGCTTTCGGCAACTACGACACTTGCCCCGCGCGCTTTCGTTGCGCAAGTTATGGGTCTTTGGATGCTTGCTAACTCAGTTGGTCAAGCGATCAACGCGTGTCTTGCTAACTGGTACATCGCGAATCCGTTCACATACTTCTTGATTATTGGTCTGCTTCCAATCATCTTCGCAGTTGTATTGTTCGCTTTCCGCAAACAAATCTTAGGATTCATCAATAATGACTAATATATTTAGCGAAAGTCAGCCTTAAAAGGTTGGCTTTTTGTATGGAATAGCCCCGAAATGACATGTTTTTCGAAAAACGACCTGTTTTTGTCACGAAAGGGCTATTGTAAAATCTATATTAGCCCTTTTGTGATAAAAATAGGGCAAAATTTCAAAAACTTGTCGTTTGAGGGCTACTTTTCCAAAAATCACTAGAAAATATAGATTTTCGCGAAGGTTTCTTGTATAATAGGCTCATTAAATCTTAAATTAGTAAGAGGAAAAATAATGTCTAAAATTGTTAGTTATTTAGAAAAACATTGGGCGCAGCTGTTGATTGCGATTTTCTACCCGATGATAATTTTGAGCACGTGCTACTTCCTAGCACTTTCGGGAACGGGCCACGACTGGACGATTCTCGCAGCCGATGCCAATAACCAGTTGATGCCGTTCTTCGCGCATTTCAAAGATGTGTTCAGCGGTAATGGTAGCTTCGTCTACGATTACAACGGCGCGCTCGGGATGAACGCGATTACCCACTACAATTATTATCTTGGTGGGGTGTTCAACTTCGTGATTCTGCTTTTCTCGAAGCAGTTTATGTATAAGGCGTTCTTCTGGATTACGCTACTGAAATTTGGCGCGATGGGCGGGGGAACTTACATCACGTTCAGCCAACTCTTCAAGAACAACGGGAAAGCGAAGAATCTCCTTTTGACGCTGCCTTACGCGCTTTTGAGTTTCGCGGTGGCTTACTCGATGATCATTATGTTCCTCGATTTCCTAGTCTATCTGCCGCTTTTAGTTCTGGGTCTGCACTATCTCTTCCAGAAAAAACGTCCTGTTCTGCTATTTGTGATGATCACGCTATGCTGGGTGACGAACTTCTACATGACCTTCATCACCGGCATCATCCTCGTGCTCTTCTTCTTCACGCAGCTTGTCATCAAGTCTGATACGATTAAAGATGCCTTGGGCTTCTTGGGCAAGTTCGCCGCGACCGGCGTTCTCGCTACGATTTCATCATTCGTGATTTTGCTGCCGACTTTAATCGATACGCACGCTAACGGGGAAAATTTTGACGCGTTACGCGGATTCTTTACGGATGTTACAGCGTTTGATTTGTTTGCGAAAAATATGGTCGGCTTTTATGATACAAGTCGCACAAACGGTCTGCCGTTTATCTACGTTGGCTTGCTACCATTAGTTTTAGCTATGTTTTATTTCTTCAGCAAACGCATCAAGCTGAAAAACAAAATAGCTTATGGGGTTTTACTTGCCTTCTTTATCGCGAGCTTTGTGATCGATCCGATCCAGCTAGCGTGGCAAGGGTTCCACTACACGAACATGTTTAACTTCCGTTACGCGTTTGGGTATTCGTTCGCGGTCTTGCTGATGGCGGGCGAGGTGTTCAACACTATGACCGAAGAGGGGAATATCCTCGAGCTTGACGACAAATTCGAACGACTGATTTTTGTCTTGCCGATTATTCTGATCATGTTTGTAGGCGGGACGTTCATCGACCCGGCTAAGCACCCGAACATCACGTCGGTTGCGATTGTCTCGGCAGTTTTCGTCGGCATCTACGTGGCGCTGCTTTATTACTATAAGAGCATGATTGTGCAAAATATGGCGATTTTCGCGCTGGTGTTTATGCTAATTGCTTCAGGCGTCGAGGGCTTTCTCAACACGAACAACATTGTCAACGGCGTCAATGCTGAGTGGCAATACAACAACGCTGATAAATATCAAATCGAATATCCGCAGTATAAAGAGTTAGTCGATTACGCGACAGCGCAGGAGCCGAAAAATAGCTTCTTCCGCTTAGAGCAAAACGACGACTTAAACTACAACATCAACGATACGTTCCTGTATAATTACAAAGGGATTGCGCAATTCGCATCGACGCGTAACCGTCACTCGATGGCGTCGCTTAACGGCATCGGCTATCACAACGCGGTCGGAAATACGGGACTGAAAATTCGCTACATCCGCAGTATCAACACGGCGGATCACGCGTTAGGATTCAAATATCTGATCAGTAAAACAGCGACAGCGACCCCTGATAACTACACGATTATCAAAACGACTGATACGTTGAAATTGATGAAGGCCGACACTTCGGTTGGAGCGGGGATTCTCTTGACTAACGGGCAGAAAAAAATTGCGCCTTTTGAGGTCAACTTGATCGACAACAGCGCGACGAACAATCCGCCATCGCTTACGCCGTCGGACGTTCCGGGCAATTCAACGACTTACCTTAATTACTTGAGTGGCTTAGACGAAGAAATCTATTCGACTGCGACTTATGATGGAAATGGCTCGATCGCAATTCCTAAAGGCAAAAAAGCTTGGTTATTATTAGATCCTAATTTAGGTCAATGGCAATATCTAGGCGAAGCTCCTAAGGCGGATCAGTCGATTACGCTCGATTCAACGCAGGGACAAGCAGCACCAGCTGCTGACTTGATCGTCTACGCTGACATCAAAGCACTTGATAAAGTCAACGCTAAGATGACTGAAAACTCAGTTGAAATGACCCAAAAAGGTCGAAACGTTTACGGTAAAGTCAACGCGAAAAAAGCAGAGAACTTCGTTGTATCAATGGCGTATGATCCAGGTTGGCACGCTACTGTTGACGGTAAAAAAGTCGAAGTTACAAGTGTCAACGCAATCGGCCTGCAAATCAAAGTTCCAGCTGGGAAACACGATGTGAAATTCACTTACACGCCACCTGGTCTATATGCGGGTGCGGTGTTTACAGTTGTCGGAATTGCCGGCTTTGCACTTTGGGCTAAACTTGGATGGAAAAAATCTGAGGAAGAGGTCGAAGAGGAAGCGACTGAAGAAACTAAATAACATTTAAGAGATGGTGGGACTTCCCGCCATCCTTTTTTAATTCAAACGTTGAAACGAAAGCGTTATCTGTGTTATAATTGTGGAACTTATTCTCATCTGTTAGGGGGCCGTCGAAATGGCTAAAATCGTTGCAATCGCAAATCAAAAAGGTGGCGTCGGAAAAACGACCACAACAATAAATCTCGGAGCGTGTCTCGCCGGCTACGGCAAACGCGTCCTTTTGGTCGACCTTGACTCGCAAGGAAACGCGACGACCGGCATCGGTATCCAAAAAGGCAGCTACGAACAAAGCATGTTCGATGTTATCGCAGACGGCGTTAGCGTCAAAAACATAATCCTCGACACTTGTCGCGAAGGGCTTTTCGTGGCCCCGGCAAGTATCGACATCGCCGGCCTTGACCAAGAACTGGGGAGCGAATTGCACCGCGAAAAGCGCGTGAAGATTGCCTTAGAAGAAGTCCGGGATGATTACGATTATATCTTGATGGATTGCCCGCCGGCGTTAGGCTTACTTACAATTAACGCCTTTACAGCTGCCGATAGCGTTCTGATTCCGGTGCAATGCGAGTTCTACGCCCTAGAAGGTTTGGGTCAACTCTTGAACAGCATCCGCCTCGTGCAAAAAGCGTTTAACCCTGATTTACAAGTCGAAGGCGTTGTTCCGACGATGTATAACAATACTAATTTAGCTGACGACGTTATCAATGAAATCCGCGGTTATTTCACCGATAAATTGTATGATACGGTAATTAGCCGTAATATCAAAATCAGCGAAGCGCCAAGCCACGGTCTGTCGATTATCGACTACGACCCGAGCGCCCGCGGTGCTCAAGAATATATCCTGCTAGCTCAGGAGTTTCTAAAACGTAACGGAGAAAAAATCTAATGGCGACAAAGAAAAAAGAAGAGGCAAGTAAAAAGCCCGCTGCTGCTAAAAAACCGGCTAAAAAATCTGGACTTGCCGGCACGGTCGACTTGAGCGCCGGGTTTAAAGGCGTTAGCGCCAAAGATACGCCGGCGCCGAGCGAGCGCAAAGCGATGGGACGCGGAATGGCATCGTTGTTCGGAAATATCGAAGAACTTGAACAAGAAGCTTTAGCTCACGGACACGTAACCGAATTAGAACTTACACAACTGCGAGCAAACCCGTATCAACCGCGCTTTACTTTCAATCCAGATGCGCTAGCCGAGCTAGCCGAATCGATTAAAAATCAAGGTGTTTTCCAACCGATTATCGTTCGTAAATCAGCGGTAAAAGGTTATGAAATAATTGCCGGGGAACGACGTTTTAGAGCGTCGAAACTTGCCGGTAAAAAGACGATTCCAGCGATCATTCAGGAGATGGATGAGTCGACGATGATGGAAGTCGCCGTGCTTGAGAATATTCAGCGCGAGGATCTGAATCCGATTGAAGAGGCGATGAGTTACGAGATGCTGATGAAGAATCTCGATTTGACGCAAGAAGCGGTCGCGATTAAAGTTTCGAAGAGCCGTCCGTATGTAGCGAACTTGATGCGTCTTTTGACGCTGCCGAAGGTAGTTGTTGAAGCGCTGCGCAGTGGCGATTTAACGCCCGGAGTTGCGAAACCGCTAGTCGGATTGAGCGAGGCGGATGCGACGCGAATTGCCAAAAGAGCGGTTGCTGAGAAGTGGAACGCTCGTCAGGTTGAGGATTTTGTGAAACAGCTCAAAGACGGGAAAGTGCCGACGGGGCCTGCGAAGAAGAAGGCGGAGAAGCCGGAATACGCGCGCGAAACCGAAGAACGCCTGATGGATAAGTTTGGGACAAGCGTTGTCTTAGTCGACAACAAAGGTAAAGGAAAAATTGAAATCGAGTATCTGAGTGAAGCGGATCTGACGCGGATCTTGGACATTCTTGAAATAACATTTGATGAGGATTAAGAAAATATGGCTTTAACAGCTGGGATTGTTGGGTTACCCAACGTTGGTAAATCGACACTATTTAATGCAATTACAAAGGCGGGGGCCGAAGCTGCGAACTATCCGTTTGCGACAATTGAGCCGAACGTAGGCGTCGTTGAGGTTCCGGACGATCGTTTGGTTGAGATTACGAAATTGATTCAACCGCAAAAGACGGTGCCGACGACTTTTGAGTTTACGGATATCGCTGGGATCGTTAAGGGCGCTTCAAAGGGTGAAGGGCTTGGGAATAAATTTTTAGCAAACATTCGCGAGGTTGATGCGATTGTGCACGTGGTTCGGGCGTTTGATGACGAGAACGTTATGCGTGAAAATAACCGCGAAGATGCGTTCGTTGATCCTTTGGCGGATATCGATACGATTAATTTGGAGTTGGTTTTAGCGGACTTGGATTCGATTTCGAAGCAGTATGACCGCTTGGCTCGCGCTGTGAAGGGTAAAGACCCTGAGGCGCTGAAATTGATGCCGATTTTAGAAAAGATTAAACCAGTCTTAGAAGATGGACGTTCGGCTCGCACGATTGAGTTTAACGAAGACGAGCAAGAGTTAGTTCGCCGTTTGTTCTTGCTGACAACTAAGCCAGTTTTATATGTGGCGAACGTTGACGAGGATGCGGTAGCTGATCCGGATTCAATTGAATACGTTAAGCAAATTCGCGAATTTGCAGCGACTGAAAAAGCTGAAGTTGTTGTAATTTCGGCTCGCGCTGAGGAAGAAATTGCCGAGTTGGATTCTGAGGATGCGGCTGATTTCTTAGAAGCTTTGGGCTTGGACGAAAGCGGAGTCGATAAGTTGACTCGGGCGGCTTACCATCTCTTGGGTCTTGGAACTTACTTCACGGCTGGCGAAAAAGAAGTTCGCGCTTGGACTTTCAAACGCGGCTGGAAAGCGCCGCAAGCAGCCGGCGTGATTCACTCGGACTTCGAACGCGGCTTCATCCGCGCGGTCACGATGAGCTTCGACGATTTAGTAAAATACGGCAGCGAAAAGGCTGTTAAGGAAGCTGGACGCCTTCGCGAAGAAGGAAAAGAGTATGTCGTGCAAGATGGCGACATTATGGAGTTCAGATTTAACGTTTAAAATGATGCTAATCGCATCCAAGCCGATTTTTAACTGATTCGAGGGCTGAATTAGTTAAAAAACGGCTTGGATGCGACTAGGAAAAAGTATAGCGACTTAATTGTCGCTTTTTTCAAAGGAAAAATGCAAAATGAGCATACAAGAAGACTTAAAAAACGGATATTTATTAATCGACGGTGCGTTCGGCACGATGATTCAGGCGCGCGGACTTAAATTGGGCGAACATCCTGAAAAATTGAACTTGAGCGATCCGAAAACGATTATCGAAATCCACGAGGAATACGTAGCGGCTGGGGCTGACGTCATCACGGCGAACACCTTCCAAGCCAATAGCTACAAAATCACCGAACAACTTGAAGAAATCATCCATGCGGGCGTTAAGTTGGCGAAAGCATCGGGCGCGCGTTACGTCGCTTATGATATGGGGCCGGTCGGTAAATTGATGGAGCCGATGGGCGAAATGACTTTCGACGAAGCTTACGAGATTTTTAAAGAGCAAGCCGTATTCGCTGAGGCCGCTGGCGCTGATTTAGTAATCGTTGAAACGTTTAGCGATCTTTTAGAAATTAAGGCTGCGATTTTAGCAATCAAGGAAAATACTGATTTAGCTATTTTTGCGACCCTTACTTATCAAGAGGATGGGCGCACATTTGTCGGCGTTGACCCGGTTGCTGCGACTTTGACAATTCAATCGTTGGGCGCTGATGCGGTAGGAGTCAACTGCTCGTTAGGCCCTGACTGTCTGCATCCTGTCGTTCGAAAGATCACGTCCGTTGCGAAAATTCCGGTTGTCGTTCAGGCGAATGCCGGTCTGCCAAAAATGAAAGACGGCGAAACTTTTTATGATTACGACGCAAAAAAATACGCAGTTGAAGCTGGTAAATTACTAGACGAAGGAGTGCAGATTTTAGGTGGATGTTGCGGAACAACGCCTAAATTTATCAGCGCAATGCGCGAGTTAATCGATTCGCGCGAGTTCGCGGAGCGCCACTTGCCAACGCACACGACTTTAACGAGTTCGACGAAAACTTACACGCTGGACGGGAAGCTTAGCATAATAGGCGAGCGCATCAATCCGACCGGGAAAAAGTTGCTCAAAGAAGCGATTAAAAATCAGGATTTAAATTATATTTTGAAGCTAGCTAACGAACAAGTCGAAGTGGGTGCGGACATATTGGACGTAAATGTTGGCCTGCCCGAAATAGACGAGGCTGCGTTCTTAACAAGCGCCATTAAAGAAATCCAAACGATAACTGATCTTCCGCTTCAGATTGATAGCGTAAATATCAAGGCTCTCGAAGCTGGCGCGCGTGCTTATAACGGCCGTCCTTTGATCAACTCGGTCAACGGCGAAGAAAAATCGATGACTGCGATCTTACCGATTGTTAAAAAATACGGAGCGCTAGTTTTAGGCCTGTGCCTAGACGAAACAGGTATCCCCGAAACGGCTGAAAAACGTTTTGCGATTGCGCAAAAAATCATCGACCGCGCGGGTCAAATCGGCATCGCAAAAGAAGATATTTTAATCGACCCGTTGGTTCTGACGGCTTCGGCGCAACAGTCGCAAGTCCAGGTGACTTTGGACACTTTGAAGCTCTTGAAAGAGGCTGGAATCCAAACGGTTGTCGGCCTATCGAACGTTTCATTCGGTCTGCCAAATCGCGAAATTATCAACTCGAGCTTCCTCGCTTCAGCAGTCGCTTGCGGTTTGTCAGCTCCGATAATGAATCCAAATTCGGCGGCGATGATGAACACGGTTCGTGCGCTTCGCATCTTCAACAATCAGGATCAAAACTCGGTCGACTACATCGAAAACGTCGTGACGACTGAGGTTGTCGCAGTCGAAAAGGCGGGCAAGTCAGACCAACCAACTGAAAAAAATCTATCGACTTTTATTTTAAAAGGTGAAAAAGAGGCGGCTAAAACCGCAACTCAAGAACTTTTAAAAGACGGTAAATCGCCACTTGAAATCGTTAACGATTATTTTATGCCAGCATTAAATGAAGTTGGCGAAAAATTTGAAAGCGGAAAAATGTTCTTGCCGCAATTAATGATGTCGGCGGAAGCCGTTACCCTAGCCCAAGATGAACTGAAAAAAGCCCTGCTTGATTCAGGACAAGAGGTTGCCCGCGGCGAGAAAATCGTGATGGCGACGGTCGAGGGTGACATTCACGACATCGGCAAAAACATCGTTAAAATGATCCTCGAAAATTATGGCTATGATGTGATAGATCTTGGAAAAGATGTTAAAATCCAAGCGGTCGTCGATGCGGTTGTCGACGGGAACATCAAGTTAGTAGGCTTGTCAGCCTTGATGACAACGACTGTCGAATCGATGAAGCAGACGATAGCCGCGGTCAAAGCACAAGCTCCTGAAACCAAATTTATGGTCGGCGGCGCCGTCCTGTCTGAAGAATACAAGGAGTACGTCGGAGCCGATTTTTACGCTAAAGACGCCCTTGATGCGGTTCGCATGGCCAAAGAAATATTTTAAGTAAAATTGATTATGTTTTTTTAAGCCGTTTTTTTACGCATTCCAGGCCTTGGATTGCGTAAAAAACGGCTTAAAACGCGTCAAGCGGTTTTAAACCGGCCGAAAAGGCCGGCGACTTGCCCAATTTTTGCGCTTTTAAGGCACGTCGCGCCCAAATGTGGTATAATATCGCTATGATTGAAGAAGACTTGAAATGCATCGGGTGCGGTGCGACTATTCAGACCACAGATGAAGGCAAGTCGGGGTACACCCCGGCATCGTCGCTAAAAAACGAGGGCGAGCTGTACTGCAAACGCTGCTTCCGCCTGCGCCACTATAACGAGGTGGCGGACACGGAACTTTCGGAGGACGATTTCCTAGCGATGCTAAACGAAATCTCGACGAAGGACGCGTTGATCGTGAACGTTATCGACATTTTCGATTTCTCGGGATCGTTGATTACCGGACTGCAACGTTTTGCGGGTGGGAATCCGGTTTTGATTATCGGAAATAAAGCGGATATTTTGCCGAAGTCGCTGAAGAAAAATAAACTGTTAAATTGGATGAAGCGCGAGCTTGCGGACAACGGGATTAAGCCGGTTGACGTGATGCTGACGAGCCAACGCGAAAAAGGCGACGACCTCGAAGTGATTTTAGATCGCATCGAAGAGTTGCGCGAAGGCCGCGATGTCTACGTGGTTGGCGTGACAAATGTCGGGAAATCGACGTTTATCAATCGCATCTTGAAACAAGTTGGCGATATGGAAAACGTGATTACGACGAGTCATTACGCAGGTACGACGCTGAATATGATTGAGATTGAATTGTCTGACGGTGCGAAACTTGTCGACACGCCAGGGATTATTCACAAAAACCAAATCGTTCATCTGCTTGATAAAAAAGACTTGAAACTGACTTCGCCATCTAAGGAAATCAAACCTAAGGCGTTCCAGTTGAATCCGGAGCAAACTTTGTTCCTTGGTGGTTTAGCGCGCTTTGATTTCATCAAGGGTGAACGCCAAAGTTTCTATGCCTATTTCGCAAACGAACTAGATATTCATCGCACTAAGCTCGCTGGAGCTGACGAATTTTACGAAAAACACAAAGGCGGCTTGCTGAAACCAGCGGTCGAACCTGAACTTGTGCGCCATACTTACACCATCAAAGAACCGACTGATGTCGTTATCAATGGCTTAGGTTGGATTGCGGTGAAGCACGAGGCGCAAATTGCCATCTACGCTCCTAAGGGCGTCGGGATTACTTTGAGAAAGGCACTAATTTAATGTTAAGAGGGAAGCAAAAACGCTATTTGCGTTCGCAGGGACACAATTTGGAGCCGTTAGTTTTGATCGGGAAAGACGGTCTGAACGATGGCGTGATCACGAGCGTGCGCGAGAATTTGGAACGTCACGAATTGATTAAAATCAAGATTCAACAGAATTCGGATGCAGTGGCGGCAGTCGTTGCTGAGGAGCTTGCGGAGATGATCAACTGCGAGGTTGCGCAGATTTTGGGCCACACGATTCTTTTGTACAAACGTTCGAACAACGTCAAGAATCGTCGTCACTCGGTGGAAGTGTTCAAAATTGGCTAGAAAAATCGGGATTTTAGGCGGGACGTTCAACCCGGTGCATAACGCCCATTTGGCAATTGCGCGTGCCGCGCGGGACGCTTTTGAGCTTGATGAAGTTTTGTTTATGCCTTCGTTTGAGCCGCCTCACGTGGATGCGAAGGAGACTTTAGATCACAATCAAAGGGTCGAAATGTTAGAGCTTGCCTTGTGCGGTGAGAGCGGATTTGAAATCGATTTGCGCGAAATTGCCCGCGAGGGTAAGAGTTACACGATTGATACGATTCGTGAGATGCGCGCCGAAAGTTATGACGAATATTATTTTATCATTGGCGGTGATATGATCGAGTATCTGCCAAAGTGGCGCGAAATCGATGAACTTTTGCGGCTAGTGACTTTCGTCGGTTCGGTTCGCCCAGGCTATGAAGTGACTAATCCGTGTGGCATCGAGTTATTTGCGGCGCCTGAGCTTGAAATTTCATCAAGTGAAATTCGTAGGCGTGTTATAGCGGGCGAGTCAATCGACGGGCTAGTGCCGGATAAGGTAAAGGATTTTATCTATGAACATAGATTATATAACGCGTGAAGTTGAAGCTGAGGTTAACCCAAAGCGTTTTGCGCACATATTAAGAGTCGAGGAGATGGCTAGGCGGCTGGCGGTTCGTTGGAATTATGACGAAGAGAGGGCAGCGCTCGCGGCGGTATTGCACGACTACGCTAAAGACGTAAGCGACGAAGAATTCCGACGTCGGCTTAAGCGAGGCGATTATCCCGAAGTTTTCAAAGACTACGGAAACGAAATCTGGCACGGTTGGATTGGCGCTGATATCGTCGCAGAAAAATTCGATATTCACGACGAAGAAATCTTGAACGCGATAAGACGACATACGACGGGTGACACGACGATGACTCTGCTCGACAAAATAATTTTCGTCGCCGACTACATCGAAGAAGGTCGTGACTTACCCGAGGTCGAGGAAGCCCGCCGACTTGCCTTCGTTGATCTTGACGCGGCAGTGCAGTTGGAACTAGCCAACACAATTAATTTTTTAAATAAAAAAGGGGCGCGGATTTTTCCGCTGACCCAGGAGGTTTTTGATGGAAAGCGATAAAATTTTAGAAGTTGCAGTGAAAGCGATCGACGCGAAGCGCGGTGAGGATATCGTCGTTTTAGACGTGTCGACCGTGTCGGTTTTAGCGGACTATTTCGTGATTGCGAGCGCGTTCAGCGAGCGCCAATTGAATGCGTTGCTTGACCACGTGGTCGAAGAGGTCGAAAAGGCCGGTGGTGTGTTGAAACGCATCGAAGGAAAAGATAGCGGCAAGTGGATCTTGGTCGACTTTAGTGACGTGGTCGTGCACTTGTTCCAATCGGGCGAACGCGAATTCTACAATTTGGAAAAATTGTGGCGCGACGCACCAATGGTCGACGTTAGCGACTTTTTAATCGAGGAATAAAATGACTTACACAACTTTCGCGCGCGTTTATGATGAAATCATGGATGCCGATTTGTATGACAAATGGCTCGATTTCACCAAGCGCCACACTGCGCCTGCAAAGACTTTGGAGTTGGCAAGTGGCTCGGGGAAATTAGCTATTAAATTAGCTAAGGAAGGCTACGACGTTAGCGCTTTGGACTTGTCGAACGAGATGCTTGTCGTCGCTTCTGGAAGTGCTGACGAAGCAGGGGTCGAGATAAAATTCATCGAGGGCGATATGCTTGATTTAAGCGAGATTGAAACCTACGACGTCGTAACTTGTTACAGCGATTCAATTTGCTATTTGAGCAATTTCGCCGAAACGCAGTTGATGCTTGACGAAGTCTATAACGTGTTGAACGAGGGCGGAGTTTTCTTGTTCGACGTTCACTCGACTTACCAAATCAACGAAGGCTTCAAGGATTACAGCTTCCACGTTCAGGACGAGGACTACGCCTTTTTATGGGATTCATATCCCGGCGACGCCCCGAACAGCGTTGAGCACGAGTTGACTTTCTTTATCAAAGAGGAAGATGAAAAGTTCGCTCGCTACGACGAACTCCACGAGGAACGCACGTATTCAATCGACGAATACTTGATGGGCCTTGAAACGGCCGGCTTCCATTCAGTCGAAGTTTTCGCCGATTTCACCGACGAAAACCCCACCGAAACATCAAAACGCTGGTTCTTTAAGGCGATTAAATAAGGCTCTTTGTCAACTGATGGGGTTTTCCAATTTTTGATAAATAGAGTTAAGCAGCAGAACTCAAATTCGTTGAGACATCGACGGATTTGAGTTTTTGTATTGTGATCACTTCTACGTT
>JAISJW010000025.1 GCA_031261175.1 Lactobacillales bacterium
AACGTAGAAGTGATCACAATACAAAAACTCAAATCCGTCGATGTCTCAACGAATTTGAGTTCTGCTGCTTAACTCTATTTATCAAAAATTGGAAAACCCCATCAGTTGACAAAGAGCCGCAAAAATCAAAAAGGAAGTCTGACTGCTAAAGTTAGACTTCCTTTTGATATTATAGAGTACCGAATAAGCGGTCACCTGCGTCACCTAGTCCGGGCACGATGTAGCCACGGTCGTTCAGGTGCGAGTCGATGTTACAAGTGTAGATTTTGACGTCCGGATGCGCTTCCTGCAAAGCTTTGATTCCTTCCGGAACAGCAACTAAACAGCTAAACGAGATGTTACGTCCGCCGCGCTCTTTTAAAATATCGATTGTTGCGATGACCGAGCCGCCAGTCGCAAGCATCGGGTCGATAACGAAGATTTCGCGCTCTTCAATTTCGGGTGGAAGCTTAGTTAGATAGCTTTCCGGAACCAAAGTTTCCTCGTCGCGGCGCATGCCGATATGTCCGATTTTAGCTTGAGGCATCAGGCTCAAGAAGCCGTCGACCAAGCCTAGACCGGCGCGCAAAATCGGCACAATCATCGGTTTTGGTCCGCTCAATTCGCGCGCGACCATCGGCGTCACCGGAGTGTTAATTGCCACCTCTTGAAGCGGCAAGTTTTTCGTCGCCTCGTACGCTAGGAACGTCGAAAGTTCTTTGACGGTTTCGCGGAACTGGTTCGTTCCCGTGTTTTCGTCACGGATGATTGTAAGTTTGTGTTTCACCAACGGGTGAGTTAATTCGAATAATTCTGCCATTTTAGTCCTCATTTCTCGCTTTCTCAGGAAGCACCAAATTCAGCACGATCCCAATCACTGTCGCCACTGCAACGCCTGTCACCTCAAGGCCAGGAATCGCCACAATCAAATTACCAATCCCGACAACCAAAACAATCGAGGCAATTAAAAGATTGCGTTTGCGACCGAAGTCGATTTTTTCTTCAACAATAATTCGCAAGCCCGCCGCGGCAATTACACCGAACAAGACGAACGAAACGCCTCCGATAACCGGCCCAGGAATCGACGTGATAACCGCCGAAACTTTACCGATAATACTTAGCAAAATTGCAAATACAGCTGCTCCCCCGATAACGAAAATCGAGTGGATGCGTGTAATAGTCATAACGCCGATGTTTTCGCCGTAGCTAGTAACAGGCGGTGCGCCAAGGATTCCGGCGATGATTTGCGCTGCTCCATCCCCTGCCAAAGTTTTGTTCAGGCCAGGATCTTTGAAGAAGTCGCGTTTTGTGATTGTGTTTAGAATCATTACGTGGCCGAAGTGTTCAGTCATTGTAACGAAGGCAATTGGAGCCATGGTCAAAATCGCGCCCCAATAAATGTGCGGAGTAAAGAATGCACCGAAGTTAGCTAGTGGATTAGATACAAGCGGAGCGCTTGCGATTGAGCCAAGGTCGACGATGCCGAACAATAAGGCCGCAACATAACCCGTAACGATTCCAAGTAAAATCGGAATCAAACCTAGGAAGCCTTTGAAGAACATATTGAAGATGACAACCGCGAGCAAAGTAATAGCTGCAACGGCTACGAATTTAATGTCATAGTTTCCGCTTCCATCAAACGAAGCTTCGTTAACCGCAGTCGCAGCAAGGTTCAACCCGATAACCATAACGATTGGACCAACCACGATTGGTGGAAGAACTTTATTCAACCACTCGCGCCCGGCGTATTTAACAATGACCGCGACAACTAGGTAAACGATACCGCCGGCGATGGCGCCCTGCCCAATTGCCCCCATCCCGCCGTGCTCTTTCAAGACGCTCATTGCGCCGATGTAGGCGAAACTTGAACCCATGTAGGCCGGGATTTTGTATTTTGTGACGGTCAGGTGAGCCAGTGTGCCGAGTCCGCTCGACAATAGAGCGATCGACGGGTCGATACCCACTAAGATTGGCACGATCACGGTCGAGCCGAACATCGCAAACAGGTGCTGGAAGCTAAGCCCTAGCCACATTAAAAATTTTGGTCGGTCGTGAATATCTAGGATCACGTCCGGGTTTCTGAAATCAGACATTATTATTCCCCTTTTTTTGTTCTTTATAAATTTGAAGCGCGTTAACGATCAGAATTTTCGCCACCGCATAAACCGGAATCCCGATGAAGAACCCGATAAAGCCGCCGATATTCCCAGCAACTAACAAGACTAGAATGACAGTCACTGGATGCAGATTCATCTTTTTCCCCGCGATATTCGGATAGATAAAACTACCATTAATTTGATTGATCGCCATCAGAATAATCAGCGCAATCACCAGTTTAACTGGATCATCGAAGCAGATCAGAATAATCGGCACAGCCCCGATAAACGGCCCCACGTAAGGAATCAGGTTGACCATCCCGCAGAACAGCGCGATGAAAATCGCATAATTCAACCCAATCAGATTAAACCCGATCAAACAACCGAACCCGACAAACAGACAGGCAATTAATTGCCCAGAAATATAGGCTTTCAGGACGTCGTTCATCTCAGTGCAAATTTTTTCGATGCGGTCTTTGACCTTGTTCGAGTCAAACAGCCCCATCACGTAATTGTCGATTTTATTCCCATCTTTAAGCATAAAGAACAGGACAAACGGCGCCGTCAGAAGAATCACGAACGTCGAAACAGCGACCTGGAACACATTTCCAAGCGACTGCAAGAGATTCCCGGCAATTCCCGCCAGATACTGCCCGACCGTCGTGTCGAGACTCTTCAGCTGGTCAGTGATGTGCAGTTCCTTGAACGGCGACTTGTTCGAAAGTTTCATCAAATAGTCGTAAACGCCCTGAATCAGGCTCTTCGTTTCCTCGAATCTTGAAAGCTCTTTGATTAGCGGCGGAAGCAGCAACCAGACAGCTGCGACAATTGCCAAAAGTAGCAAGACGAAGACGATGATTGTGCCGAAGATGCGTTTGACTTTGATTTTTTCGAGCAAGTCGACTAGCGGATTCAGCATGTAATAGAAGAACCCGGCAATTAAAAGCGGCAGGAAAACCGTTCCGATCAGGATGCCGATCGGTTTGATGATGAAGTCGATTTTCGCAAAGAGAAAGACGAGAGCGCAGAGAGCGAGGGCTTCGATGGTCCAGTAGAAGAGTTTTGAATTTTTAATTTCGTTCATTCTAAAACTCCTTGATTAATTTTTTAGTTTCTCGCACGTCGCGCATAAAGTCGGCGAAGTTGTCGCTTGAGAATTTATCCAGATAAGACTGCGCTAAGGTTGTCGCGACTACGTTTTCTAAGACGACACCGGCTGCAAAAATCGCTGTGACGTCACTTCTCTCAGTCGATGCCTTCACTTTTTCTTTGGTGTAAAGGTTGACCGTATCAAGCGGTTGCATCAAGGTCGGAATCGGCTTCATCGCAGCGCGGATGATGATGTCTTCACCGTTTGTCATGCCCCCCTCGAAACCGCCTAGGTGATTGGTTTTTCTCGTGAATCCTTTTTCCGCGTTGTGTTCGATTTCGTCCATGACTTGCGAGCCGAGACGTTTCCCGACTTCGAATCCGTCGCCGAATTCAACCGCTTTAAACGCATTGATTGAGATAACAGCCTGCGCAATTTTTGCGTCGAGTTTCGAATCCCACGAAATGTAGCTCCCAAGCGTCGGCACGACATTTTTAATTCTTAATTCGATGATACCGCCAAGCGTATCGCCTTTTTCTTTTGTTTCTTCGATGTATTTAACGATTTCTTCGTCGGTCGCGTTAGCGGTTACGATTTCGCCGACTTGGATAACCTTATGTTCAAGCTCAACACCTGTCGCTTCGACTAGCTGTCTTACTAGCGCCCCGATAGCCACGCGGCTCGCTGTTTCACGCGCGCTTGAGCGTTCCAGAATGTTGCGCATATCAGTGTGACCGTATTTAATCGCCCCGACTAAATCGGCGTGCCCCGGACGGGGTTCGACGACTTGCCTCGCTTCGCGATATTCCTCTTCGACGAAATCCGGCGACATGATGAAGCCCCAGTTTCCGTTGTCGCGATTGACAACTTTCAGCGTTATCGGGCTGCCCAGTGTTTTAGCGTGGCGCACGCCTGAGGTGATTTCAACTTTATCTTCCTCGATCGCCATGCGTCCGCCGCGCCCCGGCCCACCTTGACGTTTCTTTAATTCTTCGTTAATTTTATCGACATTAACCGGCATATTCGCAGGCAGTCCTTGGATGATCGCCGTCAGCTCCTTGCCGTGGCTCTCCCCCGCATTCAAAAATGTAAGACCCATTTTGTTCCTCCAAATTTTTATTCTTCCTATTTTACCACATTCGCGCGGAAATTTGAACGAAAATTGAGAAACCATTTCATAAAAATCATCCCATTTTCATCGGTTCTCAGCACTTTTATCTTTCTTTGGGCAAGTCGCCTCGTAACCTCGGCGCTCGGATGGTGATAACGGTTGTTTTCCCCGCAACTTATGATGGCAAGTTTTGGCTTGGCTTTGTCGAGAAATTCAGGACTTGTGGCCGAGTTGCTGCCGTGATGTCCGAGTTTTAGGACATCGGCTTCATAGTTAATTTCTTTTTCCTGTTCCGCACCGAGGTCGCCCATTAAGAGAATTGTTTGGCCGGCTTTTTTTGTGATGATTCCAAGCGAGTTATCGTTCTCTCCTGTCTTTGGTTCGAACGGGTAGATTATTTTAAATCCTTTGTATGCGAGCGGCGCTAGAACTGGTTTCCCTTTTATTTTTGTGCAGCCAAGCGGATAGACAATTTGTTTTACTTTAAATTCCTTTTTGATAAATTCGAGATCACCGATGTGGTCGAAGTCATCATGGGTCAGGAATATCGTGTCGATCGTCGAAACGCCTTCGCTTTTAAGATAGTCGATGACGTCACGCCCTTTCGAGATGCTTTCATTCGTTTTGAAATCGAGTAAGCCGCCGGTATCGACAAGAATTGCCTGCCTTGTAAACGCAGGGATAAAGACGCTCGCGTCTCCCTGACCGACGTCGATAAAGGCGAAGGTATTGAGTGGCGAGAATGCCGTGGTGAAGCAGAGAGCGATTGTTATTGCTATGTATCTGAGTTTTGATTCGAGGGCGAAAAAATAGATTATTACCGCGAACAAAACGAAGATGTAGAGCGGCTTTCCGGTGGTTACGGTAAACATTTTTATTTCGGCGATTTTATCGATTATTCGATTTAAATTAAGAATAAAAATATCGATTAATTTAATCGGAATAATAAAATCGATTAATATTAATGGCATTAATATTTTCTTGACGAATGGCGTTAAGAGTGCGATTAACAATATCGCGAGTAAATTATATTGATAAAAATAATACGAAAATAACGGGAAGAGGCTGAGTGTTAAAAGGATGCTGAAATTGGTTAACGTCTTTCGTTGTTTGTAGAGCGACTCTTTGACCGCGTCGCCTTTTCGGTTCGCTCTCGTTCCTATCAAGGATTGTCGGTAAATATATTGCGAAATAAATATCGCGGCAAACCCTATATAATAAGTGAATACTGCACTACTTGTCAGAAACATTTTCGGCTTAATGATGAGCGATATCATAAGGACGATTGCAAAAAGCGTTATTCGCGGGATTTTATATCTCGTGAAGTTATTGATGTTTTTGGTTAGAAGCACCCTGAGCGCGACAACGCTGCATCCTGAAATTACGTATAGAAATAACGATATGGGAATCGTGATATATCTGATTTTTTCGAGTGTAATTCCCATACGTTTTAGTCCATAATTAATCCAGTCAAAAATTACAGCAAATTGAAGTCCGCTTAAACTAAATAAAAATATTATTCCGAGTTTAGAGTAGTTCTCGTTGTAGTCTTCATCCTTCCAACCTAAAAATAAACTTTTAAATAAAGTATCTCCTCGGCGCATCATCCACGCTCTGATATTTATTTCAAATTTATTTTTTTGCTTATTTATTTTTGTGATTTTTACAACGTTGTTAATTCCCTTACCTCTTAGATATTTAGGGTAATCGAACGCATTTAAGTTCTTAGGTTTGCGGACATTTTTTGGCGCGATTTCTGCCTCTAAATAATTATCCGTTTCACCTTCATAGTAACATAATAATTTTCCGTATTTTGAATTCGCAATAAATGTATTATTTTTTCTCGTGTCTTCTAATACATTTAAAACAACCGGCTTAGCAAAATCAATTTTCGGCGCAGGTTGGTTAATAGCTAGAAAAAATACGGCGAAGCCGGCGGCGATAGCCGCACTACTTGCCCAAAAGGTTTTGTTTTGCACCGCGATGATTCTTAAAATCAGGAAAATAAAAAATACCAAATACCAAAGCGAGAAGTCGAACACCATCAGGTTGATGGCGAGGACTAGGCCGGCGATGAGTATAAGGTATCGGCTGAACACGTCACCCGCTGAAGCTAAAGCCGTCGAAATGCGTCGGATCAAGTTTCACCTGGTTGAGTTCAATATTTTTTAGTTTGAAAAGTTTTTCAGCGTAGCTATCGTTGCGATAGTCGCTCAAATAATTTATTTTCGTGATGCCCGCTTGCAGAATCATCTTCGTGCATTGCAAACAAGGAAAATGGGTTACGTAAATTTCGGCACCGTCTGTATTTACGCCGAATTTCGCACATTGTAAGATCGCGTTCATCTCCGCATGGATCGTGCGGACGCAGTGGTTGTCGACCACGTAGCAACCGTCGTCGATGCAATGGGAATCACCCGACACCGCTCCGTTATATCCGCCTGCGATGATACGGTTATCACGCACGAGAATTGCCCCAACGGCGAGACGCTCGCACGTCGACCTCAGGCTCAGCAGTTTCGCTTGAGCCATGAAATATTGATCCCACGGGATTCTTTTTTTATTCATATCGCTACCTCCTTAGAGTTTTTTAGTAGTATATCACAAATTCTTTTAAATACAGACGTTTTCTTTAATCTTTTCAAACATTTTTTCGCCGATACCTTTGATGTTCTTCAACTCTTCGGTATTTTTGAAGCTTCCGTTCGTAGCACGATAGTCAATTATATCCTGCGCCTTCTTCGCTCCGATGCCGCTCAGCGTTTGGAGCTGCGTTAGGTCGGCCGTGTTGATGTTGACTTTCGCGGTTGTTGCGGGCGTACCACTTGCTTCGCCCGTAGGTTCCTCGGTCGGCGGTGGCTCAGCCTCGCCTTGGGGCGGCACATATATCAACATTTGGTCTTCGAGCGTTTTCGCTAAGTTGACGTTGCGCGTGTCAGCCTCTTGGGTGAAGCCGCCAGCCATTTCAATTGCCTCTTTTAGTCTTTGCTCCTTTTTTAACTTATAGACATCTGGTTTTGCGACCGCGCCTTTTATGTCAACGTAGATAAATTCCTCCTTTTCTTTTGTTTCTGTCGCTACCGCGCTGTCCGGTGGTTTGATTTCATCTATTTCCTCGCTCGGATAGAACAAAGCTACTCCGATTATCGCTAAGATGACGATTCCAATCCCTATCCCGCTAATAATTTTCTTATTCATCTTTTCTCCTTTTCCTAAACTGACTCAGTCTGCCCGCTTTTTCTTAAAAACACCTATTTTTTGGACGGTTTGAGTACATGTAAAATCTATATGTACTCAAACTGTCTAAAAAACACCCGTATTTCAAACTTTTCGGTCATTCAGAGTCAGTTGTCTTTTTAGCATCTTGATAAACGCTTCGAAAACGCCGACCTTATTAATATAATCAACATTAACTTGGAAACAAGTTATCCCCATATCGATATACGAATTCATTTTTGCATGATCGTGAAAAACTCCTTCTACCGTACCTACATGATGTTCTATACTTTGAAATTCAATAGCAACTTTCTCTTCCGGATAATAGAAATCCGGCCTGATGCTGCGAGTTCCACACAATATAGCTTGACATTTGCTAAGCATTATCTTTGGATTACACTTAGGCTGTTTAACATCAGTTTTGCGCAGTTTTAAATAGAAATCCAACTCAGCTACTGACTCCAGCCCTTCTGGTGCTACATGTAGATACCAAAGCTCCTTGCGCAACCTTTTTATTCCTACGTTTTTCAAAATCTGTTTTTTGCTATAGCCATTTTTCCGCAAAATGAAATATGCCGCCTTAATTGTATCCATATTATGATATTTGCACATCTCGCTAAACGCCATTCCGAGGTTTACGATTCTCCCTTCATCCAGATGCGGCAGCGTCGTAGTAAAATAATACTTCGTACTCCTTGTCGCGACCACGCCTTTTCTGTTTCTAGCCTTTCCAGTTCCAAATTTCGTGATGTAAACAACTCTGCTAACCGGAAATTTTTCTTTTAATTCTGGGCAATGCCGGATCAAAGCTGATTCACGGGCAAATGCCTCTTTGTTTCTTAATTCCAAATTTTTCTCCTTTCAATTAAACCTCGTCCTTTCTTGCCAAAATTTTTACCCCCTTACTATATATATACGTATTTTTTCGCGTTTTGTTACATAAAAAGCGAAAAAAAATAAATTTTTTTTGCTTTTGTGATATAATCTACCTATTATGATAGTAAAAAACATTACCCCAAGAGGCTATTGTCGCGGCGTCGTTGACGCTTTCGTCATCGCCAAAAACGCAACGCTCGACACCAGCCTACCCCGCCCCATCTACATCCTCGGCATGATTGTCCACAACGAACACGTCACAAAGGCGCTCGATTCGATCGGCATCATCACCCTCGACGGCGAAAATCGCCTGAGCATCCTCGACCAAATCGATTCTGGCACCGTCATCTTCACTGCTCACGGCGTCTCACCCGAGGTGCGAAAGAAGGCAAGTGAAAAAGGCCTAACCGTCGTCGATGCAACATGTCCAGATGTTATGATTACGCATGAATTGATCGCCGAAAAAGCGAAAAGCGGCATCAGCATCATATATATCGGAAAAGCTGGCCACCCTGAAACCGAAGGGGCAATTGGCGTCGCCAATAAAAATGTCTACCTCGTGAGTTCGATTAATGATGTCGACAAACTTCCGCTTGATAAAAATACGCCGATTTTTATTACGAATCAAACGACGATGAGCCAGTGGGATGTTGAAAATATTATCAATCACATTCTCGAAATATTCCCGAACGCAATCGTTCATAAAGACATTTGTAACGCAACGCAAATTCGCCAAAACGCTGTCGCTGAACAAGCCAAAGATGTCGACCTACTTATAGTTGTTGGCGATCCCCGCAGCAATAACACTAACCGCTTAGCACAAGTTGGCGAAGAACAAGCTGGCACGAAATCTTACCGGATTGCGGATGTTAGCGAAATCGACCCCGCCTGGTTTGATGGTGTCAAAACCGTTGCACTTACAGCAGGCGCTTCAACTCCGACACAAATCGTCAAAGAAGTTGAAAATTATTTGGTCGATTTCGATCCTAACCGCGAGCGCATTTCACACGTTTCAAGCGAAGATATTCTTCCTCTTGGAAATCCAAATATCGAAGAAAAACGCAAAAAACGTTTAGAAAAATTGCGATGTGGTTCTTCTTAACGATTGAGCGTAGCGCAGCGAAGGAGGCAATTAAATGCGAAAAGCCAGACAAACTTTCGAAAAATACATCCAAAATTATAATCCAAGCAACCCGAAAATCAACTTGAAAATCATACATACCTATGAAGTTGTAAGCGTCGCCGAATATATAGCCCAAGCGCAAAATCTAAACGAAGAGGATTTTTGCCTAGCTCAAATCATCTCACTACTCCACGACATCGGGCGTTTCGAACAACTGACAAGACACAATTCGTTCGCGGATTCAATCTGTAATCACGCAGAGCTCGGCGTTGAAGTTTTGCTCGAAAACAACTTTATTGATGAATTCGGTGTCCCGAAACACTTACAAGATATCGTAATTTATGCCATTAAAAATCATAATAAATACAAAATCGAACCTGCTCCAACTCCGCGTCACGAACTCCACGTCAACATCGTTAGAGATGCCGATAAACTCGATAATTATCGAGTTAAAACGACCGAAGCGTTCGAAACTATGTTCGACATCTCATACGTTGAGTTTCGCAAAGAAAATATCACTTCAAAAATCTACGATGATTTTTCAAATCACAAACTGATCTTCCACCCTGACCGCAAAACCCATCTCGATATGTGGCTTAGCTACATCGCTTTCATCTTCGACCTCAACTTCAAGGCGAGCTACGCTTGGATTGAAGAAAACGATTATATAAATCGGGTTATGAGCCGAGTTTCACTTGCCCAAGAAAACGAAGAAAAAAAATATCGCGAACTGCAGAAAAAGGCGCAGGATTTTGTTTCGCAAAACGCCCAAGGTGTGGTATAATTTACGTATGAATATTAAAGAAAAAATCACGGATTTCCGCGACAAAACGGAGCTTGACGACGATATCATCGACGCGCTGACGACGATTACACCGCACCCCGAAACACCTGGCGAGGCTGACCAGCAGGAGCATATTCTGCTGTCGACTAAACAGATTTGGGGCAAGCGCGCAATCAACGTATGTTTCGTTCTCGGCATCATCACAATTCTCGCCGTCGCTATTTATTTTTACAAACTCGGCGTCTTCACGGATCCCGAAAAACTAAAAGAATTAACGCACGGAAATCATTTACTTGAACTCATTGCATTCTTCTTCATCCAAATCATCCAGTGCGTCATCCCGATTCTGCCCGGCGGAATTAGCATGGTCGCAGGCGTTATGTTGTTCGGCCCCGTGCTTGGTTTCTTCGCCAACTACGCCGGAATCGTCATCGGTTCAATCTGTATTTTTGAACTCGGCCGCCGTTTCGGCAAACCGCTAATTCTGACCCTAGTCAAAGAAAAAACTTACAACAAATACATCGGAAAACTCGGTAACGAGAAAAAATTCGAGCGCTTCTTTACGATTTGCCTCTTCTTCCCTTTCTCACCCGACGATGCACTTTGCCTAATCGCAAGCCTTTCGACGATGAGCCGCAAAAAATTTATCACGATCATTATCTTAGCGAAACCGCTCTGTATCCTGATCTACTCGCTCTTCCTCGAAAAAGCGTTGACCGGCATCGCCTTGCTCGTCCAATTTATCGAGCATTTATTTTAATTAAAAAAACGTTCAAACCCTTAAAGTTTGAACGTTTTTGTTATATAATTATTTCTATGATAAACCTACTGAAAAGAACCACGAAAGACAAGGCAAGTGACAAAGAAGTTTTCAAACTTGGTTGGCCGATTTTGCTTGAATATTTGATAAAAGTTGGCTGTACTTCGGCGAACGTTTTTATGGTCGCCTACTTCGGCGGGCAAGCTGTCGCTGCTGTCGGATGCGTTAACCAGCTCGTCTCAGTCAGTATGTTTTTATACGGCTTCGCAACGGTCGGGGCGCAAATCCTTATCGCCCAATATATCGGTGCCAAATTAAACGACAAAATCGAAAACATCGTAATGACTGCCTTTTTATCGTCCGCTTTAATCGGACTCGCCATCACGCTTTTGATGTTTTTTGTAGCAAATCCTATTTTAACCATAATGCAACTCAAACCCGACGTCATACACTTCGGCGTTCCCTATCTGCAAATGTCAGGTATCGCTACGGTCTTCAACGCCATCTCCGGCGTTTCAATCGCCGTCCTGCGCTCGTTTATGCACACACGCCACTCGCTAAAAATCCCGATGACGACCTTCATCATCGAACTGGTTTTAAATATAATCGTAATTCTCTTCTTACCGAAACTCGGAATGTTTGGAATCGGGGCAAATTACGCCATCGCAAGCTTAATCTCGATGTTCGTCGGCTTTTACCTGCTCGAAAAACACACCGATTTCACCATTCGTCGCTTCAGCTTAAAACGAATAGAACTCCCGATTTTGAAAAAAATCTTCCTTTACGGAATCCCCTCGTCCGGCGAACCACTTAGCTATACCGCCTCGCAATTAGTCGTAACCATAATCGTCGCAATGCTCGGTACCAAAGCGCTCATCGCAAAAAACTACGTTCAAGCAATCGTGCAATTCACCTGCTTAATCGCTTTGGCAATTGCTCAATCGTCGCAAATCATCATCGCTCGCAACGTCGGCGCTCGCCGTTTTAACTTCGTTCACCGCAGAGGGTTACGCTCGCTCATCCAAGCGATCTTCGCCTCTTTCGCTGTCGCGCTATTAATCTGGGCGTTCGGTGGCCACATCTTAGGCCTCTTGACTGACGATTCTTACGTCATCAAACTCGCCCGCATCATTTTATTCGTCGAAATCTTCCTCGAAATTGGTCGCGCCGCCTGCATGATGATGGTCAACGCCCTCAACGCAAGTGGCGACGTCAAATATCCAGTAACGATAAGTCTAATAACGGTTTGGGCGCTTAGCCTGCCGCTCTCGTTCCTATTTTCGATCCCGCTTCATCTGGGTCTCGTCGGCGTTTGGCTCGCCTACACAACTGATGAGTGCGTGCGCGGTTTCTTCCTCGTCCGCCGTTGGCTCAGCGGGATTTGGCGCGAGAAATCAATCGTCACTCGCCGCCACCGCTAATCCGCGGTAATAATCGCGCACCTCTTCAGCGGTTTTTAAATGATACGGAATTTCGGTATTGACTAAAAAGTCTTTACCGAAATTTTTTATTGTCACGCCCATCAGCCGAATCGGCTTATCGACGTTAAACTGTTCATCAAACAGCGTCTCGCTAAACGCAATTACGTCTTCGATATTCTCGATATTCCGGTCGACCGTCATACTCTTCGTGATCGTCGAAAAATCACCATACCGTACTTTCAACGTCAAATTATTCCCAGATTTTCCATTGCTCTTCAAACGAAAAACCAAATCATCGGCAAGTTTCGCAATCTCCCCGGCTACCTCTTCACGCGTTTGTAAAAACGTGCCATAGGTCATTTCGCAACCAATACTTTTACGTTCACGATTAGGTTTTACCGGAGCGTTATCAATTCCGCGCGCCCTATTATACAACGACCGCCCTGCTTTGCCGAAATGATGAATCAAATCCATCTCTTCGAACCTTAATAAATCGCCGCCGACTTCGACTCCTAATTCGCGCAACCCTTCCTGCATTCTCGGCCCGACAAACGGAAATTTACGCATTGGTAAATCGCGCAAAAACTCAGCCGCATCTTCTGGTGTCACGACCGTCATCCCGCACGGCTTTTGAAAATCGCTGCCAATTTTGGCTAAAAATTTAGTATAACTAACACCGACACTGCACGTTAAATTTAATTCCTGATAAATATCGCGCTGAATCAACTTCCCTATCCGCATCGCCGACTTCGCACCTATTTTGTTTTCAGTGACATCAAGATACGCCTCATCTAAACTCATCGGTTCAATCAAATCCGTATAGCGCGAAAAAATCTCCCTAATCTGTTTTGAAATCGCCTTATATTTTCTGAAATCTTCCCGAACAAAAACTGCTTCCGGACATAATTTATAGGCTTCGAGCGCACTCATAGCCGAATGAATTCCAAACTTTCGCGCCTCGTAATTCGCTGTCGAAACAACGCCCTTCCCGTTCGTTTCGAGTGGATGGCGCGCGATAACGACAGCTTTACCTCGGATTCTAGGATTATCTCGCTCGGCAACCGAGGCGAAAAACGCATCCATATCAACGTGTAAAATTTTTCGCACCTCAACCACCACCTTTGTTCACGTTTCGTGTAACTATATTATACACCCCCTAATACAGAAAAAGCAAGCCTAGAGGCTCGCTTCTTCAATAATATTATCACAAATTTGGTGGCTCAATAAATCGATATCTGAAAGCAGATATTCAGCGTGCTCGTTCGCAAATAGCGAATAAGCCTCGAAAACCATTTTTAAGAATCCGCGATCAACGTAGTCTCCTGGTGTTTTCAGCTCGATTTCTTCGTGTGCGCCAGTTCGCAAACGCACCATATCCCGCACAACCAAACCATCAATCATAAAGACTTCATCGTTGTTTCCGCTCGTCATATTCATCTTGCAAATTGCGTTGACACCGCCACTAAACTCCAAAACAACTTCGATATTTTCGATGTTGCGCTCAGAATCCAACTCGATTTTATCAATCCGCACTTTCTTGAAATGCTTATCCTTATTCCAAAAAACAGCTGTGTCAATGACGTGAATAAACAAATCATAAATCGCAAATTCAAACGGCTGCAAAGTATTCACGCGATTTTTATAGAACTCGCTTGCCCGAACTGCGTCACGGGCAAATGCTCCGTACGGCGCGTAACGGCGATTGAATCCGATAAATAATTTGACGCCATTTTTCCAAGCTAATTGCTGTAAAAAATCGACTTCATCCGCGTTTTCAGTCAAAGGTTTATCGACAAAAACGTCGATTCCATTTTCGATTAAAGCTTTCACGATTTCAAAATGCGTTGATGTCGCCGTATGCACAAAACAAACGTCCACGTCTTCTGCTAAAAGTCCGTCTAAACCTAAACAAGCCTTAGAATGCGCGAGCTTGCGAGCGAACTTGCCCGCCTTTTCAAGATCCCTAGAACTCAGAACGAACGAGACGTCGTGGTGTTTTTGCAACTCAATATAAGACGGTAGATACTGGCGCTCGAAGATATCGCCGAGCCCGATTACTCCAATTTTCATCTAAAAACCCAACTCCTCATTCACCAAAACGACCTTGATGCGGCCCGGGATTTTGCTCATGCGCGTGATGACCTTCGTCGCGCAAACCGTCTGCGGAGTCACGCAATTAGCGCAAGTCCCCGTCTTCGCACAAGCCGGAAGCTCTAAGCCCAAACGCCCCACATTCAGCGGCGCAACGTAAGTCGCGATGCGGTCAAGGCCAGCCTCGATGCTTGAGACGATCTTGTTGCGACCGACGATTACCACCACGTTTTCAGCCGCAAAAGTCAGCGCTGCCACGCGATTTCCCAGTCCGTCAACATTGACCAGCTCACCGCGAGTTGTGATGGCGTTCGTGCTCATCAAATAATAATTAGCGATGATCGATTGGCGCGTTTTCTCAGGCGTTTCGCGGGTCAAAACGTTATGCTGTCCCCACCGCAAATCCTCTTTGAATCCAAGCTCATCGACCGTTGCACTTCCACCAAACGACACGCTTTTAGCGTCTTTAATCAGGTCGAACACCAAGTCGCGCGCTTCGTCCTTCGTTTGGACGACGTGCGCCTCGAATTGCCGGCGCTCCAATAAATCTTTCAGCCGCGGCGCGATGTCGTTGAAGCGTTTTTCTTCTAAATTGTGTTTCATTTACTTGCCTCCCGTAGTTTGTATTAACATTATACACCCTCGCGGGCCGCAGGTCTAGATGTGCTGCGCAATATAGAGGGCAAGTTGGAAAAACGAGTCGACCGGCGTGCCGGCGTTGCGCTCCTCGTAACGGGCATCCCAGTCCTCGGCTTCGATATCGACGTGATCCGCCGTGTAGAAAAAGTGGTAGGTGTCGACGTCGCGATACTGCGCCCAAGCCGCAACGGCCGAGGCTTCCATGTCGACAACCTGACAACCCGTTTTGATTCGTTTGCGCGTCTTTTCGAGCGTTTCGCGGAAGAACGCATCCGTCGTCCAAGCCTTAGCTAGAGCGAATTCAACGCGGGCCTTTTTAAATAATTGGCTCATAAGTTCAACTGATTCAGGCCGGATAATGATTTCATCACTTGGCGCCGCGTAGTGATAGCTTGTTCCTTCGTCGCGAACCGCGCTTGTTGGAACGATGACTTGGTGCGCGGGCAAGTTTTTATCAAGCGCGCCACACGAGCCGAAAATAATAACTTTTTCAACGCCGCTCGCCATCAACTCTTCAAGGGTCGCAACCGTGTTCGGTGCGCCAACTTCAGCGAGTTTAACTGTATATTCCGCATCGCCATCTTTGTAAATATAGATAGGTTGAGTTCCGTTTATCGATTTCAGGTGGCCGACTTCTTTGAAATTCGGGCTTTTAAGCAACTCTTCTATGATCACTCCTGAGAACGGCAAAATCGCAATTTCAGGGAGTTTATCGACTGTCAAATGCGCATCCGTGTGCCACGGCGAAATCAAACCTTCAGCCGAGTCGAATTCTTCTAATATCATATTACACCTCTTTGTGTGCAACGATTCTCAAACGGCGATAGTCTGCTTCCCAGCGTTGTTCTGCTTCATTCCAAAGTTCTGGTTTTAATTTAGCTGCAATTTCAGCGAGCAATCGCTCATTTTCTTCATCTGTTCGCGCTTCGAATTCGTCAGCGTAAAACTGTCTAATCCAATCACCCAGACCATCCGCGCCGCCGACCAAAGGCACCGCACGATCAAAATCGTATAATTTATCAATCGTTAAACCGGCATCTTCAAGCATTTCAGCGTATTGCTCAACGCTCGGGAAGAACCATTTTTCGTGATGTTTTATTCCGCTAGCTGCTTCATACGCGTTTTTTATTTTCGCGACATTTCCAGCCGCACCCATTTCGACAACCAAGACTCCGCCTGGTTTCAAGGCGCGGTAGACGCTTGCCAAAAGACCTTTTTGGTCTTGAATCCAGTGAAAAGCTGCATTCGAGTAGACTACGTCGAATTCGTTTTCGAATGTTAATTTCGAGGCGTCAGCCACGGCGAACTCAATGTCCGGGTGACTTGCCCTAGCGAATTCGATCATTTCTGGCGAGTAGTCCACGCCGACAACGCGTCCGCCGCGCGTTAGCAAGTCCGCCGTCAAGTCACCTGTCCCACAACCGATGTCGAGGATTGCTTGGTTCGGGTCGCTTGGTAAGTACTCGAATACCGCCTTTCCGTAATCGCTTGAGAAATTGTGTTTTTCGTCATACATTTTTGCATCCCATTTCATAATAAATCCTCCTTCTTTCGTTGATGGGACAATTTTCGGACACCTCCAAAAATTGTTAATCGCAATTTTAACACATTCTGTAACTTCTTGCACAACTTCCTTTATATTTTCGATAAATATAAAAGACGACCGTGGTCGCCTTTAAAATTTAATTAAAACTACCGATAAAATCTAGCGCCCCTTTTCCCGACTTGCCTCCGCTGCTTTCTCCAATGTAGCGAGACAAAGCCGCACCAAACGTTTCGAGGTTCAGCGTTTGCACCCAGACGGTTCCGTGCCCGTGGAAGGTGTTGACAACGCCCTCTCCGGTACCGATTGACTGGAAGAAGCCGTTTTCAAGGTGGATATTATAATCTAGATTTACATCCCACGCGATAACGTGAGCATTGTCGATTGTAATCGGCGTGCCACTAACCTCGATTTTTTGAACACTGCCGAACGCGTTGCACAAAATCGTTCCTTCACCCTCGGTTGTCATCACGAACAAGCCACCTTGACCGCCGAAAAATGCCTTCGATAGCTTTTGACGTTCCATGTGGTAGTTCGCTCGGCTTCCATCCATCGCAAGAAACGCTCCGTCGTTGATGCGGTATTGATTTGCCCCAATTTCGAGCGCTACAATTTCGCCAGGGACATTCGGCGCAAGCGCCACGAAGCCGTTTGGCTCGCTCGATACCACCTCGGTGATAAAGGCGCTTTCGCCCGACGTCATGCTCCGTCCGAGTGCGCCAAGCAATCCAGTTTTCGAATTCAACTTCGTGTTCAGTTGAACTCCGGTCGAATGATACACCATGCTACCGCGCGAAATGCGCGCTCTTTCGCCATACTCCAGGTATATTTGCACCAGCGGGTACGCCTGTTTAGGGTCAATTTCGTAATTCATAAATCCGTCTGCCATTTTGTTCTCCTCCAATTTTTATGATACTTAAATTATACACCCTCGCTCTTCAATCGGTCAATAATTGTTCTTTTTGAATTTTAGGAGGAGTCAGGTGCATTTTTTATCTAATTTTTCTTCGTTATTCATGCCTGACTCCTCCTAAAATTTATAAACCGTAGTTACGAGTCGGAATTGAGTTGTCTTTAAGTAATTTTACAAGCTTTTCCGGATGCAACAAGTAGCTATAAAGCACGTGCATAATTCGGTAACCATTGGACGCAAAACAGTCATCTCGCTCAAACATATTTTCCAAGTTTTCAATTATATCTCTCTTTCCTAAGTTAATGAATTTATCAAAGCCGTCAAATTCCAACACTAACTTTAGCGCAGGCCACAAGAAATCGGCTCTGTATTTCCCAACTTTACGTTGTTGTATAGGTAATTCCAAATTATTTTCAATTAATATAGCCTTCGTTGCCGATTCTGCTACCGATTCCGACAGTTCCGAAAGCAGCTTGAAAATTTTTCTCACCCTCGAAATACCTTGCGTATAACGCTGATTAATAATGGCGTTTTCGATATCAAACTTACTAACGATTCGCTCATACAAACAATATTCAGCAATAGGAAAAACATTAATCAGTGGCTCGTTTTTGGCCACGTCTACTATAAATGTCGGCGGGCTCATAACGGTCGCACTGATTCCGCAGATATTTATTATTTCGCACTCACAAGGCACGGTCGACACCTTGTAGGTTGCGTATTTACTTTTGACCCGTCGAGATTTTGTATGAGTTATCTCGGGTCGAAACGGAAATTTAGCTATTCCCGCAGGCATCGGGCAACCGTAAGCAATTGCGGCAGTCACACCTGAAAAATATGCATCGCTGTTGGTTTGGCTAGCCGTCGCCAAAATTCGCAGCTTAAATTGATCTATTTCATATAACGCAAACCACTCGTATCGCGGATAATAATACCCTCTGCCTATTTTGTAGTATTTTGCTTTTTCATCCTTAGAAAGTTTGCATCCCTCCGTAAGTAGACTTAGCACATCGTTTTCGATTTTCATTTTCACCTCCAAAAAATTATGCCTATACTATATATATACGTATTTTTTCGGCTTTTGTTACATTTTTTGGCAAAATAATTAAATTTTTTTTCGAGTTAAAACGAATTTTGAATTTTTTGGAGGAGTCAGGCGCGTTTTTTTACTGATTTCTCTTCGGAATTTGCACCTGACTCCTCCAAAAATTCCAACTATCAAAAAAGACAGCAAAAAAGAACCCCCACTTGCCGTGAGGGCCCTTTCGCTCCGCTTTTTAACGACGGATTTCTTTGATACGAGCTGCTTTACCTTGTAACGCACGCAAGTAGTAAAGTTTAGCGCGACGAACTTTACCAAAACGAACAACCTCAAGTTTTGCAACACGTGGTGAATGTAATGGGAATGTACGCTCAACACCAACGCCGTTCGAGATTTTACGAACAGTGTAAGTTTCGCTGATTCCAGCTCCGCGGCGTTTGATAACAACACCTTCGAAAAGTTGGATACGTTCGCGAGTTCCTTCGACGATCAAAGCGTGAACCTTGACAGTGTCACCAGGACGAAACGCAGGTAAGTCAGAACGTAATTGTTCTTCAGTTAGTGCTTGAATTAATGGATTACTCATAGTAATTCTCCTATCTAGTCACTCATAGAAAATCTGATCGCTAGCATCTGGACAAACCGTCCTCATCTTCAAGCAAGAGGCGCAGTTTGCGCTGGGCAAGTCGCCCGGCCGATTTCAGCGATATTTCTAGCGGAATTAACCATTTTATTTTGTGCTTATACACAATTACATATTTTACCACAAAGTGCGGGCAAGTGTCAAAAGCGGGGTTTAGGGGTTTAAACTTCTCGGTTCTAAAAATGATATCCGCCATCGTCCATATGATTATACATCTCCGGATCTAATGAATGCATATCGTCCCATGCATCTTGTTCTCTTTGCCACTCACTTGTTTGATAGTCATCTTCTGCTCTTCTCGCATTCTCGATTTCCTCAAGCTTCAACTTCGTAGTTTTCGCAAACGAAAAATCATCAAAGCTATGTCCGGTTGCTAACAATATCTGCACTATTCTTTTAAAGCCCTTAATATGAGCAATATATACTAATGAATGTCCGTATTCATCTCTAACGCTAACATCAGCACCTTTAGATATCAAAAATTCTACGACATCTCCATTGCAAAAATCTCGACAGCTCTTAATGTAATGCATCAACGGATATTCTCCAGCGCAAAGTTTTTGATTGATATCTAGCCCGTTATCTATCAGCACATCAATAATTTCTAAAGTCCATCTCGGACTTTCTGATTTAGAAAAACGATCAAGATCAATCAACGGGCCAAAAGCAGCTGGCCACAATTCAATTGCCTCCATGATATCAAAATCAAAATTTCTTTCTCTGACTATGCATCTAATTAACGCTAAATCGCGTTTTCTTATTGCGAAAATCAAAATCGAATCCGAATAAATAAAGTAACTAAGTTTCAAACTGGCAACTATTAGTTCTTGTAGTGTAGAAGAGGAATAACCTATTACAGGGGCGAGATTAGCTATCATTTCGTTGTTCTTTGCTAGAATTTCAAAATTTCCGCCTTTTTTGGCTAAAATTTCAAAATTTCCATCTTTTACTATTTTGTTAGCCATATGTTTTATTTGAAAACGTATTTGTTTATCTCCAAAACGTCGCGATTTAACAACTAGTTCATTATATATTCTCAATATTTTATCCAATGCCGAATTATATTGATTATCAACCGCATTAATATCAACACCTTTTTTTAGCAAAAAATCAAAAAATAATACATCATCATCAGTTATTTCATTGGCGCTGATAATATTATCTAATAAAATGATAAGGAAAGTTTTGCCGTTTTCATCTCGTATATTGATATCGAATCCATCATCTTGCATCAATTGTTCTAATCTCTCTAGCGTCATCCATTCCATTTTATCTAGCCTCCGCTATTATTATCTTTTTTCTCACGCGAGATGATGGACATTCTGTTACTATATGGTGTTTAATATTGTTCTTCATTATCGCATTTGGATGTCCATAACCGTTGCAGATTCCTGCTTCGGAAATTATAAATGTCGGTTTAAAATCCGAATACAAATTATCCTTATGATTTTTACTAGAACCGTGATGAGGTGTGCTAATTATTTCTGCTTTGGAAATAATTTTACTGTAAAACCCATAAAAATCATTATAGCGATAATTAGCGCTCAAATTTATATCCCCCGTAAGCAACCAACCATTTTTACCGTTACTATCTCCCGAATATAAAGATAGACTTGCTTCGTTAATTTTTACACCTTGTTTTTTTAGTTCTCTTTTCAACGCCGCTCTATTATTTTTATCCGCTATCCACGTTGCAATTTCATCGCAATCCGAAAAGTTTTTTATTCCTTGTTGTTTGATGAATTCACTTATGTTTTTTCTTTGAATTTTATTTAGCGTTCTAGGATTTATATACGGAATTAATTTCCAAAAAGCTGAAAAGCGCCCTTTGCGTTCATATTCATAATCTTTAGCAACGACTACATCAACTTTAGAATCCAGCTGCTGCTGTACATCTGGATATTCGTCATCAGCAGATACCAACAATATAATACGTTCGATATTATCTGAAATCTTTTGTTCAGCTAACCACTTAATAAACTGTACCGAAATTTTATAATCGTTTTTTAGTTTTTCAATTGAGCGCTTATTAGATTTCGCTAATAAAATTACGGCCTCTATTTCATCTCCATACGCAGGAATTACAAGATTAACGATTTTTCTGTTCTTAGTTATTTCTTTCAACCCGTCAACGTGATCCTCGTCCAAGTGAGATATGAAAAATTCATCAATATCAGAATCGCCGACAATAGAATTAAATTCTGCTATTTCTCTTTTTAAAGGGCCTTTATTGCCGCTTTTTCCGCAATCGTAAACATAAACAAATTTACACTCTCTGACTTGATTTTTTAGAATCCCAGAGTGAAACCCACCCTGTCCAACGGCGAATTGTATTCTATCGATTTCGTAAACGTCCAAAATTCCACCTCTGCTTCTAACTTTGTTTTTCATTGTCTAATGAAAAACATTTCCTTTATACTATAGTATAAAGCGTGCATATCGCTTATATTTCATGCAACTAAAAAACATCGCAGTTTTCACCGCGATGTTTTTATTTTTAAATTTCCCATATTACACCTCGTATTTCGCGACTAGTTCGCTATCTAGCTCCCGGCAAATATCTAGCAACCTCTCCATCGTAGATATCAAAATGATATCAACTCGTTTTATATCATTTTTGATATCGCGATGTACGAGTTGTGAGATTTTCTACTTTTTCTACGCGGTCTTCTTGTATGGCAAAATTTCCATCCCTAACGCACTTAGAACTTTTAAGACCGTAGCAAAACTAGGATTGCCAGTTGCCGAAAATTGTTTGTATAAATTTTCGCGCGATAAACCGGTTTCACGAGCAACTTTAGCCATTCCTTTTGCACGAGCCATATCGCCAATTGCCTTGATAAACATTTGCGGGTTGTTTTCTTTTAAAACTTCCGCCAAATACATCTCTATCATTTCGTCGGAAGTAATATAATTAGCCACGTCGAACTCTCTTGATTTTACACTCTTTTTTTTATTTATTTCCCTGAAATATTTGATTATCCTTTTAGTTTCTGATATAATTTCAAAACACTAGTTAAAGTTAATGGTGGTAGCTCGTTTCTTTTAACGATTGGAGGTGGTTTCGTGGACAACAATCCATGGTGCTTCGAAAATCTAGGAAAGGGGTTTCCAAATCTGTGTCCATTTCGGACGTTTTGCAGCTGATCGAGATCATGATGTTACTCATCATGTTTCGCGAAAATCGCAAAGAAAAAGATTAACCACCCTATCAACTTTGGCGAGTTGAGTGGTTAATCATCACTAAAACGAGCTGCCGCATTAGCGACGCTAGTGTGTTAAGGGTCGATGTTGGTGCATCGGCTCTTTTCTTATGTATATAATAACAAATCCCAAGCGGAATTTCAATAATTTTGCTAATTCTTAACTACTAGCGATGCCACCCGCGCTCATATCCATTATTAAATCCACGTTCGTAACTCGTCGAGCCGATTTTTCGATTCGCCCAGGCCTTTCCGTGATATTGCCAATCTCTTTGGGCAGCCGCGCCTCCATCACGGTATCCCAAAGAATAATCGCTAGTCGCAGGACGATATTTAACATTCTTTCGCTTTCTCTTACGCACGCCCTCTTGAACCTCAGCAGCATATTTGCCGCGAGCTTTATTTGCTTCTGCAGCTGCCTTATGTTGGGCGCGCAAGCTGTAGTTATATTTCGCTTGGCGTTCTCGTTTGTACTCGTGAGCGTGTTCATACCCGCCCGCCGAAACAACCGGGCCGCTTGCCAAAAACACTACTAAAATAATCATCATTTTAAATAGTAATTTTTTCATTTTCGCTCTCCTATTCTACCGACTCAAAATAAATTCCGACGCCAACAAATTCTTCGCCATCTTTTACATTGCGCGTATTCAAGTTTTTATCCATAAAGAACTTACTGTCATCCTTACAGACAACGTTAAAAGTATAGGTTTCATAAAGCTTATAATTACTAAGCTCTGACTCTGGGATTTTTATAACAGTTAACCGAGCCACCTCGTCAACGTAATCAAAAAAACTCACTTCTGATTTTTTCTTATCGATCAACGAAACCTTGCCGGTAATTTCCATAGTCTGGCCCACATATACCTCTCGCGCGTCAGCTGAATTATCCACAAAATCGTCGAACATTTGACTCAACGAATCGTTCGCTCTATATTCGACCTCCACGCTGTCAGGCTCGTCCGAACCATCCGCCGCATCTACATCCTGAAACTCCATGCTGCGCGACAAAATCGTCAAACTCACAGCAGCCACAATCAGAATCCCTAACGCAACGGCCATTGCGCCCTTGATCCACCCTGAAGCTCCGACGAGCCTATCAAACACTTTAGGATTCGCGGTGTAGCCGGTATCGTGTTTGACTTTACAGATTTCCCAAGCCGCCCAAGCTGCACGGAAAGGCCAAATGAACATATTTATGAATGCCCAGGCAATCCCCGCTGCAAACCACAGCCAAACCGATAATTCACCGATCCATACCGGAATTTCGTCATACGTCACAAAGAACATACCAAATCCGTAAACGAGCAATGCAATAGCACTGGGAACGCCAATCCAGTCGAACGCCGGGTTTCCGGTCGTATTAACGGCGATTACATCGATTTCAAAAAAAATTACAACGAATAGCCATGCGCCGATTCCAGCCAATCCCACGCCAACTTCGTCCCACCAGCCGCCTAGCAATCCTTTCCATCGTCTATCAAGCTCAGCCAGCTCGACTGCCTCCTTCTGCACCGCCAAATCCTCTTCGGTCCACGTGCCGTCTTCCCACTTGCCCGCTTTACCGCTCAACGCCTCGTAAGCCTCGACAATCTCCTTGTACCTTTTCTCGGACCCCGTCCGCAGATCCGGGTGATAAATTTTCACCAGATCCCTGAAAGCACTCTTGATCTCCGCTTGCGTCGCGTCGTTTTTAACACCTAACACTTCATAAAAATTAGCCATTTTCGGTCCCTCCTTAGGTGAATGACTAATGTGTAGCGAAATGCACATTGGTTGATTGATTTCTATACTATAATTTTACGCCGTTTCGGGGCCGCCGGCGAAAATATTTATTCTGTTAGCGTTTACACTTTGAAAAACCTTTAAAAACCTTCAAAAAGCGCGAAATCCGGGCAAGTCAAAACCCTCTACTGTTTTTTAAGGCCTTTTTTAGGGGTTTCGAGGCTCGAAATCACTAAAAATCGCCTTAAAAAACAGTAGAGCAAAAAGCCCGACCAAAAAATGGTCGGACTAGGGTATTAAATTGCGTTAAATGCGTTTTCGAGGTCGACTAAGATGTCTTCGCTATTTTCGAGACCGATAGACATGCGTAAAAGATCGTTTGTTAGGCCGTAAGCGATGCGGTCAGCCTCCGGGATGTCGGCGTGGGTTTGCTCACTTGGGTAAGTGATCAGCGTTTCGACGCCGCCTAGGCTTTCGGCATAGGTTACGAGATTCAAAGCGTTCAAGAACGTCGGTACTTTCGCAGCGTCGCCGATTTTGAAGCTGATCATGCCGGTTTTGCCAGCGTAGAAAACATCGAGAACTTTGCCGTTGCGCGCTAGCCAGCTAACAACTCTCTCGGCGTTTTCCGTATGGCGATCCATTCTTAATGTGAAAGTTTTCAAACCGCGCAAGACTAAGAATGACTCGAACGGACCTAAGACAGGACCGGTCGTGTTCAAAGCGAAAGTTAATTTATCAAATAATTCAGGTGTTTTAGCAATCGCTGCACCACCTAGTACGTCATTGTGCCCGCTCAAATATTTTGTAGCCGAATGGATGACGACGTCAGCGCCGAGTTCCAACGGTTTTTGGTAATAAGGCGTGAAGAACGTGTTGTCAACGACAACCACCGCTCCAACCTCATGCGCCCGAGCAGAAATTCGCTCGATCGAAACTTGATTCATCAACGGGTTAGTTGGCGACTCGATAAACACCAAAGTCGTATCTTCGTCAATCAACCCGACAAATTCGTCTTCGCTGTCGGCGTAAGCAAATTTATAAACGCCTTTTTGTTCCAACACATCAAACCAGCGGAACGTTCCGCCGTATAAGTCGCGACTTGTCACAATCGTCTTGCCAACCACTGCCAACTCAACAGCTAACTGCACCGCGCTCATTCCGCTCGCTGTCGCAACCGCACCTGCTCCGCCTTCGATATCGGCAAAAACTTCTTCCAAAGCTAAGCGCGTTGGGTTCGCCGTGCGCGTATAGTCGTAGCCAGTCGAAGCGCCGTATTCAGGGTGTGAGAACGTCGTCGACAAATAAATCGGCGTGTTGATCGACCCGTATAACGTATCAGTTCGGCTGCCTGCCTGCACCAATTTCGTTTCCAGCGCCGCGCCTGGAATTTCAGGGCGCGCCCCACTTGCCTTGATTACTGTATTTTCGTTAATTGTCATAGTCGAAAATCCCTTTCTATACCATCTCGAAAAACGCCGTGTAGAGCGCGCGAATCGCACTGTTCAAATCAGGCGTCTTAATCCCGAACATAATCGAATTTTCCTTAGTCCCCTGCGTAATCATCGAAATGTTGACATCCGCGTGGGCAAGTGCCGTCGTCGCCTTCGACAACAGACCCTTCTGGTTGTAGACCCCATCACCAACCACTGCAATTGTCGAAAGATCATTCAAGATAAATACATCATCGGCGTCAAGTTCGTTTTTGATGCGGAATTTAATTTGTTCTTCTAAGTCTTCGGTCAAATCACGAGTGCGGACTAAAATCGAAATGTCATCGATCCCGGTCGGCATGTGGTGGAAGTTGATGCTGTAATCTTCGAGAATTTGCAATACGCGACGGGTGAAACCAATCTCGCGGTTCATTAAATATTTGCTGATTGAAATACTCGAAAATCCTGAGTCACCGGCGATGCCGACAACGGAATGTTTACCACCATCAGCTGAATGCGAGCTGATAATGCGCGACCCGGGCGCGCTCGGGTTGTTTGTATTTTTGATGACTACCGGAATTTTAGCTCGGTAAGTCGGCATCAAAGCCTCGTCGTGCAAGATCGTGAAACCAGCATAAGCTAGCTCGCGCATTTCGCGGTAAGTCACTTCCTCGACAATCATCGGCTCGTGAACGATCCCTGGATGCGCTGCAAAAATCCCGTCAACGTCGGTAAAGTTTTCGTACAATTCAGCACCGACACCAGCTGCTACGATTGAACCCGAAATATCAGATCCACCACGCGAAAAGGCGCAGGTCTGCCCTTCTTCAGTCACGCCAAAAAAGCCAGGAATAACAGTGATCCCGTCATAGCCATCGTTGATTTCAGCGATTTGTTTGTAATATTTATCAATCATGCGAGCGTTATGCGGCTCTGGTGTTACGATAATCCCAACTTCGTGCGGATGCAAATAACGAGCCTTCAAGCCGTATTGAGTCAAATATTCAGCGATAATTTGCGCGTTGATATTTTCGCCCGAGCTCAAAAAAGCGTCCAGCAAAAACTCGTTTCCTTCGACCTGAATCGTCGAAAGCGCCGTTACGTTATCGTTGATAATCGGCTCGAAAGTTTCAACGTCCATATCAAGTTCGATTAACATATCCGTGAAACGCGTGATAATTTGCTCTTCGATTTTCGCCGTATCCGCCCCGTTCAAGTAGGCACGGTGGTAAGCGATTAGCATATCCGTAACTTTTGTATCGTCGTCATCGCGTTTTCCTGGCGCCGACACAACTACGTATTTGCGTTCTTTATCTTCTTTTAAAATATCGAAAACTTTTTTTAATTGCCCGGCGTTTGCGAGCGAGCTCCCGCCGAATTTTACAACTTTGACCATTTTACCAACCCCTATATTCTAGCAACATATTTTTGAAATCTTGCGCCTCGCGCTCCCCTTTGGCGAACACGACGATCGTATCGGTGCCGGCAAGTGTCCCCATCAGCCCATCGAGCGTGCGCTCGTCGATTTGGGCGGCAAGTGCATTCGCATTTCCGATCAACGTGTGAATCACAACGATATTTCCGGCGTGATCGATGTGTTCAACATAGTCTTTGATACTTTGTTTTAGGACGCTGTCATTAGTTGTGATGACTTGCGAAATGATTGTATAAACCATTTTTCCGCTACCATCTTTTTTGACTTTAACCATATTCAACTCGCGAATATCGCGGCTGACCGTCGCTTGGGTTGCTTTACACCCTAAATCTTCTAGCGCTTCTTTGAGTTCAGTTTGCGTCTGAATATCACGCTCTTTAATTAATTTTCTAATTAATTTTTGTCTTTCTTTTTTGGTCATTTTTCTTCTCCAATTCAGAAATTTTATACTATAGAAAATTATAACATATTGTGTATTTTTATGCAATTTTTATAATAATTATAAAAAAAAAGGCAAGCCCTCCTCGCGTAAGCGAGGCGACTTGCCCACATTGTTCCGCAAGGAACAATTATTTTTTGATGTTGTAGAAAGATTTAAGACCTTTGTAAACCGCAACTTCACCAAGTTGGTCTTCGATGCGTAACAATTGGTTGTATTTAGCGATACGGTCAGTACGGCTAAGTGAACCAGTTTTGATTTGGCCAGCGTTAGTTGCAACTGCGATGTCAGCGATTGTGCTGTCTTCAGTTTCGCCTGAACGGTGAGAAACAACGGCAGTGTAGCCAGCTTCTTTAGCCATTTCGATAGCTTCGAAAGTTTCTGTCAAAGTACCGATTTGGTTAACTTTGATAAGGATTGAGTTAGCGATTCCTTTTTCGATACCTTCAGCAAGTTTAACAGTGTTAGTAACGAACAAATCGTCACCTACTAATTGAACTTTGTCGCCAAGTTTTTCAGTAAGAAGTTTCCAACCATCCCAGTCGTTTTCGTCCATACCATCTTCGATAGTGATGATGAATGGATATTTTTCAGTTAATTCAACTAAGTAAGCAACTTGTTCAGCAGAAGTTTTCTTCACGCCAGAACCGTCGAATTTATCGTAGTTGTAAACGCCATCTTCGTAGAATTCAGAAGAAGCACAGTCAAATCCAAGTTTAACGAAATCTTGGTTGTAACCAGCTTTTTCGATAGCTGCTTGAATAGTTTCAACGGCATCTTCAGTTGATTCAAATTTAGGAGCGAAACCACCTTCGTCTCCGACAGCTGTTTCAAGACCACGAGATTTAAGAATAGCAGCCAATGCGTGGAACACTTCAGCACCACAACGTAGAGCTTCTTTGAAAGTTGGCGCGCCAACTGGCAAGATCATGAATTCTTGGAAAGCGATTGGAGCGTCAGAGTGAGATCCACCATTGACGATGTTCATCATTGGAGTTGGTAACACTTTAGTGTTGAATCCGCCTAAGTAGTGGTATAGAGGAACATCTAGGTAATCTGCAGCAGCGCGAGCAGCGGCAATTGAAACACCCAAGATGGCATTAGCTCCTAATACACCTTTGTTAGGAGTACCGTCTAATTCGATCATAGCTTTGTCGATTGCTTGTTGTTCAGTAACATCGAAACCGATGATTGCTTCAGCGATTTTGTTGTTTACGTTATCAACAGCGTTTTGAACACCTTTACCTAAGTAGCGAGATTTGTCGCCATCACGTAATTCAACTGCTTCGTATTCACCAGTAGATGCACCTGATGGTACCATACCGCGTCCGAATGCACCTGATTCAGTGTAAACTTCCACTTCGATTGTTGGGTTCCCGCGTGAATCTAGGACTTCGCGAGCGTAGATGTCTGTAATAATTGACATTTTAAAACTCTCCTTTTAAGAAAATATTTTTTTCAAACGCAAATGCGTCTAAATTTTAAAATTACTCTCCTATTATATCACAATTCTGGTTCGTTAAAAAGAAATTTAATAGGAGTTTAAGACAAACCCTTGGGCAAGTCGGGCGGCTTTAGCCGCCTACGCGATTTCCTTCGAAATCGCTGTTTTGACAGTTGCGCCTTCTAGGTTTCCGAGGCGGCCAGTCAGCGTGTTGATCTCGTCAAGCGTTCCGTCGAGCGTTATGCAGATGACCGAAAGGCCGTGTTCGACCGCCGGGATTCCCATGCGCCCTCTCACGACTCCGCGGAACTCGGCTACGATCGAGTTGAACTCTTCTTGGATTGTTTGCGGTTTTTCTAAAATTGCACTTACGACTGCTATTCTTTTCATTTTGTATTTATGTCCTTTTCTTAGTTTTTATGGTATTATACCATAGATTTTTTTGACTTGCCTAGGGTTTGGTGGTAAAATCAAATTATACGAGGTGAAAATATGGAAAGAAATAAAGATCGCAACGAAATTATCAAAGAGGAATTCTTACTTGCCCACCCCGAGTATGCCGGGAAGTCGAACGAGGAACTCGAGGCTTCAATCCGCGGGCGCAGCGAATCCGACCGCGAAAAAGTGATGTTTCGTTTAAAGGAACACTTAGAGGTTTTTGGCGATGCGATAATCGCGATTATTATTACGATTATGGTATTGGAAATCCCCTTACCGGTGGACGGAACATCGTATCCCGAATTCGTTTCATCGATCGGGATTTTCCTAGTCAGCTTTTTCATCATCGCTGAGTTTTGGCTTGACCACCACCACTTATATGATGGGGTTGAAAAAATTACCGATAAAATAATGTTCATCGACTTTTGCTTTATGGCCGTTCTCGCCTTGATCCCCTTGTTCACTAAGTATATGATGGTTGTCGACGACTGGGTTTCAGTTGTCAATTACGGAATCATTTACTTATTAGCCTCTATTATGATCAGTCTACTTCGTCATTACATTACGATGATCCGACTTGCCAAAATGCCTCAATCACTTCGTTCCTATGTCGTGTTTTCGCGGTTTCGACTTGCCGGTTTAATTATTCTAAACGTCGCAATTATGGTGTTCGCCTACTTCCAACCTGGCATCGCGCACTGGCTATACGTCGTGCTGCCGATTACGAATCTGCTGATTACCGCTTTGCGTGACGAGAACGCGAATTGGCTCCACAAGCCTAAATTAATTAAATTACCTTCTAAAGAGGATGCGTTAAAAAATCTCCTAAACGACAAAAAAGACAAAGCCTAGCGCCTTGTCTTTTTGAGTTTTAGATTTTTGCGAGTATAAACTCGGCTTTTTTAGTCTTTTTTCTAGTGTTTTACTCGAGTTTATACTCGCAAAAATTACAAACCATATTTATGTCTTGGAATTCCGTTCTTTTTCAGTAGTGTTACTAGTTTTTCGGGATATAAAAGATAGCTATATAACACATGAAGCACCCTAAATCCGTTTGTGGCGATGAAATCATCGCGTTCGAACATAGCTTCTAAGTTTTCGACAATATCTTTCTTACCCATATTCAGCAGTTTTTCCAGCCCGTCGAACTCGAGAATCAATTTCAACATTGGCCAAACGAAATCAATTCGATATTTGCCAAGCACGTATTGTTGAACCGGAAGTTGTAAATCATTCCCAACAATAATCGCTTTCGTTACGGACTCGGCTACGGACTCCGAAAACACCGAAAGAAGTTTAGCGATTTTCTTCGCTCTTCCTACTCCCTTAGTTCCCTTATAAAATGCTAGCGCCCGGTCTATTTCTTCTCGACTAACACGCCCTTCTCTTAGCAAGTAATCTGCAACTGGAAATATATTAGTTAGAATATCGGTTTTGCCCATTTCTGCCACAGCAAACGCTGGCATTGCAACATACATCGAGATACCATACAGATTTATACATTGACATTCAATCTGTCTCTTTGTGCTTTTATACTCCACATATTTGCTCTTCGAACGCCCAGACTTTATGTTGGTTATTTCTGGTCTGAACGGAAGCTTTGCTATACCAGCGGGAACAGGCGCTCCATAGATAATTGCCGCTGTCAGTCCAGAGAAATAGGCGGTTCCTCTAGTCTGACTAGCGGTCGCTATAATCCGCAACTTGAAACGATCGATTTCGTACAAATAAACCCACTCATTAAGAGGATAGTAAAATCCGCGACCTATTTTGTAAAACTTTTTAACGTCCATCCCAGGTCTCCGCTTCGTAAGCAGCTTTAATACGTCATTTTCAATTTTCATTTTGCACCTCCAAAAAAAATATGCCTATACTATATATATACGTATTTTTTCGGCGTTTGTTACATTTTTGAGCAAAATAATTTATTTTTTTATTTTGCGAGTATAAACTCGGCTTTTTTTAGTCATTTATTTGCTTTTTCCGCTAGTTTATACTCTCAAAAATTATAATCAAAAAAAAAGACGAAGTGGGAAACTTCGTCCTTTGGATTTTGGTTGTATACTTTCTAATGGGGTTTGTTCGAAAACTCAAAAGACATATTGATTCCAATTTCTGATAAAATGATTTTACACTACTAAAATCAACCACAAGAAAGAGGAGAATCAA
>JAISJW010000026.1 GCA_031261175.1 Lactobacillales bacterium
AACGTAGAAGTGATCACAATACAAAAACTCAAATCCGTCGATGTCTCAACGAATTTGAGTTCTGCTGCTTAACTCTATTTATCAAAAATTGGAAAACCCCATCAGTTGACAAAGAGCCGATTTTTAGGAGTTTCGAGGCTCGAAACTCCTAAAAATCGCGTTAAAAAACAGTAAGGGATTTTATACAGGGTTAATTGCCCGCTTTTTTGCTTTATTCGGCAGCTGAATCAGAATCTGCCGCTGAGTCAGCCGCTGCAGTAGCGCTAACGATTTCAACCACGAAGACTAGCGGACCAGTTGTCGGGCCTTGACCCGCAACGCCGCCGTAAGCTAGGTCAGCCGGGATAGTCAACTTGTAGATCCCGCCAACTTTTTGCCCAGTCAAACCTTGCGTCCAACCTTTGATAACGCCAGAAAGTGGGAATTCAACCGGCACAGCATCACCAGTCGTTTTCTTAGTCGTGTCGAAGATGATACCTTTCGAGTTCCACCCTGTGTAGTTCGCTTTAACCGTGTCAGTTTCCTTGACCACTTCGCCTGTACCCTCTTGCAGAGTCTCAACTTTCAGCTCAGTCACCGCTTCAGGATCAAATTTTTCGTTTTTAATCAAATCCGTAAATACATAGTAATCCGGATTTTGTTCGCCGCTGTGATCAGCCGCTTCAGGGTGTTTGGCAATTGCCGACCAATCCGCTTCCGCTTCTTTTTCGGCTTTCGGTGTGCCACAACCTGCGACAGTTGCTAGTAAAATCGTTCCGGCAAGTAAGCCGCTAATTAATTTTTTGTTCATTTTTTACTCCTTCTTTGTATCCTTTTTTGTGTTTCACCTATTATAACGGATTGGGCGCCGTTTTGCAAACTTGCCCTTAGGCCCAATTCCCATCGCGGAACAAAGGAGTTACGGTGCCGTCTTTAGCGATGGCGTCGATGTTTAATTTGGGTGAGCCGACCATGAAATCTTCATGCACGGCGGATTGATTAAGTCCAGCCGCAAGCAACTCTTCCTTGCTCATTTTGTCTCCACCTACAACGGTATCCGAGTAGGCATTACCGAAGGCAAAGTGACAAGATGCATTCTCGTCAAATAGCGTTTGGAAGAAGACGATTCCAGTGTTGGAAATCGGCGAATCATCTGGCACAAGGGCCGCTTCGCCAAGCGATTTCGCATGTTCGTCAGTCGCTAACAATGCTTCTAACGCATCAAGTCCTGCCGTTGCCGAGTAGTCGACCACGTTCCCATCTTTGAAGGTAAACTTCATATCTTCGATGATTGTTCCTTGATAAATCAGCGGTTTCGTCGAAGCCAAATACCCATCGATGCGGTGACGGTCTGGCGCTGTCCAAATTTCTTCGGATGGCATGTTTGCAATATATTGCTTGCCGTTATACGCATTTTTGGCAGTCGCCGCCCAGACGTGATTTTCGGCTAGACCCACTGTTAAGTCGGTCACGTCCGAGTAATAGTGCAAGCGGTCGTATTGTGCTGCGGTCAACTCTTTCGCTTTCTCGTTCGTGAAGGCCAAGTGTTCAGCCCAAGCTGCCATCGGGTCAGCTTCATAAACACGGGTGGCCTTAAAAATCGCATCCCACAACGCATCAACTTGCTCTTCTTCGGTCGCTAACTCTGGAAAAACCTTAGCCGCTTGAGCCGGTGATGCGGCTGAAATAATGCACCACGGAGTGTTATTGCGCCGTTTCGCTTCCCTTGACACTTCACCAAATTTTATTTGATGCTCGCGTCCTAACAACATTCGCTCAGCTGGAATTCCAGCAAAGGCGCTCGGATCTCCCGACTTAACCAAAAGCGTCGAAGTCTTTAAATCGATATAATAATCGCGTTTTGCAATCGACCATTCAGAAAAAGGGGAATCTAAAATTTCAGCAGGCGCGTGTTCTAAACGCACCCGAGCAACCTTTTCGCTACCGAACTCAACCGGAACGCGACTTGCCCCGGCAAGATATGCTTCTTCTTGCAAAAGCACTGCTAGGTCGGCTTGGTCAACCTCAACTGAAATTCTAACAGTTTGACCCGGTTGGACGTTCAGCCCGTATTTGATTGCGAGCTGTGCGTACTTGCGTAAATTTTCTTGAAAATTTGGTAATGTCATAAAATTCCTCCATTTATTTAGTTATTTTTGACAAAAAGCGCATCTGTTTTTCAAATACGCTTTCTTATAGTAGATTTAAATTTTAGCTAGAACGACGTCGCGCCCTAAAAGCTCTAAGGCAAGTGGCAATTCAGGGCCGTGCATTTGCCCAGTTGTCGCGATGCGGACTGGCATATACAGGTCTTTTCCTTTGATGCCCGTTTTTTCTTGAACGGCTTTGATCGCTTCAAAAATGTTTTCGGCTGTCCAGTCAGTCAGCGCTTCAAGTTCGACCTTGAAGGCAGCGGCGACAACTGGCGCTGTGTCTGTTGACATGATTTCCTTGGCTTCTTCCGGCAAAGGTTCAACCTCGCCGAAGAACAGGCCTGAAACGTCGTTGATTTGCGCAGCGTAGCTGATTTCCGTCTTGTAAAGCTCGACCAGTTTGCGCGCCCAAGCGGCTTGCTCGACCGTCATTTCTTTAGGCAAGTGCCCTGCTTCAACTAAAAACGGCACGGCTAAAGCCACGACTTCGTCGAGGTCAGCCGACTTCATGTAGCGGTTGTTGATGTTTTCAAGTTTTTTGATGTCGAAAGCGGCAGGTGATTTGCTCAAGCGTTTCACGTCGAAAATTTCGATGAATTTTTCGCGGGTGAAGATTTCTTTTTTACCTTCAGGTGACCAACCTAACAAAGTGATGAAGTTGAACATCGCTTCAGGTAAGTAGCCAAGGTCTTTATATTGCTCGATGAACTGCAGAATTCCACCATCGCGTTTCGATAATTTTTTACCAGTTTCGCTGTTGATGATCAAAGTCATGTGACCGAAAGTTGGGATTTCCCAACCGAACGCTTCGTAGATCATCATTTGTTTTGGCGTGTTCGCGATATGATCATCGCCTCGCAAAACGTGTGTAATCGCCATCGAGTGGTCATCGACTGCAACCGCGAAGTTGTAAGTCGGCATACCGTCACGCTTCAAGATAACGAAATCCCCGCCGACGTTTTCGGCTTCAAACGAAATGTTACCTTTTACGATATCATCGAATTTGTAGACTTTCCCAGCCGGAATGCGGAAACGCACGCTCGGAACGCGACCTTCAGCTTCATACGCTGCGATTTGCTCTGGCGATAAATGAGCACAAGTTCCATCATATTTCGGAGCCTCACCGGCTGCCTTTTGGCGTTCAGTCATCGCTTCTAATTCTTCCGATGTGCAGTAACATTTATACGCTAATCCGCGCTCAATCAAATCCTCGATCAACGGTAAATAAATATCGCCGCGTTCGCTTTGACGATACGGGCCATACTTGCCCGGGTTTTCTGGCGACTCATCCCAGTCGATGCCCAGCCACGCCAAGTTTTCAAGCTGCGACTTCTCGCCGTTTTCGATATTGCGGCTCGTGTCGGTGTCCTCGATGCGGATGATGAACTCGCCGCCGTTGTGGCGCGCAAACAGGTAATTGAACAGCGCCGTGCGGGCGTTCCCGATGTGCAGATGCCCAGTCGGGCTCGGTGCGTAACGCACGCGGATTTTAGGTTTAGACATTGTGTGCTCCTATCATGAATTTCTTCTATTATTATACAACTTTTCGCCGCGATTATAAAGCGGGCAAGTCGCGAGCTTTATAAATTCAACGTGCTTTCGGGGTTATAAAAATGTCTACTGTTTTTTAACGCGATTTTTAGTGATTTCGAGCTGCGAAACTCCTAAAAAAGCCCTAAAAAAACAGTAGCCAAAAAATACCACCCGAAATCAACGCGATTTCAGGTGGTGTTTTATAAGGAATTATTGATTTACCGGTTCGTTAGCACCGCGAGATGCTTCTAGCAATTTGTTTTTCAGTGTTTCTTCCATTACTTGCATTTCAGCTTCGGCAGCGACCCGTTTCGAGCGACCTTCTTTTTGAATTTGCAACGTTTGCTCGATTGTTTCGATCAAGTTTGCTTGTGTCGTTTGCAACGTTTCAATATCGACGATACCACGTTCGTTTTCGCGAGCCGTTTCGATAGTTGATTGCTTCAACATTTCAGAATTTTTCGTCAATAAATCGTTAGTCGTTTCAGTAACTTGGCGTTGCGTAAGCGCAGCCGATTGTTGACGCAAAACAGTCAAAGCGATAACGACTTGGTTTTTCCAAAGCGGCAAAGTCGTATTAACTGATGTTTGCAATTTTTCAGCCAATTGTTGGTTAGCATTTTGAATCATACGAATTTGTGGCGCTTGTTGAATCGAAATTTGACGCGAAAGTTGCAAATCGTAGACACGTTTTTCCAAACGTTCCAGGAATTGTTGACGATCTTGAACAAGTTGATAATCCATCTGTTCACCAGTCTGTTCAGCCTTAGCTTGAGCCGCTGGAATAATTTCGTTTTGCAACTCTTGAACTTTGATTTCCGCCGCTGCAATATACATATTCAAGTTGTAGAAGTAATCCAAATTCTCATTGAACAAACCTTCTAGCATTTGATTGTCTTTAATCAACCAATTTTTATCTTGATTAAGTTTCACTGCAATTTGGTCAACTTGCGCTCCAATTTTTTGGTACTTCGCCGTTGTTTCGAAAATTGATTTTTTAACTTTCCCAAAGAATTTCGCAAAGAATCCGGGGTTCCCGCCGCTCAATTGACTCGGATCGGCTTCCTTCAGTTGGTAAAGCAGCTCAGTCAGCGTATCCCCCATCGGTGCATCTTTACTGTTTATTTTGGCAAGTACCGACGCCGAAAAGTTAGCGATTTTACTTTGCGCATCAACCCCATAAGTAATCGTCGATTGGTTGTCATCGATATTGATTTGGTTAGCCATTTCGTAAGCTTTCGCCTGGTCTTCAGGCGACAATTTATCTACCAATTTCGGCGACGCTGCCTCGGTCGGAGTCGCCACAATTGCCTGCATTTCCGGTACTACGTTGTCGATAATTTCATTGCTCATTTTCAATTTTCTCCTTTATGTAATTTGAAAGTTCAATATTTTGTTTCGCTATCGAGATCTGCAAATTGATGTCGTCTAAATCGTCCGACACAAAGCGCGTATAGTCGTCAGCAATTTGGCACGACACATCTTCAATTGCCTGCGCCGCGTCCTTAATTACCTCGCTCGAGCTCTCGCTTTCAACGACGTGCTTATTAATCTCGACAAATTTCGACGTCAGCGCGACCACATTCGGCAGGTGGCTGTACAAGAACTTGTCAGCTTGGGCAAGTTTTCTCGGCTCACTCATCAACTCGTCATAGAGTGCCACGCCTGCTTTCAAGCCCTTCGACTTGTCTTCGATTTCTTTTAGCGTTACGCTTTCTTTGATGTTACTGGCCCAAAGGACAAGGTCATCATTTGCCGCATCCATCGTGTTGCAAAAGAATTCCGCTTCGCCTTTGTTCAGGCCGGTAGCTTTAATTTTTTGTCTTTTTTCTTTAACGTTGTTGCCGAAATTGCCGAACGAACTTGCCCCGGTGATTTTTTTTCGATTTTTGATAAGTATGACTGCCCCGCCGATTATGAAAATCGCCGCATATCCTACCCCTGACAGCGATAAATCGCTCGAAAGCCCTATGACACCGAATGCGATCAGGACCCACGCAACAATGTTGCTCTTCGGACCTTTCGCCTCGGGCGCTGTTTTGCTGCCTCTAATTAGCGCTACGCCCCAGATTATTAGAATTGCTTCTATGATTAGCGTTGTGAAGTTAAAAGAACTGATGGTTCCCATTAACCCCAACACGCCTATTATAATTAAAATCCAGGCGCATCCGTTTCTTTGTTTTGTCTTTTGCACAAAAATCTCCTCGTGTTTTAATTGCCGACTTCCCAATGATAACCAGCCGGTAGCGATCCGCCTGGCGCTATACGTTTGCAGTGTCCTTTACGTGTCTGCCAATTATATCCGTTCTCAACAGCCCATCGGGCAATTCCTGTCGTATTCGTCTCGCCCGACGGTGCACTTGTTGCTGCTGAACTAGAAGCTCCGGTGTTCGGGACAGTTTTACTTGCCGCCGATGCAGCAGATGCTTTCTGCGCTGCCGCTGCCGCTTCGGCATCCTGTCTAGCTTTTTCAGCCGCTGCAGCAGCTTCTGCTTCTTGTTTTGCCTTTTCTGCTACGTAATCATCATATTCTTTTTTCGTCGGATTAACATCAACGCCCATTGCGGATTTCGCCTCATCCATTTCCTGAACAGATGCGAAACCTTTATCTTTTGCCTCTTTATCTAACAAAAACTTATCGTATTCTTCTTTTGTCGGATAGTCACTGACACCCATCTCTACTTTTGCTGCAATCATTGCTGTCGAAGATGAGAAGCCCTTTTCTGTTGCTTCTTTATCTAATAAGTAGTTATCATACGTTGATTTGGTTGGATTTTCACTTATGCCCATCTCTGCTTTTGCAGCCTTCATATCGGCATCAGATTCCCAACCCCATTTGTTCAGGCCTTTTTTGTTAAAACCGTTTTTGTCATATCCTTTTTTATCATAGCCATCTTTATCAAAACCGTTCTTATCATAACCACTTATGTCAAAACCATTTTCATCGTATTTGGTTCCGGTCGTTTTATAAATGCCGTCGCGATTCCAGCCATCATTGTTAAAACCATCTCGGTAATAACCATCTTCATCAATGTTTTTACCAGTCACTTTATGAACGCCGAATGCATTGAACCCCGCAGCATCATACGAATTACTAACTACGCAAAAAGCAATAAAGGCAATTACTAATAACCCGGTAAGGCTGATCGCGATTTTCCCGATTGGCTTCGCTAGAAATGTTTGGTTTTTTCTAAAATTATTTTTCTTTAAATGATTAACTAAGTCATCAACGCTATCATCGTCGTCAAAAGTTTTATCATTTTTTATTACCTTATTGAAGTGTTGATCTTGGATTTTGTTTACCGCCTCTTCTGAAGCTTGGACAATTTTTTCTTTACCTTTTTCGATCATTTGTTCAAACATAGATTTCATAACTAGTGTTACCTTTCATAGCGATATAACATCGCCTTATTATTATATATTTTTTTCAATTAATTGTAAAATAGCAAACATATAATTAAGCAAGACACGTTCTTTCAAGGTTATAAAAATGTCTACTGTTTTTTAACGCGATTTTTAGTGATTTCGAGCCGCGAAACTCCTTAAAAAGCCCTTAAAAAACAGTAGCCAAAAAACACCACCCGAAATCAACGTGATTTCGGGTGGTATTTCGTATTTTAAGGGCTTAATTGCCCATTTAGGCCTTGGGTTTAACTTCTAACAATAAATCGTCGACTTGGATGGCCTCGCCAGCTTGGACGTGGACGCGCTCGATGACGCCGTCGAATACTGCCTCGATCGCCATTTCCATCTTCATCGCTTCCGTTACGACTAGGACGTCGCCGGCTTTGACCTCGTCGCCGCTGTTGACCATAACTTTGAGAACCGTACCCGGCATTGAAGCCCCGACGTGGTTCTTGTTGTGGCTATCAGCTTTTTGACGCGCCGTCACATTCGTTTTGACCGTACGGTCTTTGATAATAATCTCGCGACGTTGACCGTTCAGCGAGAAGTAAATCACACGGTTACCCTCGGCATCCGCTTCACCGATTTCATCCAGACGAATAATCAGCGTTTTACCGCGCTCGATTTGAACCTCGATCGTTTCACCAAGCTCCAACCCGTTAAAGAACGTCGGCGTATCAAGAAGCGTCACGTCACCGTAAAGCTCGTTCGTCTTCACGAAATCAAGGAACACCTTCGGATACATCAGGTACGAAAGCACTTCCTCGTGGGTCGCATCGCGCCCAATCGTCTCCGATAACTCGCGGCGCACTTCTTCGAAGTCAACCGTTTTGGCAAGTTCACCTGGGCGAACTGTATAGGCTTCGTCGATTCTGCCTTTAAGCACAATTTTTTGCAACTCTTCGGGGAATCCACCCTCCGGCTGACCAAGGTCGCCGAGGAAGAACGAAATCACCGATTCAGGGAACGAAATTTCCATTCCGCGTTCGTAGACGTCATCTTCGCTCAGGTTGTTTTGCACCATGAACAGCGCCATATCGCCGACAACCTTAGATGAAGGGGTAACCTTCGTGATGTCGCCAAACATCAAGTTCACTTGGCGGTACATTTCCTTAACGTCATCGAAACGATCGGCAAGTCCCACCGCGGCAGCTTGTTGTTGCAAGTTCGTATATTGTCCGCCTGGCATTTCGTGGTAATAAACTTCCGTTTGCGGAGCGCTAATTGCCTTGTCGAATTGCACGTAAGTGCGGCGGATGTCTTCCCAGTAGTGGTTCAACTGTTGCGCGTTGTCGATGTTGATGTCCGGCATGCGCGAGCCGTGTAACAGCGTGTAATACAAGGCCGCCATTGAAGGCTCACTCGTCGCGCCACTCATCGCTGAGAATGCTACGTCGACGATGTCAACGCCAGCTTTAACTGCCGCCGAGTACGTGATGTTTCCTGAACCTGCCGTGTCGTGCGTATGCAAGTGCAGAGGAAGATCTGTAACTTCCTTCAACTCGCTAATCAACGTGTAAGACGCTTGTGGTTTTAATAAACCGGCCATGTCTTTAATCGCTATGGCGTGAGCCCCGAGAGCCTCAAGCTCTTTGGCTAAATCTTTATAATATTGAATCGAATATTTTTGACGGTTTGGATCAAGAATATCGCCCGTGTAACACATTGATGCTTCGGCAAATCCATCCACGTCGCGGACAACTTGAATCGAGCGCTCGATTTGTTTAACCCAATTCAAAGAGTCAAAAATCCGGAACACGTCAACCCCTTGCGCACGCGATTCTTTGATGAATTCAGCGATTACGTTATCGGGATAATTTTGGTAGCCGACCGCGTTTGAGCCGCGGAACAACATTTGTAATAACGTATTCGGTTGCGCTTCGCGAATTTTACGCAGGCGCGCCCACGGCGATTCGCTCAGGAAACGGTACGCCACGTCAAACGTCGCCCCACCCCAACACTCGTTCGAGAACAATTCCGGAAGACCCTGTTCCGTCAATGTTGCGATATTTTCAAAGTCCTTCGTGCGGACCCGTGTGGCAAGTAATGACTGATGCGCATCCCGCATCGTCGTATCAGTTAACAACACGTTCGGTTGTTCTTTAATCCATTTTGTTAAGCCTTCAGGCCCACGTTCATCAAAGATGTTTTTCGCCGTTACGACGTTTTCTTTAACTTCTAATTTTTTAGGGTAGCGGGTGTGAATTGCCTTCGTTTCATTGCGACGTTCGATGCCCGGATAGCCGTTGACCGTGATTTCGCCGAGGTAATTCAAGGTCTTTGTTCCGCGGTCGCGATTTTCACTGAATTCGAACAGGCTCGGCGTGTTGTCGATGAAGGTTGTTTTCGCTTCGCCGCTCTTGAACTCGTCAGAATTGACAACGTTTAAAAGAAAAGGAATGTTTGTTTTAACCCCGCGGATTCGGAACTCGCGCAGGCAGCGGTCCATTTTTTCAACCGCGCTATTGAAGTCAAGTGAGTGCGTGCAGACCTTAACTAACAAAGAGTCAAAGAAAGGCGTGATGACCGACCCCGCAAAAGCGTTCGCTGTGTCTAAACGCACGCCGAAGCCCCCTGGTGAGCGGTAGGTATCGATTTTACCGATGTCAGGCAGGAAGCCTTTCAACGGATCTTCCGTTGTGATTCGGCACTGAATTGCCGCTCCATTTAACAAGATTTTGTCCTGCGTCGGGATTTTCAAGTCTTTATGGATGTCTTGACCTTGAGCGATCAAAAGTTGCGAGCGAACGATGTCGACGCCCGTGATCAACTCGGTGATCGTGTGTTCAACTTGAACGCGCGGGTTTACTTCGATGAAGTAGAAATTGCCCGACTCATAGAGGAACTCGACCGTTCCGGCGTTGATGTAGCCGACGTGTTTCATCAGTTTCACGGCCGCGTCGCAGATCTCGATACGCTTTTCTTCAGGTAGACTCACGCAAGGCGCTACTTCGACAACCTTTTGGTGACGACGTTGCACCGAACAATCGCGCTCGAACAAGTGGATAACGTTCCCGTGCTCATCACCTAAGATTTGCACCTCGATATGTTGAGGGTCGCCGATGTATTTTTCGACGTAAACTTCATCCGAACCAAACGCTGTCAAGGCTTCACTACGCGCGCGCTCGAATCCATCAATAGCTTCCTTCTCGTCACGAGCAACACGCATTCCACGTCCGCCCCCACCTAAAGCCGCTTTGATCATGATCGGGTAGCCGTGCGAATTAGCGAAATCTAGCACTTCGCCGATATTCGCAACCGGTCCATCCGTCCCCGGAATCGATTGAATTCCAGCCGCTACTGATGCTTCTTTGGCTTTGATTTTATCGCCAAAAATATCCAAATGATGCAAAGTCGGACCAACAAATTTGATGCCCGCTTTTTCACATTCGGTCGCGAATTCCAAGTTTTCACTAAGCAGTCCGTAACCCGGGTGAATTGCATCCGCCCCGCTCTCTTTAGCAATCGCGATGATCCCTTGAATATCCAAATATGCTTCGACGGGTTTCTTGCCCTCGCCGACCAAATACGCCTCATCCGCCTTAAAACGGTGAACGCTATATGCATCCTCGGCCGCGTAAATCCCGACCGTTTTCAAACCTAATTCGCTACACGCCCGGAACACCCGGATTGCGATTTCGCCACGATTGGCTACTAATACTTTTTTCATTTTTTACTCCTTCGTTAATTGAAGTCTACTTTTATAATATTATCATTTTCCGGCTCGTTTGTCACTTTTTCGGCAAGTCCCGGCTGCGCCGCTTCCGGCTCCTCGGGTTCTAAAGCCGGCTTCGGCGGCTCAGTGCGGGCCACCACTTCGAAATCTTCGACAATTTTTTCGTCCGCACTGACGTTCAGGGCGATGCCAATTGCCAAAGAGAGAATTACGAGGCTCGTTCCGCCTTGCGAGACGAATGGGAAGACCACGCCGGTTGATGGGATCAGGCCGATGACGCCGCCGACGTTGATGAACACTTGGATCAAGAAGAAACTGCCGAGGCCGATCATCACCATTGAGTTGTAGGCGCTTTTGGCGCGGATGGCGACTTTGTACATGCGGCCGATCATAACGGTGATGATGAGAAGCACGAGCGAGGCTAAGATTGCGCCGAATTCTTCACTTAAGATCGTGAAGACAAAGTCGTTTTCGGCTTCGGGCAAGTAGCCGCGTTTTTCAATGCTTCGCCCGAGACCGGCACCTCTTAAACCACCGTTGCTGATGGCGAACATACCTTGTTTTAATTGCCAACCCGCCGAGGCTGTTATTGATTTTTCGAACGGATCAATCCACGCCATAACGCGTTCTTGAATGTGGTTGGGTAAAACCGTAATGAACTTTTTGTTTTTTAGGAACCAGAATCCGATAAAACCTATCCCCGCTAAAGGTGCGAGGTACTTAAAAATTTTGCCGAGCCTAATGCCACTTGCCCCAATCATCACGATGATGATTAAAGCGCAAATTGCCATATTTCCCATATCTTTTTGACAGAACGAGAGGATCAGAAATGCAACCGGCGAGAGCGCGAATTGCGTGATTCTTTTTAGTATAGGGGTGTGGCGCCGCAGGCAATTGCCGATTAGGACTTTTTTGAAGACAAATCCGTACTTGCCGTCGGCGATTGCTTGTTCGAGTTGGACGAAGTCGTTCGCCATCCAGAGAATTAGGCCGATTTTGACGATTTCGATTGGCTGGAACGTGAAAACGGAGATGTTTAGCCAGGCGTTCGAGCCGTTTACGGTCACCCCAACGTGCGGGATGAACGTCGCAACCATCATTGCAAAACAGGCTATTTTCGACAGAGTTAGAAGTCGCGGATTGCTGAGGAAATCGTGGTTCAGCCGCTTCGTGAACAAGCAGAGACCCAAACCAATCGCGAAGAAAATGAGTTGCTTGATGACTCCCGAATAGCCGTTCATTCCCTGTGCGATTAGGTTGACGCTCGTCACCGACCAGACCATCAGGAGGCCGACGATATTCAGAATAATAAAGGGGACAAAAATCAACGTATCTATATATGAAGATGATATTTTTCGCTTCATTTTACCCTCCTTTTTTGCAGTTTATTATCAATAATTATAACATAAATTGTTAGGTCTTTTCCTTAGATATTAAACCCGAAAATAAAGTTTGCAATATATGCAAATCTCGAATTTTTTCCAATTGTTAAAAGGAGAAAATCGCATCAGAGGGTATTTTTAGTGAATCCAAGGATCGAAATCACTAAAAATCGGCTTGAAAGCGATTTTGATTTTTTAACCCGTTATTTATCGGTAATTTTCTGGGTTTGCTATGTGCTTTTCGTACGCCCATTTTTTCTAATAAATCTGGAAGTTCGCCTCGCAAGTATTGTTTGTACATCAAACGATAAACCTTATATCCTTGCTCCTCTAATATTGCTTGTCTAAGTCGCTCTTCTTCGTAATATCCAGGTTTTCTACCTTTGAGCGCACCATCGACTTCAAATGCCATCCGCCCTTTTCGCGTTTTCCAAAAGAAATCAATGCGTCCGATATATCTTCCGTTTTTGTAAAATGGAAGTTGTTGTATTGGATTTTCATAGCCTAATAGATAAATTGCAAGTCTGACAAGCGTCTCATACGGTGATTCATCATTATCACTAACAAAAGGCAATACTCGCTTTAGGTTACTCATGAATTTTTCGCTCTTATTTTTTTCAACAAATAATTTGAGTTCTTCAAGCGAAAAATAGGCATTCCACAGACAGTGATCTATCGCACAAATTAATCCTACTGCTGATACTTCTTTTCCGAGATCAAACATTATTTTCAAGTAGTCGGCACATTGATATCCAAATTCTGCCATTACTCTTTCACGCTCATTATAAAGTGCGCTCGAAAAGCATTTTACCAAGGCGTTTCGGTTCCTTGATTTCCCAATTACTCTAGGCTTATTATAATCAAACTTATCAATTATAGGTATTTTCAAAAGCACACATGCGCTTAATCCTGTATAAACAAATTGTTTATACGCCTTCGAGTCAATATCGTAAATAATGTTAGCAGCTGTTAGTTCTTCATACATAATTTTTTACCCCCTTACTATATATATACGTAAAAAATCGCGTTTTGTTACATTTTTGGGCAAAATAATTTAATTATTTTTTCAAAAATCGCATCAGAGGCGCTTTTTAGTGAATTCGAAGGATGAAATCACTAAAAAGTGCCTCTGATACGATTTTGCGGTTTTGACTTGCCAAAAAGCTCTTTGAAAAAGCAAAAAAACACCCCGAAAAGGGTGTTTGAGATGGGCCCAAGTGGACTCGAACCACCGACCTCACGCTTATCAGGCGTGCGCTCTAACCAGCTGAGCTATGGGCCCCCAATACTTACCATGCGAGAAACAAAAAGGAAGGTAAAACGAATAACAAGAAAGGAGGACGTATATGCAGGCATATACTACTCTCGCACGGTGTGGTCAAAGCGGGTGAAGAGAATCGAACTCTCGACAACAGCTTGGAAGGCTGTAGTTTTACCACTAAACTACACCCGCTAATTTGGGCAAGTGCCCGCGCGCTTCGCGCGCGACTTGCCGAGGCAAGTAAGGAGGACAAGGGATTCGAACCCCTGCGCGGTTTTACCCGCCTGACGGTTTTCAAGACCGTTCCCTTCAGCCAGACTTGGGTAGTCCTCCATAAAAAAAATTGCCTTGAGGGCAATGATCCGTACGGGATTCGAACCCGTGTTACCGCCGTGAAAGGGCAGTGTCTTAACCGCTTGACCAACGGACCTGGTAACCGCAAATATTTCAAATAAAATTCGTTTTCGAATTTCATATACGGAGAAGGAGGGATTTGAACCCTCGCGCCGGTTTCCCGACCTACACCCTTAGCAGGGGCTCCTCTTCAGCCTCTTGAGTACTTCCCCAAAATCCACCAATAAGTATATTTAATTTTTCAAATTAAAATGGGCCCGAGTGGACTCGAACCACCGACCTCACGCTTATCAGGCGTGCGCTCTAACCAGCTGAGCTACGGGCCCATATTGGGCAAGTATATTTAGTCGCGAACAAGTCGCTATTTGCCAATGGCGCGGGACAGAATCGAACTGCCGACACCGTGAGCTTCAATCACGTGCTCTACCAACTGAGCTACCGAGCCTGTGGGTGAACCATGAAAGCGGGTGAAGAGAATCGAACTCTCGACAACAGCTTGGAAGGCTGTAGTTTTACCACTAAACTACACCCGCAAAATCCAATTTCGGGCAAGTGCCCTCGCGCGAAGCGCGTGACTTGCCTAAGCAAGCTTTTTAACGCCGAAGGCGCTGAACAAAATGCTACGCATTTTGCATACGGATTTACTAAACTCTTCGCTTGCAAGCAAGCTCAATCGTTAAGTAAAACCAGTACGGTCTGGACGGGACTCGAACCCGCGACCTCCTGCGTGACAGGCAGGCATTCTAACCAGCTGAACTACCAAACCTATTTTCTACGATGTAGAATGGGGGCTAACGGGATCGAACCGCTGACCCTCTGCTTGTAAGGCAGATGCTCTCCCAGCTGAGCTAAGCCCCCGAATTTAATGAGCGACGTCCGTATCTCGCAGGGAGAAACCCCCAA
>JAISJW010000032.1 GCA_031261175.1 Lactobacillales bacterium
AATCGGCATTTTCGGGAATATTATCAATTTGTTATAACTAGTTTTTCTATATCAAACTTACTCCAAACATCAGTTTCAAAAATAAAAACTTCGTCTTTTCGTTTCTTGAAAATCCGTTCGAAGCCGACTGAATTGTCATAAATGTGAATAACATCACAAATTTCGATTAATTCCGGTAGTAATCCAAGTGCTTTGTGATACCTTGAAATTATTTTTTCTTCAGGTACTGGATGTCCGCCACCAATCACCCTTGACTTTATACGCCCAACGTTTATCTGCGGAGTCTTAGTTAGAACATAAAACACTTTGATAAAATATCCTTGCTCTTTAGCGTGCCTAAGCAGGTTCAAATTCCTATCGGTCGAAAGCACGGTTTCAAACGAAAAATCTATTTTAGCTGATACTGATTCTTCGCGAAGTTGTTCAGCGATTTGAGCAGCTTGAAGATCAGAACAACTAAATTGCTTTTTTATTTCATCAGCATTTATGTACTCGCCAAACGCGCCCAAAAGTTCGGTGAAAGTTGATTTGCCACTGCCGTTAGGTCCAGCATATACTCTTATTTCAGGCTTCTTTTCCATAAACTTTTTCTCCTGAAGGATAAAGCGTATAGTAGTTTTTTAACTTGGCATCGTATCTTGTGACAGGGATTCCTAAAAGTAAATCCTGTTGTTTTTTTAGCTCCATTATCTCAGAGAATTTCCCATCAAGCTCGTCCAGACGCTTTTCTTCAGCCTCGTCTGAAATATTGTCTTTAGCTGGATTTTTTAAAGCATCGAAATCTAATTTTATATTAATTTCTACCATTCTTTCACCTCATCTAAACATCCTTGCTAAATTATAACATGTTTTAGATAACTATTTCTAGTGGATTAGGCCGTCTTTTTTGAGTTGATCGTAGGCGCCGTCGCGAACTTCGCGGAGTTCAGCGGCAGATTTAGCCATCGCTTCGGCTTCGCGTTCGTCGAGCTTGATTTGAACGACGCCGCGGATACCTTGCCGGTTGATGACAGCTGGCGCGCCGATGTAAATATCGTGTTGACCGTATTCACCCGTTAAATAAACCGATAATGGCAGGATGGCATTTTCGTCATCTAAGATAGCTTTCGTAATCCGGGCCAAAGCGACTGCGATGCCATAGAAAGTTGCACCTTTTTTATTGATGATTTCGTACGCTGCGTCACGAACCCCAACGAACGTTGCGTGCAACACGTCTTCGTCGATATTGAAGCAATTATCAGCCCAATCGCAAATTGGCAGCCCACCGATGTTCATTGAAGAATACGTCGCGAACTCGCTATCGCCGTGTTCGCCCATAATATAACCGTGGACATTGCGGGCATCGACTTGAATCAACTGACCAATCGCTTGGCGCAACCGAGCCGTATCCAAAGAAGTTCCGCTACCGATAACGCGGTGCTTAGGCAGACCAGAAAATTTCTGAACTGCGTCCGTCATAATATCGACCGGGTTGCTTGCGACCAAAAATAGACCGTTGAATCCACTCTTCATAATTTCATCAACAACACTTTTAATAATTCGCATATTTTTATTAACTAAATCCAAGCGAGTTTCGCCTGGCTTTTGCGCTGCTCCTGCCGTAATGACAACGAGGTCCGCATCCGCACAATCCGAATACTGCGCAGCGTAGATTTTTTTCGGGCTCGTGTAGGCTAAAGCGTGGCTTAAATCCATCGCGTCACCTTGCGTTTTTTCATACGCAACATCGATGATACCTAGCTCCTGAGCGATATTTTGATTGACCAAAGCGAACGCATAACTCGATCCGACTGCCCCGTCACCGACTAAAATTACCTTTTCGTGATCCATAACTGACATAGTTTTATCCTCCATAAATCCTTATTATCATATAAATTTAGTATACTCCTTTTCAAAAAAAATGCCACTTTTATGTAACAAATTTAAATTTTTTACGTATATATATAGTAGGAGGACAAAAAATGTCAAAACAAAAACTCGATTTCTACATCTTCAAACTCAAATGCTGCGGCCTTGCAAACAAAAATATTTTAAGGCTTCTCGACGCCTTCGAAATCTATTCTTACCAGGACCAGCGGGCAATTGACGCGCTAACCGCGCGCGATCTTAGCGATGTCACCAAGCATTTCCATCTCAACGAACCGCAAAAAGAAAAGTTCAAACAGAAATTCCGCCACGTCACCGATCTCGAAGGAACTTATTTAAACTTCTTTGAGCAGCACAATTATTTCACTTATTATGATGAAATTTATCCCGAAAAATTATTAACGATGTATGACCCACCCGTTATGCTTTTTTATAAGGGCGACTTAAATTTACTCGACACTCCCTCAATCTCAATCGTCGGGGCGCGAAAAATTCTCGAAACCACTAAGTTTTCTTTTAACGCACTCATAACTCCGGAAATAACAAACCACTTCACAGTCGTAAGCGGCCTCGCCCTAGGCGTCGATACCTTAGCGCACACCGCGGCAAAACACACGATAGCGGTTGTCGCAAACGGCCTCGATAAATATTTTCCAACTTCAAACAAACCACTTCAACAATATATCGAAGAAAAACATTTAATTTTAAGCGAATATATTAACACCTCGCTCGCCCTAAAACATCACTATCATGAACGCAACCGCATCATCAGCGCCCTAGGCACTTTTGGGTGTGTTGTTTTTCAGGCGGCGACGCAGAGTGGGACGATTATTACGGCCCACAACGCGATGGAGAATGGCATCGACGTTCTCGTCGTGCCGGGCGCCGCCCACTTGCCCGCATTTCACGGGTCTCACGAATTAATTCGCGACGGAGCGACGATATTTTATGAAAACGATTCCTTGTTAGAAAACCTAACAAACAGCGTATAATTTCTTAAGAATATGTTACTTTTCCTAACATTTGGTTGAATTTCTGACATCGGAGCGTGTATAATAGTGACAGTTTCAATAAGAGAAGGAGGCGAAAAAAATGGCTCTTGATAGCAACGCTAGGCGTTCAATGCCGGTGTTCCCGATTGGGACGGTTATGAAATTGACGGACCTGAGCGCTCGCCAAATTCGATATTACGAGGACCAAGGTCTGATTGACCCGGCTCGTAGCGAAGGAAACAGAAGGCTCTACTCGATGATTGACATCGATCGGCTCTTGGAAATTCGCGACTTCTTGGACGAAGGCTTGAATATGGCTGGCATCAAACACGTGTTCGAGGAACGCGAGGCGAAACTGCTCGAGGAACAAATCGAGTTGACGCAGACGATGACGGACGCCGAAGTTCGCCGCATCCTGCGCGAAGAATTGATGGCGCAACACTTGCACCAAGGCAAGTCGACACAGTTCGACAAAGATTTTAATTTACGCTAATTAAACCCATCTGGGTTAATTATAAAAAAATTTTATAAAGGAAGTAAAAAACAAATGACTAAAAAAGTTTGGACTGCAGACGAGATCCGCAAAGACGTTAAAGATCAAGACGTAAAATTCTTACGTTTAATGTTCACTGATATCTTAGGGGTTCTTAAAAACGTTGAAGTACCTGTTTCTCAATTAGAAAAATGTTTAGAAAACAAAATGATGTTCGATGGTTCATCTATCGAAGGTTTCGTACGTATCGAAGAATCTGATATGTACCTATACCCAGATTTACTAACTTGGATCGTATTCCCTTGGGATACTGGCCACGGTAAAGTTGGTGGATTTATCTGTGACATCTACAACCCAGATGGAACTCCTTTTGCTGGTGACCCACGTGGTAACCTTAAACGCTCGCTTAAAGTTATGGAAGACAAAACTTCATTCGACGCTTTCAACTTAGGACCTGAACCAGAATTCTTCTTGTTCAAACTTGAAGCTGACGGATCAGTTAAACCTTCAGTTGATACTTTGAACGACCAAGGTGGCTACTTCGACTTCGCCCCTACTGACTTAGGTGAAAACTGCCGTCGCGATATCGTTCTTGAATTAGAAAACTTAGGTTTCGAAATCGAAGCATCTCACCACGAGGTTGCTGAAGGTCAACACGAAATCGATTTCAAATATGCTAACGTTGTTGAAGCTTGTGACAACATCCAAATGTTCAAATTGGTTGTTAAAACAATTGCCCGCAAACACGGTTTACACGCTACTTTCATGGCGAAACCTCTTTACGGAATCAACGGTTCAGGTATGCACTGTAACATGTCATTATTCGAAAACGGCAAAAACGTCTTCTTCGATGAAAATGGCGACATGCAATTATCTGATACAGCACGTTACTTCGTTGCTGGTCTAGTGAAACACGCAAAAGCAATCACTGCAGTTGCTAACCCAACTGTTAACTCATACAAACGTCTAGTTCCTGGCTACGAAGCTCCAGTTTACATCGCTTGGTCTGGTCGTAACCGTTCAGTTCTAATCCGCGTCCCTGAAGCACGTGGCATGTCAACTCGTTTGGAACTTCGTTCAGTGGATCCAACTGCGAACCCTTACTTGACTCTTTCTCTTCTATTGTCTGCAGGTCTTGACGGCGTGCTTAACAAATTAGAAGCTCCAGCTGCTGACGACCGTAACCTATTCGGTATGTCATTATCTGAAATCAAAGCTGACGGAATCGAAACTCTTCCTTCAACTCTTAAAGATGCGTTGATCGAACTTTCTAAAGATTCAGTCATCAAAGACGCTCTAGGCGACCACATTTACGAAATGTACACTGCCTCTAAATCAATCGAATGGAACCAATTCGCAACTTCAGTTTCTCAATGGGAACTTGACCAATACATCGAATTGTTCTAAAACATATTTTTCTTAGCGACTGAGCTTGCTTGGCAAGTGAAGAGCTTAGAAAAATAGTTCGCAGAATTGCATTAGCAATTCTACATTCCTCAAAAAGACTTTAACCTTCCGGGGTTAAAGTCTTTTTCTTTGGGCAAGTTGTGGTTGACCTTAGCGATTGAGCCTTGCGCAGCAAGGCTCAGAGCTTAGAGAAACCTATGCGCTCTACGCGCCGCAAAAAAAGCCCCGAAGGGCTTTCTGTTCTTAGCGGAAATCGAAAGTATGTGCTCCTATTATGTCTTAAAATTCATAATCATTCCCTCTTTCTTCCTATTACCTATATTTTACTCCGCTTTCAGATTTTCTTCAAATTTTTATGCAAAAAAAAGCAGCACCCATAAAAGTTCTGCTTGCCTAAAATCAGTTGGCGGAATCGCACCGCTACTTGCGATTGGACCCGGTAGCCGAGAGCGATTATCATGTCTAGCTCCCTCATATTGAACTAGTAAGAAATCCTTACTAGTTGAATCTACCGACAATTCCTTGTCCTCGCATACATTATTGATATTCAACGTGATATTATTTATCGATGTATTATAAATCTCTGCAATCTGTTTCTGCGTAAGCCATACACGATTTGGGACAATTCACACCTCGAATTGTCCCGAATCGGCCTTAAAAGGAATAATTAAATTTTTATCAAGTTTCTATCCTACCGATGCGGAGATAATGGTCCCTGAACGACAACTTTTTGAAATTCTGCCCTCTTTTTGTCACAAAAGGGCTAATATAGATTCTATACTAGCCCTTTCGTGACAAAATATGGGTGTTTTTTGAAAATCGTGTCGTTTCGGGGCCACTTTCCCAAAAAGTATGGCTACCAAGCTTCGATGAGTTTTTTTGTTATGCGGAAGTTGGCGAGGTGACCTTCGAGGAAGGCGGGCGAATCAGCGCCGGCCGAATCGTAGTCGCTGACACCTTCGATCGTTGGAGCGTCGAAGTTGACGACGTCGCGGATTGCGACGAATTGGTCGAGTAATCCTAGCCGATCAAAAATTTGAGCTAGAGTCGAATCTTCGCATTGCGTGATTAGATAATCTTGTTTTTCAGCGCCATGAGTGTGTTGAGCCTCGGCTAAAACGATATCGGCGCGATGACTTAAACGCAAGCCATGCCAGAAGTTATCACTAGTCAGGCTTGCACCGTATTTAACGCCATCGCCTAGAATCGAACGAACGCGCTCAATAACTTTCGATGACGGCACAAAGAAATTCATTTTATCGAAATCCGAAAACTTCTTAAAAACGACATCTTCATAACCGCTCAAATGGTGCCCCATATCGAAATCGGCAAGTTGCGTGCAAACCACGACATCCGTTAAATCGACCCTGCGCGCAGGTCCACCGGCACAACCGGTCGAAATAATTAAAGCCTCCGAAAAATCGAACGCAGGGTCACTTGCCACGACGGCGGCCGTCGCAGCACTGTTCCCTTTGCACATCCCCGTCATAATTCCGAGCATTCCTAACTCGCGATTGACGTACAAGGGATTTTCCAAAGCGGGATATTTCACCGTCGGGCAGTCCAGAAAATACTCATCATAAAAATGCGTAAATTCCGGCTCGAACTGCGCGATCACCAAAAACTTCACCTTCATCACCATATATAAACCCCCGCAATCGCAGCCGACAAGAGCGAAACCAGAAGCCCGGCAAGTAAAATCCGGGGCACTTGGCTTGCAATGTGATCATTACTTTCATCGCTTGCGAAAGTTTTAAATGAACCGATAACCATACCAAGCGTTGAGAAGTTTGCGAAACTTGTTAAAAATACTGTCAAAACACCTGCGAAGTGCTGTGGGAATTTATTGATCGTTCCAGCGACTTCGCCCATTACGACGAACTCGTTGGTGATTAATTTTGTTCCCATATACTCGCCCATTTTCAGGATGTGATCTGTATCGATTCCTAAGAAGAACGCAAACGGACTTAAAATTACACCCAGAATATTTTCTAAAGATAACCATTTCAAAGTCGTAAGACTTAGCAAGGCATCAATCAAATTTTGGAATGCTATGAACGCGACAACCATTGCGATAACGACAAGAACCATCCGACCTGCACCCAAAATCGAGTCGCCGATAAACGCCATAAACGGCGGTTTCTTTTCGTCACCTTCAGTGATTTTATAAACGACGTCATCCTCTTTTTTGACTGGTGTCGGATTTAACAACGCCGTCACAATCAAAGCGTTGACGACATTCAACGGAACGGCAGCAACGACAAACTTGCCTGGCACCATCGTAACATATGCCGAGATAATAGCAGCCGAAACGCTACACATACTCATCATCGCGATTGTCAGATTCCGCGCCGGCGACAGATGTTTAAGCTGGAAACGCGAGGCATACAAAGCTTCCGTATTCCCCATAAACATCATTTGCACGCCGAAGAACGATTCGATTTTTGTGCGACGCGTCACAAACGCGACACCGCGACCGACCCACTTAATCACAAATGGCAGAAAGCCGATATAAGTCAATGTGTCGAAAAGCGGAATCATTAAAAGCATAGGCATCAAGGCGGAAATCACGAAAATCATTGAGCCGCCTTTTTCAAGCGTTCCGCCAAATTCAGCCGGCACGAAGTTCGGGAAAGCGAACGCGACACCGTGGTAGGCTTGTGATGCGACCCAGGCGAAAGCGCTAGTTGCGCCTTCGACAATTGCCACCCCGATTGGGGTCAAAAGCAAAAATGCCGCTAAAACTAAGTTAAAGACGACGGCGATTCCCACGCCCTTGTAGTCGATCGCTTTCCGGTCGCGCGAGCACAAAACTCCGACCGCCAGAAATACGAAAATTCCGATTATATTGATTACTAAAAACATTTTTTTACCCCAAATAAGCTTTCTTAACTTCCGGCGATTCCAGAAGTTCGGCGCCAGTTCCTTCGAGAACGACATTCCCTGTCTCAAGCACATAGGCCCGATCGGCGATCTCAAGCGCCTTTTTCGCGTTCTGCTCAATCAGCAGAATCGTCACACCCTCGTCATTAATTTCCTTGATAATATTAAAAATCTCAGTGATGAAAAGCGGGGCAAGTCCCATCGACGGCTCGTCGAGCAAGAGAATCTTCGGCTTCGCCATCAAAGCCCGGGCAATTGCGAGCATCTGCTGCTCGCCCCCACTCATCGTCGCGGCGTCCTGGTGCAGACGCTCTTTGAGACGAGGGAAATGACGAAAAACGTTGTCGTAGTCGGCCTTTAAGTCATCTTTTTTATGACGCGTAAACGCGCCAAGTTCTAGGTTTTCTTTGATGGTCATCCCAGCAAAAATACGACGTCCTTCTGGTACGTGAATCAGTCCGCGTTCAACGATTTTTTCCGGTGCCATCTTCGTGATGTCTTCGCCGTCGAACTCAATCGTTCCACCGCTATTTTTAATCAGCGCGCTAATCGTGCGTAAAATCGAAGTTTTCCCCGCTCCGTTCGCCCCGATTAACGAGATTATTTCGCCTTTTTCGACGCGGAAAGTAACACCTTTGACCGCCTCGATGGCGCCGTAATTGACTTCTAAATCTGTGATTTTCAGCATTATTCGTCACCTCCAAGGTAGGCTTTAATAACTTCCGGATTGTTCTGAATTTCTTCAGGAGTCCCCGTGGCAAGTAAGCGCCCGTATTCAAGCACATAAATGCGCTCGGTGATTCCCATAACGAGATTCATATCGTGCTCGATCAAAACGACAGTCAAATTAAATTCATCTTTAATGCGGCGAATCAAGCTCATCAAATCATTCGTTTCCGTGTGATTCATCCCCGCTGCCGGCTCGTCTAAGAACAAAATCCGCGGATTCAAAGCGAGCGCCCGCACGATTTCGAGCAAGCGTTGCTCCCCATAGGCAAGAGAGGTCGAAGGCAAATCTGCCTTGTCTTTAAGTCCAAAAATATCAAGAAGTTTCAGCGCACTTTCACGCATTGCTTCTTCTTTTTTATAAAATTTAGGAAGACGTAAAAGGTCGGCGATGACACTTACGTGATTGTCAGCATTTAATGACACAATTACGTTTTCTAAGACCGACAAATTTTCAAATAAACGGATATTTTGAAACGTTCGCCCGATTCCAAGTGTAGCGATTTTGTAGGGTTTAATCCCTTTCAAACTCATGTAATTGCTTTCGACTTTATACCAAATTTCACCACTTGTCGCCTGATAAACGCCGGTCAACAGGTTGAACAAGGTTGTCTTGCCCGCCCCGTTCGGCCCGATGATACCTAGGATTTCGCCTTCGCGAATTTCGATGTTGACATCCTTGACCGCGGCCAATCCGCCGAAAGTGATGGTTAAATCTTTCGTTTCAAGTAAACTATTCATGACCTAACCTCCCTTTCACAAATTTGATAATTGATTTCGCACTCAACTCTTTATAACCAAGCAATCCGTCTGGTCTAAATAGCATCACGATGATTAAAATTAGTGCGTAAATAATCATTCTCAATACACCAAAATCTTGCAGTTCCGCATTCAGGAACCCGATCAAAGCAGCAGCCGTAATCGTCCCAGTTAGGCTTCCCGCCCCACCGATAACAACGATGATTAGAATATCTACCGATTTCAGGAACCCGAAATCAGTTGGTGACACAATCTGGAAATACGTTGCGTATAAAGAACCCGCAACACTGGCAAGTACCGCGCCGATTACGAATACCATAACTTTATATTTAGTCGTGTTAACTCCCATCGCTTCCGCTGCGATTTCGTCATCCTTAACGGCGAGTGTTACCCGTCCATTCGAGCTTGAAACGTAGTTATGAGCAATTAAAACCGCAATGATAACAAACACGAAGACAACGCGCCAGTCTATAACCCGCTCAATGCCGAAGATTCCGGCAGGACCATTGGTAACGTCTGGAATATTGTTGATAACGATTCGGATAATTTCTGCTACACCAAGCGTTGCGATAGCCAAATAGTCACCTTTTAAACGCAAGGTCGGGAAGCCGACCAAAACGGCGACAACGGCGGCGAGAATTGCCCCGATGACGATTGAAACAGCTAAGCCAATCGGTGTGTCGAAGCCTGGGATTTTCGTCATCACAACCGCGGTTGCGTAAGCGCCGATTCCCATGAAGCCAGCATGGCCCAACGAGAATTGCCCAGCGCAGCCGAGGATCAAGTTAAGCCCAAGAGCCAAAATGATGTAGATGCCGATTGAGACCAGCGTGTTTTCGATGAACATGTCCATGATGCCGTTGAAATAAAGCACGTAGAAGACCGCGAAGAGGGCCGCGAGAACGCCTGCCCAAAGCAAGTAAGAACTTAGATTTTTTTTCATTTCCCTGTCCCCCTACACTTTCGCCTTGATATGTTTGCCAAGAATCCCTGCCGGTTTCACTAGCAAAATGATGATTAACAGCGCGTACACAATCGCGTCGCGCCAACCGGACAAGCCGATTGATACCGCGAAGGTTTCGAACATTCCGAGCACGAATCCGCCGAGAGCGGCACCCGGGATAATTCCGATTCCGCCAAGAACAGCTGCGATAAATGCCTTCATTCCTGGCGCGTAACCCATCATTGGGTCGATCGAGTTGTAATACATTCCGATTAAGACCCCGCCGGCCGCGGCTAACGCTCCGCCAAGGGCGAAGGCGAAACTGATTGTGCGGTTGACGTTGATTCCCATTAAACGCGCCGCGTCGTTATCGACGGAAACGGCACGCATCGCTTTACCCATTTTTGAGTATTTCACGATAGCTGTCAGAGCGACCATCAAAAGAATTGTCGTCCCAAAAATCAAAAGTTGAATATTTGAAACTTCGATGCCATAAAAATTATATTTCGTGACTTTGATCAATTCCGGAAATTTGCGATTATCCGCTCCGAAAAAGTACGTCATCACGTTTTGGAGCAAGAAGCTGACCCCAATTGCCGTAATTAGGGCCGCGATTCGACTCGCGTTGCGCAAGGGGCGATACGCGATGAATTCGATGAGAACGCTGATGAGCGCGCAACTTGCCATGCTGAATAAAAGCACTAAGATGAATGGCAAATGCAGGACGTTCGCGTAGAACACGCCGAGAAAGGCGCCGAGCATGAAGACCTCGCCGTGGGCGAAGTTGATGAGTTTGATGATGCCGTAGACCATCGTATAGCCGAGTGCAAGGAGCGCGTAGATGCTGCCGAGCACGAGGGCGTTGATTAGTTGTTGTATAAAGATTTCCATTTTTGACCCCTACTTTTTGACGGGTAAAATTCGCCAGAAAACTCCTCCCGACTGCACTCGCCGGTCGAACAGGTTCGACCAGGTAAACGGCGAGAGCCGTGCCGTGACCGTCGTTTTCTAGAACGACGAATTTTACACCTTATTTAATAAATTCTGCGGACACAATCTTGTTGTCCATCTTCTTGACCATCACGACCGGTTTTTCCGCATCGTGGAACTTGTTGATCGTAACATCCCCGCTGACCCCTTGAAGATTCTTGATCAGGGCAAGTTGCTTCGTGATATTAGCGCTCGTTCCATCACCTGATTTCTTAATCGCGACAAACAGCATCTCCATCGTGTCGTAGCTAAGTGAGGCGAAACTTGACGGTTCCTTACCGAATTTTTTCTTGTAAGCGTCAACGAAAGGCTGGGCAAGTGGCGACTGCGGCTTAGCGTCAAGATTGAACGTGTCCGTATAATAGACGTTGCTCACGTTTTTGTCGCCTGCGATTTCGCCAAGCGTTTCACTCGAGAACCCATCAGCTCCGAAAATCGGGCAATTAATCCCCATTTCGCGAGCTTGTTTGATGATTAGACCCGCTTCGTTGAAATAAGCAGGCACGAATAAGGCGTCCACGTTTTGCGATTTAATTTTAGTCAGTTGAGCTTGGAAGTTTTTATCTCCCGAGATGAAGTTATCTCGTTCGACAATTTCGCCTTTATAGGTTTTCTGGAATGACTTATCAAGCTCTAGGCAGTAGTCATTCGAGTTATCCATCAAGACCGCCACGCGTTTTGCGCCGATTTGATTTAGATATTTCCCGATGATCAGCCCCTGATAGCTATCCGGGAAAGTTCCACGGAAGATATACTCGATTTTTGCTTTCGGGTCATGCGTAATCGCATCATTCGTCGCCGTCGGTGTCAAAACCGGAACTTTTGCTGTGGTCGCACTTGGCACCATCGCTTTAACGGCTCCACTCGTCGCAGCTCCAAAAATCGCGACGACGTGGGCGCGACTTGCCAAATTAGCGGCCGTTAAGGCTGCTTCGAGGGCTGAGGATTTGTTGTCTTTGATGACGAGTTTGACTTTGCGGCCTAGGAGTCCACCGTCTTTGTTGATTTGCTCGGTTGCGAGTTCGGCACCCTTCAAGCACTCTTGGCCGTAAATTGCCAAAGGTCCTGAGAGTTCCATGTCGACCCCGATTTTGATTTCGTCTTTCGTCGGTGCGTTGCCGTTGTAGATGTGGCGCTGGCAGCCGCTCAGCGGTAATAGGACGACGCTTAAGACGATTAATATTTTCGCTAGTTTTTTCATAATTCCCCCCATTTTTTTGCGTTAGTAGAATTATACCAAATTTGGGCGCGAGGCACTATGAAATCTCATGAAAAATGCCCGATTCTTTTCATATATTGCAAAGAATCAGGGGATTTAAAGTTTTTTCGATTTTGTGATATAATGTGTTAGATTATGTCACAGTCAGTGGTTGAAAAGGAGTTTTTTATGTCGTTTAAAGTTGTCGCAAACCCTAATTTCGGAACCCGCCGGAAGGCAAGTGAAGCGCAGTTAGCTAATTATTCTTCGGATGTGGTCGATAAGGTGCGAGCCTTTCACTCGTCGATCGACGGATATGCGGTTACACCTTTGGTTTCTTTGAACGGGTTGGCTCGCGAGTTGGGCGTTGACTCGATTTTCGTCAAAGATGAGAGTTACCGTTTTGGCTTGAACGCGTTCAAGGCTTTGGGCGGAAGTTTTGCTGTCGGTTCGTATTTAGCGGGGCGGTTAGGCGTTGATATTTCTGAACTTCCCTACGATCGGATGATTTCTGATGAGGTCCGCGCCGCGCTTGGCGAGGTTACTTTTATTAGCGCTACGGATGGCAACCACGGCCGCGGCGTCGCTTGGACGGCTAATAAATTGCGCCAAAAATGTGTGATCCATATGCCTAAGGGTTCGGCGAGCGAACGTTTAGAGAATATTCGAGCGTTAGGTGCTACGGCTGATATCACGGAATTTAATTATGATGACTCGGTTCGTTTGAGTGCGCGCGAGGCGTACGAAAACGGATGGGTCTTGATGCAGGATACCTCGTGGGATGGTTACGAAGAAGTTCCGATTTCGATTATTCAAGGTTACCTGACGATGCTCGCCGAAGCCGACGAGCAACTTGATGGCGTAGTTCCTACCCACGTTTTCGCCCAAGCCGGCGTTGGCGCTTTGGCCGCTGCTATCGTAAGTTTCTTCGTTAATAAATACGGAACATCCGAGGACGGCGGTCCTAAGATTATTATTGTCGAGCCTAATAATGCCGCTTGTATCTTTGAAACCTTGTCTTCTGAAGATGGTAAAATTCACGCAGTCGGTGGCTCTTTAAATACGATTATGGCAGGTCTTGCTTGCGGCGAACCAATCACAGTCGGCATCGATATTTTAGCCAACTCAACTGATTTTGTCGCAAGCGTTCCCGACTATGTCGCAGCAGTCGGGATGCGCGTTTTGGCTAAGCCAGTCGGCAAAGACTTTCCTATTGTTTCTGGCGAATCCGGCGCCGCGACGCTCGGCTTCACTTACGAAGTCTTGACCAATCCCGATTTGGCGGACGTCAAGGCTCAACTCGGACTCGACACTTCGTCGAAATTATTCTTCATCTCAACCGAAGGCGCAACCGACCAAGCAAACTACGACGCCATCGTAAATAATAACGCCTACCCTCACCCCTAAAAAAATACAAAGCAAAAAGTCGAGACCGCAATCTCGACTTTTTTTGTTATACAAATCAGTTTTGCGGACTTTTCGCGTTTTTTGGCTTTTTGGAGGGGGGCAAAGGGCAAAAAAGCGGAAAGTCCGCCAAATGTTTTAAGTTTGGTGGGTAAATT
>JAISJW010000027.1 GCA_031261175.1 Lactobacillales bacterium
TAGAAGTGATCACAATACAAAAACTCAAATCCGTCGATGTCTCAACGAATTTGAGTTCTGCTGCTTAACTCTATTTATCAAAAATTGGAAAACCCCATCAGTTGACAAAGAGCCCAAAAAACACGCAACCGATATAGGGGTCGGTTGCGTGCTTTTGGGGAGTACTATTCGCTTATTTTACGTCTGCGCAAGAACACGAATGTTCCTCCGACAGCTAAAATAACAATTCCGGCGTAGGCGATCCAAGCTGCCGCCTCTTCGCCTGTTTGTGGCAAGTGAATGCCGGTTGTCGGCAAGTTGCCTTTACCTGCGCTGGCAGAACCAGTGGTAGGCAAGTCGGTCGGCGTTGCTACGCTGCCTGAAGCAAGCGTAACTGGCGTCCAACCGACAAGTTCGCCTGATGCGTTGTACAGCGCGATTTTGTGATCGCCCGTAAATCCATCTGGGATCTTCACGTTAATATATTTTCCGTCTGAATCCTCTTGGACAGTATAAGTGCCAAGCAATGTCGGATCAGAATAAATATAAGCTGTAATTGTGTCCCCCGCGTTTACGCTAGGGTTGTCAATTGCGATACGGATATCGCGACTCGTTTGAGTCGGATCAATCGAAACTCCACCGCGGTTAGCATCGACTAACGAGTCAGATGTTACCACGTAAGCGGGAATGCTATCAGCACCTTGCGGAGCAGAAGAATCTTGCGCATCTGTCGAATCACTAGGCGTTTGTGAATCAGGATTGCCTAAATCTTGAGAATCAGTAGATGAATCATCACCTGGCGGTGCAACGTCTGGCTCTGCCCCTTCTGGTTTAACCAAGATATGAGCGCGCGTAATGTTGCCTGCAAGGTCGGTCACATCAACTACGAAGTGATTATCAACACACGGAATTAGTTTCAATGAGTTTTTGAAATCAACATCGCCAAGGTCGACCTGTTCGCCTTGCCATATTCCATCCATGTTTTCGTGTTCTGAACGGTAAACCATGCTACCGTTCACCTTCAACGTGAAGTGACCTTGATTATCGCCGAAGACACCCTTCAGATCAAACTTCCCGTCTTTCGCGACTGTTGTGAAATCGCCTAAATCGTTTACGTTATCATATTGAGAGTCGATCAAATCAGGAGGTCCAGGATAGTCGCCAACGCGTTTGAAGCTGTCGCTCAGGTTCAGAATAGGAGCTTTAACATCGACGTAGAAACTCAACGTTCCCATTGGCAATTGGCCGACAACGTCAGACTTACACGTCCAAGCGTAGCTAGTTGTGCTGTTGTTTTTTAGCGGCAAGTCGATCGCCCATTGCATGATTCCCGTTCTGCCATCGCGCACGCCGGTATCCAGGCGGTTGCTTTCGTTAGCGACTTCGTCACCTTTTAAAATGTGTAGATCGTATTCATCATAGTCCAAAATTCCAGCAGCCTTATAAATTCCGTCACCAGTCACTGGATCAGTGATTTGGTACAAACCAGATTTAACATCTCCGATACCAACTACTGTAGTATCTGTAATTCGGCAATTGAAACGAGTCGCACCGTTCGTCACTTCATCTACTAAAGTAAACGAGTTATATTCTGGATTGTCAATATCTTTAATCTCGATAACGTTTCCTCCGATAAGCGTTTTGAAGCTAGTCGTAATAGCGTTATTGTTAGCGGAATCCGCCTTGAACATTTGCGCTGGCAATTCATCGCCATCTTTCGTATAGACTTTACCATTGCTATAATATTCGTGTGCACTTAAGTTAATCAAAGCAAAACGATCATCTTTTCTCTGCTCGATAACCTGGGCAATTGGAAGCTCTGGACCAGAATCTTCTAGAGCATAAGTTTGGCTTGGGTTGATTTTGATTTCTTCTCCGATTGTTAACCAAATTCGTTCTTTTTTTCTTATTACAATCGAATCGTGAGCGTAACTTTCGTCAGTCTCAAGGCGTGCCATCTCGTTAGCGACATCTTCCCCACCTAGCGAAATCTGAGCGCTATCTCTTACATAAACAGAACCATCATAGCTGTTGCTAGGAACAAATGTAGGTTTACCATAGCTTGCGCTATAGTCAAAAACATAAGTGAGTTTTTTAAATTGGTCAATACCTTCTGCATCATAAGAAAGTTTTAAATCAACCAGTAAATCTTCAGGCACGTTTTGCTGGTTTCCATCTCCATCAAGAAGTTTAGCAAATCCACTATGAATTTGATCGAAATCGTAAGGTACCCAGACGTCGAATTGGTTATTCTCCGGTTTAACTTTGGTTGTTTTGTTGACATAGAACGCTTTACTCGAATATCCTTTAATGTGAACTAATTGATGCGAAACATCTACTTGCGACTCATATGGCGTAACGTACGCATCGTCAAAGCCTACGTCACAGAACGGACGTGTCAGACGGAAGCTTTGTTCAGGTTCTCCACCATCAATGGTAATCGTATTTTCAAAGTAGCCTTCATTGTGAGCGATGTCGTAAACACCGATTAGGAAGTCGTTTTCCCCTCCAACAATTCTGCTTGCAATTTCTTCTGGTAATGGCTCGTGGATTTTTTTCGTTCCTTTGAAACCAGCTCCCAAAATATCTTTACAAGGTCTAAGATTGCCTATAACGCCATTTACACCTACACCAAAAGTAGTAGCGTCGTAGAAACCAGACCCGTTTTCCGTGATTGTAGCGTTGACATAATATTTCCCGTCGCTATCTTTTTCGACCGAAACATCGGCAAATTTAGTTGGTGTATTATCGACAACAATCGGAACATCTCTTGTCTGAACCGTGTCACCATCGCGCGAGCCTATTCCTTTAAATTGGTAATAGTATTTCCCGTCCGGAACTATCTCAGCTTCGCCAGTTGCTGTATTAACTTTTTTCCCATCCCATTTTATATTATTACCAGTATAGGTGTTTTGTCTACCAATACGCATCGAATTTGGGGTTTCATGACCCGTCATTTTCGTAGTCGTAATTAAATTTTTATCACCATCTAAGATGTTGAATTCTAACAATTTATTATTTCTTAAAACGGTTATCGTCGGAATCAAGACGTCCTTGTTTTTTGGCGAAAAGGCGATTTCATTCTCGTTGAAAACATCATGTCCTGCTGCTGAACGATCAATACCAGTCAGACGTGAGCCCTCAGTATCAAGCGTTCCAACACTAAAGTGCATTTTATTACTAACAGCACCCTCTTCCCCGTGGAATTTATCAAAGATCGGAGCCTCATCAATTTTCCCCGTGTAACCGAAGTAAGGAATTACTGCCGTTTCGTCACTTTCGACATTTTTAACACCCACATATCCTTCAACCCAGTTGTCCTTAAAGTTCGGATCTTTGATATCAAGTGATCCGCTAATAGTAACCGATTCTCCAGGGGCAAGCGTGATTACACCATCTCCGATTTCGCTTCCGTCTTTAGTAAGCGTCAAGCTAGCGACGCTTTTCTTCAGCGGGAAATCAAGAATCCGGTTGATTGACAACCCATTTGAAAGATTCTCGTCCACAATTTCATTTTGAGCGTATACGCGATCATAAGTCGAATCTAGTTGATAAGATTTCGCTACCTTACCAAAGTTAGTCAGTTCAACCTCGAAACTTGTGTGCTGTTTGAATTCTTTCAACGCTAGTGAAACATCGCCATCTTTTTTATCTGTAAGCAGCGTCGTCGTCGACAGAGCTCTAGAGGCGTTGATTTGACCAGCGCCTTGGCGGCGCGGCGCGACTAATGTCGTTTGCGCTTTGAATGAATCTTTAAGAGTTGCCTCATAAGTGCTATCAAGATCGATATCGCTCCATTTTAACTTATCTTCCTCGTTTAAATTAATCGAATAATTTTCAGTGTCTTTCTTTTGATACTCAGTGCTAATCGGAGATTCGAAAATTGGTGTCGCCGAGTTCATCAAGAGGTTTTTAGCTTGTTTGATCAAGGCTTTTCCAGTTTTGTGATTATCAAAAGATTTCAAATATTGCAGTAATAAAGCAGTGATCCCTGATGTTTCAGGTGTCGCCATCGATGTTCCACTCTTATGTTGGAAGCCGTTGTTGTTTTTTAGCGACCAAACGTCTGAACCGACTGCAGTGATTTCAGGTTTCAACTCCAAATCATCCGTCGGGCCGTAACTGCTATAATTTGCCATTTGCCCTGGGTGCTTGTTCACGAACTCTTTGTCCGCATGTTTCACTTGGTATTTTGGTAAGTCTTTATGGTTTTTAATTGCCTCGTCGTTTAGCGCTTTAATGTTCTTCGCTAATTCAATCCCGTCATTTTGCGGAATGACAATCGCGGGCAAATCAACTCCGAAATAGGGGCTGAGCGTCATGAAACCTAAGTAATCTTCTTCGAAAGATGGTGTCATCCATTTAGGCGCGACAAAGATAATGCCGACCGCACCTGCATCTTTAAGGTTTTTTTCCAGATCTCTACTCGGATCGTATCCTCGAAAACCCTCGTATTCCGTGTAAGGAACGATAACTACTTTTCCGTTGATATCTGTTCCGGGATATTTGCTCGAATCGAGATTTGAATCTAAAGGTTGGTGCCAATTGCCAGTGTAGCCCGCAAGGTCCGTTTGGTAACCTTGGCCAAGATGTAACCCTTCAGGGTCATGTTGCCAATGATCGTACGGTCCAGCCATCTTATCAATAGTTACCATTCCGTTAGCACTGCTAGCTTTTTGTAAACCATTAAACTGCAAAGCGCTAGAATACGGGTTGAACGCCATAGCGGGCGAATCCTCTTCGCTTTCTTCTATGCGCAAATCGTTTACGTGCGAAGAATCAAAACTATCATTGCTATATTTCTCACCATCGGCCAAATTTATTCCCACAGATGCTAAGCGATCTATAACGCTCTTGTGCATCTCGGTCCTCATGTCTTCCCAATATTTAGCGTGGTTATCGTTCAACGTAACAATGTTAAGGTTTCCGTCCGGGAAACTATCAAGTAGCGAATCGTTCTGCGTTCCTTTGCTAAAAGGCCCATAAAGAACGCCTTCAACGCTATCAAATAATTGAAGTCTCTTATCATCTTCCGTGTAAATTCCCAGGCCTACAGGAGCAGCAGATTGGTTTTGACTTGCCGCAACCGATAAAGCATCCGGGCTGATCGAAGGAGCTCCGACAGTCTGGCTCAACGGTGAAGCGCCGATACCAAGACCTTTAACGTATTGATCAGTGTTTGCGTAGGAATTATAGTTACCCGCATTACCAGCCGCAACGACCGAAATAATGCCTGCTTCAGCCGCTTTACTGATCGCAATTTGTTCAAGGTTCGTACCGATTTCGCCGTTATCTGCACCGAGTGACATGCTGATTACATCTGCCCCCAATTTGACCGCATCTTCAATCGCCGCCACAATCGCTGGCGTTTCACAACCGTCGATTCCGTCGCCGTTCGAAAAGACTTTAAGGTCTAGCAGTTGCGCTTCAGGAGCTGCGCCATCGACGTGTGATTTATTATCAGCAACCAATTTATCTATTTCTTCATCCGATAACTTGCCTTCTGCTCTTGCGCTATCTTTCAAGTAGTCAGTTCCGTCAGCCGCCGCAATCCCCGCAACGTGCATCCCGTGTTGAGAGTTTTTATCGAGGTCTTTGACGTCGGAATTTTCATCCGCGTAGTTATACGCGTACGGAATTTTCGGCGTTAAATAATGACCTTTCAGGTCGTTTTCGTCGATGATTTTTTGAACTGAATCCTTCGACAATTTAGCCGAATCCGGATCGTGCTGCAAATCATCGTGTTTCCAGTCAATCCCGGTATCGATGATGGCAATTACCATCCCCTCACCGCGCAGTTTGTAATCTGGCAGAGCAGTCCCGTCCCACGCTTCTTGGACTTTGCTCAAATTATTAGCATGGACGTCTTGCGTTTTATAGGTGTTGATTTCACCGACCGATTTAACTCCGTCGACTTTTGCGATTGAGTCGAGCTCGCTCAGTTTCGCTTTTGTCGTAAATGCGTTTACTAGATAACCGAAGTTGCGGTCATGTTTTTTGTTGAACGCGTGTCCTGTGATTTTTTTGACGCGTTTTTTTACTTTTGCTTGAGCATCGATAACCGAGTCCGACGCCGAGTCGATTTCTGCTAATGATTCCTTAGATCCATCTGCCGGTAAAGACGTATGGGCAACCCCAGGTTTCGCTTTTAATTCAACAACAACATCAACTAGCGTATCTTTGAACTTTTTGCTACTTTTTTTACCTGTGTCTGAGTCCTTAACAAACTCATCACCTTGCTGTTTTTCGAACGCTTTTTTCATCTCGCCAAGCGTACTGCCTGCATGTGAGTCGTTTTGCGCTGCATAAGTAAGCGCAGGCACGGCAAGTGCAAAATTCATCGCCGAAGCTGCCGCTAATACCCCTAACATAAGCGTTGCTTTGTTTCTTGCTTTCATATGTATATCCCCCCAGATATAATTTTTCAAAATTCTACCACAAAAAAATAGAGAAAATTAAATTTATTAAGGCGTTTGTATAAAAACTAGCTTTTTTGCGTAAATTTTGTATATGATGCAAAGTTTCGTGTATATTTAAGTATAGCTTTTCGCTATACTGCAAACGATTTCTCGAATTCTCGTTCACATTTTATTGACTATATCATATTTTAAGAGGAGTCTGTTGCGAATTATTCGCTAAATTATTCCGTTTTTTGCACCTGACTCCTCCAAAAATTTTATTCTTCGAAAAAGCAGGCAAGTCTCGCTGACTTTGTCTACAGTCTGAGTTTAACTTTATATATTTTTTAACATAGTTTTCATTTCGTTGCAAACTTTTTAGTTTTTATTGAGAAGATTACAGTTCACTGAAACTTCAAAGTAGTTTTAACACTTTCTCGGGACTTTTTATTTTACGAGGCCAAAAAGCACCCAACTTTTTGAGTTGAGTGCTCGCTACTAATACTGGGGAGTACTATTCGCTTATTTTACGTCTGCGCAGAAGCACGAACGCCCCTCCGACAGATAAAATAACTAGTCCGGCGTAAACAACCCGAGTGGCAGCTTCTTCGCCTGTTGCTGGCAAGTGAATACCGGTTGTCGGTAACTTGCCCGTACTGCTTGTAGTAGGCAAGTCGCTCGGAGCTGCTACACTGCCCGAAGCGAGCGTAACCG
>JAISJW010000015.1 GCA_031261175.1 Lactobacillales bacterium
TAGAAGTGATCACAATACAAAAACTCAAATCCGTCGATGTCTCAACGAATTTGAGTTCTGCTGCTTAACTCTATTTATCAAAAATTGGAAAACCCCATCAGTTGACAAAGAGCCCAAAACTTAGCCAAGTTACGGGTTAGTCCAACTAATTTATAACGGTTGCCATCAAAAGATGACCTTAGGTAGGAAGGGTCGACGTACCAGCGTCGGCTCTTTCTTGTTCATATAATAACAAATCCACCCCAGAATTTCAATGAATAAGTCAATTATTAACACCACTTAGTGTTTTCAATTTTAATGCGAATCCAAGTAGTTCTGCAGAATCAAAACTGCTGCTAACTTGTCGATGACCTTCTTGCGGTTCTCGCGTCGGACGTTCCCGTCGATCAAAACCCGCTCAGCCTGCATCGTCGTCATCCGCTCGTCCTGATACGCCACGCGCACCCCGAACTTCTCCTCAAGCTTCGCACCATATTTCATAGAAGCTTCCGCTCGCTCGCCGATATCATTGTTCATGTGTTTCGGCAGACCTAAAACAACCAACTCAACAGAATTCGCTGAAATCAACTCGCCAACTCGGTCATAACCCATCTTCCCTTGACCTTCGTCAATCTGAATCGTCTCGACACCCTGAGCCGTCCAACCGAAAGCGTCGCTCAGCGCGACCCCGACCGTCTTCGTGCCCACATCCAAACCTAAAATCTTCGCCATCACATCTCCTAATCAATCATCATGCTCATCAAATGCACGTCGAGAAACTCACCCTCGGCAAATGCCCCGCGCTTCATCAGCGCCTCGTGCTTAAACCCAAACCGCTCGTAAAGTTTCACCGCCCGCGCATTTCGCTTCTGCACCGTCAGCTCCAAGCGCCGAATCACACCGTTCGCATGCGCCCACTCGATTCCTTCTTCCATCAAGAGAGGCCCGATCCCGAACCCCCAATAGTCGCGTTCCACCGCAATCGCAAACTCTCCGATATGCCGCACCCGCTCCATCTCGCTCGCCTTAACACTGAAAAAACCAACCGCTTTCTCGTCGGCAAGTGCCAGCAAAAGCACGTTGTTCTCCAAAGCAGCTAGACCTTCGAGGTTCGCACGCATCTGTTCCTCGTTCAAACGCATTCCGCGCTCGTCCATAATCAGAAACGTCGACTCACTCCCGATTTGCGCCATCAGCCGCATCACTTCTAGCGCATCATCAGCCCTAGCTTCCCTAACTGTGATTGTAACTTCGTCCATTCTTCGCCCCCGCTAATTTCGACCGTCCGCTCCAAGTCGCCACTTCCCGTGATGTGGATTCTCAAAAAATCCTCCGGCAAGTCGCGCTCGTCAATCAGGTCTCCCCATTCAATAATGTTGACTTTATCTTGTTCTAAATATTCATCGAGCCCAATCTCAAACAGATCGCCGCCCCCAACGCGGTACACATCCATGTGATTCATCCGGTCATATTCGCGCACAATCGTATACGTCGGACTCTTAATGTGTTCCTTAACCCCTAAACCTTTGGCAATTGCCTTCGTCAAGGTCGTCTTGCCCGCGCCCAAATCGCCGCTTAAAATTATCAGCGCTTTTGTCGGCGCCGTGGCGCCGATGACTTGCCCAAGGTCTTCTGTGTCGGAGACGCTTTTTAAAATTACTTCCATAGAATTACACCATTTGTACGACGAAGAAGTAGATTAGCAGGATCGCGCCGAGCACGATGCGATACCAGCCGAAGATTGAGAAGTCGTTGTTTTTGATGTAGTCGATGAAGAATTTGATGACGATGATCGAGACGATGAAGCTCACGAACGTGCCGACCGCAAGGATTATTAGTTCGTTCGAAGCGAACGTGTGGCCCGCATCGATGTATTTGTAGACTTTTAGGAGTGACGCTCCCGCCATGATTGGGATTCCCAAGAAGAACGAGAATTCCGCCGCGATTTCGCGTGAACAGCCGAGGATTAGCGCGCCGAGGATTGTGACCCCGCTGCGGCTCGTGCCGGGCATTAGGCTTAGGCACATGATTAGGCCGATTAGAAGCGCTGTCCGCCAGTTGAGTTGCTCGAAGGCGTTTAACTTGCCGTCTTTGCCCTGGAAGATTTTTTCGATAATGATGAACAGAAGTCCGTAGACGATCAGCATGATTGCGACGCTTGGGACGTTGTAGAAGTGCTCGGTGAAGAAGTCGTCGAGAAACATTCCGCAGATGATCGCGGGGATGCAGGCGACGATGACTTTGAACCAAAGCATCCACGTGTCGGCTTTTTTCGTGATGATTTCAAGGCCGCGACCTTTGCTGAACGGCCAAAGTTTCGACCAGAACAGGATGACCACGGCAAGGATTGCGCCGAATTGGATTACGACATCGAAGACCTCTTTGAATTCGTTGGTTGTGCCTAGGTTCAGGAAACGGTCGGCGATGATCAAGTGCCCAGTCGAGCTGATCGGCAGCCATTCCGTGATTCCTTCGATGATTCCGTAAAGCGTTGTTTTTAATAATTCTAAGAACATAATTTACTCCATATAATCTAAAATTGCGTTGTGATATTTCTCGAACTCGACCGTCGAAAGGGTGCCGTAGTAGCTGTGCCCCGGGTAGATTTTGGTTTCAGGTGGTAGTGCGAAGATTTTTTTCATGCTTTTAATCAGGTCTTGCAAGTTCCCAGTGGGCAAGTCAAACCGGCCAAACGCACCTGATTTGTTAAGGGCTGGCGTTCCGCTGAAAAGCGTGTCGCCGGTGAACAATGCGTTATCGTGTTTATTATAGTAGATAACTCCACCTGAAGTGTGGCCCGGCGTGTGGATGACTGTGAATTCGAGCGTGCCGATTTTGATGGTTTCGCCATCACTCAATTTAAAGTCGGCCGCATCGGTTTTGATATCGCCAAGTTCCGGATGACGCCAAGCACCGCTTAGATTCAGGTCAGGATTGACTAGATATTCCGCATCTCCCTCGCCGATGTAAACCGGCGCGTTATATTTATGTCTTAACTCGTCGACCGATGCGATGTGGTCATAGTGACCGTGAGTTAGGAATATAGCCGACAGGTTGATGTTGAGACTTGCCAATTTATCTTCGATTTCTGCGACCGCAAAGCCTGGATCGACGAGGATCAGGTCGTTTTCGTCGTAGATAAAATAAGTGATTTCGTTATCTTCAGGATGCACAATATATTCGATCATATTTCCACCGCCTTTTACCAAATATTATACCATAAATCGCCTCTAAATTTCCCTAATCGTTTTTAAGCCGTTTTTGGCGCAATTCAGGCCTCGAAATGCAACAAAAACGGCTTAAAAACGATTAGGATTTTTTACTAGGCGCAAAAAGCCGCCCCTAAGGGCGACTTTAAGGTGTTATGCTTCGATTTCTATTTGGCCTTTATTTCTATTTCTGAAGTATAGGTAGGCGATTGCTAGGGCGATTAGGCCGATAACAATTAATTCCGCGACTACCCATCCAGTGTTTGGTAAAGGATTCATAGGAATATTTGGAACATTGATGTTGATTGTGTTCGTTTCTTCATCGAAGTATAGGATTTGTTGAGCGTTGAAGTCAGAAGCTGTTTGTGGAGTTAATCCTTTTGCTTCTTGTTCTCCGCGTTGGATTGTATCAGCAGTGCCAAGCGAACTTACGTAAGGTAAGATACGACCTGTACCAGAAGTAGAATACTCGTAATCATAGTTCAAGAGATTCTTAGGATTCTCTGCGGCAAGTGTAGCCATAGTTTCACCGGCTAAGCTAGGTGCCTTCACCATCTGATCTCCCGCAGTGTTTAACACTTGAACACCAGGATCCAATTTGGTCACAATATTTGTGTAGTTGTCAACCAACGCGATGTTTTGATTATCACCGACTTTGAATAGAGCCAGACGACTACCTAAGCGTTTGATATTACCATTTACAGTGTTTTCAGCGTAAATCGTAATCGCATAAGAGTAATCCATGATTTGAGCGTTCAGACGTTCCGGAGTGGTATCGGTAACTGGTACACCATCTTTCTGATCAACGAATTGACCAGTTACAAAGTTTTGACCAACACCAGCAGAAGTAGAATCCGCCTCTTTACCTGGCCAAATCCAGAAATCACCGTCATCCAAATTCGAATTAGTTGCAGGAACTGCACGTTTAATATCAACTAAGTAGCGAACGCTAGACTTGATGTAACCCTTAGGAGCGCGCGTTTCTTCAAGGACGTAGAACGTACCCGTACCAGCGGCGTCACCCAAATCGAGATTGGCTAAGTTAACAGCGTTATGGTCATCGATTTCATTTTGCTCATAAGTTGCTTGCGATATTCCCGCATACAGATCAAGCGGTCCGTTGTAACGAGGATCGATTTTCGTCGCTCTCGATGCTTTAGCACCATCCGTACCATCAACAAACGCATCACCCGCAGCGTTCATAGCCCAAACACCTTTATATCCAGGTTGAACTTTGCTCAAGCGGAATTCAGCATTCTTGTTCTCGCTTGCGATAATTGCGCGTGAGCTCTTAAGCGAAGTTTCGACCGCCGATGTATTCTGGTTGCTCTTATCATCCACAAATTTACGGACGGCTAAGTTGATAGACGTCTTATAGTTGATGATATCGCTCAGATCGGCAATTACATTCCCATCCTCAAGCGCCCCTTCTTGATCTAGAACGTTATTAATTTCTAACTTCCAAGACGGATCGTTTGAACGAGTCAACGTGATCGTATTGGCATCATCACTGATAGTAACGATGTAGTCCTTAATTTGATCGCGTTCCGCATAAGTAGGTGGGAATCTTTCTTCTTTCAGTTCATACTGGTCACCCGGCGTGATATTAATGCGTTCATTATAGTTGAACGAGTTATCATTAGGGTTGTATTGATACAAGGTATTGAATCCGAACGTACCATCAAGTTCTGGATTTTCTTCGTCACCTACTTCAGTTCCGATGTACGCTACTGAATAAGGAGACCCCCAACCAGTCGCTTCAGCTACATCAACATCAAGTGAAGAATACCTGATTGCTGAACCACCTTTATCTTCGACGAGAGCGTGTTGCGTCATCGCGTGACGAACAATTCCGTCATAGATCATCCGCGCCTTCACAGTTTCACCCGTTGTGGCAAGTGCCTTCGCAATATTTCGGACACTGGTGAATTCAGTTGCGAATACTTTTCCAGATTTCTCTTCATAGTTATCAATGATAGCATCAGTAATCGTCAACGCATTGAATTGATTTGCATCATTATCAAGATTTAAGGTAACTGGAGTTTCATAAACATCTCCGACATCTAAAATCAAGTTCTTGGCAATTACTGCCTCTGTTCCCGCGATACCTAACGGGGTCAAAATGCTTGTTAGAATTCCATCCTTAGACTGGAATCCAGATGTCGCAGTTAATCCGTATTTGGTAAATGTGTTTACGGGTGTTGTGCCATTAGTTTCGATATCGCTAACAGCCTGAGCAATAGTTGAAACGTCAGAGATGCCTGCGAATTTAACCGCTTGGTAAGCTGCTAGAGTATTTGAAGCCGTAACTCTATCACCATCATTAGGTTGAGGATATAAACCTGCAATGAACGCCCCGAATGACTCTATGTCTGCACTTTCAGCCAAGTCGTCAATAGCTGCTTCGACACTATCAATATAATCGTTCAAGTTGTTATTAGCTGCTTTTATAGAATTAATATCATCAACAACAGCACTAAAATTAGATATGTGCGGCTCACCTTTGTTATTAAATTCCGCTTCATAAGCATCGGTGAACATTTTAACTGCAACATTATAACCTAATTCATCAGTAATATCATTTTCAGAAGAAGTATACCAACTGTTTAATTCGGTTGCAATCGCTCCATTTTCAGCATTGAATAGGTGCGTGATGTCAGCGCTGATAGAATCTTTTTTCACAGTATACGCGGAATCAACGTGCGTTAACAACACTTGCGTTGCAACAGCCGCCGCGTAACGTTTATCATCATTAGCATGGTTATATTTACCGCTACCAATAATGCCAGTAGTTGAAGTCACATCTGCGTAATTATAAGCTTTGGCCGCTGCGACCGTTACATTATTTTCGAAGAATGTTGAGTTTTCATTTCGAATCGTGCTTGAGAAGCTAGATGTTAGAGAACCGGTGAAATCAACATTTGCTCCGTCATCAAAGACAGTTCCATTAGCGGTGTTAACAAGCCCCTTGAAGGCAGTATAACCATCAGAAATATCATCAGGATCAGTGAATGTAGGAGTTCTAGTATAATAACTTGCTCCTGCGCGTTCAATTATTGCTTTTTGAATTTTCGCACTTGTGAATTCACCACCTGATTTACCTGTAGCAGCAAGGTAACGGTTAGCAAATGTTTCAGCCGTTCCGTTAGCACCGGCAGCTAGTTGAAGCGAGTCTTTTTGCTCTTTAACCGTACCAGAATCAGATCCTACTTTAGCAGATGGATTTAGAAGTATAGCCCATTCTAATTTAGCGTTATCACCAGTAAGTTTATATGTAGGATCAGTTGAAAGCAAGTATTGAATCGCCCCGATGAACCACGAAACAGTTGCATCTGCAGTTGAAGAATCACCGTGCGTTACATCTCTAAGGAATTCACGTTGTTTATCGGCGAATTTAGCAGATATGTAACTTGCTTTTCTTTGCGTGTTCATGTTGGTTAAGAAACCTTCAGATAACGCTTGAATACTTGCTCCCAGATATGGAGAATCAGCAACGAGATCCGCACTCAAAGCTCGAACGTAAGTATCAAAGTCTACTGGAACGCTCCACATTTCGCTAGCATCAAAGTTTTCTGTATCTAAGAGAACAGGTACGCCTTCGCCCGGGCTAACCGAACCCCCATCTTCAGTAACCTCTGGAATAAGATGTCCATACCCAGTGTTATCATACCAATGAATTTCACCTACATCCTTCATCCGGTAGCGAACCATACCAGCAACTGCTTTGTAAGGAATTACTTTTTCATCTGTTCTTTGCGTTTCAAGACTGAAGACCGCTCCAGCTAATGGTTTGTGGGCTTGGTCTGTTTTGCGTAAGTTAAGTGTGAATGGTAATGGATCATTTGCAACTTCCCCACTTACCATGAAGCGTTTTAATAATCCTTTATCTCCTAATCCATCAGCTCCGCTGTTAGCGGTAACTGGGTTCCCGTGAAGATCGACATATTTAATCGATGAATTTTCACGGTACACACCGAAGATTAGACCGTTACCATTACCAGCGGCGAAGTCATCACGATTATTGTAGTGCGGAGCACCCGCTGGTTCAGAGATATCTAGTGCTTTATCCGCGGCAATTGCCCGGTAGAAGTTGTAGGCTGGATCAGCTGCACCAGTGGCATAACCGCCATCGCCGATGTTGTTATCATCAGCCAAATCTCCTTCATCACCAGCATCTTCCCATTCGTCAATTTCACGAAGTTTATCGTTCATGACGAAGCCCTTAGGAGCTTCTGTTTCCGTCAACATAAAGTATGTCGGATGTTCTGCACTTCCCAAATTTGCCGGAGACACATCTAAGCCGGTTAAGAATGCTGAATCTGCAATATCATAGCGAGTTACTGCGTCAGTAATTCCATCAACAGAATCAGGTTGAACTTTGTAGTTGATACCGTACATTCCAACTAGACCTTTTTGCGCTATGGCGTAACCTAATAGCGAATGGCTCGATGGAACATCGTCATCTTTTTCACCGGTATTTGCCCACTCGTATTCGTCATCGAAGTTGAATAGAGATGAGATTTTGCTTGGTGGGATGTAAAGACCAGCGTGTTGCGAAGTAGCGAAGGTAGAATCTAAGCCGTTTTGGCCTTGGAAGTTAACTAGTCGATTGTTGACTAGACTCCGCAATTTGAACTTACCACCTTCTAGGTAGTTATTGGCATCTTCAGACGAAACTTTATTGAATTCGAGCGAGAATCTATCACTACGCGAAGCGACCTGAACCGCATTCGACGCACGCGAGTAGATCGCATTCGGATTATCATCACCTAACACTTGAGAATAGTCAAATTTGAATGACGCACGGTTATTCATTTGGTATTCGCGTTTCAAGTTCTTATTGTAAGATTGAGCTTTACCAGATCCGGTAGTTCCGTATTGCGGTTCACCCATATAACGTACGCGCAAGCGAAGCGTGAACGTCGGGTTAGTAGTCGGATCAACATTCATCGAAGCCGTGTTCAATGATTTCATAACCGTACCACCCATGTTATAAGTAATACGTTGGTGATAACTTTCAGAAGTTATTGTTCCCTCATCCGAATCTTTACCTAAGATATCTGAATAAGGTTTAGAAACGACATCACCTTTATAAATCGTTTTAAGTTTGAACGATGTATCAACAGTTCCGCCAAAGCCACCGTATCCGCCAACTGTAGGTGAAGTATCCCCTTTATCTCTAAGCGTTGCATCGAACGTGCCCGTATCCTCGAAGCTCGTAACAACTGCCCCTTTATTATCCCAAAGGACAGCTTCGCCGTCGAATTCAACCCCTGGTGGCAAGTCATCTTCGAACGTTAACTTGCCTGGTGTTACCAATGTATGGTAAAGCAATTCAAGCATTGGTTGGTTGACATAGTAGTAGAACGTATTAACTGCGTTTGTTGGACCAGCACCTGTACTAGTACGTTTGTTTCCGTAGAATTCACCGTTAGACGAATCGTTCATATAACGTTGATCGGCAGTTGGGAAGTACTTAGTCTTTGTAGTTGCGTCGCCATAAGTCGAACCGATATAACTATCATTAGAATCGACTTCATATTCATAAGGACCGTGCGGAATTCCCGGTTTAGCCATCTGCGAACTGTCATACGCTTCAGGCGTATCTGCTCCCTCGATTCCAAGGGCGTGATACCACGCTTTTAATAGTTTAAAGCGAAGCGATACTTTCTTAGCGACATCTTTTTCGTAAACGACTGCATTCAAACCGTCTTCCGAGAATGGTTCTTCAATTTCAGCACCATTCGCATCGACTAGCTTACCTTGAGCATCGTGTTTAGGGAACAATTCCCACAAACGGTCAAGGTCATTGTTATAACGACGCGTAAACGCAGTTACACTAGTATCGCCATTTCCAGTTCCGGTTTCAGCATCGGCTTTAACTGCATTACCTAACAATTTACCATAAGAACCAACAGTTTTAACTGGTGCTTCTTGAACGTCTGGATAAATCGAACTTGAGGCAAGTGAGTTCCATACGTGGGCGTGAGTACCGCCGACCTTGAATACATTTTTCGTACCCATCAATTTAAACGAAACAGATGAATTGGCGAACGTTGTTTCACCTAGCCCATCGGCAAATGACCAAAGGTCGCTAGTTACATCCCCTGTTTGGTTAGTGCCACCGATTGTTTTAATCCAACTAGGATCTTTATCTCCTTTAGTAACAGTAGAGCCATCTAATGTACTTGTGCTGTCCAGTGGCGGCGGCGCTTTGGTTCCACTATCACTGTCTAGATTAAAGAACCCTTTATTACCCGTATGCTGAGTTGCTGCATTTGATGTATAACCCGTTCCCGTTCTTGAGAAATAAGTGAACTCTAATTGTGATTCTGAAGTTCCGGCAAAGAACTTATGGTATCGCAAACCACCTTGGAAATCAATGATGCTTCGCGGTGTTATCTCGCCAACTTGGACCATCGATATGTAATCGTTAACTTTTAGAGAAGAATATGTTGTACCTTGATACGTTACCGACTGTCCTAGTTTGCTCTTTGTTATTGTATTTCCACTATCATCTAACGGAATTTTACCAGCAAACTCAACTTGTCCTAGGCCAGTATTGCCGCCTGCTGTCCAAGCCGATTGGGAAGCTGCCGTACTTGAACTTGGAGTATCTGTGTATCGATTAAGAGAAGCAAAAGTCATTACTGGTTTGTATTTAGCTTTGACTAACTCTTCGTCATAGAGGCTGACCATTTCAGGATCATTAGCTAAACTGTCAAGTAGAGACGGATCCGGTTGAACCAATTCAAGCGGCGTACCATAATCACTAGATAAGACTTGGGTCTTAGCTTTACCTGTTTCACGGTCGATAACATCACTCGTTGTCGAGGCATCGAAGTATTCAACGCTCATGTCGAAACTCGAAATATTACGATAGAAATAACCCGAGAACATATTAGCCGAGAATTGGATACGCGCCGGTTGATCTGTAGTTGGGGCAACAGTCGAATTTCTTGCAGGCATAATATTAGTGAAAGTTAACTTCGCACCTAGCGGTTTCATTTTTTCGATGTCTTGCGTGGCATCTGTTGTATAAACACCTACATTATCATACCAGACAGTAATCGTTTCTGGCGCACCTGTTTTCGTTTTAATAATTTGCCCACTTGTTGTAAGAGGGAAAATCACGGAAGCTGTACCCGTATTAGCGCGGAAGCGTTCATAGCGACCAGAGCGATAGCTGTTGGCATCTCCTGCTCCGTCATGATTCCCTGAAGGATTATTAGAATAATAAATTAATGATCCAACCTGACCAGCAACGTTATATGATCCTGCAGAAGCGCCCTCCAAAGAATCTCCTTGAACTCCTGAGTCGTCGAACCGATAAGTAACCTTACCGCCAGTCACTTGAGCATTTACGTGATTGCTAGAATATGCCGAAGATCCTCCTTCTTCGTGAATCCCTATTTTAGAGCCGGAAGTTGTTTCAACCCGAACATTCGACACTGTTGTAGGGTTAATGATGACACGTTCAACTTGGATTTTTCTCGTGTCGCCCGTCTCTACCAATTGCATATTCTTCTTCGCATCGGCGAAGAGTGTTCCATTGGCAGCATTTGAATTGTCTTGGCTAGTATTCCCGTTATTATATACTTCAACAACGTGGTAGAAGTAACGAACGTGTTTATCTTCGCGGATGTCCGTGAATTTGATTAACGGTTTAGTTCCTGCCGCTCCAGTTATAACTTGAACATCTGGATCGCCAAAATACGTGGTATTTCCAGCTGCCGCCGGCAAGTTCATAACTTCGCCATCGTTGATTGAGATAGCGTAAACTTGGTAGACATCGTTAGTCCGGTCACCGGAGAATAATTTTTTTATCTTATTGTCTGTGTTAAACGCTGCATCGGAGAAGCGAGTTGCAGTCGCTTTACCATCTAAGTCATTCGGTGCGTTTACAGTATCCTTGAAGCTATCTGGAAGATGGACTGAATCTATTTTTAATTCAGGAGCTACGGTCGCTGAACCAGCACGTGGAATCGCTGCATAGCTAGTAACAGCAACGGGATTTCCACCTTTTACCGCTGAATCCATTGTTTCGTAAGTACCATCAGCTTTTGGCTGATATGTTGAACGAGTGTAGGCTGTTGAATTTAACGCTACTAAACTTTCAGTCCGGTAACTTTCGGTAACTTTAAAGTCGCGGCTTGCGATTTGCTCGCGTGAAACCGGTGAGTAATTTCCAGAACGGTCATTAACGATAGTTGTTAAGTTAGCTTTAGCCGGATCAATTTGAGTTGAATCAGTAGCTGACAGGAATTCTTTACCTTGAATACTTAGACGACGTGGTGAGTTATCGTAATAACTTGCCAAATCGACTTTGACTGCTTTCCAGCCGGCAGCGGCGGCGCTACCATCCAGTTTAACGCTAGAAGCTTTTAACGAATCTAATTCTGCATAAAGCACAGTGCTATCGCGGCCATCAGGAGCAGAACTAAATTTATAATAGTAGTAATTGATATCACTAGTTACAACCGCTAAGGTTTCGTGACCGTTACTTGTAGCTGTATCTTGTTTATCAGAAACGTTGAAGGCATAGTGAAGACCTTCATCAGTTGCCCCGAAAATTAGGCGGTCATTATAAACCGAAGTTAACACCGGAGTGTTCGGTGCATTATTATCTTTAACTAAATAGTCATTGATGTGTTTGTTAGTTGTTGCGTGGCTTGTTGCATAAAGGGCATCAGCATAAGCTTTTGCTTCTAGCAAGGTAGCCGATTGCTCGTCACCAAAACTTGCCGCTACTGCGATATTTCCTTGCGTGTAAAGAGCTGTTTTATCATTTCCAGGCGTACCAGCAGTCGTGTCGTAAGTATTACTTTGAGGGTCGATAGCGGTATCGAAAGTTAGAACTTTTTCACCGCCAGGAGCACCTGGGAAAGCAAATCCCATATTAGTACGTTTTTGTTCCGCTGTCCCGATCAGGTAGTTCCCTGGTTCGACTTGCCCTTCAGGGTCACCCGCCGCGAAGATATCCGGCAATTGCCCGTGGTCCGTTTCCGGTGAAAGCGCTAGTTTTAGAACGGGCGAAAGAACGTAAGGGTAGTTGTATTTATCGACGTAGTCTGCGTATTTCGAAACTACTCCGTTATCACCGGATCTCAACGAATCTGGCATTTTAAGACCGGCGATACCATTAGCACCATTTTTTCCGCTTTTAGTGACCATTTTAACGTAGTTGTCTACGTTATAAGCGGACATACCTAACGAGTCGTGAGGTGTACCGGCACCACTTATAGTTGTCGGGATCAAGTTTTCTTGTCTGATCAAATCCGCCCAAGTGTGGACCGGTCCAGTTGGGGGAACCGTTCCAGTGGCAGAGTCGTTTTTCGATGTTTCAAAACGCGTAGAACCGTCTTTGATAACCGCATTATTTGGAACCATTGCCATTGTGTTAATTAATAAACCGTGGCCAGTTTTAATGTATTTAGTTAACGCAGAGTAGTTGTCGCTATCTAGGTAACGCGTCATCGAATAGTCACGCGCCGGGTTAGCATCGTTATATTTAACGATATCGAGACGACCTTGAACGATTACGGCATCGTAGTAAACTTTTTTACCAGTTGCGTCAGTGTAAGTTAAATCTTCAGGTTTAAGTTTTTGATTAGACTCGTCATTTTCAGTGTCTAGGTCAGCAAGATTGTAACCTGCTGTATTGATATATTTCGGAGTAATTCTGATTAGCGGTTGGCTTGTACCAGGTGTTACTAGTCCTAAGTTACGGTTCAACCAGTATTGAATACCTTTGTTTAATAATTTTTCATCCGCCGATTTTTTAACATCGAACGAGTGGATCATCAACACTTTAAGCGGTTTACCGTGGAACGCGGTGATATCTGTCCAAGGAATACTAGATCCCAATTGCGTGTGTGATAAACGATATTCGTTAGTCGAAACACCTGTTAGAGGGTCAAGCGAATCTTTAACGTCATCAACCCACGAGACTTTAACCCATGGCACTTGCGCGCGCGCATCCCAGTTTGAAGATGCTTTGATCGTAGTGTATCCGCTCAGGTTTACATCCGACAACTCTGCCTCGCCCGCCAATCTATTAGCTGGACGTTCTGGTCCTTGGATTTCAGAATCGTTGAATCCTGGAACTTGGAAGGCGCTAGCTTTGTCTCCTTGGGCAATTTGTTCTTCTTGAACTAATTCTTCAGCTTCTTTAGCAATTTCAGAATCTTTATGTCCTTTTTGATCATTTGTTAACAACTCATCAGGAACGTCCGTTGGGACAGTTTCTTCAAAATAAGGTTTCAATGCTGGTACATCTTTGGCATTCATTCCGTACCAGATATCGTTGCTTGGAAATTCTAATAAATCGATATCATCTTTGACAATACCTTTATATTCTAATAAGTCTTTTACATATTCGTTTTGGTGTTTATCAACCGGAGTTGTTGAGTCCGTACGGAACTCTTCAACTTCTTTGGCAGAGTATTTTTGGAACTTAACGCTATCGACATTAGTATAGTAGCGAACAGGATTTCCGTTTAGTAATTGTTCAGGATCAACAACATCGTTCGCGAATTTCAATGTATGTTCGCCGTAAAGAAGAGTTAGGAAGTCCCATGACTTGCCTTCTGTAAGGGTTTCGAAGTCTTCGCCTTCTTTACCGACCATACTTTCAGTGTTGAAGAAGTTAGCAACGTCTTGCTCTTTGTTGTACAGATTATTTGTCAAAAGAGGAGACAAACCGTCTGTATAAACGTTCTCAAGTTCACCCTTATCGTTGTACAAGACAGCTTCAGGACGAGTTTCCACGCCGTCGACGTCAAGTGGCAGGCTAGTGATACCTTCAGAAAGGAATTGGCCCTTACCTAACAAGAAGTCAGTCGACAAGCGCGCACGTTGACCAATGTAAGTGCCAAGGTCTTCCTTATCCTTTTTAGGGTCAGTGGCTTTGATCTCGTTATTCCAGTGCAACGTAGTTACAACGTTTAACGGAGTTTCGGCAAGCAATGCTTTAAGCAAGACATTATTGTCCTTAACTTTCGCATACTCTCCTTCAACGTTAGCGTAGAACTCGTAGCTCACATCGACACTTAGGCCTTTAGTGACTTCGAAAGTTTGCTTCACAAAGCGACCTTCGCTATCGAGATTCGCAACAACCGTTCCGGTACCATCAGCTATCTTGTCGATAGTGATGCTATCTACGATCGAACCTTCGTCTTTCCCATCAAAGGCGATTTTTTCGCCCGTTTGGAAAGCTAAGTCTTCCTTAGTTAGTGTTTCGACCGCAGGAGCTTGGGAGTCTTCAGTTTTTGCTGTCGAGTCCTCAGTTTTGCTAGCGGCTTTCGCAGCAGAGTCATTGGCGGCGTAGGTCGGTGCGACACTTGCCCCGTCAAATAAATTCTGCGCGTAAGGTACGAACAAAATACCCAGCATCACAGCGATGAACGCGCGGTTACGCATCCCTTTTCCGTTGTGTTTGCGGATTTCCTTTCTCTCGAAACGACGATTTAGATTCTTCTCGTTCATAGTATTGTTTCCTCTCTTTATCAAGAAATATTCTTGAGTGCGAATTCGCACGTTTTTATTTATTTTGACCCGAAAATTGGACACAATGCCCCTAATATGAGTCTATACTTCTATATTTTATAGAAAAATCGAGATTTTGTCTATGATTTGAACTTGAAAAACCCGATTTTTTCTTAGAAACTTCGATAAAAATTAAGATTTTCTTAATAATTGGTTTTTTAGGTCGAAAACGCCCTTTTATGCGTTTAAACGTCTGTTTGTCAAGAGAAAACGCTTGCAAATTTCCAGAAAATCTATCGCTTAAAATCGCTTACTGTTTTTAACGTGTTTTTTAGTAGTTTCGAGGTCTGAAAGTCCTAAAAAAGCCCTTAAAAAACAGTAGGGCTATTTAGAGCGCTTAAAAACCGCCCTTCGCAAACGTGTGCGAAGGGCGGTTTTACTTGCCGAATTGGCTTTTATGCTTTTTTAGTTCAAAATCTCTTTGACGCGGGCTTGCACGTCCTTATTTTCGAGGAATTCGTCGTAAGTCGTTTCAGCGCGGTCGACGATTCCCTTGTCGCTCAAGACGATGATGCGGTTGGCGACCGTTTGGATGAACTCGTGGTCGTGGCTGGTGAACAGCACCGACTCGCGGAAGTTGATCAGGCCGTCATTCAGCGCCGAGATCGACTCCAGATCCAGGTGATTCGTCGGATCGTCGAGCACAAGCACGTTGGCTTTAAGGAGCATCAACTTGCTCAGCATGCAGCGGACTTTTTCGCCCCCTGAAAGGACATTGACCGACTTGTTGACCTCTTCGCCCTTGAACAGCATGCGCCCAAGGAAGCCGCGAAGGAAAGTGTTGTCATCCTCTTCCTTGCCGGCGTACTGACGAAGCCAGTCGAGGATGCTTTCAGTGCCCTCGAATTCAGCCGTCATATCTTTGGGCAAGTAGCTTTGAGTCGTCGTAACACCCCATTTGATCTCGCCCGAGTCAGGCGCGATTTCGCCCGTCAAGACCTTGAATAGGTAGGTCGGCGTGATATCGTTGTTCGAGATGAACGCCACTTTGTCGTTCGGACGAAGTGTGAATGAAAGGTCTTTGAAAATCGTTTTTCCATCGACTGTCAGGTTCAAGTTGTCGACTTGCAGAAGGTCGTTCCCCATCTCGCGCTCGCTTTGGAACTGGATGAACGGATATTGACGAGACGAAATTTGAATGTCGTCAAGCGTGATTTTATCGAGTGTTTTTTTACGCGAAGTAGCCTGTTTAGACTTAGAGGCGTTTGCCGAGAAACGCGCGATGAACTCTTGTAGCTCTTTGATTTTTTCTTCTTTTTTAGCGTTTTGGTTGCTCAAAAGTTTTTGGGCTAACTCGCTCGACTGTTTCCAGAAATCGTAGTTACCCACATAAAGTTTGATCTTTCCGAAGTCGAGATCCGCCATATTCGTGCAGACTTTGTTCAGGAAGTGACGGTCATGGGACACGACGATGACAGTGTTCTCGAAGTTAATTAGGAACTCTTCAAGCCAGTCGATCGACTGAATATCAAGACCATTGGTCGGCTCGTCCAGTAGCAAAACGTCCGGTTTGCCAAAAAGCGCTTTCGCTAGTAAAACCTTCACTTTTTGCCCCGCAGCAAGCTCGCTCATGTTCAAATAGTGCAGTTCTTCAGGGATGAAAAGACCTTGCAAAAGTTGCGACGCATCTGGCTCAGCTCCCCAACCGTCTAGCTCCGCGAAAGTTCCTTCCAACTCAGCCGCCCGGATTCCGTCCTCATCGCTAAAGTCTTCCTTCATATAAATTGCATCTTTTTCCTGCATGATCGTCCAAAGCTCTTCGTTCCCGCTGATCACGACATCGATTACACGCATATCTTCGTAGTCGAAATGGTTCTGGCGCAGCACGCTTAGGCGCTCGTCAGGTCCTAACGAAATGTGTCCCGTCGTCGGTTGAATATCGCCGGCCAGAATTTTCAGGAAAGTCGATTTCCCCGCTCCGTTCGCGCCGATAAGGCCGTAGCAATTGCCCGGCGTGAATTTAATATTTACTTCATCAAAAAGTTTGCGATCGCTGAAAAGCAAGCTGACATCAGTTACTGTAAGCACAAAAAAATCCTCCTAGAAATATATCTAAGAGAATTATACCACATCCGCCCGAATCGGGGCCTTTGGGGGCTTAATTCTAAAGTGCGGGCAAGTGAAGTGCTCAAAACCGCCCTCGATGACAAGATTTTTCGTTTTTTGCCCTTATTTTGGCAGTTGGGGGCGGGTATAGATTTTATACCCGCCCCCAACTGCCAAAAAACGACCTTTTTTCTAAAAATCTTGTCATCCAGGGCGGGTTTTTATAATTCAGTGAAAATGTCGCGCATATCGCCGACGTAGCTATGAGTTTGCGGGCCGTAGATTTCGTTTTTATCGATTACAATGATCGGCGCGTTCGCATATTGGATTAGACCGGCGAACGGATAGACTTTGAGCGATGTTCCGACGACGATGACAAGGTCGGCGTAGGCGATATATTGAATGGCGCGCTCGATGTTATCAGGATTGATTTGTTCTTGATACAAGACGATATTTGGACGGACTATGCCACCGCAATTTTCATGGGTATAAGTTCCGAGAAATTCGTGATAGTCTACATCGGCACCGCATTTTTCGCAGTGGCACTCGTATAAAGTTCCGTGAAATTCGACAAGGTCGTGCGCACCCGCTTTCTCGAATAAACCGTCAATGTTTTGCGTTACAATTTTATGCGGTGCCATCTTGAAATGGGCGACATTGGGTTCAGCTTCAGGATGATAAATTTGTTTAACGAATTCGTAAAATTTATCTGTTTCTTCGAGCATACATTCGCGGCTCAAAAGATATTCCGGCCCTTGCGAATATATACCGTTCATCGAGCGATAATCGGGAATTCCAGACAGGGTTGAAACACCAGCACCTGTTAGATATACTGGGTTTTTAGCAGCGCGGATCAGCGCGATAATTTCGTCTTTATTCACCTTCGATCTCCTTAATAATCCGAGCGGGGTTTCCCCCGATAATTACATTTGACGGAAAATCTTTGGTTACGACACTTCCTGCTGCAACGACGACATTATTTCCGATTGTGACACCTGGACAAACGACCACGCTGCCACCAAACCAAACGTCGTCACCCACCGTAATTGGCGCATCATACTGCCAACCGGCGCGACGAAACGCCAAATCTGTAATATGGTGATTCGGAGTGTAAAAACGAGCGTGCGGCCCGATGAAACAATTTTTTCCAATCGTAACCATTCCGGCACTCAAGGTTTCTAAATGGTGATTTAGCAAAGTGTTTTCGCCCACCACAAAACGTTCCGGATAGTCAATCGAAATCGGCTCAATTACATTGCAACTCGGATGGATTCCGGGCAGCGGAGCGCCCTTACTTGCCTCGATGCGGTTTTCCAAAGTTTTGTCCGCGGCGTAGCAATACCAATTTCCGCTGATTGCGCGTTCCCACTGGCTCATCGCGGATGTGTCGACGTCGCCCGGGTTATCTGTTCTTTTAATCATACGTTCACCTCTTCATTATCGCTATTATACTGCAAAAAAACGAGACTGACAACAGCCAGTCCCGCAAATAGGGGAGATTATTTATGCGATTTCTCGGTAAAGACTTGGTTTTTGAGCTCGAAGACAACGTCACTCGAGTCGGCCACGTAGGCCTCGTGCGTCACGATAATCACGATTTTATTGTGCTCGTGCGCAAGTTTCTTGAACAGGTCGATGACCTCTTTCGTCGTGTTTTCGTCGAGGTTCCCGGTCGGCTCGTCGGCGACAATCACGTCGTGTCCAACTGCGATCGTGCGGGCAATTGAAACCCTCTGCTGCTGGCCTCCTGACAATTTCGTCACTTTTTTGTGCTGCAAATCTTCAGAAATTCCGACACTTTCAAGCACCGCTTTGATATCGACTTTTTTGTCGATACCGGCGATATCGATGGCGTTTTTGATGTTTTGAAACGCCGTCAAATACGGAATCAAGTTGTAAGCTTGAAAGACGATCGAAATATCATTGCGGCGGAACTTGGTCAAATTGCGACCGACCGACTTGTCATTGTAGATGATTTCGCCTTCTTTGGGCGAATCCAGACCGGCAATTAACGACAGCATCGTCGTTTTACCCGACCCCGAAGAACCAAGGATTGAGTAGACATTTCCTGGTTCGAAGGATAAATTTACGTTCTTGAACAACGCCTCATCAGCATTCGTATAATAGTAGGTTACATTTTTTACTTCTAACATTTCACTCCTCCTTAATAGCTCGACAGAATCGCTTTAGGACTCATTCGCAGAATTCCGATACAGGCAATTATCGTCGCGAACAAGATGATCGCTACGGCAATTCCGGCAAGTTTCGCCAAGTTTTCGCCCGTTACTTTTACGTTTAAATTATCGATTTGTTCAATTTCTTTAGCAGTTTGACCGATTCCAAATGATTTACCCGGACCTCCGCCGAATCCACCACCGTGACTTCCACCACCAGGTCCTCCGCCGTTTGTTTCGGTTTTGACTTCAACGTTTCCACCACTCAATCCGCCATCGCTGACTTCAGCCGCTGCGGTTTGCTGCGTTAATAATTGATTTCCGACTGCGTTTCCGATTACGTTTCCGCTTGCGCTAGCAATTCCCATCGCAATTACGGCTAGCAAGAATAATTCAACGAAATATTGACCGATGATTTTCCCTTTGTTTTCGCCGAGCGCTAACAAGACACCGATTTCAAATTTACGTTCGCGGACTGTTAGAATGACGATTAGCGTTAAGATGATTGCACCAGCGACTGCTACGAGTAGAACTACGTTTTGAGCCATACCCGAGATGTTTTCAAGCGGTTGAAGCATGCTTTGGTACATATCGTCGTCAGTTGTTAATTCATATTTTGAAGTATCGATTTTCTTGTCAGCTGCTGCGATGAAGCTGTCTTTTTCAGCTGGATCAGACAATTCAAGCGAAACGTTGTCGTAAGTTGAAGTGTCGTTTTTCAATTCGCCAACAAAAGTATTATTTGTGTAAATTGTGTTGACTGGGTTCATCATCGGCATGCGGGCAGCCATTTCGTTGACCGCTGCAGTTGATGTGTAAGTTCCAACAATAGTTAATTCTTTAGTTACTACTGAGCTGTCAGCTAAAGTTTTTGTGATGCTGAATTTATCGCCGACTTTAAGTGAGTTTTGAACCGCTAGAGCGCTGTCGATAACGGCTTCATTATCTTTAAGCGTGCCAGTTCCATCAACGATTTTAGCCGTTTTAGCTGCGAACAACGAAGTTGTCGCAAGGTCATTTGTTCCGCTAACCGTAAATGCCGTGTCAGTCATTTCTTTGACAGCGCCACCCATCGGACGGTCGTTCATCGAAACACCTGGTTGGCTCGAGCTAGTATCAGTCGTTGAACTTTCTAATAGTTGCGGCGTGAATGCATCAGTTCCGCTCGCTTGGGTCGAAGAAGTCAATGAATAGCTTTTCACGCCGGCTAACTTAACTAAAGTATCAGCTTCGGTTGCATCGATTGATGGCATCGACATTTTGAAGTCGCCACCGTTTTCATTCGCCGAGCTCATTGCCGCTTGGCGCAAGCTATCGCTGTATTCGCGTTTAATCGACAAAGTAACTGTCGCTCCGATATCTTTTTTCGTGTTCTCGATGGCGGCATCACTTGCCTGTTTGATAGTCAGCCCTGCTAGGACGAAGGCGAGGATCGCCGAAAGGGTCACGATGAGTAGGACGCTTTTTCCTTTTTTGGCCAGCAGATACTGCCAGGCGCGTTTGATGAAGTTCATTTATTTTCTCCGTTTCTTATTGGTATGATGCTATTATAAACCTCGAATCTTAAATTTGGCTTAAAGAAAAAAGAAACCTGCTTTTTAGGCAAGTTTCTCGATGTTGATGTCTTCGATTTCGTCCTTAATTTCGCGGATGGCCGCCTTAATTAGGGCCTCGTCGCGATATTTGACGTTGATGTGATAATAAAATTTATTGTTAATTTTTTTGACTGGAGCCTCGACTGGGCCGAGAATAATCGCACTTTGGGCAAGTTGGCGCTTTAAGCGATTTGTGATTTCGTAGGCTTTTTTGAGCGCTTTATCTTCATTTTTATCGACGATTTCGATTCTTATTCCATAGTAGAAAGGCGAATATTTACCCATTTTCCGGTAACGCATTTCTTTTTGGTAGAATTCGTTGTAGTCGTGATTTCTGACGAGGTCGACCGCGTAGTGTTTCGGATTATAGGTCTGGATGACCACCGTTCCTAGTTTATCGGCGCGTCCTGCACGACCGGCGACCTGAGTTAAAAGCTCAAACGTTTTTTCGCTCGCTCGGTAATCAGGCAGATTAAGCGTGGTGTCGGCGTTCACGACCCCAACAAGCGTAACGTTCGGGAAGTCTAAGCCTTTGGCGACGATTTGCGTTCCTACTATAATATCGTGTTTTCCCGCACCGAATTCATCGAGCATCTTTTTCAGACTGCCTTTACGGCTCGTCGTATCGGCATCGATTCTTAATATACGGGCATCCGGAAATTGTTTTTGCAATTCCGTGACCGCCTTCTGCGTACCCACTCCGAATTCAGAAATTTTATTTCCACCACAGCTCGGGCAGGTTTGCGGGCGCTGCTCGCGATGTCCGCAATAGTGGCAGTGCATCGCATTATCCGATGCGTGATAGGTCAGACTTACCGCACAATTCGGGCATTCAGGAACATACGAGCAGCTGCGGCACATAATGAAGTTAGCATATCCACGGCGGTTGATCATTAAAACGGCTTGGTTTTTACTTTCTAAAGTTGTCGCGATTTCTTCTTTTAATTGGCTTGAAAAGATCGAAAAATTACCAGTGCGAAGTTCTTCCGCCATATCGATAATTTCGACTTTTGGTAAAATTGCGTTCGGATTAGCGCGCTTAGTTAAAGTTAAATGTTTATAAACACCTTTTTGTGCTCGCGCGCGGCTTTCAAGCGATGGTGTCGCACTCGCTAAAATTACGGGTGCGCGATGGTGTTCAGCCCGGAATTTTGCGACTTCACGCGCGTGATAACTCGGCGCGTTATCTTGCGCGTAACTTCCTTCGTGCTCTTCATCGATAATAATTAAACCGATATTTTCTAACGGCGCAAACACGGCTGAACGCGCACCAACCACAACGCGAGCATCACCCTCTTTGATCCGGCGCCATTCGTCATAGCGTTCATTCGGATTCAAAGCGCTGTGGAGCGTTGCGACCAAAGAGCCAAAACGGCTAGTTACCCGATTTAACATTTGCGGGGTCAAAGAAATTTCAGGAACTAATAAAATAACGTTTCGACCTTCATTCAAAGTTTTCTCGATTAAATGAAGAAAAACTTCCGTCTTCCCACTTCCCGTAATTCCTTCTAATAGATAGACGTCGTCAGTCGTAACGGCATCGAATGCCGCTTGTTGCTCATCGTTCAATTCTAGTTTCCGAGATTTTTCTAGACCTGAAATTCCCAAAACATCACGCTTAACTTCAACCTCAACGAGTTCAATCACGCCGTGTTTAACTTGCGTTTTCAACCTTTGAGCACTCAAACCGTAATCTTTTTTCGTTACAATCTCGCCGCTCGCTAATACCTTAACACGCTGCTCCGTCTTGATTTTATTCTTAACGTTCAAAACGTATTCGACGTCTGCTTTACCCTGCTTAAAAAGTTCTTCGCCCGAATAACACTCGCGCTCCAAAGGACTTGCCAAATCGTTCGGCACGAAAACCTTCGAGTAAGCCCCTTTCATCACACTCGGAAGCATCGCTTGTAGCGCACTAATTTTATACGAATAATAATTATCCGCGATAAAATCAGCCACAGCCAAAAGCTCGTCATTCAACACGGGCGCGACATCTAAAACATTCGTAATCGGTAAAATTTTATAACCAATCCCAGCAGGATCAATTTCACAAATATCCACCACAAACCCCATCAAAGTTCGGCGGTTAAACGGCACTTCAACCCTCATACCGACCTGAACCAAAGAGGCTAGCGAACTAGGAATTTCATAAGTATATTCATTATCTAATTTTGCGACTTTTACGTCGATAATAACTTGAGCTACCCGCACTTCACTTGCCCCCTTTTTGGTTTTGATATTAAAAAAGAGAGCCTAGGCTCTCTTGATATTAAGCCTCGTCGACCGTTAAGTCATCGAAGTTGTCGTCAGATAGAATCGCTGCCATGTTAGCAAGGTTCAATTGAGCTTCTTCTAATTCAAGGCGTTTTTGCTTGTTTTGACGCTCAAGAGTCTTAGCGCGTTCAGTTTCCTCACGAGCCTTCTCTTGCAACTGTTTGTGCAATTCAAGCAAGTGTTTGTCGCGAGCTTCTTCTTCAAGGCGCACAACCGCACGTTTCAATTCCGGATCTTGGTGACTAGTCACTTTTCCTTCAACAATTTCTTCCAACGCACGTGAAATCACGCGTTCTTTACGTTCGATTTTGTGAGTAGGGAAACGCAATTTCGCTTTATTCAACAAACCATTACGTTCGTTTTCGTCAATTTTACGTTGTAATTCTTCTTCTTTGATTTCGTGAGCGCGTTTACTTGCCAAGATAACTAGCGAGTATTTCGAGTTAACTTTTTCCAGCAGACGGTCGATAGACGGATTTAATAACATTGGTTTCTCCTATAAATTCTCAATCATTTTCTTATACTTATCAATCACGCGGCTGACCTTCAGCGGCTCGCTCGTGATAATATGCTTAATTCGTTCCACCGCTTTGGGGACCTCGTCGTTGACCACGGCGTAGTCGTAGATTTCCATCATCGCGATTTCTTTTTTGGCAATTAAAAGCCGCTCCTCGATCACCTCGATCGCGTCCGTTCCGCGCCCGACAAGTCGGTCACGTAGCGCTGCTAAATCCGGTGGAGTCAGGAAGATAAAGACACCTTCCGGCATTTTTTCTTTGACTTTTTCCGCGCCTTGAACTTCGATTTCTAAGAGGACGTTGCGCCCCGTTTCAATCGTTTCGCGCACGAATGCCATCGGCGTGCCGTAGTAATTTCCCGCGTACTCTGCGTATTCAAGCATTTCGCCCGCTTCGATTAGCGCTTCAAATTCTTCGCGCGTGCGGAAGAAGTAGTCGACGCCTTCAACTTCGCCCGTGCGTTTGCCGCGCGTCGTCATTGAAATTGAGTACTCGAAGTCGTTGTTTCCGGCTTCTAAAATTGCCTTTCTGACCGTTCCTTTGCCGACCCCGCTTGGGCCCGACAGGACGATTAGCAAACCTTTATCTATGTTAGTCATTTTAACACCTTATATTTTTTTTGTCAAATTACATTTCTTGCGGAGCTTTAATTCCGAGAATCCGCAGATCCTCTTCGAGAATCGTCGCAACTGCCTTAATCAGGGCAAGTCGGCTCGACAACTCGTCATCGCTCTCTAAGATGCGGACATTCGCATAATATTTGTTGAACGCTTGGGCTAAGTTGATCGCGTGTTTAGCGATCACGCTCGGTTCAAGTTCGCGGGTTGCGCGCTCGATTACAGCTGGGTAACCTTTTAATAATTTAATTAATTCCCAAGAATAATCGTTCGGTGTGTAGCCCGCTTGCGGGGTTACTTGCCCGGCTTTTCTTAAGATTGAATTGATGCGGGCGTAGGTGTACTGCACGTAGGGGCCAGTTTCGCCTTCGAAGCTCACCATCGTTTCGAGGTCGAAATCGTAGCCGTTCATGCGGTCGGATTTCAGGTCGAAGAATTTAACAGCGCCAGTTCCGACTTGATGAGCGACTTCTTCTTTATTTGGCAGGTCAGGATTTTTCGCGTCGATTTGGGCTAGGGCTCTGCGGTCAGCCTCAAGGATTGTGTCCTCAAGTTTGACGATGTTACCTTTGCGGGTCGAGAATTTTTTGCCGTCTTTTGTGACTAGGCCGAACGGAACGTGGTGGATGTCATCCGCCCAATCGAAGCCTAATTCTTTAAGAACGGCCTTAAGTTGTTTGAAGTGAATTTGTTGTTCAGCCCCGACAGCGTAGATGCACTTGTCGAAGTTGTACGTATTTTTGCGGTATAGGACTGCCGCGAGGTCGCGGGTCATATAAAGTGTTGAACCATCTGATTTTTTGATCAAGGCCGGGTTCAATTTATATTGTTCAAGGTCGACGATTTGCGCGCCTTGGCTTTCTTGAAGCAGGTGTTTTTCTTCTAAGAGGTCGACTACAACGTCCATCTTGTCGTTGTAGAAGGCTTCACCGTTGTACGAGTCGAACTCGACATCTAAGGCTTGATAGATTTTTTGGAAAGCTTCAAGAGATTCGTCGCGGAACCATTTCCAGACTGCGTGTGCTTCCGGGTCGCCAGCTTCCAATCTTTGGAACCAGTCACGACCAGCTTGATCGATTTCTGGATTTTCTTTAGCTTCGTCGTTGACTCTGACATATAATTTCAATAGTTCTGGAATCGGGTCAGCTTTAACCGCCGCCTCGTCACCCCACATGCGGTAAGCCGCCGTCAGAAGTCCGAACTGTTTCCCCCAGTCGCCTAGGTGGTTGATTTTAACTGTATTGTAACCTTGTTTTTTGTAAAGGTTAGAAATCGAATCCCCGATAACTGTTGATCTCAGGTGACCGATACTGAATGGTTTAGCAATATTCGGGCTCGACATGTCGATTACGATATTGCGATTAGCACCCTCATCGGTGTTGGCATACTTGCCACCTTCTTTAAGGATTGCGTCGATCGTCGCCGCTCCAACCTGCTTTTTGTTCAGGTGGAAATTCAGATACGGACCTACCGCCTGGATGTCGTCGAAGTTAGTTTGGTCGATGTTTGCGATGATGTCTTGAGCAATCTGTTGCGGCGCTTTGCGCAATGCCTTAGCCAAACTGAAACATGGGAAAGCCCAGTCGCCGTGCGCGCTAGTTTTAGGCGTTTCAAGTAACTTTTCAATCTCGCTCGCAGCAAGCTCACCGTTTAGCGCAGCTTCAATCGCCGTCGCCACTAATAATTTCTCGTTCATCGCTATCTCCTCAAAATATTTATAACCTAAATATTATACTATATAATGCTTTTTTTTGCCGACTTGAACTAAATTATTAACCTATAAAAATCGAAAAAGGGGGATTTTGCCGTTTTTTTTAATTTTTAGCCAAAAAAATTAAAAAAATTGCCAAAATCCCCCTTTTTACCTAAGTACAATCAAAATTATCAGCGCAATTAGGCTAATCACTAATCCAATCATAAATGCTTTGCTTTCATAATGCAAACTTATCTTATTGTGGCCTTTTCCAACCTTGATAGCGGTGAAGTCACCCAAAATCTTTTCCGTCTTGACCTTGTGTCCGTTGATGGTCGCTTTCCACGACTTATCATACGGAATCGAAAGGTAAAGATAGCCGTCGCGCGGGGCGTGAACCGATCCCGTGAACGTATTTTTCCGCGTATCGAACGAGCCTTTAAATTTATGTTCACCAATCTTCGAAATCACTTCATCAACCGCAGCTCGGTCAAATAAAATAGGCATATCTTTCAGCGACCTATTCGACGTGATCGTAACTACCTCGCCTGTTTTAATATGCGTTTTAATTTTGACAAACGCTGGTGAAACCCCGGCTCGACGTTCCATCGGGACCTTCGTCGCAACCCTTTCGCCATCAACCGAAACCTGCCATTTGCTAAAATTAGCGTGCTTCGTATAGAAATAAAGGTCGCCGGCATCGTGCGCGTGATATTCGTAAGTCGTTGAATCCGTCCGCACGATATCAAGCGAATCCTCGTAGAGATCAACGCTCGAATCGCCCGTCAAAACTTGGGCAAGTCGTTCCAAGTTGCGCGGCGCTTTACCTGCTTTTAGTTTGATTTTTTTCAAATCCTCAGGCACGAAGTAACCCACACTAGGCGTTTCCATGTTGATTTCGTGGACATCTTCACCCTTAACCCGGTATTTTACATCGAGCAGATAGCTCGTCAAAGGTGTCAACCCGACGTCGCTAATTCGCCGTTCGTTGCGCGAATACAGCCCGAAATCCATCAGTGTCAGACGCAAATCGTCATTCAAAGCTGAATTATATTCATCCAAATGATAGAAATTATTCAGCACGCCCTCGTTATAAGCCGAGTAGTCAACGATATCCTTATTCGGCTTGTCGCTGATCCGATAAAAACTCGAATCCGCCGCCTGCAGGCTATCGATCGCCCGCGCAAATTTCTGCTCACTCTTGTCGAGATGCGTATCGTCGACAAACGGCAGCACCCGATTCACGTTATAAAAGTTCAACATAACTTCGGCAATTAAAAGCGCTCCGACGAGATAACTTCCCACTCGGTGACGTTGCGCCGCATAGATTAAGAATCCGGCGACAACAAAAATAATCACACTAGAATAGACCGCTGTTTTCGTGAAAACAAATTGGAAATATTCATTAGGAAGGAGTTTCATCAACTCTAAATTCCGATAAATTCCAACGATATAAAGCACCACTAAGCCACCTGTTACGGCGAACATCTTCATTTTCAAGAAACGACAGTGGCGCTCAGTAATTGCCTGATACGCTCTGAACGCGCATAAGACAAAGAAGAAACTTAGAATAAAACTGAAGCGATACGGGAAGCCGGCCGTTTCTTGGAACATGTGCCAGGCGTTGTAGAAAACGCCGATGAAGACGCTCGCTGCCATCACAATCGTCACAAAAGCGGCGGCACGTTTTTCGCGGCGGCTAACATTTTTCATAATAAAGAACGTCGCGACAAGCATAATCACCACGATACCCGTATAAATATTAGGGAGGTGCACGAGGCGATTTGTATGATTAGTGTTATCCAAACCTAGTTGAGCCAGTATTTTAGGACCCTGAATCAATTTGACAGCGAACGTTTGAAAGTTTTCATCATCATGAACAGCTTTAGCTGTATGCCCCATTCCGAGCAACGTCGGAAGCAGAAGCCACGCCGACATCAACGCGCCGAGAGCGCTGTATAAAACGAAACGTCCTAAATCGCGACCAGCTTTCAACAAACCTGAAATATCGTATTTTAGGATCATTTCATAGATGAAAAAGATCCCGAGCGCGATGCAGGTCATATAGCCTAAATAATAATTGACGAGGATGGCGAACATCAGAGCAACCGCGTAAACGACGCCGGCGCGCTTCGTCCGCTTGTCAATCAGCCATTTCGCCGCTAGCATAACCAAAGGCAACATATACAATGAATCGAGCCAAATTATATTATATAAATAAACGGTCGTGAAGCCGCAGAACGCGTAGGCGAACGAAAAGGCGAGCATAATTCCGCGCGTTTCGCCGAAATATTTGCGCAAAAAGAAGAACATCGATGTCGAAATTAAAGCGATTTTTAGCGCGATAATTATATTCACAACGACTTCTAAACGCCCTAAAAAGAACAAAAAGTTCAAAGGAGACGTCAAATAATACGCGAAGGTCGGGAAGAAATTGTCCCCCATCCCGAGTGAGAACGAGTAGAAAATATTATCCTGCCCAGTAATAATTCGCTTAAAATATTCAAAAAACGGCAAGTACTGCGACTGCATATCGCCGAACAAAAGCGTGTTGTGGCCGAACGGTTCAAGGCCGAAATAGATGCCAATTGCCCCGAGAAACACGAGCGGAGCGAGGAAACTTGCCACCTGTAATATGATAGTTTTTTTCATAATTTTTTTAAATGCGGGATTTTCCAAAATTGAGAAATCCCGCACCTTCTTATTTAACTTTCTTGATTTTAACAGTGTAAGAGCCAGCCGGTGATTCGATTGTAGCCGATTCGCCTTTTTTCTTACCTAGCAAAGCGCGCCCAATCGGCGACTCATTCGAGATGCGAGCAGGCTCCGTGAACGGATCAGCCTCAGCGCCACCAACGATCATATAGACTTCTTCGTCTTCGCCTTTTTCTTGAATCGTCACGATTTTACCAATCGAAATTTCATCCGCCGCAACCGATGAAGAGTCAGCGATGACCGCGTTGTCGATGATAATTTCCAAATCTTTGATGCGTTGCTCAACGTGAGCTTGCTCATCTTTGGCAGCATCGTACTCCGAGTTTTCACTCAAATCCCCGAAACCGCGCGCGATTTGGATGCGTTCGATAACTTCTGGACGCTTAACGTGCGTTAATTCGTGTAATTCCGCTTTTACTTTTTCAAGACCCTCAGCGGTCATTTCATATTTCTTTTCTTCAGCCATTATTTTTTACCTTTCGAATGTAAATCCCGCGGCACGTAAACGTAATCCGGGTTAATAGTGTTGTCAAGTTCTTTAAATGCTTGGGCAATTCGCTCCTCGACGATCTCAATTTGCTCTTTTTTGATCCGCCCGAGATCACTGATATCAATTGGAGCACCAAACGCCATGTGGGCACGACGTTTTTTGTTGAACAAGCCACCGATCAGAGCCCCGATAGTCAGCGGGCCTTGGTAGACAGCCGGCACAATTTTTACTTTCGCCATCGAGGCAATTAAAGCCACTCCACCCTTGAGATCCTCGCTTTCGCGCGAACCACTCGGGAACATCATCAAGTTTAATTTAGACGTTTTTAGGATGTCGATGGGAATTGCCAAAGCGTCCCGCCCTGGATTTTCGCGGTCGATCGCGAAGCCGTGGACGTTGCGCAGCCAGCCGCCGATTAAGGGGTTGGTGAACAATTCTTTTTTCGCCATGAAGGCGAATTGTTTTGGCATGATACCGAATCCCATGTAGAAAATTTCGTTTCCGGTGCGGTGTGGCGCTACCATGATGAAGTTTTCGTCAGTCGGGATATTTTCGCGGCCGAACCATTTGACGGGACCGCCGACGATGAAAAAGAACGCGCGGATCAAGCGGATTGCACCCGCATATAACCACATATTCGTTTTGGCTTTGTGAATTGCCTTATCTTTCGCTAAAACGCGTTTGTCTTTTGCCATTGACTTGCCCGCCTTTTAAACCAAGTCGACGTGGTCGAAGTCCACTTCGGCAGACGTGTCGCGGCCGAACAAGTTGATCGAAACGACCATTTTTTGCGTATTTTCGTCAATTTCAGTGACTTCACCCTGCGTACCCGCAAAGGCACCACCGATGATTTTCACCTTGTCGCCGACAGTATAAGTGCTTTCGTGCATTTTCAGACCAGCGCGTTTGAAGATCTCTTTCACCTCGTTGTCGTACATCGGAACGGGCTTCGAACCCTTACCGTGCGACCCCACGAATCCAGTAACGCCGGTCGTGTTACGAACGATGTACCAAACTTCGTCGTTCATGATCATCTCAACGAACACGTAACCCGGGTAAATCTTCTGTTTCTTCTCAACGTTTTCGCCGTTCTTCTCAGTGACGATAATTTCTTCCGGCACCTCGATGCGGAAAACGAAGTCCTCTTTATGTTCCTTCTCAACACGGTTGGTCAAGTTCGTTTTCACCTTGTCCTCGTGCCCAGAATAAGTCTGTATAACATACCAACGTGCATTTTTTGTCAAATCCATTTTTTGCCTCCGATTTTCGCGATAATAAAAAGACCCTGGCTCTTCGTGCTCCAAAATCTTTCTATATTATAACAATTTATGTCAGTTTCGTAAAGTAATAACCGAAAAATTAATTTTGCGAGTGTAAACTCGGCTTTTTCGCTCTTTTTTAGCCCCCTTTTTGTCAAGTTTGCACTCGCAAAAAATTCGCTAATCGTTTTTATCGCGATTTTGGTGCATTTCGAGTGCTGAATTGTCCCAAAAACGACTTAATTGCGATTAGCAAAAAACGGTTGTATACTTTCTAATGGGGTTTGTTCGAAAACTCAAAAGACATATTGATTCCAATTTCTGATAAAATGATTTTACACTACTAAAATCAACCACAAGAAAGAGGAGAATC